>QCCO01000007.1 GCA_003278895.1 Prochlorococcus sp. AG-347-L19
AATCAGAAACCCAACTTGTGATTTTCGTTGTGCTATAAATATGACCTCCAGATTCTATATTCTTAATGGTTTCAGGATCTGAAAAAACATGCTTGGCAACACCTTCTTCGGCTTGATGAATAACAATAACTTCTTTTGGATCAATTAAACTTTTGCCACGATATATAGGAGTAAGTCCTACCGTTTTATGAAATGCATCTACCTCTGGGCTATCAAACATTTTTACCCATTCCTCAAATGTATTAGAAAGTTTAAAGGTGAAAACAGTAGTTTCAATAGTCATAAAAAAAAGCTAATTGCTATTAATTTTAAATCGACTGTCAATAATCAAGAAAAAACTGGTGGATAAGGTGTTTGTCCATTCATTAATGATGTGTCAATTGGTTTACAGATATTCATCAATGCATCTTGCCCGAGCCTTGGACCATAGGGTCCATCTTCCCATCCTTGATTGTGAAGTAAGGATGGATAGAAACCATGGATATATCGAGAGACATGAATTTATAGATATTTCTCCTATCTTTTTGGCAACGAATCTTGATAAACAAGTTAAAAAAATAGATTTTCTAAAAATTAAGAATTTTAATTTGGTATCGCATGTACCGTTTATACGTTTTTTGGAAGCTATTAATTGGGTATGAGTTATTTTGCTGAACCAAACCATATTGAATATGATGCATGGTTCGATGAAAACATCGACCCAGTGGATCTTGTGAATTACTCAGATGAAAAGGAGTTCAGTGATTCGGTACACTTTAAGTTCCATAAGATGTCCACTAGAAATTTAACGATTGGTTCTTCTGATAATTTTCACTGGTAAATAAAAGATTTTTCACTCAATAGATATTTATGAATCTTACGCAGAATATGTTCCGTCACTTTCTCTTTTTGCATTAGCTAATACAATTTCATCTACAACTTTTTCAATCATGTAAGCACTTTTTTTACCAAAACATTTTTCTTTTTTAATACTCTCAAAATCATTTGGGATTAAATCATTATGTTCACAACAGTCGCATTTAATATCAATTTTCTTCCCTCTGAAAACCTCTAAAGCTCTAGAAAAAATCCATTGCTGAACTGAAATACTTTCCCAACTATCAAAATTCGACCATTCATCAAAATCCCTATTAAGGGTGCCTTTTAATCCATCAGCCTGATTTACATATACTAAGTATGAATCTTTTCTTGGTTCATCATTAATACCAATTGTTTTGACAGAATTTTGATTCATTAAATATAGATTGATTGAGTAGCCTTATAAATCTAGAGGATAATTTCAAAAATATAAACAAAAAAATGTCTTAAATAAGATCATTAATTGCTTTATCCAATCTAGAAGTATGATTTGTATTTCTGAGTAATTCAAAATCTTTAAAATCAAAGCCCGGGCCAACACAACAACTCACTAAAGTAAATTCGCCTGTACTTTTTGCAGCTTGCCAATATCCAGATGGGATCATTTCTACTGGATTTTTAGAATCTAAAATTAAATTTCTTATTAACTTATTATCATTATCTAGGCACCATAAATTCAGAGGATCGCCCCTTAAATAAATCCAAATTTCATCAGCATTTTTTACTCTGTGCCAAGCACTTTTTGCATCTCTCTCCAAAAGATAATAAATTCCCGTAATAAAGTTTCTACTTTGGCCATCTTCCCTTATTAGAGAATTCTCACTCCTTACTATCTCTCTAAACCATCCACCCTCAGGATGAGGAGATAAATTGAATTGTTTAATTATTTCTATGTTTTTTTTATCAGGATTCACATCAGAAAAATATATTTTAAATTTCTCTTATTTTTAAAAGCTAACTGAAAAAAAATCAAAAAAACTATATTTTCTAAAAAATTAAGCACAAATAACTGACAAATCTACAAAATTTTTATTTTCATCTGCCAGTTCAGTAATAATTCTATTGAGCCATTCAGAGGTCGTTTCACAATAGCCTACATTTAAAATCGTTTTTTGCTTTGCTGTTTCTTCTTTATTCATGGTTAAAGTATTTTTATATAAATTAGTCTTTAATTAAATCTATGTGAATAAGTCTTAATTACTATCTATTTTAAAAAGTTGTATTTAATACATATTGAAGAACTGCTAGTAAACAAATAAAATTAAATCGTTGACAAGAAAATGTATACAAGTAAGAGTAGAAAAAATTTATTATTTAACCTATGAATAACATCAAGATTGAGGAATTGATGAAAGTAAGGTTCGATGGTATTGCTAATAGAATTGGGCAATTAAGTAAAAGTGAAAGTGAGTCTCTATTACTTGAGCATCTTGAGTGGTTGGAGGGAGGATGGGAAACTGAAGAAATCTTATTTTTAAAAAAGCCCTACAGAAAATGGTGGTTCTAACTTCACCTCTATAAATAATTAATGATGGCCTAAGGGACCAGGGCCAGATCCTATTTTATAAGAATTGTCTAAAGATTTCTCAACAAATAATTTCGCTTTTTGTATGGAATCAAATAGATCAAAACCTAAAGCCTTGTAACCACAAATAGCAGCACTCAAAGTACAGCCGCTACCGTGTGTATTTTTTGTATTTATAAAATTATTAAATAACCACTCTTTTCTACCATTTAAGTCAAGGAAAAAATCCTTGCCTTTCATATCTTTTAAACCGCCACCTTTTATTAGTACCGCTTTAGCTCCAAGACCAATAATTTTTCTTGCTGAATTTTCGATATCTTCTTTACTGCTTATTTCTAAACCAGAAAGTAGATTTGCTTCATAAATATTTGGAGTTACTAAATCAGCAATTGGTAATAAGAGTTTTTTATAAGCATTAATAGCAGAATCTTCCAGTAATTTAGACCCAGTTCTTGTAACCATTACTGGGTCTATAATTTTGGTTATTTTGTAAGTATTTAATTTTGAAGCAGTATCATTAATTATCCTTTCATTTAATAACATTCCGGTTTTTAAGGCATCAATACCAAAATCAGCAAATAAAGTATCTAACTGATTTAATAAAGTATTCTTCTCTACTGGTTGAACGCATGTAACCTCTATACTATTTTGTGCGGTAATACATGTAATAACAGAACATCCATGTACTTTTAGGGCCATGAAAGTTCTCAAGTCAGCCTGTATGCCTGCTCCACCCCCGGAGTCACTACCGCCTATTGAAAGTGCAATTTTAGAATACATAATTTATTAACTCGTTTTTCAAAGTACTATAAATAAATTTTAATTTAAATCAGAAATCTGAATATGCATTAAAAAAATCTAACTCCAATTCCATAGCTCTCCTGTATAAATATTTGGCCTGATTAATATCATATGTTTCTTTATTAGTCTCAATAAGATTTTCAAGTGAATCTGCTAGCTTTTGAAAGCTCTCATCAGAATAAGTAATTATCCATTCTTTATATTTAATGTCAAAATCCTCTTTATACAAACTTTTTCCTATCCAAGAATAAAGTCGCATACATGGAGTCATTGCAAACATTATTTCAACGGATCTAAGTCTTTTGGAAGTATCGTCAAGAAAATCTGTATAATTTTTCGTTGCTTTTTTTATAAAGTTATTAGACAAATCAATATCCCATTCTTTTGCATACGTTTCATGAAGTATTAACTCCTCTGAAACGCCCATTAACAGTTCACTTAACTTCCTTATTGAGTACTTATCTTTTGATTTGGAAACAGCAAGACCATAAGCCTTAGCAAAAGTCTCTAAAAAGAAATAATCTTGAGCTAAATATTCTTGAAATATATTTTTAGGGAGACTTCCATTCTTTAAACCTTGAACAAATTTTGTATTTAAACTCAGTAAAGCAATCTCATAATTATCCTCCCAAAGTTTTTTTGTTATTTTCATTTTTTTGATTTTTAGTTATTTTAAAATTTATTATATTTTTTACCTACAAACTTAATCTTATTTTTCTAGGATTAAAAGAAAAAATTATGAAAGAAATAAATATCTTATGGTTTAAGAAAGATTTAAGAATTTTTGATAACGAAGCTCTCTATGAGGCTATCAAAGATAGTGATATTTTACCTATTTATATTATTGAGTTAGATATTTGGAGCCAAAATACTCATTCAGATAGACAATGGCAATTTTGCAAAGAAAGTTTAATAGATTTAAGAAATGCACTTGCTGAGATTGGACAACCATTAATTATTAGGACTGGCAATGTTATTAATATTTTTGATGAAATTAGTTCAAAATTTAAAATTAAAGGTTTATATAGCCATCAAGAAACCGGAGATTGGCTTACTTATAAAAGAGATCAAAAAGTAAGAGAATGGGTTTTAAGCAAAAATATTATTTGGAAGGAATTTCTACAATTTTCAGTTTTTAGAGGAAATTTAGATAGGAATAATTGGTCTAAAAAGTGGCAAGAAAATTCCGAAAAAAACTTACTTAAAGCTCCATTAAGAATTAATTCTATTAACTTTAATATTGGAGTAATACCCTCAGACGAAATTTTTACCTTTAAAAAAGAAACTTGTCCAGGAAGACTGCAAGGTGGAAGAACGAAAGGTTTAGAGAGAATGCAATACTTCTTTAGTAATAAATTAGATTCTTATTCAAAAGATATATCTAGCCCAGAAAAATCATTTGATAGTTGTACAAGACTATCCCCATATATTTGTTGGGGATGCATTTCGTTAAAAGAAATTTTTAAAAAGGCAAATATATCAAAAAACAATAATTCCAGGATGTTAAAAAGCAGATTAACTTGGCATTGTCATTTTATTCAGAAACTTGAAAGTGAACCAGAACTAGAGTTTAGGGAATACCATCCTTTTTTTAAAAATATTAGAGAAAAAAACAATCAATTACTACATTTATGGAGTTCAGGTAATACTGGCTTTCCTTTTATAGATGCATGTATGCGCTCATTAAATTTCAATGGATGGATAAACTTCAGGATGCGAGCTATGTTGATGTCTTTTGCTAGCTATAATTTATGGCTACCATGGCAAGATTCAGGTTCCGAATTAGCAAATAAATTTGTAGATTATGAGCCTGGAATACATTGGAACCAATGCCAAATGCAATCTGGAACTACATCTATAAATACCAATAGAATTTATAATCCTATTAAGCAGGGAAAAGATCATGATCCTCAAGGAAAATTTATAAAAAAATGGATACCAGAATTAAAGGATTTATCACTTAATTTCATTCATGAACCATGGCTATTATCTAGATTTAATAAAGAAGAATATGAACAAATTAATTATATTAGACCAATAATTGAGATACAAAAGAGCACTAAAACTGCAAAGAAGAAAATTCAGGAAATCACTAAAAAGGATGGATATTGGGATATTTCAAAAGAAATTTATTTAAAACATGGTTCTAGAAAAAGGCCTAGAAAAAATATAAATAAAAAAAAAGTTATTTTTAAGGAAAAGGAAATACAATACGAATTGAAATTAGATTTCTAAATTTACTGTCAGAAAGTTCCAGAATCCTTTTACTACATAGGAAAGTTTTTTAAATTTTGAAATTCCAAATTTAAATCCACGATGAAGTAATGCAAGCTTTAATGTATTTATTAGATTTTATTAATTATGTCTGAAAGATTTGAATGGGACGATACCAATAGTTCAGGTATATGGTGGAGTACTAATGTAAGTATTAGAGACGAATGCATTTTGCTTAAAGAAGATACTCAATGCGAAGATTCTGATATAGTCGAACTTCTTAGGAGTATTGCAAAAAATATTGAAGATAATGGGCTTTAATTTTAAAGTAATATTCTCTCTTTTAGAGATTTTGAATTCCTTTTACAGCTTTTATTAATTCGATACTAATACCTTTTTCACTCATTGAATGACCAGCATCATTAACAATAATTAATTCAGAATTCCTTAATTTCTTATTTAGATCCCAAGCACTCCTAACAGGACATACTACGTCGTACCTTCCTTGAATTATTTTTGTTGGAATAGATTCTATTATTTTTGTATTTTTCAAAATAAAATTATCTTCTAAGAAAATATTATTAACAAAATAATGGCATTCGATCCTTGCAAATGCATCTGAAAAAGAATTAACTTGGGATTTATCAAAATCGAATTTTTTATTTATTAAATGACTAGTTGAGAGTTCCCATTTTGTCCAAGCTGCTGCTGCTTTTGATCTAAGATTTGCATCTGATGATGTTAGATATTTATAAAAAGAACTTATCAAATCATTTCTTTCTTCTTTTGGTATTACAGAAATATATTCTTCAAATTCATCAGGAAATATCTCACTTGCGCCATATTGATAGAACCACAATAATTCAAACTTTCTACATAAAAATATACCTCGCAAAGTTAAGCTCCTAACTCTTGAGGGATTTTTTATTGCATATATAAGTGAAAGTGTTGAGCCCCAAGATCCACCAAACAAATGCCAACTATGTATTTTTAATAGAATCCTTAATTTTTCAATATCATCAACTAAATGATTAGTCGTATTTTCTTTTAATTCTGAGAAAGGAGTTGAAGAACCGCAACCTCTTTGGTCAAATTGGATAATATCGAATTTATCTGGATCAAAGTATCTTCTATATCTTGGTTGACTTCCTCCGCCTGGACCTCCATGAATAACTAGTATTTTTTTACCATTTGGATTGCCAGATCTTTCCCAATAAATTGTATGAATATCACTTACTTGTAAAAAACCTTTTTCACGTACCTCAATCTTCGGAAACAAAACTTGATCTTTCATTATGAAATATTTTTAAACACTTAATAAATCTATATTATCCAAAAAGAAGTCTAGTTTAGAAGTTATTTGATAAAAAAAGGACTGGTGGTACAGTCCTTTTTGATATTTGATTTCCTTCTAACAGGATATAAAAGTACATATTTTAAAGTCTATTTACTCATAAACCTAGAATACGTGAATTCGGGGATTGCTCTCGATAATTTCAGTCCCTGTTGTCGCTAGTAATTATAAAGCGAAGTCTTATCAGACTAATTGATTGAACTTTAATTTTCGAATAATCCCATTCTCAGGAATACGCTTCCTATATTTTGGAATTTGCTAAATTTCAGGCGGACTATCAATCATTTAGATTGCCTCCGAACTCAACACTTAATAAATTACTCCTTTTTATATTTTCAGTAAATCCGTAAATATGCTGATTTACTTTTTTCTTAATTTGTAAGAGGATTTAAATGATCCTTTGTTTTTTATAGATAATTATAAAAATTAAAGTATGTAATCCTTAATAATTCAGATTCATAGAGCAAAAGAGATTCAATTATTCTTTTATCACTATCAGGAATTTTATAATCTTCCAATTTTTACTGAACAAATTTTACACACTCATCAATAGAAGGATTCTTATCCCGGCACTTACGCCACTCTCAAATCCAATCTGCCAAAGCAAAAGTTATTTTTGTATTAAGCACTTACCAATTAGGGTAATTAAAATCCCGGTAAATAGGTTATCCATAAAATTTCCCTTCTTTTATACCTTTAGCATATTTTTTCAATAATCTTTTTAGAAGAAGCTATTGAGTGAATTAAATCTCCTAAATATTGGCTCCATCGTAATTGATATAATGATTTAAATTATTTATTATTTGATATAAGAATTTAATAAATAGATTATTTATATTCATTATGGATTTCATTAAAAAGAACAAGATCTTGACACTAATGGCGGTAATTGCAGTTTTATCATTTGTATTAGAAAAAGTAGGCATAATACACCCTTAAATTAATTAAGTTTATTTGATAAATACTTCCTAATGAAATAAGTAAACAGATACTATTACTGCAAAAATAAGCAATGGAGACAATAATGTAAAAATTAAAGTTGAAAGATTAATCAGCATGAATTTTAAATAAATACACAAATTTAATAAACATCACTTTTAAGCATTTGCAATAAGTAAAATTTAAATTATTACGATATAAAAAAAATTTGATTAAAGAAAGATATAAAGAAGAATATGAAGAGGGCTCGGAATTACTATGGCCTAGTGATAAAGAAGATAAAATGACTCGGCAATTTTATAAAGATTTATCTCATCTTTCAAAAAACATAAACTATAGTAAAAAGAAAAAGCTAAACCTTCTTGAACATGTAGTTAGAATAATAAAAGGCAAAGGTTGGGGTTAATTAATATTCAAACTAAAATGAAAAATGTAATGATACTAATTAGAAGTTTTTTTCTTTTAAGACCAAGAATTTTATCGACTATATTTTTTATTCCTATTCTTTATGGCATTGGCTGGGCTTTATCTCAGCCACTTTTATTGTTTACTTTTGAAAAAGAAAATTTATCCTTAATTGGTACTATTATTACATTCTTACTTTTTATCTTTTTACTCCCATATTGGTTTTATATCAAACGAAATAAATCAAATGCTTGGATAATTCTTGGAATAACAAAAGACAAATTCTTGAAAAACTTTTTCAATTTTTCTCAAGGTATTTTATTTGCTTTAGTTTTAATAATTCTAATACTGGTGCCACTATTGCAAAAAAATTATATTTCTTGGATAGGTGAATTCTCGCCAATAATATTGTTAAATTCTATTGTACTAGGATTAGGCGTTGGATTCGCAGAGGAAATAATTTTTAGAGGCTGGTTACTAGAAGAATTAAAATTTGAATATGGTACAAAAATATCAATAGCTATACAAGCTATAATTTTTTGCTTCGTTCATAATTTACCTAATGAGATCTTTTGGAACATAGTAGGATTACGTTTGGGATTTATTTTACTTGGGATATTTTTATCATTAGTAAAAATTAGAGATAAAGGTTCTTTATGGAATTGCATAGGAATACATGGAGGCCTTGTGGGTATTTGGTTTTTATTAAATAACGGATTAATAGAATTCAAAGAAAATACACCATCTTTTTTAGCAGGGCCTTTTACACAAAATATTCCAAACCCAATCGGAAGCTTTAGTGCAATTTTAATATTACTTTTGTTATGTTTTTTATATACAGTAAAATCAAAAAAGATTTTTACTAGACGTTTTAATTAGATATAAATACCGATTGATTTTTGATTAGTAATTGTCAGATTAAAATAAAGCTTAATATTCATATGAATTTTGAGGCAGGGATAAGATTTATTGTGTTTTTAATAATTTTTGGATTTACAAACTATCTAATGATGTTGAGAAGATATGAAAACGACATCAAAAAAAAGAAATATTTACAACAGGAAAAAATTTCCAAGCTATACCCTAACGGTTCATTTATTTTCCGAAATTAAAAAAGTTTTTGTAAAATTTCTTCACCATTTTTTATTAGTTTTTTGCCAACCTTCATTTAACAATTTTTGCCACAATAATCTTGCTTCTTCTATAAAAATTTTTTTTCTAGTTTTCATCAATGGAGGATTTTCTCCATGAATTCCCATAATAATTCCTTCTTCAATATACATATAATCAATAGATTTATCAGAATGATCTTTATCTTTATAGAAACGCATCACCCCTACAAAATTTGAGTCAATTAACCAGAAATCATTAGTTGAATTCAATAAACCAAAAATTAATTTAAATTTATCACATGTTTAGTAGCAATCTGCGAAGAAAATATTTATTTAGTTTATTCAAATTTGATATGTTTTTTCTTTTTGTCTACTTTTTTTTAATTCGCCACGTTTTTTCTTAACCTCAACTCTTTTCTTTTGTGATGCTTTAGTGGGTTGTGTAGATTTTCTTAATTTAAATGGTTGATTTAAAGCATTTTTAAGGATTGAACTAAATTTCATTAAAGCTAGCTGCCTATTTAATAATTGATTTCTGTGTTCTTGAACCGCTAAACGTAAGCTATTATTCACTAATTTGGTTTTCAAGTTTCTCTTAAGAATTTCTTTCTGATAATCATTTAATACTTTGGAATCCTCTAAATTAAAAATAATCTCTACTCTGCTTTCAATTTTATTTACATTTTGTCCTCCAGGACCGGAGGATCTAGAAAATCGCCACTTAATTTCGTTGGATGGGATTACTAATGTTTTAGTAATTTTTAAATCCATTTTTAGTTCTTTTGATTTAGATCTTTAGAATCATCTACTTTATACTTTAGAACATACCTTAAAATTCGATCGGTAAATACTGGGCGGTTAAGTTAGGTAAACCGAAATTCGGTGTATTTGCCGTATCAATATCTTCGGTATTTATCCTTTCATATTTCAAAGAATTATCAGATATTGAGTTTGTACTAATTCAAAGGTCGCTTATGTATTCAATGTTTGATCTTCTTTTTGAAACACCTTCATATCGCCCAGTATATGTTATTTCCGATAGTGAAATGAAGGAGTTAAAGAAAAACCAACATCAAGAAGAGCTTGATGAAATTACAAAACAAAAAGTAAGACTTGAAGATGCTTTTAAAGCTCAACTAAAACATCTTGAAGAGAGAGAAAAAGAAGTAAAAAAAGAACTTAAAGTACTCTCAGCCTCAAAAGATAAATAATTTCTTTTCAAAGAAATTATTTTTTTTCAAAGACGGTTTTTAACCGTCTTTTTCAATCTTTTTAATCTTAAGGTATTCATTAAATCCACAGATTTTAAAAAATTTTTACATAATAAATTAATGAATACCAATCAAGAAAAAATAAGAATGTTCTTACCCTTTAGCTGGGTAATTTGTGCAGCAATATCTTTTGCTTATATAAATTCACATTTAATAAATACCTAATCTAGATGTCATATCCCTCTAGAGACGAATTACTTTCTTATTCAAAAGGATGGGTAGCATCTTTTTTAAATTTTCTTCCTGGTTTAGGATCGGGTTACTTATATCAAAGAAGATGGAAACCCTACTTTTTTACTATCACTGCTAGTACTGCATGGTTCGCTTTAGGTTTTTTTTTACAAGGAGATTCAGAACCCTCTCAAAGTGAACAAATAATTGGGATTTCTGGTCTTTTTTTTATATCAATAGTTACAGTTATAGAAGCCAACTTGGCTTTCAAAAAAGCAAGTAATAAAGCAAAAGCTGAAAAAGAGAAAATAATTTCCTCTAAAAAAAAAGGATGGTTTAAATAATCCAAGAAATTAGATCTAAAAAAATATTTAATTAGTTCTCTGTTTCTTAATCTAAATAATTAATTACCATAATTGATTTTTAAAGTAATGAAAAAAATTTTTTTAGTTATAAAAAAATAAAATTTCCTTTTCTTTAAGACCTTCCCATCCCGAGTCTATTAATAATTGATTCAATGTTTCTTTATCAAAATGCTTAGAACCCGTTTTGACGCATCTATTCCTCATTGATTTTTTAACACCACTCCTTTGTCTTTTGTTCTCCTCACCCATAATTTTATTGTATAGATCTAGCATTTTTTTCGGGATTGGAGTACCGTCAAGATCCACTCCATTTTGAATAGCAAGATCTACAGCCTGCATTCCCATTTCCTGCATAAATTAAAAAAATAGCTGAATCCATAATAAAACAAAAGTTATTAATCTAAAATTCTTTGAATAATAATTTATTGATTTTGAATTTCTTTAAGTACTCTAATAGCCTCTTTAATATGTTCAGGACCATTCAATAAATCTCTAAAAATATGCCTAACTGTCCCTTTGCGATCAATAACGTAAGTTACCCTACCATCCATAAAACCTAATACTTTAGGAACTTTAAAAGTTTTCCTAAGAGAGTCATTCATATCACAAAGTAATGGATATTGTAATTTATTTTTATTAGCAAATGCCAAATGACTTGAGGTACTTCCATTACTTACCCCCCAAACTTGTGCACCTAATACTTTAAATAAGTCATATTTATCTCTAAATCCGCAAACTTCTATAGTGCAACCCGGCGTATCATCTTTTGGATAAAAAAACAAAACAAGAGGATTTTTTAAACCCTTATTTGATCTTTTAACTCCATTTTGATCCAGTAAAGAAAATTCTGGAATTTTATCTCCAATCTTCACAATGATTCTTATAAAGTTCCATATTAGAGGTTAATTTGTTTTTTTTGTGGCCTTTAAGTAAATAACTGATATTAAAGTCAGTTTTTTTGTTTTAAAAGATACTAAAAAATTATAGAAATAAACTAGGGTGAATTTATTAATTCAATAATATGGAATTAATAATTTATATTTTTTTATTTCTTATTCTTTTTTTGGGAGTTATTTTTAACTTAAAAATAACTAATTTTAAAAAAGTTAAAGAGATACGAAACAAAGCTAAAGATTATTCAAAAAAGAATAATTAAAAAGGTATTGCTAAGATTAAAATTCAATTTTTTCATTTGGAGTAAATACTGAGCAATATTTTTTTACTAGTTCCTTTGGCTGACTAGTAGAGGAATTCGTTAATTTTAATTTTAGCTTTTCTATAGCCTCATTAGCATTAATCTCACCGAGTCTATATCTTGCACACGTATCTAATACTTTAAACATTTTTGTGGTAACGGCTTCAGCTGGAAAAATTAGAAAAAAAAGGTAAAAAACAAAAAATAAGTACTTCATTTTTTTAATAGTAAATATTTAGCGAATAGTTTCAGTAATTTAGAAAAAATTAAAATTTAATAGAATAATCTATTTTGGGTTGAATCTAGGATTTCTATAAAATAATAATAAAATAAATTAAGATAAAATAAGTGATAGTAATAAATGATCTCGGTGAAAATGAGAAAATTAATAGATAAACATAAAATTCTTATAAATTGGTACCAAAAAAAATTCAAATTGAGTGATTATCAATTACTTTGGTTAGTTTTCTTTAAAGGAGCATTAATAACAATAATATTTTTCAAAATTTTTTAATATTAAAAAAGCTATTCCAAGAATGAAATTTTCACATGATTTGACTATATTTAATAGTAGATTTCCTAATTAATTAAATAATTATCAGTTATGAATATTTTTGGTGTAGGTTTGCCTGAAGTTACTGTAATACTTATCTTAGCTCTTTTAATTTTTGGCCCAAAAAAGCTTCCAGAATTAGGAAAACAGCTTGGTAAAACTTTGAAAAGTCTTAAAAAAGCGTCGAATGAATTTCAAAATGAAATCGACCAAGTTATGAACGAAGAAGATAAAGATGAATCTCCTAAATCTATAGAAAGCAATCAAACCAATGAAATTAATCAAGAAAAAATAGATTCAGAAAGCAGCAAAAAATAATATCTTGGATAGGCCCATAACCCCCATAAAAGAATTTGAAAGAGCATTAGATAAAGCAGCTCTTACTAAAGAAGAATATGAATTGATAGACTACATCCGCTATACAAGTGTTTTTACACAACCTAGTCTTATTAAAGATTTAAAAAGGCCATCAAAACCTCCTCTTTTGTCGGTTCTATGTCGAATTTGCAGGAAAATTGGTTCGGAGATGCCAGATCATTTCAAAAAAGTAATTGAATGGTCAATTGAAATAAGTGATCACAATACAAAATGGGATGCTCATTTAATTTGCGCAGAAGCATTGAATATAGACAAAATCCCATTAAGTCCTATTCATGGAACAACTTTATTTGATGTTCTTGTTGTACACAAAGAATTATTTCTTGGATTTGATTAAATTAATCATCTAAAGGCACAGAATCAGTATCTACAACTTCCGAATCATCATACTTATTAATTTTATTTTCAATCCAGTTATTAATATAACTAACTAAAGGCAATGAACCTCTAAAAATAAAAATAGAGGTAGGCAAAGCGCTTAATAAGCCGAATACAGGACTTTTAAAAAGTAATCTTCCGGCTTTTATGTTAAATAAAATAATAAGAGCTGAGGGAACTATAACTTTAACTACTGTTTTGAGCGCCTCAAGCCAACCGACACGATATGTCCACCATATTAAAATTATGCCAACTATATAGAGGAATAAATAAGTCATAAAAATAGTATAATGATTATCTATTTATCTTGTTCTTGCTAAGAAAAAGATTTTATAATTTTCTTTAACATCAATCAATCAAATTCTTGTAATGAGTTTTTCTGAAATAAGAAAATTTTTAATTAAGATGCAATCTGATGAAGAATTAAAAAAGCAGGTTACGACATCCTCTACAGCAGATGATGTAGCCCTAATAGGTCAACGCTTAGGTTATGACTTTTCAGGAGATGATCTCTTAAGATTTAATGGACAAAAAGTTGATAAAGTTACCGTAAGAAAGGTAGATCATCCAGGAGAATACCACTAAATTAAGACTTAACCCATATTGCAAGCCCTCCTCCCCTGCCTCGAGCACATAACCAATTATCTTTAGTGCTAATTCCTACAAGTGAGAAAAAAGGCATTTTTTTATCTTCTGGTTTTTTTAATTCCTTATTAAATAAAAGTAGGCTACTAATAGTAATTTTCAATTCTTCAAAATAAAAAGCTAATAAAGGTCTAAGCCCTTTTAATTCTGCCCTCCCTACAAATGTAATATTTAATAATCCGAAATTAATTGAATTTTTTATTTCATAATTTATTTGATCCTCTTTATTTATACTTTTTAATTCGAGTCTTGCCGACAATACTTGGAGAATAGAACTGGGTATATTTTTGATTTCGTCTGACTCCTTTCCCCATACATACTTAAACTTCCATATTCCCAACAATTCCTCATGTACGATTCCGCTGCCATTTTTTTGAGAATTTTTTTCCAATAGCTTTATCTCATTAATATCCGGGAAGTGTTTCATAATAGATTTTAATCTAAGGATCAAATACTAGGATAACTTCAAAAAAATTGTTCTTAGTTAGAAAATCTTTCTAAAAAGATTTCTTTGTTTCAGTATATTTCCAAAAAAATAATTTTTTGGCACACATAAGGAACAAACTCTCGTTATTATATTTACATAAAGTTACTAAACTAATGGATTTTATTTCTAAAAGCCAAGGATACATACCACTAAAAGCAGTTCCTTACATATTTTTCTTAGCTGTTGTACTAAGTATTACAACTTCAACTAATACATTTGTCTAAAACGAATTAGTTTTACGAGAAAAGTAAAGTAAATATTTAATGGATAAGTACGATGTTGTAATAATAGGAAGTGGAATAGGTGGGTTATGTTGCGGTTCGATCCTAGCTTTATCAGGAAAAAAAGTACTTATTTGTGAAGCTCATACTCAACCGGGAGGTGTTGCTCACAGTTTCAAAAGAAAAGGTTACACATTCGAATCAGGTCCTTCATTGTGGAGTGGAATAGGTAAATGGCCGACAACTAATCCCTTAGGGCAAATTCTTAAATTACTTGATGAAGAAGTTGAACTATTTCAATACAAAGGTTGGCAAGTAATTGTCCCAGAAGGCAATTTTAATCTTGATGTGGGGGAAGAACCTTTTAAACAAAAAATTAAAACTTTAAGAGGTGAGAAATCAGTCAAAGAATGGGAATCGTTTATTTCCGGAATAAAACCACTTAGCCAAATAATAAATGAAATACCTTTACTCTCATTTTCTCCCGAATCAATAAATTTCTTAGATCTAATAAATTTAACCTCAAAATTTTTACCTAATATCAAGCAAATACCAAAAATTAATAAAGGCTTTGGGAATTTAGTAAATAATCATCTGGAGGATCCTTTTCTCAGGAATTGGGTTGATTTGTTGAGCTTTTTGATAAGTGGTATGTCAATGCATGATACAAACACAGCTGCGATGGCTACTTTATTTAACGAATGGTTTGAACCAAACTCATACCTTGAATACCCTAAAGGAGGTAGTGAATCTATCGTAAAAGCCTTAATTAATGGATTTAAAAAAAATGGAGGAGAATTAATTCTCTCTTCGAGAGTAAAGTCAATTAACTTCAATAAAAATTTAGCAACAGGTATAACTCTTAATAATGGTTCTAGTTATAGTTGTGAATCAGTTGTCACGAATACTGATGTTTGGAATTTAAAAAACTTAATTCCAAATGAAATTCTAAAAAAATGGAATACAAAAGTTTTGAACCCTAATAAATGTGATTCTTTTCTTCATATACATCTAGGTTTCGATGGTGATGATCTTCAAGATTTGCCAATTCATGCGATTCATGTTGATGAGTGGGAAAAAGGTGTAACCGCAGAAAGAAATATAGCTGTATTTTCAATCCCATCTGTTTTAGATAAAAATATGGCCCCTAAAGGAAAACATGTTCTTCATGGATATACTCCTGCAAATGAACCTTGGGAAATTTGGGAAAACCTAAATCCAAAGGAATTAGAGTACAGAAATTTGAAAGAAGAAAGATGTTCAATATTCCTTAATGCAGTGCGAAAATTCATCCCTGATATAGATGAAAGGATTGATTTAAAGATGTTAGGAACCCCAATCACTCATAAAAAATTCACCAATACCTATTGCGGCAGTTACGGCCCTGCATTATCTGCAGCAAAAGGTCTTTTCCCAGGCTGCAAAACTCCAGTGAAAAATTTATTCACTTGCGGTGCAAGTACATTTCCAGGTATAGGAATTCCTGCTGTTTCAGCAAGTGGTGCCTACGCAGCTGAAAAAATTATTGGTAAAAAAGAATTTAAAACTCTTCTTAAGAAAATAAATTTATGAATCCAGTTCTTTTTATAACTCTACAAATACTTAGTTAAGAAATAAGAATAAAGAAAGCAAAAACGTTCAATAATGATAATCTTTATCTGAACATAAACTTAACTTATAGCTCTTATATGTTTTTCTTATCAATTCCTCAAGCCTGGCATTTAGTTGGCACTTGGTCAGAACAACTTCCAAACGAGTCAAATCTTATAGGAATGGGCCAAACAGAATTAATGATGACTTTACATTCAATATTTGTTCCCCTTTTAATTGTAATTTCATATTACCTATTCAATAGACTAAATAAAAACGAATCAAAGAAAATTAAAGGATGATAGTTTAAGGTTTATTTAGCAGAACTTCTTCTAACTACTTTTCTGCCTGTAGAAGTATCAACTCCGCTTGAATCTTTAGTTTGTGAATTAGTTTCAATATTATCAACATCACTCTTATCCATTTCTGCGCAAACACCTACTACCATGGCAGCTTGCATATGATCTGGCAAATCTCCAATAGTTAATAAAGCCTTTAAAACTAATTGAAGTCGAGTTTGCCGATCTATTTCAGGTCTTAGTTTTTTTACGGTATTCCAAAGTTCTTGGGTAACTTCTTTTAAAAGTTCTCGATCTACAGCCAAATTAAATCCTTCTTGTATTTCTACTAATCTAACAAAAAATTGGATCTCGTAAAATAATATTCAATAAAAAGATTGTTAGTTAATATTTGTCTATCCGAATACAAGTTGCATTTGTTGGTGCGATTCAACCTTCTCTTGCAAAAGTTTATCTTTTTCAATCTTTTTTAGAGTAAAAGTTCCATAAAATTTTTTTTGAATCTTTATTGGAGTATTTTCAAATTTTACATTTTTGCTAATTAGAAAATTCCACTCTTTTGAATTAAAAGGGGCATAAGGAGAAGATGAAATCACTTTCATATCTTAATAGTAAATCTGTACTAATAATAGTACAGATTTACTATTGCGCAAGAATTTCATCGACTTTTTCCTAATTTTGAAGAGTCTTTGAGAATGGATTGATTTTTTTTATCTAAATTGTAGGAATTATAAGTTTAATAAATGAATAAAAGTATCATTCGTAACTTAATGATCCCTTTTTTTAGTGTCTTAAGACTTTTCTTGCTTAAAAACCTCTTAAGATAGTCAATTTGTTGAAATTAACATTGACAAGATATATTTAGTAATCCCTCCTATAAAAAGAATAATGAATTGATCAAAAATGCTTCTTAGTAATGCAAAAAGACTAAAAATCCAAGGAATAATTAAAAGAATTGCTCAAAATAAATCAATTACATTAGAAGAAAGGATATTTGTTGAGAAATTTGCGCAACATAATTCGACAATTTCTCTTTGGCTGAAAAAAGCTAACAGCTTTAGAAGGAATGGTGCAAAGAATAATGGGGGGATTGATAACCTCCTACAATCATTTGGGATAGATGGACTAGATAAAGAAAATCATTTCAACCCAAATGAAGATGATATATCGGATTGGTTTGGCGGCGCTCCTGGTTGGCTAAGGAGAAGCTAAATCCATTAATTATTCAATTTACCCAAGCTATTTCACACAAATATATACTCATAAAAGATATAAATACCCAAAAAACCCATGGTATAAATTTAATCGGCACTAAATATTTTTTTGAAAAGGTTTTCATATTTATTTTTCTTTTAGATTATTTCTTCCTTACCGTTTTTGAAAATAGGTTTAATTGCTCTATTTATAAATTAAACAAAATTCGAAACCTCAAAGAGGTTAAATCACTTTAAGTAGATAAACTTAATGAGCCTTAATCATCAAAATCTAAGCAACTTTATTTTCAATGTTCCTTGAAAAATTTGCCATTTTTGCCTCATCATGGTCTGAATCATTCCAATATTCGATAAGTCTTTCTAATTCATAAATCCTCTTTTTGGCATTTGCAATTTTTTCAGTAACTGTCATATAAAATTTTTATCTATCCAATTAATGCATGAAAAAAAAATATTTCAATGGAAGATACAATTTTTAGACTATAAATATTAATTTTTGGTTAATTAGTTCAATATATTATAGCCCTCGAGCGAATAAGTAAATATACTTAAAGAAAATACTAAATTTATGAAGAAATTAAATTCTTTAATTTTGAATAGTACTGTTAACTTCTTAGACTTGATATACTCTGGTAGATCTTTACAAAGATTTTGGGTTTTAGAAGTTATAGCTAGATCACCTTATTTTGCATTTCTTTCAGTTCTTCATTTTAAAGAATCCCTAGGAATTAAAAATGAGAAAACAATGATTTTAATGAAAGAACATTTTTATCAAGCTATTAACGAAACTGAACATCTTAAAGAAATGGAGAAAAGAGGAGGAGATAGGTTCTGGATTGATAGATTTTTTGCAAGACACCTTGTGCTTGTATATTACTGGATCATGGTTTTTTATTATTTCCTATCTCCAGCAAATGCGTATGATGTCAACATAAAAATCGAAGAACATGCATTTGAAACTTATTCCAAATATTTAATAGATAATCCAAATGATCAAAAAATAAAAGAAATTGCTCAAGATGAATTAAATCATGTCCAAGAGCTTAACCAAGCTTTGTCAATGCTTACTACAGTTTAGATTATTGCTGAGAAATCAATTAACAATATTGAGATCATCACCGAAGAAGAAATTAATCCTAGACTTATCATTAATGAGACATAACCTTTTTTTCTAGGCAATTTATAAAAAGATATTCCAATAATTAAAATCATTATTAATGAGAAAAAAATTATAATTTTTTCATTTACTAAATTGAGATGTATAACTAAATTTTTTTCTTCAAAAAATTTGAGAACTTCAGATAAAACTAATTCTTTTTCTATTTTCATAAAATAGTCAAATGAGCTTATAAAAGCAGAACTTAATAAAGATAATGCAACCAGTGCAGTAACTGGTTTTGTTAACCTATTAAGTGTTCTGTTAAAACTTGCCAATAAAATAAGAATAAATAAAGAGGTTACAAAAGGTATTAAAGGTATAAGAGTTGTTGAATTTATGAAATTTCCCACGGAAATAATATGTATCTAACTTAAAATTTTATATTATTTCGACGCGTTATTTTATTAAAAAAAATTTTTTAGAACGTAAAATGTAATTAGTACCTATTGCATTCTGTGTAAATTGATACCAAAATTTAATTAGTATTGAAAAATAAAATGTTAGCCATTTCTGAAATTATTATTGCAAGTGCTATCTTCCTAGGAATTGTATATTGGGAAGTTAAATTCCTATATACCAAAACTACTGTAGCGAAATAAATTAACTCAAAACACGAAAAATTTAAAACGCAGAAAATTTAAATAAAATTTAAGAATTTAAGTTGACAAAAAAAGCTCTAAATATGAGAGAATAAACACAAATATTAAGCCCCTCTAATGAGCGAAGTCCAAAATTCAGATACTAACTCAACTCAGCAGCAACAACAACAACAGCAACAATCCTATTCAGACAGCAAAATTAATTCTGCTGAGAGCGAGAGACTTTATCTTGAGATGAAAGAAGCTTGGCTTTAAATTTAATTCGTGTTTGAAATAATATTTCTATAATTTTTTTTTAATTTTGAATTAATCAATACTTTTTTATTTTCTATACCCTTTAAATTTTATTTAACAGCAAAGGTAATTTTTGAGAAAACTAAAGCAGTTAGAAAAAATTAACGGAAGGCTCGCAATGGGAGGGTTGATATATTTAGTTTTTACAAAATTAGTTTCCAATCGTGCCGACATATTAGACCAGCTTAAATCTTATTTAATTTAAAAATGAATAAGAAATATTATCCAGGAATATTTCTTTCTATATAAGCGTCAGTTAAAGCTAGGATTAACCCCAATAATGTTGAAAATACAGCAATTTCAGTTGATTCCATTTTATTTTTGAATTACCCCTTAGTTTGCTAAATAATTCAAAGTTCAGCAACAAAACTAGTAACTTGCTATAGTACTTATATACTATTAGTTGTTTATTGTGAGCTCAGCAACTCCTGAGTTTCTTTTCGTTAGGCCTGGTGATTATGTCGCAATTAAAAAAGAAAATTGCGAAGATACTAAGGAAAAGGATAAAAATTATTGGGTCGGTCAAATTATCGACTGTATTGGAGGAGCTAGAAATCCAAATTCATGGACCTTGTTTCAAGTTGCCAATATTGACAATGGAGAGATCACTATAATCAACGCCGATATTGTAGAAAAAATTTTGAAACCTTCTGGAAATTAATCTTAATCAAACAAACTTCTTTCAGTATTACAGAAACAAAACGGGAAATAAACGCTTTAAAGAAAATCACCCCAGTTCCAAGCAGGCAAGTCCATATACTTGATTCATAGGGCAGGGAGGTTGAATGCCTTTATACATTCTGTAAGTTTTTGATAATTCCTCAAATCCCAAACTTGATAAAAGATAATTTGCATAAGGGTTCAGATTAGAGCAATCCAATAAGATTTGAGCATCTAAATCACCAACTAACTCCCTTATTAATAATTCAGCAAGTGGTGGAGTATCCGCTAAAAGAGGACCAATTCTCCAGCCTTGCTCATTACCCTCCAATACACAAGGTCTTATCCTGCCAAATCCATGGCACATCCCATTATTATCGACAATTGCACTGACATTACCATGAGAATTTTTCAACCAATCATTTAGAAAATGTGGTCTGGGACTAGGTTCTCTTTGATTATCATAAATTAAAACTGCTTCAGAAGAAATTTTATTACCCGGGACAACTTTAAAAGAATGAAATTGATCTTTATAGAAATTTCTCAATGGCAAATCTTGAGAACCATTTAATTTCCATCGATTTGTAATGGAAGATTTTTTAAACCCCCACTTTGCGTAATCATTTAATCTATCTGGAGCAGCCTCAAGACCAATACAATCAACATTTTTCAAATATTCGAGGGCATGTTTCCATAATCTCACTCCATATCCATTATTCCGGAATTCTTTTTTAACGATAAATAAACCTATAAAACCATACGAGGAATTATATTTTATACACGCAATAGAGCCTATAGGATTATTGTCTAGACAAGCTACCCATACCCCTTGTTTATCTGTATTTCTATAAATTGATAAATCATCCATTCCTGGAGAAAATCCTTCTAACCTTGCCCAGTTTGTGACTTCTGGTATTTCATTTATAGATATCAATCTAATTGAAAAATTTTCCCTCATAGAAATATACTAACCAAGAAAAATTTGAATTTTTAAAAGCAATATTAATAAATTTGATTATTTCTCATAAATCATTCGCTTTGATTTAACTGCCCAAAAATTTAGTTATTTACAATTTATCCTCTGATATATTTAATACTATTCAAAGGTAAAAAATGAAAATTTCTGATAAATTTCATTTAGAAGATATCTATAAATTAAAGAATACAGTTCTCATTGGTAAAACTGAAGATATAAAATGGCGGATCCATCATATTAATATAGTTTCTAAACTTTTGGATGAAAATAAAAAAGAGATAATTAAATCACTTTTTGTTGATCTCGGCAAATCTGAAATTGAAGGGCTTTCAGAAATCCTTTTAGTGAAAGAAGAAATTTCACTCACAAAAAAGAAACTCAATTCTTGGATGCGACCAAAAAAGATTGATACCCCTTTTTATCTTTTCCCATCATCCTCCAAAGTTATTTATGAACCTCTTGGGTGTGTCTTAATTCTTGGTCCTTATAATTATCCATTACTTTATATTTTTAAGCCATTGGTAAACATTTTCTCAGCAGGAAATACTGCAGTTATAAAACCATCAGAGAAATGTCCTGCGACCTCAAAACTTATTAAAAAGCTTACTTCCAAATATTTCCGTAAAGATGTCCTAATGACAGTGGAGGGTGATAATAAACAATCCATAAAATTAATTAAACAAAATTTTGACCACATTTTTTTTACAGGAAGTACTGAAACTGGAAAATCTATAATGAAATTAGCTTCAAAAAACTTAACTCCATTAACTCTTGAGTTAAGCGGAACAAATCCTGTAATTGTTTTCAAAAATGCAAATTTAGAAGTGGCTGCAAAAAGAATTGTTTGGGGTAAATTTTTTAATTCTGGTCAATCCTGCATGGCTCCGAATCATATCTTTGTAGATAAAGAAATTGAAAATATTTTTATAGAAAAATTAAAGAAATACATAGTAAGTTTTTACGGAGATAATCCAATTATTTCGGAAAACCTATCAAAATTGGAGAAAAAACAATTTACATCAACTGTAGAAATTCTCAAACAATATGAAAAAGAAAAAAGAATTTTATTTGGGGGGACTTTTAGTAAAAAAAAGTTGAAAATATCTCCTACAATTTTGAGAACTAAATTAAATGAAACAGATATTTTGCAAAAAGAATTATTCAGTTCACTACTTCCTGTAGTTAGAATTAACGATAAGGAATCAGCTTTAAAACAGATTAGTCAAACATCAAAACCCTTAGCTATCTACTTATTTGGAGGCAATAAAAAAATCCATAATCATATTTCAAAAGTAACCAGTTCTGGAACAATTTGTATAAATGATGTAATGTTGCCAGTCCTTATTCCAAATTTACCGTTTGGAGGCGTTGGGAAAAGCGGTATTGGTAAATTTCATGGAGAAGAAGGTTTTCGAAATTTTTCAAATCAAAAATCTATTACTTTTAAAGGTTTTTTATTTGATTCAAATCTGCGGTATCCCCCTTATGAAAGAGTAAAGAAATTTTTAAAGTTTATTTTTCAGGTTTAAATTACTTAAATTGTTTTCAAAATACTAGCGATTTTAAATTTAAAGATTATCTTTAAATAAATAGTGAGTTTTATGAAATTTGCATTTTTAGTAATTGCCATATTTATTAATTTTTTTAATCACTCATTGATAAAATCAGAAGAAAAAGTATTTTCAGCAAAAAATAAAATTGAGAATATTGCTAAAAAAGAATCAATTACTGAAGAAAAAACTGAAATAAAAAAAATTCATATTGTAAAAAGTGGAGATACAATATCAAGTATTTCAAAATTTTATTCAATTAATAAAGATTTAATTATTAAATTGAATAATTTAAAAGATGAAAATTATATCTTTGTTGGTCAAAATCTTATTATCTCCGAATCTTCTGAAAATCTCACAAAACAATCAGATTTAATTAATAATTATCATATTGTTCAAACTGGTGAAAATCTTACTGACATATCGAACAAATATAATTTAAAAGTAAAAGAACTGATAGAGATTAATAATATCAATAATCCTAATTCAATAAAAATTGGTCAGAAGCTCTTAATAACAAAAAAAAACATAATTAATTCAGAAAAATATGAAACAACTGATAATAAAAAAAATCATGACTTAATTGAGTTAGATAAAAAAATTTATGGTCCTATAATTATCCAAAGTAAATCATATAAAGATATTAAAGGTAGAAAAGTTTTAAACGTTCTAAATCAAGAAAATAAAAAACTGATTATTTCAATCAATTGTGATAAAAATGAATTAGACGTAAGAATACCTGGCAGGAAATGGATGGGAAGTAAGCCTGTTAAAGAAGAATTCGAAAATAATTTAATAAATGATTTTTGTTAAAACTTTAATTAATATGTGTGAATAATTTGTCTAAGAATATTAATGATGAGTTATTCTACAAAAAGTTAAATTAATAGTAATGGCTATTTCAAGAGGAGATCTCGTAAGAGTAAAAAGACCAGAATCATATTGGTATAATGAAATCGGTAAAGTTGCTTCAGTTGATACCTCAGGCATTAAATATAACTGTGTAGTCAGATTCGATAAAGTAAATTACGCTGGGATAAGCGGAACTGATGGTGGAGCAAATACAAATAATTTCGCTGAAAGTGAATTAGAGAAAGCTTAAATAATTGCCTGAATTACCAGAAGTAGAGACAGTTCGCAGAGGATTAGAGCAAAAACTTAATAACTTTATTATTAAAAAAGTAGAAGTCTGTAGGGATTCAACTGTTGCATTCCCAATAAACAAAGAAGAATTTATTAAAGGAGTTCTGAACTCACTTATTTATAAATGGGATAGAAGAGGAAAATATTTAATAGCTCAATTAAAAGAAGTTCAAAATGAGAATACCCAATTTCTTCTAGATAATTTAAAAAATAACGGATTTCTTGTAGTTCATCTAAGAATGACTGGATATTTTAAATTTATTGAAAACTCAAGTCATCCTTGTAAACATACAAGAATAAGATTTTTTGATAAAAATAATAATGAGCTTAGGTACATTGACGTAAGAAGTTTTGGCCAAATGTGGTGGATTAATAAAGACCTATCGCTTAACAAAATAATAAAAGGATTAGGTTCATTAGGACCAGAACCATTTTCTGAAGACTTTGATGCAAATTACCTTAAGAAAGTTATTTCAAAAAGAACAAAATCTATAAAAGCTATTTTATTAGATCAAACAATAGTGGCAGGTATAGGTAATATTTATGCTGATGAAAGTTTATACTCTGCTGGCATCTCCCCTTTTAGGGAGGCTCGAACAATAAAAAAGAATGAGTTAATAAAGCTTAAAGAATCAATTGTAACTGTATTAAAAAAAAGTATAGGTTCTGGGGGTACTACATTTAGTGATTTTAGGGACTTGGATGGAGAAAATGGTAATTTTGGTTTACAGACAAATGTCTATAGAAGAACTGGAAAAGAATGTCGCAAATGTGGAAATTTAATTGAGAGACAAAAAATTACTGGAAGAAGTACCCATTGGTGTCCGAAATGCCAAAAATAAAAAAGGGCTTACTCATGAAGAGTAAACCCTTTTAAATATTTTTACCTGGCATTGAGCTATTTTCTCAAGGGGCTACCCCCTAAATATTTTCGCCGCTGATGCGTTTCACAACCGAGTTCGAGATGGATCGGAGTGGTTCCACATCGCCATGAACACCAGGATAGTGTGAACCTTGAGAACTGCATAGAAAATTATATATTAAAAACAATAAATTAAGTTTATTTGGTCAAGCCCTCGGTCTATTAGTACTCCTCCGCTGCACTTGTTACCAAGCTTCCACGTAGAGCCTATCGACGGGTGTTCTTCCCGTGACCTTACTGGCTTAAGCCATGGCAATACTCATCTTGAGGTGGGCTTCCCACTTAGATGCTTTCAGCGGTTATCCACTCCGCACATGGCTACCCAGCGTTTACCGTTGGCACGATAACTGGCACACCAGAGGTGCGTTCCTCCCGGTCCTCTCGTACTAGGGAGAAATCCTCTCAATATTCCTGCGCATACACCGGATATGGACCGAACTGTCTCACGACGTTCTGAACCCAGCTCGCGTACCGCTTTAATGGGCGAACAGCCCAACCCTTGGGACCGACTTCAGCCCCAGGTTGCGATGAGCCGACATCGAGGTGCCAAACCTCCCCGTCGATGTGAACTCTTGGGGGAGATCAGCCTGTTATCCCTAGAGTAACTTTTATCCGTTGAGCGACGGCCCTTCCACGCAGAACCGTCGGATCACTAAAACCGACTTTCGTCCCTGTTCGACTTGTAGGTCTCACAGTCAAGCTCCCTTCTGCTTTTGCACTCAACGACTGATTTCCAACCAGCCTGAGGGAACCTTTGTGCGCCTCCGTTACCTTTTAGGAGGCGACCGCCCCAGTCAAACTGCCCATCAGATACTGTCCGCTTCCCGGATAACGGGTAAGCGTTAGAACCCTAGCTCTAAAAGAGTGGTATCTCACCGATGACTCAATAGTACCCACAAGCACTATTTCAACGTCTCCCACCTATTCTGCGCATTCAGAGCCCGAGCACAATATCAAACTACAGTAAAGCTTCATAGGGTCTTTCTGTCCGGGTGTATGTAGTCCGCATCTTCACAGACAATTCTATTTCGCCGAGCCTCTCTCCGAGACAGCGCGCAAATCGTTACACCTTTCGTGCGGGTCGGAACTTACCCGACAAGGAATTTCGCTACCTTAGGACCGTTATAGTTACGGCCGCCGTTCACCGGGGCTTCAGTCGCCAGCTTCACTAAAAGCTAACCAGCTTCCTTAACCTTCCGGCACTGGGCAGGTGTCAGCCCCCATACATCGTCTTGCGACTTAGCGGAGACCTGTGTTTTTGGTAAACAGTCGCTTGCGCCTCTTCACTGCGACCAGCTCTCGCTGGCACCCCTTCTCCCGAAGTTACGGGGCCATTTTGCCGAGTTCCTTAGAGAGAGTTATCTCGCGCCCCTCGGTATTCTCTACCACCCCACCTGTGTCGGTTTCGGGTACTGGCATTTGTGTCTTAACGAGTATAGGGCTTTTCTTGGAAGCATGACATCACCAACTTCGCTGCCGTAGCAGCTCGTACTCACGCCTTAGCTCAAGATGTTTTCTCCATCTCTCAAAGCCTCGAACGCTTGAACCAGTAACCAACATCTGGCCTGGTTAGCCTTCTCCGTCCCCCTTCTCAAAACACATCTGGTACAGGAATATTGACCTGTTATCCATCGACTACGCCTTTCGGCCTCGCCTTAGGTCCAGACTAACCCTCCGCGGACGAGCCTGCCGGAGGAACCCTTAGGGTTTCGGGGCATGGGATTCTCACCCATGTTTTCGCTACTCAAGCCGACATTCTCACTTCTATGCTGTCCACGTCCGCTTACGCTAACGCTTCACCCTACATAGAACGCTCCCCTACCATAAATAAATTTATCCGCAGCTTCGGTATAACGCTTAGCCCCGTTCATTTTCGGCGCAGGATCGCTCGACCAGTGAGCTATTACGCACTCCTTTGAGGATGGCTGCTTCTAGGCAAACCTCCTGGTTGTCTGGGCAATCCCACCTCCTTTATCACTTAGCGTTAATTTTGGGACCTTAGCTGGCGGTCTGGGCTGTTTCCCTCTTGACTATGGAGCTTATCCCCCACAGTCTGACTGCCTAGTTACACACAGGGTATTCAGAGTTCATATCGATTTGGTACCGCTTTCGCAGCCCGCACCGAAATGGTTGCTTTACCCCCCTGCTGGAGCACTAGACGCTACGCCTCAACGTATTTCGGGGAGAACCAGCTAGCTCCTGGTTCGATTGGCATTTCACCCCTAACCACAGCTCATCCGCTGAATTTTCAACTTCAGTCGGTTCGGACCTCCACTTGGTATCACCCAAGCTTCATCCTGGCCATGGTTAGATCACCAGGGTTCGGGTCTATAAACACTGACAAACGCCCTATTAAGACTCGCTTTCGCTGTGGCTCCACCATTTCCGGTTTAACCCGCCAGTGCCTATAAGTCGCCGGCTCATTCTTCAACAGGCACACGGTCACCCGATTAGTCGGGCTCCCATTGCTTGTAAGCTCACGGTTTCATGTTCTATTTCACTCCCCTCCCGGGGTTCTTTTCACCTTTCCCTCGCGGTACTGTTTCACTATCGGTCACACAGTAGTACTTAGCCTTACGAGGTGGTCCTCGCAGATTCACACGGAATTCCACGTGCTCCGTGCTACTCGGGATACAGCTAGGTCAACTTATCTTTCGATTACGGGGCTTTCACCCTCTGTGGCACGCCATTCAAACGTTTCTTCTAGACTTGTTGATCCATATTGCTGTCCCACAACCCCGATAGTCAAGACTATCGGTTTGGGCTGTTCCCCGTTCGCTCGCCGCTACTGAGGGAGTCGTTATTTACTTTCTCTTCCTCCAGCTACTAAGATGTTTCAGTTCGCTGGGTTAGCTCGCACCAACCTATATATTCAGTTGGCCGTACATGGGGTTGCCCCATTCGGAAATTCCCGGATCAAAGTGTGCTTCCAACTCCCCGAGACTTATCGCAGGTAACCACGTCCTTCATCGCCTCTGTGTGCCTAGGTATCCTCCGTGAGCCCTTTGTAGCTTGACCAATAACTTCAATAATTGAAGCATCAGCTTAATAGAATTGTTATTAATGCATTCGCACAAATAATAAATCTGCATCATTAAAGATGCTTATTGTCTTTAAAAATAATCTATGCAGTTGTCAAGGTTCTCTGAAAACAATGAAATTAATTCAATGAGTCCAGCATCTTAATGATTTCATTAGGAAGCTAGATTCGTTCAGAATAAAGATCACAACTCAAAACATTTCCTTTCTACCGGTTATGGAAGAGGTGGTAATCAGTGGAGGTAAGCGGACTCGAACCGCTGACATCCTGCTTGCAAAGCAGGCGCTCTACCAACTGAGCTATACCCCCAACATAGAGATATGGGCCATCCTGGACTTGAACCAGGGACCTCACCCTTATCAGGGGTGCGCTCTAACCACCTGAGCTAATGGCCCAGGAAAAATAATGGGTGTGACCTAGAAAAACTTAGGAAATGAAATTCTTAACAAATTAAGAACGTGAGATACCGATCGACCTAAGGTGACAAAATAATAATATTAAACATTTTGTTGTCTCCCTGTTAGGAGGTGATCCAGCCGCACCTTCCGGTACGGCTACCTTGTTACGACTTCACCCCAGTCATTAGCCCCACCTTCGGCGTCCTCCTCCACAAGGGTTGGAGTAACGACTTCGGGCATGGCCAACTTCCATGGTGTGACGGGCGGTGTGTACAAGGCCCGGGAACGTATTCACCGCAGTATGCTGACCTGCGATTACTAGCGATTCCTACTTCACGTAGGCGAGTTGCAGCCTACGATCTGAACTGAGCCACGGTTTATGGGATTTGCTAGCTCTCGCGAGTTTGCTGCCCTTTGTCCGTAGCATTGTAGTACGTGTGTAGCCCAGGGTGTAAGGGGCATGATGACTTGACGTCATCCACACCTTCCTCCGGTTTATCACCGGCGGTCTTTCTAGAGTGCCCAACTAAATGCTGGCAACTAAAAACGTGGGTTGCGCTCGTTGCGGGACTTAACCCAACATCTCACGACACGAGCTGACGACAGCCATGCACCACCTGTCACTGCATTCCCGAAGGCACCCTCAAATTTCTAAGAGGTTCGCAGGATGTCAAACCCTGGTAAGGTTCTTCGCGTTGCATCGAATTAAACCACATACTCCACCGCTTGTGCGGGCCCCCGTCAATTCCTTTGAGTTTCACACTTGCGTGCGTACTCCCCAGGCGGAACACTTAACGCGTTAGCTACGACACCGAAGGGGTCGATTCCCCCGACACCTAGTGTTCATCGTTTACGGCCAGGACTACAGGGGTATCTAATCCCTTTCGCTCCCCTGGCTTTCGTCCATGAGCGTCAGTAATGGCCCAGCAGAGCGCCTTCGCCACTGGTGTTCTTCCCGATATCTACGCATTTCACCGCTACACCGGGAATTCCCTCTGCCCCTACCATACTCAAGCCTTTCAGTTTCCACTGCCATGATGGAGTTAAGCTCCACGCTTTAACAGCAGACTTGAAAAGCCGCCTGCGGACGCTTTACGCCCAATAATTCCGGATAACGCTTGCCACTCCCGTATTACCGCGGCTGCTGGCACGGAATTAGCCGTGGCTTATTCCTCAAGTACCGTCATATCTTCTTCCTTGAGAAAAGAGGTTTACAGCCCAGAGGCCTTCGTCCCTCACGCGGCGTTGCTCCGTCAGGCTTTCGCCCATTGCGGAAAATTCCCCACTGCTGCCTCCCGTAGGAGTCTGGGCCGTGTCTCAGTCCCAGTGTGGCTGATCATCCTCTCAGACCAGCTACTGATCGAAGCCTTGGTGAGCCATTACCTCACCAACTAGCTAATCAGACGCGAGCTCATCCTCAGGCGAAATTCATTTCACCAGTAGGCATATGGGGTATTAGCGGTCGTTTCCAACCGTTATCCCCCTCCTGAGGGCAGATTCTCACGCGTTACTCACCCGTCCGCCACTAACCCGAAGGTTCGTTCGACTTGCATGTGTTAAGCACGCCGCCAGCGTTCATCCTGAGCCAGGATCAAACTCTCCGTTGTGTTCAAATCCTTTTGTAGATAAATCTACTCAAATTGAATTGCTTTACCCAAATAAAAATTTGTTTTTATTTAGTTTTAGCCTCCTTAAATTTTAAGGATTACATTGAGTGCACATTAAAAATATTTCTAAAGTGACTTTCCAAGATCTCAGATCCGTTTACATCAAAGCTAAAAGTTAGCAATTGATGACATTTTTTTATATTCTTGACGGGACCTCACACCTTTATTGCATGTACATCTCGAAGTAACCAACAAAAATTAGTAATTCTCGACACAATAAAAGCATCAGTTCCTAAGTTTTTAAATTTTCTAGGTGCAGAGTTAGACAACTTGTGAATAACTCAATCTGAAGGGAAAACCCTTCTACTGGCTGAAAATAATGATCGAAATCAAATCTCCAGAAAATTCATTCATTTACCAAAAATCAGATTTAAGGTATTTGTTTGAATAATGCAAAAAGGATATTTCTGCCCAGAAGAAAATACTAAACCATCTCACCGTAATTATGCAACCTTTTATACAAAAATTTTTTATTAATTTTTTATTTGTTCAAAGTCTCTTTAAACAACTAGGCTTAAATAGAGGGATATAAATGAAATGGCAGAAAGATTTAGTCAAAAAAATCTAAGAGTAAGACCAAGTTCCGATGAAGAGAAAATTGTAACAAATGCAAAAAAACACTTCGAGAAAACTTTGGTTGAGATATCAGGCGAGTTAGTGGGTAGCGTTGCGGCACTAGAACACCCAACAAAAAATAAAAAATTAAATTATGGAGAAATATTTTTAAGAGACAACGTTCCTGTAATGATTTACCTCATTACCCAAAAAAGGTACGAAATTGTCAAAAAGTTTCTAAGTGTTTGCCTTGATTTACAAAGCGCTAATTACCAAACACGTGGCGTATTTCCTACAAGTTTCGTTGAAGAGAATGGAAAGCTCATTGGAGACTATGGTCAGAGATCAATAGGGAGGATTACCTCAGCAGATGCAAGTTTATGGTGGCCCATTCTATGTTGGTATTATGTCAACAAAAGCGGCGATTATGCCTTTGGAAAAAGTCAAAGCGTTCAAAGAGGTATTCAACTACTACTAGATCTAGTTCTACATCCAACCTTTGAGGGTACTCCAGTACTTTTTGTTCCAGACTGCGCATTTATGATTGATAGACCTATGGATGTATGGGGAGCACCTTTAGAAGTTGAAGTTTTACTTCATGGATGTTTAAAAAGTTGTATAAGGTTAATGGAATTAAGCAGAGCAGATCATGTTAGTAGACTTTTAGACCAAAGACTTATTCTTACAAATCAATGGGTTAAGGATTTAGGAAGTTTTCTTTTAAAGCACTATTGGGTTACCAGCCAAACAATGCAAATCCTCAGAAGGAGGCCAACTGAGCAGTATGGTGATGATCAACACTTCAATGAATTTAACGTTCAACCTCAAGTAGTCCCCTCATGGCTACAAGATTGGTTAGAGAATAGAGGTGGTTACTTAATAGGAAATATTAGGACAGGAAGACCTGACTTTCGATTTTACAGTTTAGGTAATTCTCTGGCATGTATGTTCGGAGTACTGCCTCCTGAAGAACAAAGAGCTTTATTTAGATTAGTTTTACATAACAGACAGCATTTGATGGCTCAAATGCCAATGAGAATTTGTCATCCTCATATGGATGTCGAAGAATGGCAAAATAAAACTGGATCGGATCCAAAGAATTGGCCTTGGAGTTACCATAACGGTGGTCATTGGCCAAGTTTACTTTGGTTTTTTGGTGCAGCCGTTCTATTGCATCAAAAAAATTACGGTTCTGATGATGTGATTCTCATGGAAGAAATGAAATCTTTAATAGAGGAATCTTATTGGTGTCAGCTAAATCAATTACCTAAGCAAGAATGGGCAGAATATTTTGATGGACCTACAGGTACTTGGGTTGGTCAACAATCCAGAACTTATCAAACCTGGACAATTGTTGGATTTTTATTGATGAATCATTTTCTAAGAAATGAGTATAACGATCTAGATATGTTTAAAATTTAAAGCTTAAAATAAACCAAGAGTTAGTGATTTATCAATTGGCAAACATGCCCCAATTCCAAGATATATTGTTAGGAAAGTTCCGAATAAGAAAACTGACATTGCTATTGGTCTTCTAAATGGATTAGAAAATTTATTAACGTTTTCAATAAAGGGAAGAATCATTAATCCAAGTGGAATTAGTGTTTGAAGTGCGATGCCCAAAAGTTTATTGGGAACTACCCTAAGTATTTGAAAAACAGGGTATAGGTACCACTCGGGGAGTATCTCCAGGGGTGTGGCGAAGGGATTAGCTTTATCTCCCAACATTGCAGGATCGAGAACTGCTAGTCCAACTACGCAAGCAATAGTTCCTAAGATAACTACTGGGAAAATATACAGTAAATCATTTGGCCAAGCAGGCTCACCATAATAATTATGGCCCATACCTTTAGCTAACTTTGCTCTTAATTTTGGATCAGATAGATCTGGTTTTTTTAACGTTGACATATGAAAAACTAATAATGGTTTCAGTATAAGAGTTTATAAAGGACCTGAAATACCTTGTTTACGAATCATTAAGAAGTGCATCAACATGAAAACTGCTAATGACCATGGCAATACAAAAGTATGAAGACTGTAAAATCTGGTTAAAGTGGATTGCCCAACACTTTCACCACCTCTAAGTAATTCAACCATAAAGTCACCAATTACTGGTATGGCAGCAGGAACACCTGAAACAATCTTAACTGCCCAATAACCTACCTGATCCCAAGGTAGAGAATATCCCGTAACTCCAAAAGCAACAGTAATAACTGCCATTACAACGCCTGTAACCCAAGTTAGTTCTCTTGGCCTTTTAAAACCTCCGGTAAGATAAACCCTAAAGACATGAAGGATTAACATCAAAACCATCATTGAAGCACTCCATCTATGCACAGATCTTATTAACCATCCAAAACTTACATCGGTCATTAAATAACTGACTGAACTATAAGCTTGTGTAACTGTTGGCTTATAGTAAAAAGTCATTGCAAAACCTGTTGCAAATTGAATTAAGAAGCATACTAAAGTTATGCCTCCCAAACAATAAAATATATTTACATGAGGGGGTACGTACTTGGAAGTTACGTCGTCAGTTATGTCTTGGATTTCAAGCCTTTCTTGAAACCAATCATAAACAGATGAGGAATTCGCCATCCAAAAAAAATTAGCTTTGATATAAAGAGCTTACTTAAAATTCTTATACTTGGTGTTAACACTTAACCCAATGAATTCATCTTTTAACAAACTTTTAACATTCAAAACTGTGATCACTGCATCAATGATCATAGTTTTTTCCTTCAATCTTTTATCGATTGAAAGGGTGGATGCTCTTAGTGATAGCAGGCAATTAGTTCTTGACGCTTGGACCTTGGTAAACGAAGGTTTTTATGATCCAGAAAAGTTTGATGAAATCCAATGGAAAAGAATTAGACAAAAAACATTACAGAAACAAATTGAAACAAGTGAAGAGGCTTATTCCGCAATTGAAGACATGTTAAGACCTCTAGATGATCCCTACACGAGAGTTTTACGCCCAAAAGATTATGAACTACTGAAATCAAGTAATTTTGGTAGTGAGATTAATGGTGTTGGGCTCCAATTAGGTGAAGATGATGACAATAAAGTTAAAGTTATCTCTACTCTTGGGGGTTCGCCAGCTGAAGAAGCTGGAATAGTAAGCGGGGACTTTATAGAGACAGTGGACGGAATCTCTGCAGAAAAATTAGGGCTTGCAAGTACTGCCTCTAAGTTAAGAGGTGAATCAGGCACAAAAGTTTTAGTTGAAGTATCTTCGAAATCAGGAGAAATTAGGGAAGTCGATCTAGAGAGGAGATCAGTAGATCTAAGACCAGTTAGAACAAAAAGATTAAGAGACGATTCCCATACAATTGGATATTTGAGGATAACTCAATTCAGCGAAAGCGTTCCCAAAAAAGTTGAAGAGGCACTACAAGAGTTAAAAGAAAAAGAGGTTGAGGGCTTGATCTTGGATCTTAGAAATAATTCAGGGGGACTAGTAAGCTCAGGAATAGCAGTTGCAGATTCATTATTGAGTGAGAAACCCATAGTCGAAACAAAAGACAGAAATGGAATAAAAGATGCAATTATTTCTCAAAAAGAGACATCTTTTGATGGACCAATGGTGACTTTAGTAAATAAAGGTACTGCAAGTGCCAGTGAAATACTTGCAGGTTCATTACAAGACAATGAGAGATCTATTCTTATGGGGGAACAAACTTATGGGAAAGGTTTAATTCAATCCCTAAAAAGTTTGGGAGAAGATAGTGGTATTGCTATAACAGTTGCTAGTTACTTAACCCCCAAAGGTAATAATATTCAAGGCCAGGGTATGACTCCAGACAAATTACTTGATCTACCGGATGCAAGTGATTATGGAAGTACTGACGATAAATGGTTGAGAAATGCAGAATTATTTCTTGGGTCGCTTCTAGAGAAAGAAGAAGTTTCAGTTCAAACGATTGAATTGAACAATGAAGAAATAAATCTTTAAATGACTAAAGATTGAAAATAAAAAGCCTTAAAAATATGAGTATTAAAAGAATTTTTCATGACCCAATTCATAAAGAAATAGTATTTGATGCAGGAAAGCCAGAAGAATTAATGATTATGGAATTAATCGATACAGTTGCTTTTCAAAGATTAAGAAGAATAAAACAACTTGGAGCAGCATCTTTACTTTTTCATGGTGCAGAATCGAGTAGATTTACTCACTCAATTGGTGTTTTTTGCATAGCTAGAAAAATTTATAAGAGATTAATTGAAAGTAAATCTTCATTTTGTGAAAATAAATTTGTTCTTTACGGAGCAGCTTTACTACATGATTTAGGTCATGGACCTTTAAGCCATACCAGTGAAACAATATTCCAGCATAATCACGAAGAATGGTCAGAAAAATTAGTTAGAAATTATTCTCCAATAAATTCAATCCTCAAAAAGTATGACAACGAATTACCCAGAAAAATTAGTGAATTATTTCAATCAAAACAACTATTTTCGAAACCTTTAAAAACATTGCTTAGTAGTGAGATAGATTGCGATCGTCTTGATTATCTTTTGCGCGATAGTTACAACACAGGTACTAATTATGGCTTAGTAGATTTAGAGAGAATAATTTCAGCTCTTACCTTTGCACCTGATGGGAATATCGGAATCAAACCAAAAGGAGTAATTGCTATTGAACATTTCCTTGTACTTAGAAACTTGATGTACAGAACAATCTACAATCACAGGATAAACGAAATATCAACATGGATTCTAGAAAAAATATTACACACAATAAAACATAAATATGAAAAGAAAATTTGGTTAGATAATTCACTATATAAATGGATTTTTTCACCTTCAAAGATTGACTTTGAAGATTTCATAAGAAATGATGATGTAACCTTTTATTATCATTTGATTAGATGGAAAGATGAATCTTTTGAGCCGCTTTCTACATTATGCAAAATGTTTATTGACAGAGATTTATTAAAAGCATCAGACATAAGTTTTTTAAGTAAGATAAATAGATTAAAAATCCTTGCATTTGCCGCAAATTTATGTGAAAAGAATGGTTATGATTCAGAAATATTTTGCGGAATTAAGGAACGATCTTTTAAAGGTTTTGAATCTAATAATGCACTAAAAATATGGGATGGCACTTATCAAAGTGCACTAGAAAATAGTTCTGCATTAATAAAAACATTAATGAAATCTGAGGAAAGCTCTTTTATTATCTATCCAGGAATAATCAAAAATGAAATTAAAAATGAAATTTCATTAATAAAAAACAATTCCTAGATTTAATTCAATGGAAATCGTTTTAAAAAATACCAAAAGTAAATATTTAGAAATTTTTGCTTCGTTAGATTTAGATAACATCCATGAAACTTTCAAAAGATTTTCTACCATCGAGGACCCGTCAGAAGCAATAATTTTCGCAGTCAATGAGTCAATAAATTCTCAACAATTATTAAAATTAAAAAATCTTTTTGATAAGATTAATATCTCTTCATTTTGCATCTACTCAAATAATAGATATACGATACTTTGTGGAAAGTCTTTAAAAATTGATTCAGCTTTTATAAGAGAGCAAGAGATAAAAAATAAATTACTACTATACAATTCAACAAAAAAAGACGATATTCTTCACAGAGGAACAGTACGATCGGGAGAAAGAATATCTTCAAATGGCAACCTATGCATTATTGGAGACGTTAATCCAGGAGCAATAGTTTCAGCTGAGGAAAATATTTACGTTTGGGGAAAATTACTAGGAATCGCATTCGCAGGGAAAAGTGGAAATAAAAATGCCTCTATTGCATCACTTTATTTAAACCCTTTACAGTTAAGAATTGCAGATGTGATTGCTATTGGACCAAAGGATAAGCCAAAAAATTGTTATCCAGAAATTGCGGTAATAGATAAACAATCGATTATTATCAAACCACACATAATAGAAAGTAAGAATTAATCAATCATTTGCAATAAATTAATTTAAATAAGAGAAATTTAAGAATTACTTAATATTTAAAATATTTCACTTTCTGCAAGTGGCTTTATTATTTGGAAAATCTTTAAAACCGTGGGGAAGAATACTCGCACAATATTAATTTGTTCAGGCAAGGGAGGGGTTGGTAAAACAACTTTAACTGCAAACCTAGGCATTGCACTTGCTAATAGCGGAGCAACAACTGCTGTATTAGATGCTGATTTTGGCTTAAGAAATTTAGATCTTCTTCTAGGATTAGAAAATCGCATCATTTATACGGCTCAAGATGTTCTTGACAAGAATTGTCGTCTTGACCAAGCATTGGTTAGACATAAAAAGGAACCTAATCTTGCTCTTCTACCTGCTGGAGATCCAAGGATGTTGGATTGGATGAAGCCCGAAGATATGAAAAAAATTAGTGAGCTACTTAGTGAGAACTTTGATTTTGTCTTAGTAGATTGTCCTGCTGGTGTAGAAGATGGCTTTAAAAATGCTCTTGCAGCTTGTAAAGAAGCTATTGTTGTAACTAATCCAGAATTATCCGCGGTGCGCGATGCGGATAGAGTAATTGGAATTCTTAATACTTCAGATATTGAGCCTATCCAGCTTGTAATAAACAGAGTTCGACCTAATATGATGGCTAGTCAAGAAATGCTATCTATTGAAGATGTTCAAGGGATCCTTTCTTTGCCTTTGTTAGGTATTGTATTAGAGGATGAACAGGTAATAATAAGTACAAATAGAGGAGAGCCACTCACTCTTTCAGATGGTAGATCTCCTGCAAAAAAATGTTATTTAAATGTTTCTCAAAGACTTACAAATAAAGATGTACCAATTATCGATCCAAAAAAAGAAGGTAAAAGTCTTAAAGATAAATTCATGAGATTAATGCAAACAAAGGTTTTTTAAAATGATGACTCTCAGAGATCTTATAAATAAATTACTAGGCAGAGAAACGTCTAGTGCAAATACAGCTAGAGAAAGATTACAACTTGTACTTGCTCATGACAGAGTTGATATGAGTTCCTTAACAACTGATCTTTTAGATAAAATGAGGAAAGAAATTCTTGATGTTGTTGCTAAATATGTTGAAATTGACTTTGAAGAGGTGGCAGTAAGTTTAGAGACTGAGGATAGAATGACTGCATTAGTTGCCAATTTACCAATCAAAAGAACTATTTCAGGAGAAATAAAATTCAAAAAAACTGATAAAGCTAATAAAGATATCAAAAAGTAATAAATTTAAAAAAAGCTAAAAAATGCTGATAATTGACCCTTCCTAATTGTAAGATGAAGAGATTGCCGGCTTAGCTCAGCGGTAGAGCAGCGCTTTTGTAAAGCGAAGGTCATCAGTTCAAATCTGTTAGCCGGCATTTTGATTTATTTAATTCTGTTCAATATTTTTCGCTGAAAATACAAAGAATAAACCTATCAAAGCAATAATAGGAATGAATCTTATTTCGAGAACATACTCTAAAAAAGATGAAAGGGGTTCAAATATCCAATAAATAAAAAATTGAATTAATAAAACAAAAAATAATAATAAAAACATTAATACAATTTCCTTACTAATACTTCTCCTTCTCTAATCAGTCTCCAATCTCCACTTTTCTCCCAAGATATAATAGTACTTGCTTTTCCACTTCCTTTTCCCCAGGGGATAGGACCTAAAATTTTAACAGAAGGGAAGTCTTGAGAAATACCTTCAACTGTAATAGATCCTTTAAAACCAGAAATATTTGCACTTGAAGTTAATAATGGGCCTGTTTCTCTCAAGAGAGATTGAGCCAAATATGAATTTGGAATCCTCAACCCAAGGGTAAGATCATTGCTTGTGAGGATTATAGTCTGCTTTTCTGAAGCAGGAATAACCATTGTCAGAGCTCCAGGCCAATATTTTGAAGCTATATTTTCGTAATCTTCTTTAGCTGATTCGTGAACATAATCAATTAATTGTTTATGTTCTGACCCCATAAGAATTAAGGGTTTATCTCTATCCCTTTTTTTAAACTCATAAATAATATTTGAAAATTTTGGCAGGCATCCAATCGCAGGTAATGTGTCCGTTGGGAAGATTATAGGTAAACCACTTTTAAGAGTCTTCAAAGCGGATTTGCAGTCTACTAAATTCATTTAGATTATGAACTGGTAATAATTTATTTATATCTTCCAATGGTAAACCTACCAATACCTGAAAGATCTTTCACAATTTCTATTGATGTAAATTTATTTTTAATAAGAAGTTTTTTTACTTTTTCGCCTTGGTCAAAATGATTCTCTAAAATAAGCCAGCCCTTCTCTTTTAAAAATATTGGTGCTTTTTGTATTATCTCCCTAGTGTGTTTTAAACCATCTTCGCCTCCTAATAAAGCAACTTTAGGTTCGAAATTTTTAACTTCTTTGGGTAATTTTTCATAAGTATCTTTAGGTATATATGGCGGGTTTGAAATAGCAAGGTCTAATTTTCCTTTAAAATTTTCAAGAGGTGACCACCAATTTCCACAATAAAATTTCAAATTTGATTGTTTGGAAGAATTTATATAATTTTTAGTAGCTATTTCTAATGCGTCTTGATCTATATCAGTTGCAACCCCTTTGCTCAATGGATAAGCCAATGCCAACGCAATACTAATAGCGCCCGATCCAGTTCCTAATTCAGCAAAAAATAATTTCTCTGACTTTCTTCGAAATATATTGAAAACAATATCTACTATGAGCTCTGTCTCTGGTCTGGGAATAAGTACTTTATTTGTAACTTTTAATTTTAAGTCTCTCCAAAAAGTTTTTCCGCAGAGGTACTGGATTGGGCAAGATCTCAACAAATGATCGTCCCAAACAGATTCCAAAAATTCTAAATTTTTTTTTAAATGTAAGGTTCCATGAGGATTTATGGTTTTCAAGTTTATATAGTCACTCGTTACACCTCCCATACAGTCAAGTAAAAGAGCAAAACTTTGTTTATCACCACCTTTAGAAAGTTGCTTTTGTTTCCAAAATAAAAAATCTTCTACTGAAATACTAAGCATTTATAAAGGCATTAGCGTTTTGGGCCAAGTCTACCTTTACTAGAGTCAGAGTAGAAGCTTGACTTTTCTCCATCCTGGGTAGAGATAAATAAACCTATGAGGAATATTGTTGGCACTCCTACAAATAAAAGACTAGCTACGAATCCAAAGTTAGTTGTTTCCATTTAATTAGATAGTTCTGTATCAAGTAATAAGACTATAGACATATAACTTGGATTAAAGTGGAAAAATAAACAAATTTAATAAACTGATTAACAGTATTAAACAATTTAGCGAGGTAATTTTTTATTTTCACTAATTTTTTTTAGTTCTTCCAAATTTGATGGGGGGGATTGTGGTTTTGTTAAAATTACTGCAGAAGATTTTATTAATGTTTGGCAAGCAAGTCGCCAATTTTCCGGTCTATTTTTAAGTTTTTCTTCTTCAACGGATGTAAGAGGGCTCAAAGAATTTTTATTTCCACCTTCAACTGAAATAAAACATGTGCTGCATTGTCCCGCGCCACCACAATTTCCTAAAATACCTTTTAATCCATAAAGCTGTAAATTCTCCTTCATTACAAGTTCCCTTAAATTTTCACCTGGATTGCATTGGACCTCTAAATCCTCACGAATAAATCTGATAGTTGCCATTTTTTTAATTATTTATCTTATTTTGGCGTTTTACTTTGAGAATTGTGACCAAAATATTAACAGTTTTTAGCCAAAAATTCCTTATAAACTCAGTTCTGCTAATTGATCTGCCCAATTTTTGCAAGAAAATAAATTTATTTACAAAAATCCCTCAAAGACTAAAAAACCCTTACTATCGTGATGTTTAGCTGTTTATTCAGCATAGTTACTAGAAATTAACCGATGGGATTGCCTTGGTATCGAGTTCACACAGTAGTTATTAATGACCCAGGTCGACTACTTGCTGTGCATCTTATGCATACTGCATTATTAGCCGGCTGGGCCGGTTCAATGGCTCTTTATGAATTAGCCATTTTTGATCCTTCTGATGCTGTTCTCAATCCAATGTGGAGACAGGGGATGTACGTTATGCCTTTCATGGCAAGACTTGGTATCACAAGTAGTTGGAACGGATGGGATATTACAGGTGCTACTGGAGTTGATCCTGGATTCTGGAGTTTCGAAGGGGTTGCAGCAGCTCACATAGTATTTAGTGGTCTATTGATGTTGGCCTCTATTTGGCACTGGACCTACTGGGACTTAGATTTATGGGAAGATTCAAGAACTGGTGAGCCTGCTCTCGATTTACCAAGAATTTTCGGGATTCACCTTCTTTTAGCAGGACTAACCTGTTTTGGTTTTGGAGCTTTTCATTGCGCAAATGTCGGGATTTGGGTTTCTGACCCTTATGGTTTAACTGGTCATGTAGAACCTGTGGCTCCTTCCTGGGGAGTAGAAGGATTTAATCCTTTTAATCCAGGAGGTATCGTAGCGAATCATATTGCGGCAGGACTTATGGGTATTATTGGAGGTATTTTTCACATCACCAATAGACCTGGAGAAAGACTTTATAGAGCACTAAAACTTGGAAGTCTTGAAGGAGTCTTAGCTAGTGCTCTAGCCGCTGTATTATTTGTATCTTTCGTTGTTTCAGGAACAATGTGGTACGGTTCAGCTACAACCCCAGTTGAGCTTTTTGGTCCTACCAGATATCAATGGGACTCAGGCTATTTCAAAACTGAAATTAATAGAAGAGTACAAGCAGCTATAGATAATGGTGCCACTAAATCAGAGGCATATGCTTCGATTCCAGAAAAACTAGCCTTCTACGATTATGTTGGGAATAGTCCAGCTAAAGGAGGATTATTTAGAGTTGGAGCTCTTGTAAATGGAGATGGATTACCAACTGGTTGGCAAGGTCACATTGCTTTTCAAGACAAGGAAGGTAACGAATTAGAAGTTAGAAGAATTCCTAATTTCTTTGAAAATTTCCCTGTTATTCTTGAAGACAAAGAAGGTAATGTACGAGCCGATATTCCATTTAGAAGAGCTGAAGCAAAGTATTCTTTTGAACAAACTGGTATCACTGCAACTATCTATGGAGGAGACCTAGATGGACAAACATTTACAGATCCTGCAGTAGTTAAAAGATTAGCTAGAAAGGCTCAACTAGGAGAAGCATTCAAGTTTGACAGAGACACATATAAATCTGACGGTGTATTCCGAAGCTCACCGAGAGCATGGTTTACATATGCACATTTATGTTTCGGATTGCTATTCTTGTTTGGCCACTGGTGGCATGCTTCAAGAACTCTTTACAGAAATTCCTTTGCTGGTATTGATGCTGAGATTGGAGACCAAGTTGAATTTGGTTTATTCAAGAAACTTGGTGACGAAACCACAAGAAGAATCCCAGGAAGGGTTTAAACTAAACTTATTTACTTAATCTTATGGAAGCTTTCGCTTACGTTCTTATTCTAACTCTCGCAGTTGTTACTTTATTCTTTGCTGTCGCCTTTAGAGACCCACCTAAATTCGACAGAAAATGAACTCAGTAAAAAAAACCTCTTTAACAAGAGGTTTTTTTTACTTTTCATAATTAAAATATTACTCTACTATTAGAGTTAAGGTGCAACTTATTTCCCCACATGCAGTGTCCAACCTGTCAAAACACAGATAGCAGAGTTTTGGAATCTAGATCTGCTGATAGTGGTAAAAGTGTTCGAAGAAGAAGAGAGTGCTTAAATTGCAGCTTTAGATTTACAACTTATGAAAGAGTGGAAACAATGCCAGTTTCAGTTATAAAGAAAGACGGTGGCAGAGAATTATTTGATAAACAAAAATTATTTACTGGCATATCAAGAGCATGCGAAAAGACTAACTTCAGTAGTGAAGCAATTATTAATTTCGTAGATGGAATTGAATCTCAAATCGTTCAAGATTCTAATAAAGATATTAAATCTTCACAAATCGGAGAATTAATACTTAAAAATCTGAGGAAAGAAAACGAAGTGGCCTATATAAGATACGCCTCAGTTTACAGAAAATTTAATGGGGTAAAAGATTTTATTTCAACTCTTGAATCTCTAAAGGGGAGTTCAAAAAACCAATTGGCTTCAATTTCATAAAATTCAGCATCTTAAAGTGTAGAATAAATATCACAAATGCTTTTTGCTATTGGTTTGCAGGCTGGTAGCATCCCTTTCTAACTACCTTAGGTAGTCTGCGATACAACAAATGAACGAAAATTCTTCCCAAACAATAAAAGAACTTTCTGAGGATCAAGAAATTAAAAATTCGTCTGAGTTAGATAACGATTCAGCATCTCAAAATGAGGAAGATTTATCATTCGAGAAGAACGATATACCTTCAGCAGATTCTTCCTCTAGCAGAAAAAATACGGATTTTGACAACGCAGGATTCACACAAGAAGAATTTGCATCACTTTTGGGTAAGTATGACTATAACTTCAAGCCTGGCGATCTTGTTAAAGGTACTGTTTTTGCTTTAGAGCCCAAAGGGGCCATGATAGATATAGGGGCAAAAACAGCTGCTTTTATGCCTGTTCAGGAGGTTTCAATAAATAGAGTTGAGGGTCTTAATGATGTTTTACAACCTTCAGAGAGTAGAGAATTTTTCATAATGAGCGAAGAAAATGAAGATGGCCAATTAGCCCTCTCCATTAGAAGAATTGAATATCAAAGAGCATGGGAAAGGGTTAGACAGCTCCAAAAAGAAGATGCAACTATATATTCTGAAGTTTTCGCAACAAATAGAGGAGGAGCTCTTGTTAGGGTAGAAGGCTTGAGAGGTTTTATTCCAGGCTCTCATATAAGTGCTCGAAAAATTAAAGATGACCTAGAAGGTGAATATTTGCCTTTAAAATTTCTTGAAGTTGATGAAGAGAGAAATAGATTAGTACTAAGCCATAGGAGAGCTTTAGTTGAGAAAAAAATGAACCGACTTGAGGTAGGCGAAGTTGTTGTTGGTTCTGTAAAAGGTATTAAACCGTATGGAGCCTTTATTGATATTGGTGGAGTTAGTGGTCTATTGCATATTTCTGAGATTAGTCATGAACATATTGAGACTCCTCATAACGTTTTAAATGTTAATGACCAAATGAAAGTCATGATAATTGACCTTGATTCAGAAAGAGGGCGGATTTCATTATCTACTAAAGCACTTGAACCTGAACCAGGAGATATGTTAACTGACCCTCAAAAAGTTTTTAGTAAAGCTGAAGAAATGGCTGCTAAATATAAACAAATGTTATTTGAACAAACTGACGATAACGAAGAGAGCCCCACAGCTTCAGCTGAAACGGTATAAATTCACTTATTTATTTTGTGAACTTATATTGGAACTTGAGCCTCATTATTCTTTTACAAGTATTTTTTAAATTTACAATAATTGATTTGTAACAAAGTTCTAACTTAGGATAATATCAAATTTCAAAATTATTTGTTAATGAGTGATTTCATTTTCACTTCAGAATCAGTTACTGAAGGTCATCCTGACAAAATATGTGATCAAATAAGTGACGCTGTTTTAGATGCTTTATTGACAGAAGATCCAGAAAGCAGAGTTGCATGCGAAACTGTTGTTAATACGGGTCTTTGTTTACTTACTGGAGAAATAACTTCAAAAGCAAAAGTCGATTATATAAAACTTGTTAGAAATGTAATTAAAGAAATTGGATATGAAAGCTATAGAGCAGGTGGTTTTGACGCAAATAGTTGTGCTGTTTTAGTAGCACTTGACGAGCAATCACCAGATATTTCTCAAGGAGTAAACGATGCAGATGATGTTAATGATGATTTGGAAGATAATACCGGCGCTGGTGACCAAGGCATAATGTTCGGCTATGCATGCGATGAGACGCCTGAATTAATGCCTTTACCTATTAGCTTGGCTCATAGATTAGCCATTCAACTTGCTAAAGTGAGGCATGAGGGAGTCCTTAATTATCTTCTCCCTGATGGTAAAACTCAAGTAAGCATTGATTACGAAAAAGGGGCGCCAGTTTCTATTAATACTATATTAATTTCAACTCAACATAATCCCGAAATAGATGACATAACAAATGAAGAAGAAATTCGTCAAAGAATAAAAGAAGATTTATGGAAGCATGTTGTAATTCCTGCTACTGAAGATTTAGAAATCAAACCAAACGTTAGCAAAACAAGATTTCTAGTAAACCCCACGGGGAAATTTGTAGTAGGCGGGCCTCAAGGAGATGCAGGACTCACTGGCAGAAAAATTATTGTAGATACTTATGGTGGCTATGCAAGACACGGAGGAGGAGCATTTTCTGGTAAAGATCCCACAAAAGTAGATAGATCAGCCGCTTACGCAGCACGTTATGTAGCTAAAAGTATAGTTAAGGCAAAATTGGCAAAAAAAGCAGAAGTACAATTAAGTTATGCAATTGGAGTAGCAAAGCCAATTTCCATTCTCGTGGAAACTTTTGATACTGGCGTTATTTCACAAGCTAATTTGACTGAGCTAATTAGAGAGCACTTTGATTTAAGACCCTCAGCAATAATAAAAGAATTTAACTTAAGAAATCTACCCAAAAAAATGGGAGGTACTTTTTTTAGAAAGACTGCATCCTATGGACATTTTGGCAGAAGAGATCTTGAGCTCCCTTGGGAAAATGTAGAAGAAAAAGCAGCCAAATTAGCAGAGGCTTCCAAAATCTTTTTATAAAATATTTTTCTATGCCTGATAATTTTTATGGAGGGTTAGATTTTGGAACCAGTGGTGCAAGAATATCAATAATTAATCTTAATAAGAGATTAGTATATTCAAATTCAGTACCTTATTCATACAGCTTTAAGAATCCAAATTCTTGGATCAATTCTTGTGAGAATCTCTTAGCTAGTTTACCTATTGAGGTGAAAATTAACCTTAATAAATTGGCTATCTCCGGCACCTCAGGAACTTTAACAGCATCAAATTTGCAAGGAGAGCCGCTAGGAGAAGCAATACCTTATGACCAAGCATGTAGCGAAAATAAGATCCTTCTTGAATCACTAACTCTTGAAGAAGATTATCTGCGAACTCCATATAGTAGTATTGCTAAAGCATTAAAATTAATAGATAAATATGGGACAAATATACTTTTACGACATCAATCTGATTGGATCACTGGTTGGTTTTTAAAAGATTGGAGTTATGGAGAAGAAGGTAATAATCTAAAACTTGGTTGGGATCTAAAAAAAGAATCATGGCCAAAAAGCTATCTCAATGCTTTATGGCTAAAATGCCTACCTAAAATAATAAAAAGTGGGAAAATTATTGGAGAAGTGAATTGTGACTTAGCAGAGAGATTTAACTTGAATAAGAATTTAATATTAATCTCAGGCACCACTGACTCTAATGCAAGTGTAATAGCTGCAGGTTTAGGTAAAGAAGATGGTCTCACAGTTTTAGGAACAACTCTTGTAGTTAAGAAAATTACTAATAACCCTATAAAAAAACAAGGAATTACAAACCATAAAGTAAACGGCGATTGGATATGTGGAGGGGCATCAAACGCGGGATGTGGTATCTTATCTCAATTCTTCTCTGATTTAGAAATAAAGGAGCTCAGTCGACAA
>QCCO01000008.1 GCA_003278895.1 Prochlorococcus sp. AG-347-L19
GGAAAATTCTCTTTTCTTCGAGTATGTTATTGATTGAATTTTTTTTATCTAATGACATTAAATAAATCTATGCTTAATAAATTTAGTCGAAAAAATTAGGGTTTTCAAAAATTTTAATATTAATTAAGCTCAAAGATTTATTTCTAATAAATCTAATAAATACGGCTTAGAACAAATTCTGGAAGAGCCATTAAAGCTCTTTTATATTCTGAATCAGGAAGCCAGACTATAGCTTCTTTAGAAAGCAATGCAAAATCCTCAGCTAGTTTCCTGGAACTTTTAATAGCTTTAGAGTTCATGATCATGTTAAGGGCATCATCTAAATCATCTTTTTCAGCAAGTTCTCTATTTATAAGAACTGACAATTGTTTATTTTCTTCTAAGGCATATAAAACTGGGGCGGTAAGATAACCACTAGCAAGATCACTAACAGCAGGTTTTCCAAGTTGTTTATCATTTCCAGTAAAGTCAAGAATGTCATCTACAACTTGGAATGCCAAACCAATATTTTTGCCAAAATCGTACAACGAGGTTAAGTTCTCGTCATTAATCCCACTTAAAACTCCAGCTGCTTTGCAACTATTGGCTATTAATGATGCTGTTTTACAATAACTTTTATTGATGTATTTAGAAAAAGATTGAGCCGAATCAAATCTATTTAAATTTTGTTTAATTTCACCCTCTGCCAAATCCATAATTACCCTACTAAGTAATTTAACGACATTTACATTATCAAGATTTGCAAGATGCCAACTTGCTTGAGCGAATAAAAAGTCACCCGCCAAAACAGCTACTCTGGTATTAAATCTACTATGAACTGTATCTACTCCTCTTCTTGTAGACGCCTCATCAACAACATCATCATGAACTAATGAGGCTGTATGAATCATCTCAGTTATTTCAGCAAGCCTTTTATGTTTGGTTGTCAAGCAAAATTCAGGAGATATAGCTTTTGAAATCAATAAAACTATTCCAGGTCTCAACCTTTTACCCCCAGCACTAAAAAGGTGTTCTGCTGCGGCTTGAAGAATTGGGTGACCAGCTCCTATTAGATTTTTCAGTTCTAAAATAAGATCATCAAGATCGTTTTCAACTGGTTGTAGTAGCTCTGTTACTGTATTCATGGTTGACCTCTTACATATCTTAAGGAATCAAACATTACTTCGGAGGTTAACCAACCTAATTTCTTTATTAATTCCAAGCCAAAATTTTACTTTATTGAAAAAATCATCTCTTTCTGAAGTAACAAAAAATTTAACATTTTCGAAAGAAATACCCTCATAGCGGTAAGTTTCTGGAATATTAAAAGATTCATTAAATTTTTTTATTAATGCTACCGATGGATCAATAATTTTTATATTTGAATCTAATTTTTTTCTTAAAAAGTCATAAATTAAAGGATAGTGACTACAACCAAGTATTAATTCTTCAATATTTTTGTTTATTAGTGGTCTTAAGTATAGGTCTGATAGACTATTTAAACTATCAAGATTTAATTTTTCTTTTTCAATTTCTGATACAAATTCTGGACATTCTTGTTGAAATATTATTGTATTTTCTTTTTTAGCATTTATAGCTTTCTTGTAATACGATGATCGAACAGTTGTTTGTGTTGCCAGAACACCAATTATTTGTTTATCAACTACTTCCGATACTGAATTTATAAGGTCAAAACAAGGGATCTTAAGAATATCTTCTAGAATATCAAGCGCACATGCATTTGTAGTGTTACAAGCAACTAAAAGTGCATCCAAATTCTTATCAACAAAGAAAGTACAAATCTCTTTTGCAATTAATCTAATCTCTTTATAATTTTTGTTCCCAAAAGGTATTCTTTTTGTATCCGCCAAATAAAAAACTTCTACATCTTTACGAGTTTTTAGTAAAGAATTAAGTACAGTAAAACCACCTATTCCGCTATCAAATATACCTATCTTAAGTTTCACCCTACTTTATCTAGATATTCGAGGATGCCTTTTGCAATTGCATAGGCTAATCTTTTTCGATGGGTTATTTTCTCTAATCTTCTTGCATCTAATCTTCCCGTTAAAAATCCAATTTCTACAAGAACTGCTGGCATCCTAGTATTTTTAATAACATAAAAACGACCTTGTTTAACTCCTCGATCAGGACTCCCAGGGGAAACTATTAAAATTTGTTTTTGAATTCTTCTAGCGAGTAATCTTCCTCTCCACCCCCTGTAATAAAAGGTTTCCATTCCATTTATGTCTCTTCTTTTACCTCTTGAGGCATTTGCATGAATACTTACAAAAATATCTGCATCCGTATTATTAGCAATGGAAACTCTTGGAGGCAAATCCAAATCAACCTCATTTGTTCTAGTCAACCTTACTTTGACACCTTTCTCAGAAAGTAAATTTTTAACTATTTTTGAAATCTCTAGGACAACATCTGTTTCTCTAATACCACCTATACCTATTGCTCCTGGATCAGGTCCTCCATGTCCTGGATCGATAACAACCTCAAACTTGTTTCGTTTTACCTCTGGTAGTTTCAAGTAACCATAATTGTTTCTCTTCTTATGAATTAAATTTTGATTTGCTTTGATATTTCCTCTTTTCTTCTCAACTAAACCTTCACCAATCTTTTTAAATGAATATTTTGAGGTAAATAGTTTAATTCTCCATCTATTTTGATCTAAGCCAACCATTTGCCAAGTCAAAGGCTTCAAATAAGTATCTTCTTTAAATTCAATTACTAGTCTTGTTTTACCCTTATTAGGTTTACCTAATCTAATTTCTTTTATTGGGCCATTACCTTTTACTGTTCTAGGATTTTTTAATTCTCCTGGGAAATCAACCCAGAATCTATCTCCAGATATTTGGTTAGCCTTCTGAAAGTATGCTTTTAAATTTGTATTTGATTTAGTTCTTAATTCTAGAACCCCATTAGTGTTTATCGCCCATGCGGCTAAAGCACTTGAAGATTTAACTGGTAAGATTGAAGAATTTAAAAATAAAAAAACGGATAAATAGCGAAAAAGTTTATTATCTAAAAACTTTATCATTAGTTTGAAAACAATTTATTTTTTCTATGCTTCAGGCTTGGCATCTGCTCCCTAATTTTTTTTACTCTTTCTTTATCAGCAGGCGCTATTGCAGCTCCCTGAGTTTTTCCGGCATCAGATAAGACTGTACCCCAAGGATCAATTACCATTGCATGGCCATGACTTTGCCTTCTCCCATAATGAATCCCAGTTTGAGCTGGAGCGACTACATATGCTGTATTCTCAATTGCTCTTGCTTGTAATAGAATTTGCCAATGATCTTTTCCAGTAAATGCTGTAAAAGCTGCGGGAATCATAATTAGCTCTGCACCATTCGAAGACAGATATCTATAGAGTTCAGGAAATCTAACATCATAACAAATCGATAATCCTATTTTGCATAAACCTGGGACATCAACAACAGGTGGATACTCTTCACCAGACAAAATAGTGGATGATTCCTTGTATAAATTTCCATCTGGCAAATCAACATCAAACAAATGAATCTTGTCGTATTTTGCTATGATCTGTCCATCTTTCCCAAATAAGGCTGATCTATTAAAAGTATGACTTTCATCGCCAGCAGGGACAGGATACCCTCCTCCCAAAAGAAATACTTGATATCTTTGTGACATAGTTTTTAGAAAATTTGCACACTTCTCTGACAATTCAGAAGCTAATCTAAGTTTTTCATCATCTTCTCCTAAAAAAGCAAAATTCTCTGGCAATCCAATTAATTCCGCACCTCTTCTAGAAGCTAATTCAATCTGCTCTTCAGCTTCAGCAAAATTTGCTTCAACATTCGAAGTACTCGTAATTTGCAATGCAGCTACCAAAAAATCAGTCAAGACTTTACTCCTAGTGAACTAATTCGTAAATCATGAGGCACGAATTACACCTCTTTCAACTTGAGCTGGAACAATATCTAAGCAATCAAGTTCAGAGCAACATTTAAAATCATCCTCATAATCTCCAAGACTTGTCAATCTTTTGCCATGGGTTGCTGTTTTTAAACATTTCAAAATATCATCTTTCCAAAAATCCCAAAGTGCCATAGAAGCTTGTAATTCGTCATTAAGAATATTAATTTCGAAATCACAATTCTTTTTTAGGTATGAGGCCAAAGCGCCAGCAGCCAAAGAATCCTCAAGTGAATAAGAGCCTTCCCAACCACTACCAAGTATTAAAACATTTTCACTTTTTAATGAAATTATCTTTTCAGCAACTGCTTTCCTGTTTGGGAGACCCATAGCAAATAAATGCTTAGCATTTTGAACTTTTTGCAATGATTTAGTCCCATTAGTAGTACTCATAAATAGTCTTTTACCATTAACAACTTTTTTTGTAACTGATAAAGGAGAATTTCCTAAATCAAAGCCCTCAATCTTCTTTCCGCCTCTCTCTCCAAGCATTAATCTCTTTTCAGCTTTCCACTTAATTGCAGATTCTTTCAATAAATCTAAATCTGCAAAAACTTGTATTGAATCAGCTCCATTTTTTAAAGCCCAAGAAATTGTGGTTGTAGCTCTTAAAACATCAATGACCACTGCAATGTCAGGTCTTATTTCTGGAACATCCTTGGCAACGTGATAATAAGTAAGATTAATAATTAAGCCCTTTTTTTCTACTACTATTATAGAAAACAGTTACTTAATTTGATTATTTTTTTTTAAAAACAAACTTATTGATATTATATAAATAATTTGTTTTTACAGAAATCTTATCAAGTATTTAATTTGAAAATGAATAATATCCGCACAGTAAAAGGTGGAGTTAATCTAAAAGGAAAAGTAAAAGTACCTGGAGATAAATCTATATCTCATAGAGCTTTAATAATAGGAAGTATTGCAAAGGGTGAGACGACCATCGAGGGATTTTTATATTCTGAAGATCCACTTTCAACTGCTGATTGTCTTAGAAAATTAGGTGTAAATATTCCAACAATAATAAAAGATGAGCCTTTTACGATTTCAGGGATGGGTCTTGATGGGTTAAAAGAGCCAAAAGAAATTCTCAATTGTGGAAATTCAGGATCCACTATGAGGTTATTAATGGGTTTATTAGCCGCACAAGAAGGAAAGAATTTCATCTTAACCGGGGACGCTTCTCTTAACGAAAGGCCAATGGGGAGAGTTGCCAAGCCGTTATCTTTGATGGGTGGCAAAATTTCTGGAAGGGAAGGCGGTAACAAAGCTCCAATCTCAATTGATGGGAAAAAACTTAAGGGATGTGTTATTGGAACTCCAGTGGCAAGTGCTCAAGTGAAATCGGCAATATTATTAGCAGGCCTCAATGCTTCTGGAACTACTTCTGTTATTGAACCAGCATCTTCAAGAGATCATACTGAAAGAATGTTAAAAGCATTTGGAGCAGACATCAATATCAGAGGAGAATTAGGAAGGAATGTAGTTATCAAGTCAGGGGGTAACTTAATTGGCCAGAGAATATTGATTCCTGGAGACATAAGCTCTGCTTCTTTTTGGATGATTGCTGCATCTATTGTTCCAAATTCAGAGGTTTTAATTCAGAATGTCGGATTAAATCCCACTAGAACTGGGATTTTAAGCGTAATGGATTCAATGGGGTGCAATTATGAGATTTTAGATAAATCGACTATTGCAGGTGAACCTATTGGATCTATAAAAGTAAAGACTTCAAATAATTTAAGATCATTCACTATTGAAGGAGATATTCTCCCAAAACTTATAGATGAAATTCCTATCCTTACTGTAGCTGCCTGTTTTTGTAATGGAGTTTCTGAAATTAAGGATGCACAAGAATTAAGAGTTAAGGAGACAGATCGATTAAAAGTCATGGCAAGACAGTTACAAAAATTTGGCGCTGAAATAACAGAAAAAGAAGATGGGTTAATTATTAATGGGCAATCAAAATTTCATTCTGCGGAGGTAGATAGTGAGACAGATCATCGAGTAGCAATGAGTCTTGCTATTGCTTCACTTCTTGCTAAAGGTACCTCAAAAATCATGAGATCTGATGCTGCTAGCGTCTCGTATCCCACTTTTTGGGAAGAGCTGACCAAATTAACTAACTAGCCTAAAAAGTTTTTGTCTGAATTAATAGAAGTTTTAACTAAAGATGGTAGTTACTCTTTAAAAAGTGTGTTTTTTCAAGAGAACTTTCATAGTTTATTGGGGGCATTTGAGGAAACAAAGTCAAAGTTTACAGCTACTTCAAATTTGCAAAGATTTAAGGGCAAATCTCTTAATGTTTTGGATATATGTTTTGGGATAGGATACAATTCCGCTTCTTTAATAGATGAATTAATTCAACAAAAATCATATTTAAATTTATATGCATTGGAGATTGATAAAAAGCCTCTTGAATATTCGCTTAGAAATGAATCTTTCCTTAAATTATGGGATCCAAAAGTCAAAAAAATTTTTGAATCACTTTATCGAAAAGATTACTTTGAGGATCAATTTTTTAAATGCAGTATTTTGTGGGGTGATGCAAGAGAAAAAATCAAAATTATACCTTCCTCTATTAAATTCGATTTGATTTATTTAGACGGGTTTTCCCCTCAAAAATGCCCACAATTATGGACAATTGAATTTTTATCCAAAGTCACAGAAAAACTTAATCCTCAGGGTTATTTAATAACTTATTCTTCATCAGCAGCAGTAAGAAAAACCTTAAGAAATCTTGGATTAGAAATTTTTACTATTAAGCCAAGTTTTAAAAACAGAACTTACTGGAGTCAAGGAACTGTCGCAATATCAAAATTTGATAATAATAAATTGAAATCTAATTTCAATTTTGAAAAGTTATCTTTGATGGAAGAAGAACATCTCTTAACTAAAGCTAGTATTCCATACAGAGATCAAGATTTGAACTCATGTAAAGACGATATAATCAGGAGAAGATTAGATGAGCAATTATTCTCAAATCTATTACCTACAAATAAATGGAGAGAGAAGTGGGGAATGACGAAGTTATCCGTTAAGAGTTAAATTTAAATTAGGATTTTAAATAAACATGTTAAGTGTTGCGATATTAGCGGCAGGCAAGGGCACTAGAATGGAAAGCTCATTGCCAAAAGTTTTACATAAAATTTCTGGCAAAAGTCTTTTACAAAGAGTAATTGATTCATGTGTCGAATTAAAACCTGATAAAATTTTCGTAATTACTGGACACAAATCAAAAGAAGTACAAAAATCAATCCCAAACGATAAAAAAATCCAAGTTGTCGTTCAAGAACCTCAATTAGGAACAGGTCATGCTATCCAGATACTTTGTAAAGAAGTAAAAAAACACGAAGGAAAACTTTTAGTGCTTAACGGCGATGTGCCACTCATTAGGCCTAGTACTCTAAAAAAACTTTTGTATTTTCATGATTCAAAAACTGCTGATGTTTCTCTAATTACTACAAAAAAAACAAATCCTCATGGATATGGCAGAGTTTTTTTGAAGGGGGATTTTATCGAGAGAATTGTTGAAGAAAAAGATTGCAATGATCTAGAAAGAGAAAATCCATTAATAAATGCAGGTGTTTATTGTTTTAACTGGGGTAACTTATCAGAAATAATTAATACCTTGCAAAGCAATAATAATCAAAAAGAGATTTACTTAACAGATACAATATCTTTACTAAAAAACTCCTTAAGTCTCGAGGTAGAGGATAATGGAGAGCTTCAAGGAATTAATAACAGAATTCATCTATCAGAGTGCGAGGAATGTATTCAGAATTCAATAAAAGAAAAGCATATGCTTAATGGTGTAACTTTTATAAATAAAGCAAGTTGTTCAATTAGTGAAGAAGCTAAAATTGGTAAGGATGTAATCATAGAGGCTAATACGCATATAAGAGGAAATACGAAAATAAATAGTCATTGCATTATCGGTCCAAATACTTTTATTGAGAATTCTAATGTGGGATTACAATGTGAAATTTCAAACTCTACTGTTTATGACTCTCAGATAATGGATCATATAAAAATTGGCCCTTATAGTCATATAAGACCTAATTCCAAAATATCTTCCTTTAGCAAAATAGGTAATTTTGTTGAGATCAAAAATAGTCAACTAGAGGAAGAAACTAAAGTAAACCATCTAAGTTATATTGGTGATTCTACTATTGGAAGATCTACAAATATTGGAGCAGGCACTATTACTGCAAATTTTGATGGACAGAAAAAACATCAAACAAAAATTGGTAAAAATTCCAGTATTGGAGCAAACACAGTTTTTGTAGCGCCAATAAATCTAGGGGAATCAGTAACAACAGGTGCTGGTTCAGTTATCACAAAAGACTCTAAAGATAATTCATTAGCGATCTCAAGAACCAAGCAAATAAATATAGAGAATTGGCAAAAAAAGAAATCCTGATTTAGTTAATTAATTCAATAATTTTTTCAAGTTGCCAACATCTGCTCCCTTTTATAAGAATAGAATCTCCTTTTTTTGTAGATTTGTTTATCTCTTGAGGTACATCTTTAATATTATTTAAAACTAAGAATTTTTTCATATCTTTTAGATAATTGGTATAGTTTTTTTCATTTTCTTTATCACAAATAAATAAACACTTTTCTATGTCTGAATTATTAATTAAGTTGAATATTTCTTTGTGATATTTTTCAGATTCTTTTCCCAATTCTTGCATACTTCCAAATATGAAAAATTGATTTCTTGGTTTTTCAAGTAGATTTTTAATACATGCTTTTACTGACTCTGGGGAAGCATTATATGATTCATCATATATTGTTGTTTTTACTGATTTAAGAATTTTATTCCTTCCACCTAAACTTACAAAATCAAATTTATTAAAACTTGCAAAATCAATGCCTAGCTCTTTAGCAACCGCATATGCAAACAAGAAATTCGAAGCATTGTGATATCCCTCAAATGAAATTTCAAAGGTTTTTTCTTCAATTAAAATTGTTTTATTCAAAGGATGATAAAATCCTCGCAAATTATCATCTTTCTTAAAAATCTCCTTTTGATTTTGTATATTTAATAGTTTTACTTTTATCACTCTACCTTTCCAAAATTTTTTTAAAGTTTTTTCTAGGAATGGATCATTTGCTGGAATTATTACAACTCCTTCTGGATTTAAGAACTTACTAATTTCACACTTTGCATGAGTAATATTTTTTTTTGAGCCTAACAATCCAATATGAGCTGTGCCTATGTTAGTAATAACTGCAATATCGGGTTCACTATATTTAGATAAATTCTCGATCTGTCCAAGACCTCTCATCCCCATCTCAAGAACTAAAACTTTATCTTCAATATCTGTAGCAAGAATAGTAAGGCCAACTCCAATCTCATTATTGAAATTTGCATGAGATAATTTAATTCTTCCAAGTTTTTTTAAAACTTCACCAATCATTTCCTTCGTAGTTGTTTTACCCACTGAGCCAGTTATTGCAACAATAGGAATATTTAATTTTTTTCTTTTTAGCAATGCTAATTTTTGAAATGCCTCTGTTGTGTCATTTACAACCCAATAAGGAAAATTACTAGGAAGTAATCTCTCCATCCCTTTTTTAATTACAACAGATTTAACTCCTTTATTTAAAACCTCTGGAAGAAAACTATGTCCGTCAAAATTTTTACCCTTGATAGCTATAAAAAGATCATTTTTTAATAAAGTTCTACTATCAATATTTATATTCTTAAAATTTAAAGAATCTCTTTTCCCTTCGCTCAGATTTCTAATATCCCCCAAAACATCGTTTAATTCTAATAAAGAGAATTCCATGAAAAAATTAAGTCATACTTTTTTTAAAGATGGATCAGCTGATTGTCCGTAAGAAAATTTTTCAACTTCAGCGAAATCTGGCGATGGTTCTTTTATTCCGCAAACATCCTTATACATTACTTCGTATTCAAGAGCTGATCTTTGCCAACTAAACTCTTGGCTCATGGCTCTTTTTTGAAGTAATTCCCAACTATCTTTATGCCTAAAGGCTTCCCATGACCTTACTAAAGAAGTATAGAAATCTATAGGTTCAAAGCGATCAAAGCAAAATCCCGTACCATTGTTATTTTCTGGATCATGAGGTAAAACTGTATCAACTAATCCTCCAACTCGCCTTACTATTGGAATAGAGCCATATCTCATAGCGAGGAGTTGACTAATACCACATGGTTCAAATCTACTCGGCATTAAGAATGCATCTGAGCCACCATAGATAAGCCTTGATAAAGAATCATCATAAGTAAGAAATACTGAGAATCTTCCTGGGTAATCTAATGCCAGTTGCCATAATCCAGACTCTAAATATCTATCTCCAGTCCCTAAAACAGCAATTTGGGAATCTGTATAGGCTAATAGTCTTCTTGAAACTTGTAAAAGTAAGTCAACGCCTTTCTGATCAACTAACCTACTGACCATGCCTAAAAGATATTTTTTAGAATTAACTTCGAGACCCATTTCTCTCTGCAGAATTTTTTTATTTTCTAGCCTATTTTCTAAATTCTTAATACTGAATTTTGCAGGTAAAACTGGATCTTTGGCTGGATTCCATTCATCAAGATCTATGCCATTAAGAATTCCCCTTAATTTACCTGAAATGTAATTAAGTAATCCTTCTAGGCTTTCCCCATATTCATGGGTTTTAATCTCATCTGCATAAGTCGGAGAAACAGCATTAACCCTATCTGCGAACAACATTGCCGCAGCCATTGTGTGATCTCCATGCATATACCAAGGGCACCAAGTCATTTTTTCAAGTTTCCACCTCCAAGGGCCTTGGTATTTTAAATTATGAATTGTGAAGACAGTACTAATTTCGGGGTCCTGATGCATCCACACAGGAATCATTCCAGTGTGCCAATCATGGCAATGGAGAACTTGAGGTTTCCAACAATTCCATGCAAATTCTGCAGTGGCACTAGCAAAAAATGTAAAGCGCCAGTCTTCATTTTCGCCTCCGTATATTTTGTCAGAGTCAAATGTTGGATGACCCACTAGGTAAATCACATAATTATGGATGGGATGTTTTGCTTCAAATACGGCAAAATCAGTGCCCATTGTATTTGCTCTAAAGACTGGTTCATTCGATACCTCTAGAACACTCCACAATTTTCCATATCCTGGAATTATTACCCTTACATCGTGACCAAGTTTTATCAAAGATGGAGGCAACGAACCAACCACATCTCCCATACCTCCAACTTTGATCATTGGAGCACATTCAGCAGCGGCAAGAAGAATTCTCATTGATAATTTTTTAAAAAAGTTCTTTTGAAAAATAAACTAGGGCGTCCACTTATAGTCAGAAAAGTCTGGTGGACGCTTTTCAAGAAAGGCATCTCTACCTTCTTGAGCTTCCTCAGTCGAATAGAATAATTGAGTTGTGTATCCAGATAATTCTTGAATACCGGCAATCCCATCATTCTCTGCATTGAATGAAGCTTTAAGAATACGAATAGCAGTTGGGCTATTTCGTAAAATCTCTCTTGCCCAGATTACACCCTCGGCTTCTAATTCTTCAATCTTTGTAATTGCATTTATCAAGCCCATCTTAAGAGCTTCCTTGGAATTATATTTTCTACATAAAAACCAAATTTCTTTTGCTTTTCTTTGACCAACAAGTCTTGCTAAATAACTAGATCCAAAACCCGCATCAAAACTACCAACTCTTGGACCTGTTTGACCAAATATTGCATTTTCAGATGCGATACTAAGATCACAAATTAAATGAAGTACCTGGCCTCCTCCAATTGCAAAACCAGGAACCAAGGCAATAACCACTTTAGGCAAACTTCTTATTAATCTTTGAAGTTCAAGTACATTTAATCTCTGCTTCCCTTCATCATTTTTATACCCATTTTTACCCCTGACACTCTGATCACCTCCAGAGCAAAAAGAATAAATACCTTTCTTGTCAGGTCCCGCACCTGTAAAGAGAACCACTCCAATAGTTTCATCATTTCTTACGATATCAAATGCGTTAATTAGTTCATCTACAGTTTGTGGCCTAAATGCATTTCTTTTTTCAGGCCGATTAATTGCAATTCTCGCAATCCCCTCATCTGATTTGTGAAACAATATATCCTCATAAGATTTGCATTCTGACCAATTTAAAGTTGTTTTACCAGGTAATACTTTCATGAAACCTAATTATTCAAAGATAGAAAATGATAAATTTAACTGCCAATTATTTTTTCTAGCAGGGCATTTTTTTCACAAATTTCATTTTCTGGATCAATATCAACTTTAATTATTACAGATTTCTGGATAGATATGCTCCAATCGAATGCCTCTCGTAATTTTTTAAAATTTGCCACACTTATAAAGTTTACTCGATAGCCCTCTGCGAGTTTTGGCCAGTTTATTTCTTTTGGCATAAGAAAAAGTTTTTTTAATTCATCTTCTTCTAAATTTTTTTTATAAATACGATTAAATATATTTCCTCCATTATTGTTTATCAAAAGAATTGTTAAATTCATGTCGATTGAATTTTCAATCAACCAACCGTTTATATCATGAATAAAAGCTAAGTCTCCAGTCACAAGAAGTAGAGGATTTTTAATTCTAGAAATACCTAATGCAAGAGATAAAGTACCGTCTATGCCGGAAGCTCCTCTAAAGCTGAAACAATTTCTTGTTAAAGTACCATTCTCAGAAAATGTAAGCCAATCTCTAATCGGGCTGCTCGCGGAAAGCATTATAGGATTTTCAGCTGGCCAAAGTTTGGGAACAAGATTTGCAAGCATATACTCAGTAATTTGATTATCTTGAGAAATTTTTTCTTTTAAAATTTCTTTAATCTGCTCACCTTCCTCTATTAGATCTAGAGCCATCGGAGTAAGAGACTTTTTGTTTTTTTGGTTAATAGATAATTCTTCTAACAATAGAGTAGTAAAATTTGATAGCCCAAAATCATATTCAAATGATTTCTTTATAGGGTCCAATTTTCTATAGTTTTTTTCTTTTATAAGAATTTGTATCCCTTTGAATGTTGTTAAAAACCTCTCCAAATCAATTGAGGATGACATAGGGCCAAGCCTCAAAAGTTGATGACAATTTATTGAATTTTTATTTTTTCTTAAGACTAATTCCCAATTCACAACTAATCCTCTCAAATCAGAATATACTCCTGAAACAGGATCAGCAAATACTGGCCAACCAGTAATTTCTTGTAATCTTTCTAAAGACTTATTGAAAGAAGTTAAATCATTGATGGAACCTTGATAAGGACCTACCAAAATAATACCAGATTCACCTAAATTTAAACTTTTTGAAATTTCTAAGAATATGTTTTTATCAGACTTTATTTCAACTTCCTGAAATATATATTTTTTCTTTAAATAGATTCTCTCAAAAACCTCTAAAACACTTTTTTTATTAGATAAAGAAATATCTAGAGGCTTATCAATAGGAATATTTAAATGAATAGGACCGGGAAAGGTTGATATTTGTTTCTCAGTAATTCTTACTAAATTCAAGATTTCATTTTCTTGTGTTTCATGAAGTCCATTTAAATTTGTATTTAAAACTCTTCTGCAGACTGAACTCAAAAAATCTTCTTGATTTACTGTTTGATTAGACCCACAATCTTTTAATCTTAAGGGTCTATCAGCAGTAAGAAATATAATCCCTTTACAAGATCTGTCTGCCTCAACTGCTGCTGGCAATAAGTTACTAACGGCCGTCCCAGAAGTGGTAATGACTAAAGATAGATTTCCTGATGCAGCAGAAATCCCAAGAGAGTGGAATCCTGCAGATCTCTCATCTATTGAATTGAAAATATTTACCAGTCCTAATTTATTTAATTCTCCAGCCGCTATTGCTAAAGGTGCTGATCTACTACCAGGACATACTATTAAATTTTGAACTCCTATTTTTATAAGAAGATTTAAAAGTTGTAAACTTCTAAGAAAATTTATGCATTCAATAGATGATGTCATAATTTATATAAATGCTTTGGGATTTTCCTTATAGCTGAATTAAATAAAACATGTCTACGACTCAAGAAAAAAGAAATTCAATAATAAAGGATTTAAAAAATCTTTTAATCTGGATATCGATTGCTTTAATTATACGATGGCAGGTTATAGAGCCAAGATGGATCCCATCCGGTTCAATGCTTCCAACTCTACAAATACAAGATAAAATTCTGGTTGAGAAAGTAACCCCCAAAATCACATCCAAATCAAATCTTTCAAAATTAAAAAATAAAATAGTTGTTTTTAACGTTCCGGAACAATTAATTAATGCTGGTTATGAAGCAGATACTGCACTAATAAAAAGAGTAATTGGGATTCCTGGAGACAAGGTAGAAGTCAGAGACGGTAACCTTTACTTAAATGATATAGCTCAAAAAAATCATATTTTTGACGAAAATATTAATTACTCCATAGGCCCTTTTATTGTTCCAGAAGAATCATTATGGGTGATGGGAGATAATAGAAATAACAGTATGGACTCACATATTTGGGGATTTTTACCCTATGAAAAGGTTATTGGTAAAGCTATTTTTAGATATTGGCCGTTTAATAAAATTGGACCTATTCGGTTCCCTGCCCTTAATAATTCAGATTAATGGGTACATGATGTTGTAGGGTTTTTATATCTTGAAGCTATAGAAATGTTTAATCCAGAATTTCTTGCTACTGAAAATAATGATCCAAACGATGAGAATGATTTAATACAATATTTACAAAAACAATCTCCGGAAGTTTTGCAAAGAGTAGCAAAATCAGCTAGTGAAGATATTCAAGAAATAATTAGACATAATGTTCAAGGTCTTCTTGGAATGCTTCCTTCAGATCAATTTGATGTAAAAATAACATCTTCGAAAGACAACATTGCTAATTTATTATCTTCTGCAATGATGACAGGATATTTCTTAAGACAAATGGAGCAAAGAAAAGAGCTGGAACAAACTCTTAAAAATGATGAAAACATGTCTATTGGAGAATAATAATTTTAAAGATTTACTTCTTCAGGAATTATTCCTAGTTCAAACAACTTTTTATATAAACCAATCAAGAATTTATTATCTTCAGGAAGTTTGTCCCACTTTTGGGAATTAATTTCATTTATTAATTTTTGACAATCTTCTGTTGTAAATTTTATAGGCGCCGTAAAATGAGCTGGAATTAAATATTCCATATCTTCAAGAGACTTTATATTTTCTAACCACTTAAGTAAAACTTCTTTTGAACGCGGAAAAATTAATTTTTGTAAAACTGGTGCAATTTGAATCTTAGGAGTATCTTTACCCATTATTTCAACAAGAGAGGATTCCCAATCTTCGTCCCATAGAAAAGGATAAATACCGAAATGAGATCTCCAATTTCTAAGATCTTTTTTGAATGAATACTTAAATATTTTTTTTAAAGGTGGAATATTTAATTTACCTGGTTTCAAAAAAGATGAAAATAAGACTAACCTTTTCCATCCTTTTTTTCTTTGTTCTATGGAGTCAATCAAAGGTTCATCTCCTCTCTCTCTAGAATGAAAAAGAAGTGGAGTTGGATCAAAATTAAATATTTCAGGTGGTATGGAGTCTATTCCAACTATTGCGTCTGTTACATGTAGAGTTTTCGTAGGATAATGGAAAAAACTTATCTCCTGATATCTTCCAAGTCCTAAATTCAGTGGGCCTAATGAAAACCATTTAAAGGAGTTTGCATGTGGAGTACCTTCCTCAAATAGAATTCTTGATCTTTTTGATGGAATTCCTAAAAAATCTAGAGGTAGATTTATGGGAAAACTCCATTGCCCAGGACACAGCCAAATTTCTGCATCTTTAAAAATTCTTGAAAGAGCTGGCAGTCCGATTTTATGTTCTAGTCCAGAGGCACTCGGTAGAATTATTGTTTTTACGTTGCCGTGAATCGCAATTAATTTTTCCAACTCATTTATTAATTCTTTTGTAGGTGGCAGTGGATTTATCAGCATCAATCCATTATCAACCTTTATTACTGTCATTCTTATTGGAACCGCAACATAATAAAGGCCCTGTATTTGTTCCAAGGACCATATTTGTTCAGGAATTAATTCTCTTAAAATTGTTTTCTTTTTTCCATAAGGATATAAGGGGAATAATGGCCACCAATTCCACTTTTTATTTAAAGTTTCTTCCGCAACTATCATTTATAACCGGCAAATAATTTCTTTAACTTAAATATTCCATATCTTGGAGCGAATAAAAAAGCAAATAAAAATATAAAAGTTTGTGCCAAGACAATTGATCCACCTGTTTCAAGATCAAACCAAAAACTAACATAGATTCCTATCAGGCTTGAGAAAATTGCACTTAATACTGAAATTACCGTCATATTATCAAATTTATCCGTAAGTAAATATGCTGTAGCCCCAGGTGTAATCAACATTGCAACCACCAAAATAATTCCGACAGACTGCAAGCCCACAACAGCTGCCAAAGATAAGCATGTGAGGAGTAAATAATGAAGAAAAAATACGTTAATCCCCACTGTTTTTGCATGCCTAGGATCAAAGCAATAAAGCATTAAATCTTTTCTAAAAATTGATAAAAGAATTACTACCAATAAAGAAATGAATATAGTTTGTTTTACATCTGAAAGGGATATTCCTAATGGACTACCAAAAAGAATAGAGTGCAGATCAATATTACTTTTAATCTTAGAAACCAATACGATTCCAAGAGCGAAAAATCCGGTAAATACCAACCCAATAACAGTATCTTCCTTAACTCTAGATTTCTGCTTAATAAACCCTATCAATGCTACAGAACCAACTCCGAAAATAAATGCCCCTAATGAGAAAGGAAGACCTAATGCATAGGCGACCACAACCCCTGGCATTACCGAATGTGACACTGCATCTCCCATTAAAGCCCATCCTTTAAGAGTCAAATAACTTGACAGAAAACCACAAACAGCTGCAACTAGTGAACTCATAAGAAGTGCTTTTCTCATAAAGTCATGAGTCAAAGGATCTGTTATGAATGAATCTAAAGTTAAAAAAGAACAGAGCTCCATGAAATTTAATATTTAGGATTCAGGTCCAAACAAGAAATCAGGTGAGATCCCTCCAAAAGTGGTTGTAATATTTTCAGGGGTAAACACTTCAGAGGTCTCTCCATAAGCTACAACAGTTTTATTTATTAAAAGAACCAAATCACAAAATTCACGGACATGAATCATATCGTGTGTTGATAATAATATAGTTTTCCCCTCATTTTTAAATTGAATAAATAATTCTGAGATAAGTTTCTCAGTTCTTATGTCAACACCTGAAAAAGGTTCATCAAGAAGTAATATTGAAGCTCTTTGCGCAATTGCTCTAGCTAAAAAAGTTCGCTTTCTCTGACCTCCAGATAAATTTCCAATAGGTGTAGATAAATGATCAGTAAGATCAACTCTTTCAATAGCATCTTTAACCGCCTGAACATCAGACTCTCTAGGAGACCTAAAAATATTCATCGAACCATATCTTCCCATCATCACTACATCCCAAACACTTATTGGAAATTGACTATCAATTCCCTCATTTTGAGGAACATAAGCAATTGTCTGATCTTTTTGAGCAGATCTTACTGACTCTCCATTTATTCTAATTTTTCCCTTTGAAATATTTACAAAGCCAGTTAAAGCGTTAAAAAAAGTTGTTTTACCAGCCCCGTTCATCCCTACTAACCCACAAATCTGGCCAGGTTTCAATCTTAAATTGGCATCATACAAAGCCACCTTACCGTTGTAATCTACGCAAATATTCTCTGCCTCAATCCTAAAGTTTTGATAATTGATTGTTTCCATAATTCAAAAAAGCCCTTTTTTTATCAAATTCAAATTATGCTCAAGCATTTTTATATATGAACTAGCAGGTCCACTATCATCAGATAATGAATCAACAAAAAGGTTTCCTCCAAAATTAGCCCCAGTTTCGTTTGCAACAACCATTTGAGATTCGTTACTTACAGTACTTTCGCAAAATACAGTTGGAACATTTTTTTCTTTAACTAGTGAGATTGTTCTTGCCATTCTTTTAGGAGTAATTTGACTCTCAGCATTAACTGGCCACAAATATACTTCCTCTAATCCATAATCATTTGTTAGATATGAAAAAGCACCTTCACAACTTACTAGATACCTCCTGTCTTTATTTAAGTTATTAATAAAAAGTGAGAATTCTTTATCTATTTTAGATAGTTTATCTTTATAAATTTTTCCATTTTCTTCAAATAATGTCCTTTTGGATGGCCTCAATTCTGATAAAGAATCTACGAGAATATCTACGTATAGGATCGCCCGTTTTGGAGAAATCCATGCATGAGGATTGGGTTTCCCTTTATAAAAATCTTCACTGATAAAAATAGGATCTAAATCTTCCGCGACAGTTATCCTTTTAACTTTTAAATTAGAAACAAATTTTTCAGCCCATAGTTCAAATCCAAATCCATTATCAATAAAAACAAAAGCATTAGAGGCATTTACCAAATCGCTGGGAGTTGGTTGATAGCCATGAACTTCAACTCCAGGTTTCGTTATTGATCTAACAATAAAATCATCTTTAGCGACATTACTTATTATGTCCGCCAAAACAGTGAAACTTGCCAGTATTACTTCTTTAGTTTCATTTTTATTTGATATTCTCTTACATGATCCTGAAGCAAGAGAAAGCAGAAGTATCAAACTTAAAAAAAGAAATTTTTTTTTCATGTTTAACATTCATCCTTAGATTATGAACTAAAAGATAGTTTCATAAGTGGTTTTCTAAGATCAGAAATAAATCCTTTCCAATTTATTTTTTCTTTTTCAAAAGCTTCTTCAACAATTTTCTCAGAATTTTTCTTTATAAAATCCAAATCAGGTTCTTCTACTCCTTTTGTTATTGCCATAAAATCAGCCAAAGAACTCGATACTACTCTTGTTAAATAAGCAGCACTTACAGCCTGAAATGTTCCAGACACAAGCCAATTGGGGCCATGTAATTTTGTTATGCCAATTAGAGTCTGTCCACTCCATTCAATAACTCCCTGAGCAATTGCAGTCTTTAAAATCTCTTTGGATACTTTATCTAAAATTTCAGGAGACCAATTACATCCCCATATAGACTTAATTTCTTTAATCATTAAAGAATTTAGTACTGTCATTGCCATAACATCAATTGATGGGATAGGAGATAAGAAAACAGTTGTTGCTACAAGAATTTGATTTTTTCTTTGTATACCTTTTAACTGAATTCTTCTTATCCCTTCAATTTCAGATTGCCAGGCAAGATGAAGTTCTTTCAAGAGCCTTTTTTTTGTATTTTCAATATTTTTAGATGAACTTATGAAAAACTTCCTTAAGGAAAAAGGTATGTTAATTATTTCATTCTTATTTAAATCAAAAGTAATAATTTTGTTTATAAAGTCATTTGAAATTTGAGACTTTAGGTCTTCTATCTGATTTTTGGCTTCTATTTTGTTGGTAGTTAAAGCCACCAACCACATTGGCATATTTTTAGGAAACTTTTCCAGCCACAAAAAATCATTTGCCGACAAAGGTAAGTTTATAAAATACAAGATTGCATCACTCTTCAAAGCTTCCTCTGGAATAACTTGAGAAGAATTGTATTTAGGCAGTTTTTCGTATAAATCAAAGTCGAACTTATCTGTTTTAAAATTACTTTTCATAACAGATTGAAAACTTTGATAATCTTTATGTCCAATACAACTTATTGTTTCTTTTTCACATCTATTAAGAATCGATTCAAGTATTCTTTGTCTTTTTGAATTCTTTTTTTCTAATTCATTTGTTGCTTCAAGTTCTTCAAAAAAATTTAAATCTTCATTACATAGATTTATCCAACCATCTAAATTACTTGGCTCATTAAATTTAGGCTTATCATTCTTCAAGTAAAAATATCCCCCCAAACACAACGCAAAAAATCCTATTGAGCCTCCCGCAAAATGTATTAAGTCACTTACAAACCATTCCCCAAAGCCTAACAATAATAAAATAATAAGAAGATTTTTTTTTGGAAACTTTATGAAATCCTTAAAAAGGTTGTCTTTACTAATATCAAACACAATACTTTATTTTTCTAATTTTATTTTAATGCAAGTTGTGAATGAGAAAAGCAAAATTTCATAAGTCTTTAATCAAAAGATAAAATTTTAAGTCTTTTAAAAAGACTTATTGCATAAGAAGATGCTAAGTTAATAGACTATTTAAATAACTAAAGAAACATCAAGATGTCTAATTCAAATTTCAGCAATAATCCTAGACAAGAAAATTACAGAGGTCGTTCTAACAATGAAAGATCTAATTTCAGAGATAGATCGGGCGGAAGAAGAGATGGAGGAGGATTCCGTATAAGATTGAGTGACAATGAAATGAAAGCTGTAAAATCAATACAAGAGACCTTTCAATTAAGATCTACCGTTGCAGTTCTGGGTTTCTCTGTTAGAACACTTAGCGAAATGATCAAAGACGAAAAATTGATTGAATCAATCAAAGAATATGCAAAAAATAATAAAAACTCTTCTCCGAGTAGACAATTACAAAATCCTTATGAAAAGAATATAAAAACAGCACCTGACCCTTTTGCAAGACCTGTAAAAAGTACATCAACTGAAGAGATCCAATCTAGCGAAGTAGAAGAGGATGGCAAATAAAAAAAGAATTCTTTCGGGAGTTCAACCAACAGGTGATTTACATATTGGGAATTGGCTTGGGGCCATAAATAATTGGGTTACGCTGCAAGAGCAATATGAAACATTCCTATGTGTAGTTGATTTGCACGCAATAACAGCTTCATATAATCCCAAAGAATTATCTAAAAACACTATCTCTACTGCGGCTTTGTACGTCGCTTGTGGGATAGATCCCAATATTTGCTCAATTTTTGTTCAAAGTCAGATTTCAGCACATTCAGAACTTTGTTGGATATTAAATTGCATGACCCCAATAAATTGGATGGAAAGAATGATTCAATTCAAAGAAAAATCCATACAACAGGGGAATAATGTATCTATTGGATTATTTGACTATCCAATACTTATGGCTGCAGACATCCTTCTTTATGACGCTGACTTCGTACCAGTAGGTGAGGATCAAAAACAACATCTTGAACTTGCAAGAGATATTGCACAACAGAGAATTAATGCCAGATTTAGTAAGGATAAAAATATTTTAAAAATCCCTCAACCAATCATTATGAAGAATGGTTCAAAAATAATGAGTTTAATTGATGGTTCAAAAAAGATGAGCAAAAGTGATCCTAATGAGGGAAGTCGCATTAACTTATTAGATCCTCCTGAAATAATCACAAAAAAAATAAAAAGAGCAAAAAGTGACAGTTCTATTGGAATTGAATTTAACAACCCTGAGAGGCCAGAATCTAAAAATCTTTTGATGATTTATTCAATATTATCTGGCAAAGAAATTTCTCAATGTGAAAATGAATTCTCAGAAACTGGATGGGGGACATTTAAAAAATTAATTACTGAACAACTTATTGAATCACTAGAACCTATTCAGAAAAAATATAAATTATTAATTAATGATCCTTATCAACTAAATAAAATTCTTGATGAAGGGAAAGAAAAAGCTGAAGATTTAGCAAATCAGACTTTAAAAAGAGTTAAATCAAAATTAGGATTCTTTGAAATGGAGAAATAAATTATGCCAATAATTACCTTGCCCGATGGTTCAAAAAAGGTTTTCGAAAAATCTGTAACTATTCTAGAAATTGCCCAGAGTATAGGCTCTGGATTAGCTAAAGCAACAATTGCTGGAAAAGTAAATGATGTTCTTCTTGATGCAACTATTCCTATAAATAAAGATTCCAAAGTAGTAATCATCACATCAAAAGATAAAGAGGGAATTGACATAATAAGACACTCCTTTGCTCACCTTATTGGTCATGCAGTTAAACAAATTTACTCTGATATTAAAATGGCGATTGGGCCTGTAATTGAAGATGGTTTTTATTATGATATTTTTTCTGAATACAGATTTACTCCTGAAGATTTAATAAAAATCGAAAATAGAATTAATAAATTAATAAAAACAAACTATGACGTTGAGATTTTACAAGTTTCTAAAGAAGAAGCAATTAAAACTTTTAAAGAGAGAGATGAAACTTTCAAATTACGAATAATTGAAGAAATTCCTGAAGAAGGTCTGATCAATTTATATAAGCACGAAGAATATATCGACATGTGTAGAGGGCCTCACGTTCCTAACACTAGACATCTTAGACACTTTAAGTTACTTAAATTATCAGGATCATACTGGAGAGGTAATAGTGAGAATGAATCATTACAGAGAATATATGGAACTGCATGGGCTAAAGAAAAAGAACTCAAAGATTATTTAACAAGAATTGAAGAGGCGGAAAAAAGAGATCATAGAAAACTTGGGAAAAAACATTCACTATTTCATATCCAAGAAGAATCCCCAGGAATGATTTTTTGGCATCCAAATGGATGGACAATTTACCAAGTACTGGAAAAATTCATAAGAGAAATACTTAAAAAAAATGATTATTTAGAAATTAAAACCCCACAAGCTGTAGATAAATCTCTCTGGGAAAAATCAGGTCATTGGGAAAAATTTAGAGACGATATGTTCACTACTGCGTCAGAAAATCGAACTTATGCAATAAAACCAATGAATTGTCCATGCCATATTCAAGTATTTAATCAAGGTTTAAAAAGTTATAAGGATTTACCTATTCGTCTTGCTGAATTTGGTTCTTGTCACAGAAATGAGCCCTCTGGGGCACTGCACGGTTTAATGAGAGTAAGAAATTTTACTCAAGATGATGCGCACATATTTTGCACAGAAGAGCAAATTCAAGAAGAGGTTTCTATTTTTATAGACCTTGTTTTCGAGGTTTATAAAACTTTTGGTTTTGATGAAATCATTATCAAATTATCAACTCGTCCTGAAAAAAGAGTAGGTAGTGAAGAGATTTGGGATAAATCAGAAGAGGCTCTTACCAAAGCTCTAGATAATAAGAATCTAAAATGGGAACTCCAACCAGGTGAGGGTGCTTTTTACGGTCCAAAAATAGAATTCTCGTTACAAGATTGTCTTAATAGAGTTTGGCAATGCGGAACTATTCAGGTTGATTTCTCAATGCCCATTAGATTGGATGCAACTTATGTAGATATTGATAATGAAAAAAGAAATCCAGTTATGCTGCATAGAGCAATTTTAGGATCCTTTGAAAGATTTATAGGAATTTTAATTGAACAATATGAGGCAAGATTCCCAATTTGGCTTGCGCCTTATCAAATAATTATATTGAGCATCACTGATAGAAATATTGAAAATTGTTTAAAGTTTAATGAATTAATAAATAATAATGGTTACCGAGCAAAAGTTGATGTTAGGAATGAAAAAATAGGATATAAAATAAGAGAGGCAACTCTCGGGAGAGTTCCTCTAATTGCAGTTATTGGAGATAAAGAAGAAGAAATTGATTCAGTCGCGTTAAGAGCTTTGGACGGAACAAATTTAGGAACTTTCGATCTACCTAATCTATTCAAATTAATGGATGAATTAATAGAAAAAAAAGGTAGAACAGAATAATTTCGAATAGATGAATTTTCTGGCTTGTGATTTAGGAGGTACCAAGGTTTTATTGGGAATATTCGAAAGAGTATTAAATGATGATTCGCCTAAATTGTTATTCAAAAAGAAATATATATCTTCTGATTGGGATTCTTTTGAACTGATCCTGGAAAATTTTCTCAAAAATGAATGCAAAAATATTACTCATCCTTCTTCTGCATGTTTCGCTGTAGCTGGTCCTTTATCTAACAACAACGCAAAAATCATTAACTTATCATGGAATATTTCAGGAAATAAATTAAAAAATAAATTTAAATTTGAACAATGTGAGCTAATAAATGATTTTGCAGTGCAAATTTATGGAATTCCTTTCTTAAAGAAAAATCAATATTCAATTATCCAGAATGGATCTTATTCTGAAGGTGCTAATAATGATTTACATGCCATTGTTGGAGCTGGGACTGGGTTGGGCATTGCAAGAGGAATAATATCAGGAAGTGAAATAAAAGTTTTAGCTAGCGAAGGGGGTCATGTTGAATACTCGCCAAAGTCAAAATTAGAATGGGAATTAAAAATTTGGCTTAAAAATTACCTAAAAGTTGAGAGGATATCTTGTGAAAAAATTATTAGTGGCACTGGTTTATCAAGAATTGCCGAATGGAGACTGAGCAAACCTGACGCCCAAAACCATCCTCTACAAAAATATTTAAAGGAAATAAAAATTTCTGATACTGCGAGAAAAGAACTACCTGAAAAAATTTGTACCCTTTCTAGTGAGGGAGATCAGCTAATGATTGAAGTAGAGAGAATATGGTTAGATGCTTATGCCTCTTTATTAGGAGATGTCGCTCTTCAAGAATTATGCTTGGGAGGGCTATGGATTTCTGGAGGGACCGCACCGAAACATTTCAAAAACTTTAAATCTGATTTATTTATGAAACAATTTTTTGATAAAGGAAGATTAAAAGATATTCTTAAAGCAATACCTCTGAGGGTGATTTTGGATGAAGAATTTGGGCTATTTAGTGCAGCCTGCAGAGCAAAAATGCTTTTAAAAACTACTTAAAAAAATGTCTATTCCTGAAATAGGTAAAAAAATAAGAGTAACAGTACCTTCTACAACTGCAAATTTAGGACCAGGATTCGATTGTCTTGGAGCAGCATTAGATCTATATAATGAATTTATTTTTACAAGAATTGAAGGTGGTGGAGATAGATTTGATTTAATAATGGAAAGTACAGATGGTAATCATTTAAGAGGAGGGCCAGATAACCTAGTTTTTAGAGCGGCTCAGAAAGTATGGGAGAGTGCAAATATGGACCCTTTTGCACTTGAAGCAAGAGTTAAGTTGGCAGTGCCACCTGCACGCGGTCTTGGAAGTAGTGCTACAGCAATAGTTGCTGGATTAATCGGAGCAAATGCAATAATAAACTCTCCTTTGCCCAAAGAAAAACTCCTTGAACTTGCTATTGATATAGAAGGTCATCCTGATAACGTAGTACCCTCTCTTCTGGGTGGGCTTTGTTTGACAGCCAGGTCATCTTCTCAAAGATGGAGAATAATTAGATGTGATTGGCACGATTCAATTAAAGCTGTTGTAGCAATACCTGCAATTCGTCTAAGCACAAGTGAAGCGAGAAAAGTTATGCCCAAGAATGTACCAATATCTGATGCAGTGACAAATATGGGGGCACTTACTTTATTACTAAACGGATTAAAAGCAGGAAATGCGGAACTTATAAAAGAGGGAATGTTTGATAAGCTACATGAACCCTACAGATGGAAACTTATTAAGGGTGGAATAGAAGTTAAAGATGCCGCACTAAATGCAGGTGCTCTAGGATGCGCAATTAGTGGGGCTGGGCCAAGTATCCTAGCTTTGTGTAAAAAAGAAAATGGTAAAAACGTCAGTCAAGCTATGGTGAAAGCTTGGGAGAAGTCAGGTGTGGCTAGCAGAGCACCTTTCTTAAACCTTCAAACAACGGGCAGCCAATTTTGCACTATATCTGGTAAGTAGTTTTACTTAGGCATTTTTAATGTTATAGTCTCAAGCTAGTACAACTTCAACTAGAATAAAAAAATTATTCATTATATAAATGAATTTAGAATCTTTTCCTTGGCTATCATCTATCGTTTTACTGCCTTTAATTGGGGCATTAATAATGCCTTTCTTGAGTTCAAAAGAAGGAGAAGATAATACACTTCCTAGAAATATCTCATTAATTTTTTTATTTATAGATTTTTTACTAATAATCGGCATCCTTTTTCAAAAATTCAATACTTCAGATAGCTCATTACAACTGGTAGAAAGAGCTTCATGGTTACCATCAATAGGCTTAGAGTGGTCTCTTGGCGTAGATGGTCTTTCTGCTCCCCTAGTAGCTTTAAGTGGGTTAATTACTTTTTTATCAGCTGCCGCAAGTTGGAAAATCAAGAAAAAATCTAATCTGTATTTTGCTCTTTTATTAGTCCAAGCATCAGCTCAAGCACTTGTTTTCCTTTCACAAGATTTCCTATTATTTTTCTTAGCATGGGAACTTGAATTGGTTCCGGTATACCTTCTTATCGCCATTTGGGGAGGGAAAAAGAAATTATACGCGGCCACAAAATTTATTCTTTATACAGCTTTAGCTTCTTTATTAATACTCATAAGTGGTCTAGCACTTGCTTTGAGTGGTGATACTTTTACTTTAAATATTACCGATTTGACCAATAAACATGTAACAGGGAGTCTGGCCTTATTATCTTATTTAGGATTTTTAATTGGTTTTGGAGTAAAACTTCCTATTTTTCCATTACATACTTGGTTACCCGATGCCCATGGAGAGGCTAATGCACCAGTTTCAATGTTACTCGCTGGAATCCTATTAAAGATGGGAGGCTACGCACTCTTAAGATTCAATGTTCAAATACTACCTGAAGTACATCTTCAGATTGCACCTGCTTTAATCATACTTGGAATCATTAATATAATTTACGGAGCTCTAAATGCATTTGCTCAAGATAATGTTAAAAGGAGAATTGCATGTAGCTCAGTCAGTCATATGGGTTTTGTTCTGTTAGGGATTGGAGCAGTAGACGCTTTAGGGATAAGCGGAGCGATGCTACAAATGATCAGTCACGGACTTATCGCAGCAGCCATGTTTTTTGTTACGGGCTCATTTTATGAAAGAACGAATACTCTTTCTATACCGAATATGGGGGGTTTAGCAAAAGTCTTGCCAATAACTTTTGCTTTTTTCTTAGCAAGCTCTTTGGCCTCTTTGGCACTACCAGGGATGAGTGGTTTTATAAGTGAAATAACTGTATTTTTAGGCATCACTAGTCAAGAAGGCTTCAGCTCTATATTTAGATCGATAACGATTCTTATCGCAGCTATAGGTCTAGTTCTGACGCCAATATATCTATTGTCAATGTGTAGAAGAGTGTTCTTTGGGCCTAGAATTCCAGCACTGGCTACAGTTAAAGAGATGAATGGTAGAGAATTGACGATTGGTTTTAGTTTATTATTGCCTACTTTGGTAATAGGTTTTTGGCCGAAAATAGCCATAAATCTATACGAATCTTCAACCAATGCTCTCAGCCAGCAGCTTACTTTAGCTAAGTTAGTAGGATTAATTCCAACTTTAGTAAATTAAATTATTTAAAAAAATGGATACTTCAATTTTTAAATATGGCGAATTACCAGAATTTAAAAAATTTACTCCCGAAAACATAAGTAAAGAATTTCCAATAGTACTAGAAAAGATTTCCGAAGAATTTCAAAACATAGAAAAAAATTTATCTAATTATTTAATTCAAAGTGATTTAAGTTGGGATAATGTAATAAATCCTATAAATGAAGTCAATGAAATTCTTAGATGGAGTTGGGGAGTAATAAGTCATCTAAATGCTGTAAATAATTCTGAGAATCTTAGAGAAATTTATTCAAAATTTCTTCCTGAAATTATAAGCTTGAGTAATAAGTTCGGACAAAGTAGAGTAATTTATGATTCTTTAGTCAAGCTTAAGGAGATAAATAACTTTGATCAAATTAAAAACAGAATTTTAGATAAAGAAATTCTTGAAATGCAACATAGAGGCATTTCACTACAAAAAAATGATCAAGATGAATTCAACAATATATCAGAAAAGCTTGGGAAGCTTTCAACAGACTTCAGCAACAATGTTCTTGATGCCACTAATAAATGGTTTTTGATATTAAATAAGAAAACTGAAGTTGATGGTCTCCCAGAGCGAGTAAAGGAATTAATGGCAATTTCTGCTCATAATCACTTTAAAGAAGATGGAGAAGTTGATATTCAAAATGGGCCTTGGAAATTAAGTCTAGATATTCCAACCTATACATCGTTTATGACATATGCTACCGATCGTAACCTTAGAAAAAAGCTATATAAGGCATTCGTTGGTAGGGCTTCTCAAGGAGAAAAAAATAATTCCCAAATCATTGAAGAGATATTATCTCTTAGAACTAAACAGGCTAATCTTCTCGGTTATAAAAGTTGGGCAGAACTAAGTTTGTCAACGAAAATGGCGAAAGAAATCAAAAATGTTGAAAACCTATTAGAAGAATTGAGAGAACCAGCATTCAAAACTGCAAAAATTGAATTAGAAACTCTCGATAAGTTTTCTAAAGCTAATGGGTTTTCAAAATCAGAGAATATCGAGCAATGGGATATTAGTTATTGGTCCGAACTGCTTAGAAAGGAAAAGCTCAATTTGGATCAGGAGTCTTTGAGACCGTGGTTCCCACTAAATGATGTTTTGAAAGGTTTATTTAAATTAAGTGAAAAGCTTTTTGAAATTAAAGTAGTCGAAGCAACTGATGAGGCACCTCTGTGGAATGATGACGTTTTATTTTTTAATATCCTTAATAAAGAAAATGACAAAATAGCATCATTTTACCTAGATCCATATTCGAGACCTGAATCAAAGAGAGGGGGGGCTTGGATGGATGAATGTTTGAATAAAAATAATATTGGCAAAAAGACACTCCCTGTAGCGTATCTCGTTTGTAATCAGACTCCACCATCAAAAGATAAACCTAGTTTGATGAGTTTTGAAGAAGTTCAGACACTTTTCCATGAATTTGGTCATGGTCTTCAACACATGCTTACTACTGTAAATCTCCCTCAAGCAGCTGGCATCAACAACGTTGAGTGGGATGCAGTAGAACTTCCAAGTCAATTCATGGAAAACTGGTGTTTTCATAAAAATACACTTATGAATATTGCTAAGCACTATAAAACAGGAGAAAAATTATCCGATGAGAATTTTGAAAAACTCCTAAAAAATAGAACTTTTAATTGTGGTATGGCTACTCTTAGACAGCTACATTTTGCAATTACAGACCTCAGATTGCACAGTAGTATTGATAAAAACAAAGGTAAAACAGCAGATGAAATAAGAAGAGAAATTGCAAAACAAACTACAGTTATTGAACCAATTCAAGAAGATCATTTTCTTTGTTGTTTTAGTCATATATTTGCAGGCGGATATTCTGCAGGATATTACTCATATAAATGGGCTGAAGTTCTAAGTGCTGATGCATTTTCAATGTTTGAAGAGGCTGATCTAGAAAACTCTGAAGATTTAAAGTTAATGGGAAAGAAATTCAAAGATACAATACTTAGCTTAGGAGGAAGCTTACCTCCATTAGATATATTTAAACTATTCAGGGGAAGAGAGCCACAAACTGATTCGTTAATAAGAAACTTAGGTCTATCAGGAGCTACATAATAATTTCATCGATTATTTTGTTAACAACAGATTTATTTTTTACAAGGTTTCTATGTTTATATACTTTTACTGATATTTTCTTGCCGAAATTTAAATTTGTCCACCAGCCAGGGAAAACCATCATATCCCAATAAGTGAAGAAATTTACACACTCAATATCATCAAGAAAAAAATCATTATTTGCGAGTTCTCTTAAAAACTTACTATTAATTTTCATTTCTGATATTCCTCTAAAGGGGTATTTAGGTATAAATTGAGCCATCAAAGTTCCTTTGTGAGGGGAACCTATAGATATTAATCTTCTTGATCTTTTATACCCATTAAATTTTTGAAGCCAGTATCTACCAATTATTCCTCCCATAGAAAATCCCAAAATATCTATTTCTTTTTCTAAACCATATTTCTCTAAAATTAATTGATTTAATTTATTAGTCAAATCCAGAATTGAAGTCATTCCATAAGAATGCTCAAGAGTTGGGGCAAAATATTCAATGCCAATATCATCAAGTTTTGGGGTAATAGAAGAAAAAATACTTGATGTATTCCAAAGACCATGAATCAATATAATGGGATTTCTTTTTTCCAATACTTTATTTATTTTCAAGAATTCTTACTATTGACACTTTTCCATCGAAACCTTTGATTGGAGGATTACATTTTGTCAAAATAATTTTAACTTTAGAAAGCTTAAATGTCTGATCAATTATTTCTAAAATTTCATTTGAATATTTTTCTATTGTAAAACAATATATTTTCTTTGATTGGTCTTTTAAAATTTGAACTAATTTTGAATAGTCAATTGTTTTTTCTATATCATCATTTACTGTACATTTTTCAAAATCAGTCCACAAAAATATATCTAAAATAAATAGTTGTCCTAATTCCCTTTCTTCATCAAGAACGCCAACCCTAGCCCAAAGTTTAATATTCTCAATTTTTAAAAAAGTTTCCATCTTTAAAAATTTTAAAGATCTTTATGCGTATAGATAGCCTTTCCTGATGAAAAATCATCAACTATATTCCCATCACCTTTTAGGAAATATTTATAAGTCACCAAACCTTCTAGACCAACAGGTCCCCTTGGTGTAAGAGTTTGAGTAGATATGCCAACTTCAGCGCCAAATCCATATCTAAACCCATCTGCAAACCTTGTAGAGCAATTATGAAAAACACCTGAACTATCAACTACATTCATAAATTTATTGGCAGTATTTGAATTTTCAGTGATTATTCCATCTGTATGTTTTGAACTATATTTTTGAATATGTGTAATTGCTGCCTCAAGATCATCAACAATTTTTATCGATAGAATTAAATCCAAATATTCAGTTTTCCAATCTTCTAGACTAGCCTCATATTTTAACCCTAATTCAACTGATCTCTTGTCTCCAATTAATTTAACATCATTAGAATTAAATAGAGGGATGGCTTTTTCTAAAAAAGCTGGTGCGATATCTTTATGGACTAATAAAGTTTCGATAGCATTACATGCTGCAGGATATTGAATTTTACTGTCCAAAGCGACTGATAAAGCTATCTCTAGATTTGCTTCAATATCTATAAACAAGTGACAAATTCCATCAGCATGGCCTAGCACAGGAATTCTTGTATTCTCCTGAATAAATTTAACTAATTCATTACTTCCTCTTGGAATTATTAAATTAATATATTTCTCAAGATTTAACATTGCCATACTATCTTTTCTGCTCGTTAGTAAACATATTGCATTTTTATCAAGTCCTGATGCATTTAAACCTTCTTGCAATGCTCTCACTATTGAAATATTTGTTAAATGGGCTTCACTGCCACCTTTTAGCATTACTCCATTACCTGATCTTATGGCTAAAGAACTAATCTGCATCACGGCATCTGGCCTTGATTCAAAAATAACCCCTAAAACTCCAATTGGTACAGTTTTTCTCTCTAAGATCAATCCCTTTGAAAGCTCTCTTTTAATTTGAACTTGATTTACAGGATCAGCTAAGTCTCCAACTTTTCTTACTCCTTCAATTCCTGAATTTAATTTTGATTTTGATAATTTTAATCTAGAAAGTAAAGCCTTAGAAATACCCTTTTTTTGTGCACTTGAATAATCCGCATTATTAGCATCTAATATTTCTTTAGAATTTTTTTCTAGATAATCAGCCATAAAATTCAAGGCTTTAATTCGATTTTGATTTTCAGTCTGACTTATTTTTATTGCTGCCAAACGAACTTTATTAGCTTTTTCTAAAAGATCATTACCTGGTTGAGGAACTTCAAAGATATTAGCCATAATATTTTTTAGTTAATTTAATAATAATTCAAATTAAAGATTCTTTAAAGTAAATTTCTTTCTAAGTTAATATCTAAAAAATAACTGAACTTGACTTTTCCAATCCCCATTGGAATCATAAGAACCTAATAATTCTAAATTTGGATTTGCCTGAAAAGTCAAAATTCCTAAAGGTGAAATATCATCTCTACCAGGAACGGTTTGAAAGGCAAAATTTATCGCATCAGTAATATCAAGGCCTATTTCGGCTACCCAAGCTTGAGAAGAAAATTCCTCATTAGAAGATGATTGACCATCATTCTCTATATCTAAATTTTCATTAGAAAAAATATTATTTAATGAATCATTATTTTCTACTAAGGCTGGATATAAAGATAACTGAAATCTTTCACTAAATGCATTAGCATTATTAAGCTGAGAAATAAATGCTCTATTTATTAAATTTGCAGAGTTACCTCCAATCAAACCAATTATTTGTGATCTGTTATAACTTGGAGTGCTCCTTAATTTGATTCTTCTATTTTCATCAGCGAAAGATAATTGATCTAAAAATCCTTCATAGGATGCTTCAATCTTAATAAGCCTAGTATTACCAATTCCAAATGCACCATAACCACTTGAACTATCGTCGACAGCAACATCACCTGAGACATTTAAATCCTTATTGTTTTCACTTATAGGTATTATAGAATCTGGAACTTTGCTGATTAAAGAAAAATTTATAAATGGAACCACACCACTTCTTGATGCAAATAAAATATAATTGTCTTTATTTTTATTAAGTTTAAAAGGGGTAGTATATAGATTGGCTCTACCTTTCTTAAGATAAATAAGACCCCTAGCATTTAAATCTTTTCCCACCTCACCATTTATAGTAAGGTCTAATTTAGTATCTAAATAAGCTTGAACTATCTCTGAATATTGAAGTTTAAATTCTGGTCCAAGTTTTAATTTAAGATTATTAAAACTCAAATTATCTAAATAATTAGGCAAAGTTTCTCCTAGAAGAACTGAATTCAAGATTGTTTCATTTGATATTATTTCAATATTTTTTTTATTATTCCAATATAGTTCTGGCCAATCCTTTTTATCCTCTTTTCGTATGAGATTATTTTCTTTTTTGTTATTTTGATTGGTGTTATTAAAATTAATAAATCCATTATTAAAAGATAGAGACCCTCCCAAAACAGGACTTTCAAATGATCCACTTAAATCGATATCTGAATCTATTAAAAAATTAAAATTATCTTTTTCTAAAGTAAATCTATTTGTTTTCAAATTAATTTTTGCCTTCTCAGAATTATTCTTGCTATAAAAAGGCAAAGAACCTTTTATAAAAATTTCCCCAGAATCTTGAGCTTTTGCTTTTAGATTATTGATCTCTAAAGAATCAAAATCGAAAATTATTATGCTATTAATATCTTTAATTATATTGTTGAAAAAATCAATTTTAGAATCGTTAATTACAATAAATCCATTTAATAGTGGTTTATTTAAGGTACCTTTTAGAATCATTCTAAGATTCACATTACCTTCTTTAAAGGTAAAGTATTCTTCAGCAAATATATCTATTAACTCAATAAATTTTCCATTCCCAATCAATCTTAGATCTAAGTTATCTGATTTATTTATAGGTATTGAGCCTTTAATATAAATTGGGATTTCAGAACCATTTATTAAAATGGAAAAATCTAAATCAAAAATAGAATTATCAAATTCAACTTGTCCTTTATCAAATATTATGATGTTGTTTTTAATTAATGAATTATTGGAAGAAATATCACTAGAGAAAGATTTTGTATCAAGATCATAAAATAAATTCATATCAAACCCTCCAAGAAAATCTCTTGGTTTATTTAAAAAAATATTTGCAGTACTTAATGGTAAGTTATTAATTCTTAAAGAACCTTTCCCAGTTAATAATCCGCCTTCCAAATCAATAAAAAATTTCTCTTTATTATTCTTGTAGTCATCTTTGGGTATATCAAGATAGCCATTTAATTTTGCATTCAATTTATAATTGCTTGATCTATCGCCCTGAATAGTGATTTTCCCATTGTATCTACTCCTAAATTTATTTAAATATTTTTGTAAATTAAATTTGTCCTCTAGCACATTACTATTTTCAATAAAGTTATTTATAAAATCGATCCTCTCTTTAAATGACTTATTATGATTATTTATTTCCAAATCATCCAAAATATTCGATTTACTTATGGGAATAACTTTTTTATTATCAAAGTTAAAAATATCAACAGCTGTAAGAATAGTCCAACTAGTACTTACATTCGTGAATTCTGAATTAATAAAATTATTTTTATTTGAATCATATTCGACTTCAATAACTCCTCCATCAATTGGATACAATGAAGAATTTATATAAAAATAATCATTTTTGACGCTGAAATCAAATAATGAATTGGCTAGATTAATATTTCTATATTTACCTAAACTCCAGGCAAGTCTCCCAACGAGGGATGACTGGTCTGACGAAATTGATCCTTCACCATTAATAATTCCGTCAATTTTATCAAATTGATTTTTGTTTAAAGATAATTCAAGTTCATCAAGAGGAAAATTATCCGCTCGCCAGTTATATCTATCTTCTTCTTTGACTATTCCTACAGTTCCTTTATTTGAGTTAAAAACTCTTATAAAATTTGCATTATCTAGTTTAAGATTAGAATCAAACTTAATTGAAAGAAATGAAGGGATTGGAGAGTATCTATTTTTCATATTTAGCAGAAATTCATTATTTTCGTTTTTAATATCTCCCTCCCATGTTTCTCTAATGCGGATGCCTTTAAAATGGGGATAATCAACATTAAAATTTATAGAAATATTAGGATCAGTAACTTTTCCTTTTAATTCTCCTTTGGCAGTAATAAAACCCCTTATATCATTTTTTCGGAAAATATTTAAATTTGATAATTGTGTTCTATTTATTTTGAAACTAGTATTTATATCACCAAAATTAATACCTCTTCTATCAAACCAGTAGGGAATATTCCCCGATAATTTGATATCTGGATTCAGGCTATCAATATATCCGATACTTCCTATTAGATTAATATTATTGGAACTTTTATTAAATGGTACATTGAGATTAAAATCCGAAGTCAAAGTTCCATAATTTAATTTTTTTGTATTACCAATTAAATTATCATCTTTACAAATAAACCTAGTTGAATATGAATTTATATTCTCTGCGAAATCTTCTGGTTTTATTTTTAAATTAGTAAAAGAAAATCTTCCTTCACAAAATGTGCGCTTTGATGATTTATTAAATTTAAAGTTAGATTTAAAGGTGCCCTTTTCAAAGCTAATCTTTCTATTACCAATTATATATTCAGAATTCTCAAGATCTAAACCCTTTGAAAATAAATCAAGTTTTAAAAAGTCTTGATTCAACTTTGTATTAAATTTGAATTTTAAAAAACCCTTTTCATGAAAATTTGATTTTACATTTGCAATGATTTGTCTATTTCTTGACTTGTAAATAACATTACCTTTTACCTTTGTTTTTAATCCTGCTTTATTTAACTTCAGATCTGAATATTTATTTAAGTTAAAGTTCAATTCATATTTTGATGGTGATTTTTTTAAAATTCGAACATTTTTATAAGATTCAGACCTTTTAAAAAAATCTCTATCTATATTTATAGCTACTTTGTTAGGACTTATTTTTACAATCCATTTTTGTTTTAAAAAAGATCTAAAAGGCATAATACCCACATATACATTTTCGGCTACAATTTCAGAATCTATATTTTTTTTATCATTAATTCTTGAATTACCTAAAGAAATACCTAGAAATCTAATCCCGACATAATCACCTAAATCAACATTTTTATCTAAAAGATTCTCAATACTTTTTTCTATTTCTAGTTTCCTAGAACTATATGTTTCTTTTAAAAAATTATTTAATAAAATAGTACCTAAAATACCTAACGGTAAAATCATCCCTACTAAAAGAATCTTAGTATTTAAATTTAGAGATCTAATTTTTTTCAAGTTAGAGCCCAAAAATAGAGTAGGCTTACAAAATATAAGAAATTAATCAGGTCAAAGCCACTAAATGTCTTTTTTTGAACTATTAGAGAACACACCAAAAATTTTTGGATTCTTTGGAATATTTCTTTTCATATGCACAATAGCAGCTTTTATATTTAATTTTGGTTTTAAATTTCGAATAATTGGAGCATCTATCTTTTCATTATTGCTTTCTTTGAGTAGTTGGGCATTTATACAAAGTTACTCCGAAAAGGTTGTAATAGAAGGTGCAAAATATGTTCCAATTGTTTATGACAATGGGTTCGATTTGATTATTGCTAAAGCAGATGATGACTTTCCAGAAGAATCTATCGAACCAACTTTAGAACAATTATCGGAAAATTTAAGGAAAGGTAGCAGATCTGGTGCCAATGTAAAAATCAAGATAAGAAAACTTGAAAAAATTTCAGATGGTATAAGTAAACCAGTTGTTGTAGGAGAAGTTCAGAAAAATGTCAAAATGAATTAGTCTTTTAAAAAATGGAAAGTAAACCTTTTTTAGATTTTTTACCAGCTAATTTTAGACATGAGAAATCTTTTTTTATTCAAAATAATCTAACTGACTTTGAAAAATTAAGTAATCTTTCGGACTTAGATATAAATGAGATTCAAAGAAAATCTTCACTATGTACATTGAATAATCTAAAGAAAATTAGAGCTATAGCTATTTTTAAAAAAGAAATTGGAATTTCTCCACCGCAAGCATATCTACTTTTACATTGCGGTATATCTTCCATAAAATCATTATCACTATCTACCCCTTACGAATTAGAACGCAAAATTGGTAGATTAGAAAGAACTCTTAGAGTGAAAACTGAGATAGATACAACTTTTATTCTCTTAAAAGAATGGATTAAAAAAGCTTATCAAATCGACAAATCTATTGGAAATCTTGGATAAAAAAAATTTTTAATGTAGAATTTAGAAAAAAGTTAGTGATAATGAAACCTTTGTTATTTTTTTTGTTTCTCTTTTTCAACTCTTTATATCCTGTTTTAAGTCAATCTAACTTATTGGAAACTGTAAAAAAGAATCCAAACGAAGCTAGGAATTTATGTAATAAGTTTAGAGAGTTCAATTCAAAAGGCATTTCAGCTAGTTCAGATAAAGCTATAGAGTATGTATCAAACAAAAAAAAGTTAACTCCCGTTAACGCAGAGATCTTTTCTATATACGTCATTGGGCTGCACTGCCCAGACATTATCTAAAGCCTAAATGTCTGGTTCAAGATGGTTTGACAAGTCTCTAGTCCTTAGAGATGGAGTAAGACTTATATCCAGGATTTGGTTACCTAATAGTAATGGACCATGGCCAGCATTATTAATGAGACAACCATATGGCAGGGAAATAGCTGCAACTATTACATATTCTCATCCAGAATGGTGGGCTTCCAAAGGGTATATGGTAATCATTCAGGATGTTAGGGGAATGGGTAGTTCTGAAGGAGTTTTTAATGGTTTTTCTCAAGAAGCAAGCGATACTTCAGAAACACATGAATGGGTAAGGTCTCTAAAAGAATGTAATGGAAAACTTGGCTTATATGGTTTTTCATATCAAGGATTTACGCAACTAACTGGTGAATTAAATTCAAAGCCGCCAGATTGTTTATCTCCAGCAATGACTGGGATGAGTGTTAGGGATCATTGGTGCTCAGATGGAGGAGCATATTGGTGGCATAACAATATTGCATGGGGACTTCAAATCGCAGCACTAAAAATGAAAAGAGAAAATAAATTACTTGAGTGGGAAAAAATAAGATTAACCTTAGAAAATAAAAGTTACTTGAGGGATGGAATTGATATTTTAAAAAAATATGATCCTAATAGCTTTGTTTTGGAATGGCTTAAAAATTTAAATAACGCTAGCCCATTTGAAGAATTTAAACCAATTTCAACATGGATTAAACAACCTATGTTAATTATTGGAGGAATTTGGGATCCACATTTAAAAGGTGCCTTTGATCTTTATAAAAAATCTAAAGAAGCTGGAGGAAACCCAGAGATTATTATTGGGAATGCGACACATCTAAATTGGTGGGAGGGATCACAAGAATCTTTATTAAAATTTTTTGATAAACATTTAAAATCAGATGAAAAATTTAATTCTAAGAATTTTAAAGGCGAGAAAAAAATATGGAATATTTCATTAAATAAGTGGGAAGAATTAGATAATAAATTTCACCCTGAATTTATTTTTGGGCTCAAAAGCGATGGCAAAGCAAATGTAGAGGTTGAAAATGGAAGTTTGACAATAAATTCAAAAGGATCAGGATGGTTCACAATTGTTAATGACCCATGGAGACCTACGCCATCTGATGGTGGTCATTTAGGTCCGAATCCAGGAAAGTTTAATAGAAGTATTATTGATAAACGATTGGATGTAGGTGTTTTTCAAACCAATTCTTTTGAAGAAGATCAATATTTAAGAGGGGTTCCGATATTAGAAATCCAAGTAAAAAGTGATCAGCCCAATTTCGATATCTGCCTTGCTTTATCTCTAGTGGAAGAAGGGAATGAAAAAGTAAATCAATTTTCAACCGGATTCTTAAGGGTTAAAAACTCCAAAATAAGTGAAGAATGCCTTTATCAAATAACAATGCAGCCAACAAATATTTGTTTGATAAAAGATAGCAAGCTTCGCTTATCTATATCTGCATCAGCTTATCCCGCTATTGGAGTTAATCCTGGATTTGGGGAGGGGAATGTTGGAGCGCCTTCCGCAAATCATAGAGTTATTACTCTAAGTTTTAGCCTTAATAAAACATTTATGAAAATGAACCCTTTTTTTTATAAATAATTATTTTTTTGGTTAATCATTTGATATTATAAATCCTTAATATCTACCAGTCATGATCGAGACAATTCAAGCAGACTGGATTAAATCAGAAGCCATCAACCTAGAAAATTGTTGCAATGATAATCCATTAAAAATATTAGGTCCTCATTTTTATGAAGAACAATGGGTAATAAGGGTATGGATGCCTGAAGCCGACGAAGTTAAAATAAATTTTAAAAACATTACCTATAAGGCGGAAAACATAAACCATAAATGGCTTTTTGAAGCTATCCTTCCTGAAAATCCAGAACATAATTACCAAATAAATGTTTCACGAGGAGGGATCACTCATACACAACATGACCCTTGGTCATATAGAGAAGAGTGGATGGGAGAAGTTGATAGGCACCTTTTTGCAGAAGGTAATCATCATCATATTTGGGAAAAAATGGGAGCACATCTCATTGAAAGAAAAAATCAAAAAGGAGTCATGTTTTGCATTTGGGCGCCAAATGCAAAATCAATTTCGATAATTGGAGATATAAATTCTTGGGATGGAAGACATCATCCAATGCAAAAAAGATTAGGGGGAATTTGGGAACTATTCATGCCAACAATGCAAGAGGGCGACACATATAAATACGAAATAAGAACACATCAAGGTCATATTTATGAGAAAGCTGATCCATATGGTTTCCTTCATGAAATCAGACCTCAAAATGGTTCAATAGTTTCAAAATTGAAAAACTTTAATTGGAATGATAGTTCTTGGATTTCAAACAGAGATTCTTCTAGTCAAATTAACAAGCCAATTTCAGTTTATGAAATGCATTTAGGGAGTTGGCTACATGAATCAACAGATAATAGATATCTTGAGGATAATGGTGAACCAAGAGAACCAGTGCCTGCAGCTGATTTAAAACCTGGAACGAGATTTTTAACTTATCCAGAATTAACGAAGAAACTCATCCCTTACGTAAAAGAGAGAGGATTCACTCATATTGAACTAATGCCAATATCTGAACATCCTTTCGATGGTTCATGGGGATACCAAGTTACAGGCTGGTATGCACCTACAAGTAGATTTGGCTCTCCAAATGAATTTAGAGAGTTTGTAAATCAATGTCATGAAGAGGGCATAGGCGTAATTCTTGATTGGGTGCCTGGTCATTTTCCAAAAGATAAGCATGGTTTAGCATTTTTTGATGGTTGTCATCTTTATGAACATGGAGATGCACGAATAGGTGAACACAAAGAATGGGGAACCCTAATATTTAATTACAGCAGAAACGAAGTAAGAAATTTTTTAGTTGCCAACCTCGTTTATTGGTTTGAAGAGTTTCATATTGATGGAATAAGAGTAGATGCTGTAGCTTCAATGCTTTACAGAGATTATCTACGTCCAGATGGAGAATGGATACCCAATGAAAATGGTGGTAATGAAAATATAGAAGCCGTTAAATTTCTTCAACAGGCTAATCATGTACTCTTCCAACACTTCCCGGGTGCACTTTCTATCGCTGAAGAATCAACAACTTGGCCAATGGTAACCAAACCAACTGACATGGGAGGGTTGGGGTTTAACTTGAAATGGAATATGGGATGGATGCACGATATGCTTGATTATTTTGAAATAGACCCTTGGTTTAGGCAATTCCATCAAAATAGCGTAACTTTCTCAATTACATATAACTTCACAGAGAACTTTATGCTTGCACTTAGTCATGATGAGGTTGTCCATGGGAAAAGTCATCTTTTGCATAAAATGCCAGGCGATGACTGGAAGAAATATGCCAATACTCGAGCATTACTAACTTATATGTGGACCCACCCTGGTAAAAAAACGATATTTATGGGAATGGAATTTGGGCAAAGACAAGAATGGAATGTTTGGGATGATCTGCAATGGGAGTTACTAGAATTTGAGCCTCATAAAGGTATCAGAAACTTGATTGATGACCTAAACATTCTTTATAAAAATGAACCTGCATTATGGAAAAATGACTTTGATCCTTACGGATTCCAATGGATTGATTGTAATGACAAATCTAATTCGGTTATAAGTTTCATGAGAAGAGAAAACGATACCAATGAGTGGCTTGTTGTTGTTGCAAACTTTACACCTAATACTCATGGGTCATACAAAGTAGGTGTTCCTGTGGAGGGATTCTATAAAGAAATATTTAATTCAGATGGCTCTAGATACGGTGGCAGTAACAAAGGAAATATGGGGGGTAAAGAAACTATAAATTTCAATATTCATGATTATCAAAATGCTCTCGAACTTGTTTTACCTCCATTAAGCGTGAGTATATTCAAACATAAATCAAAAAAATAAGAAGGCTCATTTAACTAAGTGCTTCATATAAATGTTCATATAACGCTTTTGCTCTGCTTTACATTGTAAGATTTTTAAGTTGGATTTTAATTCTTTTTAAAAATATCAAATTGTAAAATGGGTCAAGATTTACCACTACTACTGTCCGCCGCATTGGGTAAAAAAGTAAATAGGCCTCCGGTATGGATGATGAGGCAGGCAGGAAGATATATGAAAATCTATAGAGATTTAAGGGAGCGTTACCCAAGCTTTAGAGAGAGGTCTGAAAATCCAGAATTATCATATGAGATTTCAATGCAGCCTTTTCATGCTTTCAAACCGGATGGTGTGATCCTCTTTTCAGATATTCTCACCCCTTTACCAGGGATGGGCATAAATTTTGAAATAATAGAAAGTAAAGGTCCAATTATTGAGGACCCAATAAGAACTCTTAACCAAGTAGAAAATTTAAAAGAATTAAATCCGAATGA
>QCCO01000009.1 GCA_003278895.1 Prochlorococcus sp. AG-347-L19
CTTGAAATTGAAGTAGAGGGTGCAAGGCAAATAAAAAATAAGTTTCCTAATTCGCAGTCAATATTTTTACTTCCTCCTGATAAAGAAGAGTTAGAGAGAAGAATAAGAAATAGAGGTACAGAAAAAGAAGAGGCAATTAAAAAAAGACTCTCAAGGGCTAATTATGAGATTTCAGTGTCAAATGAATTTGATTTTGCATTAACAAATCAGAATGTTGATGAAACAGCAAAAAAAATAATCAAATTAATAAAAACTTGATTATTTTCTATTTATCAACTCATTGGATGGAATAATAAATCAGGGAAAAACCTATTAAATTCAATAATTATTCCAGCTGTAAGGCTTAGCCAAATTGCAGCCACCACTGGAGCGGATCTTACAAATTTTGTGTTTAGAATTTTGAACATTTGTTTTTTGAAAGCTTTTTAAGGATGTTTAGCGAGGACCATTAAGTGTAATATTGTTATCTTTCTCTCTTAAATCTCCATTTCTACCTTGTTTATTAGCAAGAAGAGGCCATTGGGCTCCTTTTACAAGACATTTTCTGGCTAAGTCTAGGTCAATAATGATCTCAAGATCTGCTGGATTCTTAGTCTTTTTTGATTCAATGAGATACTCTCTTCCTGACCAACCTATAATTCCAGCAATGTAAATGAACAATACTCCGGGAATAAGTAAATCTCCTTCATGACCTCTATTTAGAAGAGCCCCCCATGGCTCAAGAGGAGGTCCAATTATTAAATGAGGAAGACCATCATCTCCACATGATGCTTTTCCATATCTTTCAAATCTTGCTATGTCTTTTTGAGTAGTTGCAGAATTTGCTCTCTCAATGAATTTAGGATTTTCAGAGCATTTTGTGAGAGCTGAAGCGGTATATTCTGTGCTAGCTCTATCAGCGTTTAAGGCAGGCCCATTTGCAGCTAGAGCAATTGGAGTAATTCCGAGTAACAGAAAAACTGAGGTTATGATTGAAAAAAAGAATTTCATAAGTTGCAATCTTTAATTCCTTATAGTGTGTTAAGTAAGAAATTAATATTAAAATAGAACAAGTTGAATCAAAAATGCATAAAGTTTTAGCTATTGAAACAAGTTGTGATGAGACATCTGTCTCAATAGTTTCTAATATTGGCGATACTTTCAGAATACATTCAAATATAATTGCCTCTCAAATTGAAGATCATTCAAAATGGGGAGGAGTTGTGCCAGAACTTGCAGCTAGAAAGCATTTAGAATTATTACCTTTTGTCTTAGATAAGGCTCTAGAAGAAGCAAAAATTAAAATTGAGGAAGTCGATTATATTGCGTCAACTGTTGCTCCTGGATTAGTTGGTTGTTTACGAGTTGGCTCTATTACTGCAAGATCACTTTGCATGTTACATTCAAAACCATTTTTGGGAATTCATCATTTGGAGGGGCATTTATCTTCAATTCTATTTTCAGAAAACTATCCAAAGAAACCTTTTCTTACATTACTTGTTAGCGGCGGTCATACTGAATTGATAATGGTACATGATAATAGGGGGATGCAAAGACTTGGGAAAAGTTTTGATGATGCTGCTGGAGAAGCCTTTGATAAAGTTGGAAGACTATTAGGTCTCAGTTATCCGGGAGGACCGGCAATTGAAAAGATTGCTAAAAATGGGGACCCAATGAAATTTAATTTACCAAAATGTAAGATCTCTGATAAAAAAGGTGGATTTCTTAAATATGATTTTTCTTTTAGTGGTTTAAAAACTGCCGTATTAAGATTAGTTGAGAGAATAAATTTAGCTGGGAAGACCGTTCCAATTCCAGATATTGCTGCAAGTTTTGAGAGAGTAGTGGCAGAGGTCTTGGTAGAGAGAACAATAAAATGCGCAGAAGATCATAGCTTGGATAATGTAGTTGTGGTTGGGGGAGTGGCTGCTAACAATACATTAAGAAAAATGATGATTAGTGAAGCTAGTAAAAAATCTATTAAAGTTCATTTAGCGCCTCTTGATCTTTGTACAGATAATGCGGCAATGATTGGAGCGGCGGCGTTGTTCAGAATCAAATTTAAGGATCATTTAAGTTCCCTTAAATTAGGTGTCGCAGGAAGACTATCAATTGAACAAGCAAATACCCTTTATGAAGAAAACCCTCCATTCTGATTTCAATGAACAAACCACCTAAAATCGAGATTAAAGAGAAAAAAAACTTCGTTGATAAAAAAGAATTGAATTTGTGGAAAAGAGGTTTTACCCCTCAAGCTGAAATATGGAATGGAAGGATGGCAACTGTTGGTATAGGAATTATTTTTATAATTATTGCTTTAATAAGCCAGTTATCTTAATAGAAATAAAATTAATTTTCTTAAAAGTATTTTTGAAAGAATTTTTTGTAATACTCTTGTTTAGCCGATAAATTAAATTAAAAAGTATTGTTTTTATTGGACTAGAGATAAGATTATTGATTTAATCAAAATAATGAATGTTTTTATTATTTATAATTTTATATGACGCCTGAAAGGCTTGGATTACTTTGGGGGATAACTGTATTTGCAGGCGCTTGCGCTCGATTATTTTCTTCTATTACAGGATTCCCAAGTGTTGTTATTTTATTGCTTTCTGGATTATTAATTGGAAGATCAGGATTGGGACTTGTTGAGCCTTTAGATCTCGGGCAAGGACTTGAAACTATTGTGGGGCTTTTGGTCTGTTTGGTTCTTTTTGAAGGGGGATTAAATTTAAAACTACCTGAGGGGAATATAAGAAATACTGTTTTAAAAATTTCATTGGTAAGACTTTTTATTTCATTATCAGCTGGAATTTTCATTGCTCATTGGCTGGCTGGCCTCTCATGGCAAGTCGCAGGAATATATAGTGCCATAGTTCTAGCTACTGGACCAACCGTTGTCTCTCCATTAGTGGAACAAATAAAATTAGCTTCCCCACTCTCGGAAGTTTTAAAAGCTGAGGGGTTGTTGCTTGAACCAATTGGTGCAGTACTAGCATTACTTCTTTTAGAATTGACTTTAGGTGACCTTCGTGGGATTAATGATGTATTTATAGCATTAATGCAAAGATTAGGGGGAGGAGTTTTAATCGGATTAAGTGCAGGATGGTTACTATCAGAAATTTTAAAAAAAATAAAAAATGAAGCCTCATTTGGTATCGAGCTTCAAGTTACCCTTGGATTTATTTTCCTTGTATATGGAATTTGCGAATATTTTTTACCAGAATCAGGCTTGCCGGCTTCAGTCGCGGCAGGTTTTATTGTAGGCAATAGAGAAGTTATAGATAAGGAGAGATTGGATAATCTAATAGGTGAATTAGCTCAATTAGCAATAACAGTTCTTTTCCCTCTTTTGGCCGCTGACGTTTCTTGGGGTGAATTAAGTCCCCTAGGCTGGGGAGGGGTTGTTTGCGTTTTTATGTTAATGGTAATTGTTCGCCCTATCTCTATCTGGATAGCAACTATGGGGAGAGACTTGAACTTAAAAGAAAAAATATTTTTAGCTTGGTTAGCCCCAAGAGGTATTGTTACTGCAGCTGTAGCTTCTCTTTTTTCTATCAGATTAGAGCAGGAAGGTATCCTTGGGGCTGGCCGTCTACAAGGTTTAGTTTTTCTTACTATTTTGATGACAGTAGGAATACAAGGACTTTCAGCTAAACCTTTGGTAAATAGACTAAAATTAGGCCAAAAAAATAATTTTGATTGATTAAAAACATCTTTCAATTCGAGTTCTATCAGTTTTACTCTCTGCGAAAAGCTCCCAACTTTGAATTAAATCTGGCCCACTGAGAGATCCAAAAAAGGCTACTCTTAATGATTTCATTAATATCCCTTTTTTAATATTATGCTTTTTTGAGATTTCGTTTATTATTTCTTTGGCTTTCTCTTTATTTAGTTTTATAGTATTTTGCTCAATTAAATAATTTAAGATTAGTTTTAAAGATAATTTGCTTTCCCGGTTTTCCAGAAATTCTTGACCTTCTTTTTGAATTGTAGGTATTAAGAAAAATGGTTTTGATTGATAAATTGAATCTTTTAAAAGAGTCATAGAGTCTCTAATCAAAATTGCTAATTTATTAGCCCATTCTTCAGATGGCGGCTCCCAACCATTGTCATCCCAGTATTTTCTAATGATCTCAATTAACTTTATTGATTCCATGTTTTTTATATATTGAGAATTAATCCAGTTGAGTTTTTCCCAACTAAATTTGGCTCCAGCTTTATTTATTTCTGATAAGTCAAAAATTTCAGATATTTCTTCAAGTGAAAGTATTTCTCTGTCGGCAGATTTTGGAGACCAACCTAAAAATGCCATATAGTTTGATAGAGCCTCAGGTAAATATCCCATTTCTCTAAATTCGTCGATTGAAGTAACGCAATCTCTCTTAGATAATTTTTTCCCTTCGCTATTTAGTATTAAGGGTGTATGCGAAAAAGTTGGTAAATTAAAATTTAATGCTTTATAAATCAATATTTGTTTTGCAGTGTTCGAGATGTGGTCTTCACCCCTTACAACGTGAGTAATATTCATGAAATTATCATCAACTACAACTGCAAGATTATACAAAGGTTCACCAATCTCATATCCCTTAGCCCTTCTTGATAAAACTAAATCACCGCCCAAATCCTTCCCTTGCCATTTGATTTCGCCTCTTATCTGATCTACCCATTTAATATCAATTTTTTCATCAATCTTAAATCTTATTACTGAAGTCCGACCTTGGGATATGAATGTTTCTATTTCTTCTTTTGAAAGACTTCTGTGTCTATTATCATGCTTTGGAGGTAATCCTTTCTTTCTTTGTTCATCTCTTAATTCAGATATTTCATCTTCTGATGTAAAGCACCTATATGCAGCTCCACATTCCAATAGTTTTTTGATATAACTTTTGTGAATCAAAATTCGGTCACTTTGCTTTATAGGTTCTTCATCCCATTTAAGTCCAAGCCATTTCAAGCCCTCTAATATATTTTTTGTATATTCAGATTTAGATCGAAGAAAATCTGTATCTTCTATTCTGATAAGAAATTTCCCACCTATTTTTTGTGCATACAACCAATTGAATAGTGCTGTTCGCGCTGTCCCAATATGAAATAAACCCGTTGGACTCGGGGCTAGTCTTAAACGTTTTTCCAAATTTCTTTTAGAAAAAACGGGACCGACGGGATTCGAACCCGCAACTTCCGCCGTGACAGGGCGGTGCTCTAACCAGTTGAACTACGGTCCCAGAGTTTTGTTCTAAATTTATTTAGAACTTCATTCTTAAAATTATCAGATCATAATACTTAATTTATGGGGTTGTAATAAAAAAAATTTATTAATTTGAGGATTTACAGAAATAATTAGTTTTTTAACTGCCTTAGTGTAAACAACTATTTATTTTTGAGGTCTAAAACCAGCAGGTTCTATCAACCTAACTTGATTGCCTCTAGCAGTAAATTCTCTGCCTTGGTCACTTTGTACGACAACTCTCCCACCAGACTTAACTCTGATAACTCTTGCACGAACCCATCCTAAAGCTGCTGATTCGAGGACTTTAACTACGTCCCCAGGTTGAAGATCTAACTCCATCTTATGAAAAAATGATTTACATAATGTTGATCAAACGCGTCGTGGAGGACTTGAACCCCCGACATCAGGTTTTGGAGACCTGCGTTCTACCAACTGAACTAACGACGCATTTAGATAATTATAAGCGTCTTTGTGACCAATAAGTTGAAAGTTTACAACTTTATCGATCAAAGCGTTGTTTTACGCGAGTAGCTTTTCCTACTCTATCTCTCAGATAGAATAACTTAGCTCTTCTTACTTTACCTCTACGTTCAACTTTTAGAGAGGCAACCTGTGGACTATGTAGCATAAATACTCTTTCAACACCTATACCCTGAAAAATTCTTCTGACTGTAATAGTCTGGTTAATTCCTCCATGTCTTTTTGCTATGACAACACCTTCGTAGGGTTGGACTCTTTCTTTATTACCTTCTGTAATTTTCACTCCAACCTTAACAGTGTCCCCAACATATATTTCAGGTAATTCTTTTTTTAATTGTTCGTTCTCAAATTCCTTAATAAGATTGGATGCGCTTAAGGTTTGCGTAGTCTCAGAAACCGTACTTTTTTCTTTTTGTTCAACTGCTACATCAACTGATGCATCAGCTTTAATACCGGTTTCTAAATCCTTCTCTTGTTTCTCTTTGGCCATTTTGGTCATTTATTATCCTACAAGTTCTATATCTTAACCTTTTGACTCGCCTTTAGTAACCTTTTTGGTAAATGAAATTGTTTTTGAAAACATTTGGAATCCTGTGACGAGCATCCATAAAACTCCAAGGGAATTCAATACGACGTATATAAGTTCTCCATTATCTCCAAGCCATTCGCCCTCATGGAGAGACATTAACCAATGAACTTGTTCTCTAGAGTAACCCAGTAAATCTTTTGAAAGTCTATAAAGAAGACCAGTAATTGAAGATATAAATAATGGAAGAAAAATCCAGGGCGCCAAAGCCTTATGAAATTGCCTAGAATTAAATAAAGTTTTCATTTTCGTTTCTTTCCCATTGTTATTGATAGATTTAAGGTAGCCAAGATCATAAAGGCTATTTTGAAGATATTTAACTATTACTATTATTTATTCCAATGAGACATTTTGCAGATCTTTTGTTAAATAAAAATAATTCCAAAGCTAATGATCAAGTTCCTTTCATTCAGAGGAGAAGAGGAATTGAAATAAAGTCTTCACGTGAAATAAATTTGATGAAAAAATCTAGCAGAATTGTAGCTACTGTTTTGAGGGAAATTAATGACTTAATTAAACCTGGAATGAGTACAAAAGATTTAGATGATTTCGCAGAAAAGAGAATAAAAAGTTTTGGAGCTGTACCAAGTTTCAAGGGCTACCATGGATTCCCTTCTAGTATTTGTTCTAGTATTAATAATGAGGTTGTCCACGGTATTCCAAGTAAAAATAAAATAATAAAAAATGGTGACTTGGTTAAAATTGATACAGGGGCATATTTAGATGGTTTCCATGGAGATAGTTGTATATCAATTTGTGTAGGAGAAGTAAGTCTAAAGGCTCAAAAACTTAGTGATATAGCTTTTAAAGCATTGTATGCGGGGCTTTCGAAAATCAAGGCAGGGAATACACTTCTTGATGTGGCTGGGGAAATCGAAGACGTTGTTGTAAAAAATGGCTTTAGTGTTGTAGAAGACTATACAGGTCATGGAGTTGGACGAAATCTTCATGAAGAACCATCGGTATTTAATTTTCGGACCAAAGAATTGCCTAACGTCGTCCTTCGCGAAGGAATGACATTAGCTGTGGAACCTATTGTTAATGAAGGGACTAAATTTTGCAAAACACTAAATGATAGATGGACCGTAATAACAAAAGATGGAAAACTATCGGCCCAATGGGAGCATACAATAGTTGTTTTAAAAGATGGTATTGAAATATTGACAGATCGAGATTTTTAGGCACTAAGATTTATATTTATAGATAATTTGGCAATATAAAAAATTAAAAAATTCTTTCAATGGGAAGAGTACATATGTTAAAGGGTTTGGACTGATTATTACTAAATAATTTTTTGAATTGGCTAAATCATAAATTTTTTTAGAAACAAATTTGGGACTCATTATTCCGAGAGGATTTAATTCTGATTTAAAAGGCCCTAAGATGATTTTTTTAATTATTAATTTTTTCTTTGTATTTTTGTCCAGTAGATTTTTTTTAAAAGAAACTAATTGACCAATAAGAGATTTACTAATCTCATATGACGGATTTAGAGCGGGTAATATTTCTGCTTCAGATGTGTTTATCCAAATCTCTTTTTTTATAAATGAATCACTTGTTAGAGCAATATCTTCAAATAAATTTAAGAATTTGAATTTGCTTAATGCATTTATCTCTATAGATTTTTCATAATTGGAATTTTCTCTACTCAAATCATAGATACCATGGTTCAAAATTAAAATATCTATCTTTTCTAATTGCTTTTTTAATGATGACTCCTTCCCACATTCCCATGTAATCCATTCATTTGGGGATTCAAGATTTATTTCATAATTAGTTTTACTATGAGTAAATCCAATCACTTTATACCCTTTTTGACGAAATAACTTTGTTAATTCTTTCCCTAGCGCACCTGAGGCTCCAGTAATCCCTATAGTTTTTTCGTTTTTAGTTGAATTTATCATTTTTAATGATTTTGATGAGATACCAAATAATAAAAATAAATTTTCAAAAAATTATTTATTTTTTATTTAATTAAAACTCATAAATAATTGTTTAGTTATGAAAAAAATATTATCTTGGACCTATTGATAAATAATTTTACTAATTATGAGCGATATATTATTAATTGGTTCATGTGAGCCATTTAGTGGTAAGTCTGCAATGGTTCTTGGGATAGCAAAAAGACTTTTACAGGAGAAAATAAAAGTACGCATAGGAAAACCTCTGGCAACATGTATTGAACTTACTAATCTTCCTTCAATGTCTTATGAAGGATTAATAGATGATGATGTTAAGTTTATTGGATCTACATTAAATATCAGAGAAGAAAATTTAATTTCTTCAGTAGGGTTATTGGATAACATATCAGCTGAAAAAAGAATCTTCAATAAAGACTTACTCCCAGGAAAAGGTTTTGATCAGATTGAAGGATTGGTGGATGATGATTTTGAAGGTCTTAATATTTTAGAGGCAGCTGGAAGTCTTCATGAAGGTATGATTTATGGCTTAAGTCTCCCACAACTAGCTAAAGATTTAGATGCGAAAGTTTTAATTGTGAACTTATGGGAAGATTGTAAAAGCGTGGATGCATTACTTGATGCGAAAAAACAATTAGGTGAGAACTTGGCTGGAGTGGTATTGAACGGTGTGCTGCCGCAAGAAGTTGAAAAAGTTAAAAATGAAATAATACCTTCTCTTAAAGATCTGGATATTGAAGTGTTTGGGGTGATGCCTAAATCTCCACTGCTTAGAAGTGTCACCGTTGGTGAGCTCGTAAGAAGACTAGATGCCCAAGTAATTTGTTGCCCTGAAAAAGATCAATTACTTGTTGAAACCTTAAGTATTGGAGCAATGGGGGTAAATTCTGCAATGGAATTTTTTAGGAGAAGACGAAATATGGCTGTAGTCACTGGAGCTGATAGAACTGATATACAACTTGCTGCTTTGGAGGCTTCGACTCAGTGTCTTATTTTAACTGGTTTAGGAGACCCTTTGTCACAATTGATTCATAGAGCGGAAGAATTGGAAGTACCAATTTTAAAGGTGGGATTAGATACTCTTTCCTCTGTGGAAATTATTGAACAAGCTTTTGGTCATGTCAGAATACATGAATCAATTAAAGCTTCTTACGCTATTCAATTAGTTCAAGAGCATGTGAATCTAAAAAGAATTCTCGAAAAGATAGATTTTCCCTGCAATTTTTCAGATAAATGCTAATTTCAAATATAGGAACTTTATTATTTTGAGCCGTTCTTTAGATTTACCAGCAACTGAAGGTGTTGATGCCTTAGCTCAAGAACTTGCAAAACTCCAAGATAATGGGAAAAGGAGGATTGCTTTTTTGGGTAGTAGACATGTACCTGTTGTCGATGTTCACTTAATTGAGTTGATAGCAAGGTCGTTAGCAGAGGAAGGACATAATATCCTTACTTCTGGATCTCAAGGAGTTAATTCGGCAGTTATTCGAGCTGTCTTAGATATTAATCCATCACTTTTAACCGTTTTATTACCACAAAGTCTTGACAGGCAAATACCTGAAATAAAGGATCAACTTGAAAGGGTTATGCATTTGGTAGAAAAAAGTGAAAATGATGAATTACCTTTGCCACTGGCTAGCAGTCTTTGTAATCAAGAAATAATTACTAGGTGCGATCAATTAATATGCTTTGCCTTTCACGATAGTGAAACTTTGCTAAATAGTTGTAGATGCGCGGAAGAAATGGGGAAAGTGGTTAGTTTGTTATTTTTTGATTAAATAAATCTATTTCCCCTTATTAAAAGATGATTTATGCTAAAAATATTTAGCGTTTGATAATTTACTATGGCAGAAAGTTTTTCATTTGATGTAGTCTCTGATTTTGATAGACAGGAATTAGTCAATGCTTTGGATCAAGTAAAAAGGGAAATTTCTCAGCGCTACGATCTTAAGGGCACAGATACTTCAGTTGATTTAGATAAAGAAAATATTTTTATAATCACCAATAGCGAACTAACCTTAAATGCTGTCAATGACATAATTAGACAAAAGGCAATAAAAAGGAACTTATCTTTAAAAATATTTGACTACGGTGAAATTGAAATGGTGAGTGGTAATAAAGTAAAACAGGCAATATTATTAAAACAAGGCATTAAACAAGAAATTGCAAAAAAAATCAGCAAAAATATTAGAGATCAAATAAAAAAAATTAATGTAAGTATTAATGGAGAAACACTCAGAGTTGCTAGTAAGAGTAAAAATGATCTTCAATTAGCAATTAAGCTTGTTAGTGAATTGGAGGAGTCTCTGAATATTCCTCTAAAAGCTAATAACTTTAGATAAAATCTTTATTAAGGTTAACTTTTTAAATATGGCAGATTATTCAGAATCTCTCATTAAATCATTGATTAAGAAAGTAAAAGAATATCCTCGTTTTTCAAAAGATGAAATAGAGAAATTTTGTTGGATGGCGGTACATGAGCATAAACATGGCGTTTTACCATCTGAATATGACATTAGGGAGATAGATGAGGACCTTTATTTAGAACTTTTGCAAGAAAGTAAATCAAATTTCCTTTAAATAAAATCTATAATTATTTTTCAATTATTAAAAAAATATTTTAATTAAATGTCTTATTAATGCACTAATTAGTCTATTTAAATATGATTGATTAAAAGAAAAAATTTAATGTCAACTTCCTTTAAAAATGTAACACCAACAGGTCCTGGTGGTACAGCAACATTATTAATTGTATTGTCTTTTACAGGTTTTCTTTTGCTCACCCAATCTTTATTTGTTGTCCCCTCTGGACAAGTCGCAGTTGTTACAACATTAGGGAAAGTAAGTGGCCCTTCTAGGAGAGCTGGTTTAAACTTTAAAATTCCATTTGTTCAGTCTGTATATCCATTTGATATAAAAACTCAAGTTCAACCTGAAAAATTTGAAACTTTAACTAAAGATCTTCAGGTTATTAGGGCTACAGCAACTGTCAAGTATTCAGTAAAACCTAATGAAGCAGGAAGAATATTTGCAACAATTGCAAGCAGAAATAGTGATGTTTATCAAAAAATTGTTCAGCCATCTTTACTAAAAGCTCTAAAATCGGTCTTTTCTCAATATGAGTTAGAAACAATAGCTACTGAATTCGCTGTAATTTCTGAAAAAGTAGGTGATACCGTTGCGCAAGAACTTAATTCATTCGATTATGTAGATGTTAAAAGTTTAGATCTTACTGGATTAGAGATTGCCGAAGAATATAGAGCTGCAATTGAACAAAAGCAAATAGCTGGTCAGCAACTACTAAGAGCAAAGACAGAAGTAGAAATTGCTGAACAAGAAGCACTTAGGTACGAGACATTAAATAGAAGCCTCGACGATCAGGTACTTTTCAAATTATTTCTTGATAAATGGGATGGTAGTACACAAGTTGTTCCAGGACTCCCAGGGTCAGAAGGAGGTAGTCCCCCAGTAATAGTTGGAGGTAGAAGATAATTTTTAAATTATCTTCCAAAATTTTAATTATTCACTTATTTAAAAAAAGATAAGTAAATGATTATTTTTTTATTAAATTAAAAGACTTGTCGAAAGCCTCGATAGTTTTATCAATTTCTTCTTCGCTGTGAGCTAGTGATGTGAAACCGGCTTCGAAGGGACTGGGGGCTAAGTAAATTCCTTGTTGAAGCATTTCACTATGCAACTTACCAAAAAGTTCGGCATTATTTGTTTTGGCTTCATCAAAGTTTCTAACAGGCCCATCACATAAGAAAAATCCAAACATAGCGCTTACATTTCCACCGTTAATAGCGATACCGTTATTTTCTGCAGACTGAATTATACCTTCAATTAATCTAGAAGTTATTGACTCTAGTTTATCGTATGTACCATCTTGTTTGAGCAGTTCAAGAGTTTTTATTCCAGCAGTCATTGCGAGTGGATTACCACTCAAAGTACCTGCTTGGTATACCGGTCCAGAAGGAGCTACCATTGACATTATTTCTTTCTTACCTCCGTAGGCTCCAACAGGTAATCCTCCACCAATAACTTTCCCAAGGGTGGTTAAATCAGGAGTAACCCCAAACTTTTCTTGAGCGCCTCCATAACTTATTCTGAATCCAGTCATAACTTCGTCAAAAACTAATAAGGAGCCATTCTCTGTAGTTAATTCTCTTAATCCTTCCAAAAATCCAGGTTCTGGAGTAATAAATCCAGCATTGCCAACAATAGGTTCGAGTATCACACCAGAAATGGCATCAGGATTTTCAGAAAATAATTTTTTTACTGCTTCTAGGTCGTTGTAGGGAGCAGTTAGAGTGTTGGCAGTTGTTGACCTTGGAACACCTGGAGAATCTGGTAAACCTAGAGTGGCTACACCTGATCCCGCCTTTACTAAAAACATATCTGCATGCCCGTGATAGCAACCGTCAAATTTAATTACTTTATCTCTCCCAGTAAATGCTCGCATAAGTCTTAAAACAGCCATGCATGCTTCAGTTCCACTATTAACAAATCTAACCATTTCTACAGATGGGACTGCATCAATTACCATTTCAGCAAGTTTGTTCTCTAGAACGCATGGAGCACCAAAGCTTGTACCTTTCTCGATTGCTTCTTGTAATGCCGTTGTAACTTCAGGGTGGGCATGGCCACATATGGCCGGCCCCCAGCTTCCTATATAGTCAATATATCTATTTCCATCAATGTCCCAAGCAAAGGGCCCTTTGACTCTATCAAAAACGATTGGTTGGCCTCCTACAGACTTAAAAGCTCTTACTGGAGAGCTAACTCCTCCAGGCATTAGTTGTTTGGCGGCAGAGAAAATTTCTTCTGATTTGGTGTAATTTAATATGTCAGTCACAATTTAACTAAATGATGTTTTGAGAAAAATTTTGTCATGTTCTAAATTAGAAATAAGTAAAAATTTTGTCAATCAGATTGAAATTCTACATTATGATATTTTTATTGCGATAGTTGGGATTGTAAATTATTAAATTTTAAATAAATCATAATATATAGCAATACTATTTTTGATAACTCTTTATTAACAAGCATTTTCAGGCATTAAAAAAATTTATTTTTTTTTAATTTATATTTCGAAGAAATTATCCTCATCCTCAAAAAAATCTTCATTTATGTCGTTTAAATTAAGATCTATCATTACTGGGACATGATCGCTTGGACGTAAATTACCCCTAGGTGAACAGTCTATGACACAACTTTTAAGTTTTGAAGACAGTTCTTCACTAATATATATATGGTCTATTCTCCAACCTTTATTTAATTCAAATGCGTTATTACGGTAATCCCACCAACTCCAATGACCAGTATTGCCTTCAAAAATCCTGAAAGAATCAATTAATCTTTTTTTCAGAACATTATTTAGTGCATTTCTCTCTATCTCAGATGCCATTATTCCTCCTTCATATTTCTTTGGATCATGAATATCTAAGTTAGTTGGAGCAATATTAAAATCACCCATAAGGCATATTAATTCTCCTTTTTTTTCTTGCGCATCCAAAAATGAAGCTAAACAATTCAACCAATTAATTTTGTATTCGAACTTACTAGATTCCAAAGAAGAACCGTTTGGTACATAGACATTTATGATTTTAATACCATTAATATCAGCAGAAATTAATCTTTTTTGATCTAGAAAAATTTCGACATTCTGATTAGCATCGCTACAATCGAAGAATCCTTTATTAACATTTTCTGGCTTTATTTTAGAAATAATAGCCACACCATTATATGATTTTTGCCCATAGATCTCTACAAAATATCCTAATTTTTCAAAAGGCTCAACAGGGAAACTAGCATCAATCACTTTTGTTTCCTGCAAACATAGGATATCTGGATTGTTTAGATTAATCCAATCTATTATTTGTGAAAGTCTTGTTCTGATAGAGTTAACATTCCAAGTCGCTATTAACAAATTTCTACCAAATTATGTAAGATTAAGTTAGCAGAAAATCTTTTCGTTAAAGAATTTTGAAATTAAATAAAATGAAAAATTATTTTTGCAAATACCTTCCCAAACCAATAGCTTTTGTAATCTTTTTTATTTTGATAATTTCCTTCAAAGGTGATTACTTAAATGCAGAATATTTGTTTGAAGAATTAGAAATCGATACCTCAACCAAAACGGAAGAGGATAGCTCAGTTATTCCAACCAATCCATTTGAACTTGTGGAAATGATTAGGAGACAAAATAGCATGAATGATGCGACTAATCCTTCTGATGCTATTGACGATGCGTTAAAGTCTTTTAATAGTTTGGAGGAAAAATAAGAAATTTAATACGATAAATTGTTATTCTCAAATTTTTAATATGTTAAAAAACCCTATCCCAAAAGTTACTAACCAACTGCAGCACAGAGCAATCGGTATTATTAACGGTAAATTTACTCCTCATGGCAGTGATCATTTAAATAGAGGTTTTTTAACTGACAATAAAGGCGAAAAAATTGAAACAGTAATACTAGGTAAAGCATTATCACTTTTAAAAAAGCATATTGATTTAAAGAAAAGTTATTATTGGATTGTTTACCCAAAGAATAAAGATACTCAAAACTTGCATTTACAGGTTGCAGGCATCTGGGATCCTTATCAACTAAATGATTTCCCAAATGATTCTTCAAAAACTAACTTTTCAAAATTATTAGAAGAATTAGATCTAAAAGATAATTATTTTTCTGTTAGAGGAGAATTAGTTTTTGTCAACACTCAGAAGAAAGAAATTGTTATTAAGATCTGCTCCGCTATAAAGTCAAGAAATTTAAAAAATAAAAATTTTAAATTAGTCATAAAAGGCGAGCTTTCACTTGAACTTCTTCATAGTTTTGTAAGTTTAGATATCAACAGAGATGGAAATTCCTTGAAACTCATAAAGTACGCAGTGATTGAAAAAAATCTTTCTGAAAATAACTAGAATGAAAGGTTAATTTTCAACGTAATTTTACTAATCAAGAAATCTTTGATTTATGGAAGATATTTTAATTGAATGTTCTCCTGGCATCTCTGGAGATATGTTGTTAGGAGCTTTTTATGATTTAGGGGTACCTAAAAAAGTCATTGAACAACCGCTTATTGATCTTGGATTAAAGAATCTATATCAACTAGAGTTTAAAGAATCAAAAAGTTGTTCAATTCGAGGGATCAAGGCAAAGGTTAATTGTATTGAAGGTAGTCCTATCAAAAGAACTTGGAGAAGTATTAGAGAACTTATTTTAAATGGCCATTTAGAAGATAAATTAAAAAAAATAATATATGAAGTATTTAAATCTTTGGCAATTGCGGAGGCAAAAGTTCATGGCATCAAATCAGAGGATGTTCATTTTCATGAAATTGGAGCTATAGATTCATTGGTAGATATCATTGGAGTATGTGCTGCATTGAATTACTTAAATCCAAAGGAGGTTTATTGTAATGAACCAATGTTGGGGAGTGGTTTTGTTCAAACTGAACATGGAAAATTATCTGTTCCACCGCCTGCTGTAATAGAGCTAATAAGACAAAAAAATATCAAGGTTTTATCTAACCTTGACTCAATGGAGGGTGAACTCTCGACTCCAACTGGCATTGCTTTACTCGCTAATTTAGTCGACTATCTTGAACCCCCTTCAAAATATTCTATTAACTCTTATGGAGTAGGTATTGGTAACTTAAAATTCCCATGCCCTAATTTGGTGAGAGTTTATAAAATTACTTCATTTGAGAAACCTTCTGTTAACGATAATGAACAAATTAATCCAAAGTGTGAAGAGATATCTATTCAAGAAGCGTGGATTGATGACCAAACACCTGAAGATATCTCTAATTTTGCTGAGAAACTTAGAAATGAGGGAGCTTACGACGTTTCTTATCAAGCTATCAATATGAAAAAAAATAGAATTGGATTTTGTATTCAAGTCATCTTGCCTATAGAGAAGAAAGAATTTTTCAGGCGATTATGGTTTGATTATTCCAATACTATTGGGGTTCGTGAAAGGACTCAATCTAGGTGGACTTTACTTAGACGAAGAGGAGAATGTTCAACTACTTTTGGAAATATAAAAGTCAAACAAACTTTGAAACCAGATGGATCGATAACTTTGAAACCAGAAAATGATGAGGTTTTGAGATTAACATTAAAGCATAAAATATCAACTTACGAAATTAGAAAAAAGATAAAAGAGTCAAGTAAGAATTTTAAAGCATTTGAAAACTGGAAATGAAATTTAATAAGAGTAATCAAACATATCGGAAATTCCTTAAAAAAATTAATTTTGCTGGTTTAAAGAGTATTTTCTTCATTTCAAGCTTGATATATTTTTGCATCTATTTTTTTTATAATATTGATCAAATTTCTTTTGATATCAATTTAGAAAAAAATGGAATTGATTTATCTTTATCATTTTTTTTTTGTTTTTTAAGTATTTACCTTAACGCTTATGCATGGAAATATATAGTTAAATGGTTCGGAAAAGAATTAAAAAGTAATAACCTAATCTCTTTTTATGTTTTAACCAATATTCTTAAATACGTTCCAGGAGGGATTTGGCATTTTGTTGAAAGATTTAATTTTATAAAAAAAATAAGTAATCCTCAGATTGCTTTGTATTCGACACTTATAGAACCTTATTTTATGTTGTGTGCATCTTTTCTCTTAGCCTCGCTGGGATTAATTTTTTCACCACTTTATTTTTTTCTAATTTTTCCTTTAGTATTCTTAAATAGGAAATTAATTTATCTTGTATTAAAAAGAATAGGGTCTCTAAAGGGAAAAGTATTTGAGGTTTTGAGACTTCCAAATTCAAAGGTTCAATTTGAAGAGAGAATAAATATAATTTCTTTTTTCCCAACTAGAGCTTTATTACTTGAAATTGGTTTTGTTTTCTCTAAATTTATTGGTTTTTATATTTGCTTAAATACTTTTTATACAAGTAATACTCTGAACATCATTTTTTTATTGGCAATTTTTTCTTTATCATGGTCTTTAGGCTTGGTAGTCCCAACAGCTCCAGGAGGAGTTGGTGTTTTTGAAGCTTGCGTCCTTTTTTTTGTTGGTAAAAGTATTCCGCAAAATATAATTCTCATTACCTTAATTTATTTTAGGGTTATATCAACCTCGGCAGATTTGTTGTTAAGCTTCCCTTTTTTAATAAGAAAACTATATAAAAGAATTTAGTTTTTTTTCTCTAAACTTGGTATTAATGTGATTGATGCAATAAGTCCTAAAGTCATAATAAGCATGGCTGGTAATATTGCCTCTACCATTCTTTCATCTCCAGCATATTGATATATTCTCACAGATAATGTGTCAAAATCGAATGGTCTTAAAATAAAGGTTATGGGTAATTCTTTTATCGTGTCTACAAAAACTAAAAGTGAGCCTACGAATATTGGTCCCTTAAGGAGAGGGAGATGAATTCTTTTGATGATTCCCAGCCAATCCTCTCCTAGTCCAAGTGCTGCTTCATCAAGACTAGGAGAGATTCTCTCAAGACTTGAATCAATAGAACCCTTTGAAATAGTTAGAAATCTGACAAGATAACCCCAAATAAGTAAGCAAATTGCAATGAAATTAAATTTTGAAGAAGAAATGCTTATTAAAGATAGAGCTAATACAGTGCCTGGAATTGCGTAACCTATTCCTGCAAGGTTTGTCATTAGCCCTAGCAACCAGCTTTTATTTGGACGTCTAGCTAATGAAATTATTAAGGAGAATATCATCGTTATTAATGCAGTAAAAAATCCTAGACTTATGGTCCTAAATGATAAGGTAAACAATTCTATAGATAACCCTTTTTGAATTTGATCGATATTGAGCAGAACCCAAAAACATGGAATTCCAAGAGAGAAAATTGGAGGAAATAAAGATATAGTTATTGCTAAAAGAGCTCTGGTTTTTTTTAATTTCCACCCTTGAGAATCTTTTGATGCAGGGTTTTCACTCCACCTCTTTGATTTTCTTCTCGAAAATTTCTCAAAAATAATTAAAGTGAAAATTATTAATAAAGCTACCAAAGATAGTCCAATAGCACTTTTTGGATTTCCCTCAATTATCCAATTTTCAGCTATACCTGTAGAAATACTTGGAATATTTAATAATGCAAATGTACCTAACTCATTCATTACTTCCATACACATTAAACTTATTCCTGTTATTAGTGCTGGTAACGCCATTGGAAAAGCGATTTTTAAAAAGCTCCTCCATGGCCCAACTCCTAATCCTCTACTAGCATTGATTTGATTAACTCCAAATTTATTAAAACTTTCGTTGGCAAGAATGAATACATAAGGATAAGTGGAAATTGAAAGTATTAATACTCCCCACCATAATCCAGTTACTTGATACCCAAAAATACTTCCTAAATCTTGTAAAACAGCTGTAATTAAGTATGCTGGGGCGGCTAGTGGAACAAGCTGACAAATACGGAGAATTTTTCTGAACTTAAAATCACAATTTGAAAGTAACCATCCATTCAAAGTGCCTAATCCTCCCCCAAGCAAACTTGTCAATACTAAAACTTTTACAGTTACTAATACCTCTTCTCTTCCAGCAATACCTAATGAAAAATTCCCACTTAAGATATATTGAACTCCTTCAAGAAGAAAATTGCAAATTGGAATGATTACTGATACTGAAACAATAAACGAGATGGTATAAAGAACTTTTAATTCGTTTCCCGCTTTTTTAAATCCTTTAATAAGTATTTTCAAAAATTTATTAAACCCTAATATGTATACTCTAATCTTTACTAAATCTACATGATGCGAGTTGTTTCTTAATGGTTTGATGATCTAAGTCTTTCCCAATTAATACTATTTTGTTAGATTTTTCTTTTGTCCATTCTTCATCATCTAGAGAAAATCGTTTTCCAGATAGGTGAAAAATGTGTTTTCTTTCACTTTCCATAAACCATAATATTCCTTTCGCCCTAAATACATTTTGTGAGATTTGATTATCTAAGAAATATTGAAACTTCCTTAAGGAAAATGGTTCAAACGTCTCATAAGAAACTGATGTGAAACCCTCTATATTATTAATCAAATCGTGAGAATGAGAAGAGTGGTTGTGAGAATGAGAAGAGTGATCGTGAGAATGAGAAGAGTGGTTGTGAGAATGAGAAGAGTGATCGTGTGAATTGTCTTCTTCATCTTCTTTATCCTCATAGAATTTAAAAGTATCTGTTTCAAATAGACCAACACTCATTATTGTTTGTAATCCGACTTCACTATTGGTTGATCTTAATATCCTTGGCTCATTTTTTATTTTATTTATAAATTTTTCGACTTTCTTTAGTTGTTCTTCATTGACTAAATCACATTTATTTAAGAGAAGGATATCCCCGTATAAAATCTGAGAATAGGCAACGGTTGTATTATTAATTTCAAAATCAAAATTTTCTCCATCAATGACAGTGATGATTGAATCTAATCTTACTTTTTCCCTAAGATCTCCAGCTGCAAAAGTCATTGCTACTGGTAATGGATCTGCTAGCCCAGTAGTTTCGACAATCAAATAGTCTATTTTTTCAGATCTTTCTAAAACTTTGGATACTGTATTTAATAATTCACCATTAATAGAGCAACATATACAGCCATTATTTAATTCGATCATATCTTCTGAGCCTTCTATTATTAAGTCATTATCTATTCCTATCTCTCCAAATTCATTAACCAATACAGCAGTTTTAAGACCAACTTGATTTTTTAAAATGTGATTAAGAAGTGTAGTTTTACCAGAACCTAAAAATCCACTAATAATCGTAACAGGTAATAACTTTTTAGACATTTTGACGAATTTTTTAAATGAATGAATTTAAATTTGCAATGCTATTGATCGAAAACTTTATTTATTTCTGAAGCTAATGTTTGATCAAGATTTGTTATGCCCCCCAAATCATGAGTACTTAACCTAATTATTACTTTTGAATAAACGTTTTCCCAGTTAGGATGATGATTATATTTTTCGCATATTAAAGCAATTTTAGTCATAAATGAGAAGGCTTCAATAAAATTAAAAAATTTAAATTCTCTCTGGATTAGTTCATTGTTAATTTCCCAGCCCGGTATTTTGACAACTAATTCCTTCAATTCTTCATCTTGCAAAAGGTAAGGTTTCATTAAATGATTAATATTAGATCTTATTAATTACATTATAAATATTTTGCCTTTTCTCACCAATTATATGTAAATTTAAAACCCTTTCTTTTTGATCAAATCTATGTTCCCATAAATACACTGCTTGCCATGTGCCAAGCATAATATTGCCGCCCTGAAAACTTAAAGATAAACAAGTGTTTGTTAAAGAAGTTTTAATATGAGCTGGCATATCGTCAGCACCTTCTTGATAATGTTTATATGAAATTTCTTCTCTATTTTTTGATAAAGTTAAGTATGAATTATATGGGACTATAGATTGTATATATTTTTTTAAGTCTCTTAGTACGTTTGGGTCAGCATTCTCATTAATAGTTAAGCTGCAACTGGTATGAAGTGAAGTTAAATTTAAAATTCCTGAATCAAAATTATTTTTTTCAATAAATAAATTCAAATCATTTGTTATGTCAATAAAACCCTCACCATTAGTTATAAATTCTAATTTTGAAAATATCTGTTCCATATTAATAAAAACTAAATTAATTGATATTCTATTATGGATAAACAAAGTATGTTTTATGCAAACATCAAAATTTTTATCTTAAAATAAATTTAATTTATATATAAATTTTTGACCGAAATTCAATGGAATAAGCTGGGAGCTTATCTTAAAGAAACTCAAATATTAGGTTCAATCCAAAATACGCTTTATTGGGATCAGAATACTGGGATGCCCAAGAAAGGAGCTTCTTGGAGATCTGAACAACTTACATATATTGCAAAAATCTTGCATAGTAGAAATTCTTCTGAAGAATTTTTTCATTTAATACAATCTGCTAAAAATGAATTATTAGATTCTGAACAAAATTCTAATAATATTCTTTTTATTAAAGAGAAAGAAAGAAACATTAATCTTTTAATTAAGGAATTTAATAGAGCGAAAAATTTAGATCCTAAATTAGTTGAGTCTTTAGCAAAGGCAAAATCTAAAGGATATGAAAGTTGGCAAGAAGCTAAGAAAAAATCAGATTTTAAAGTTTTTCTCCCATTCTTTGAAGAACTAGTCAAATTAAGGATTGAAGAGGCGGAACAAATATCAGATCAATATTCACCATGGGAGACTCTAGCCCAACCCTTTGAGCCTGAAATAACTTTAAAGTGGTTGAATAAAATGTTTCAGCCTTTGAAAGATACTCTCCCAGAGTTGATTAAAGGAATTAGCAAGTCAAAGAAATATCACTGGGATTTAAGTCCAGAATCACAACACAATTTATGTTCTAAATTACTTGATGAGTTTGGGAGAGATAAAGATTTAGTTGTTGTTGGCAAATCTCCCCATCCTTTTTCAATTACTTTAGGACCTAATGATTATAGGATCACTACACGAATAGTTTTAGGTGAACCTCTATCAAGTTTTTTAGCAACTGCGCATGAGTGGGGGCATTCAATTTATGAGCAAGGTCTGCCATCTCAAAGTCATCAATGGTTTGCTTGGCCTTTAGGTCAAGCAACTTCTATGGGTATACATGAAAGTCAGTCTTTGTTTTGGGAAAATAGAATAGTTAAATCCAAATCTTTTTCGAAGAGATTTTTTAAAAAATTTGTTTCAGCTGGATGTACATTAAATAATTATTTTGAACTCTGGAAATCTATTAATCATTTAGAAGCAGGATTAAATAGGGTTGAAGCAGATGAATTGACTTATGGTTTACACATTCTTATTAGAACTGAACTTGAAATAGATTTAATTGAGGGAGGTTTACCTGCTGAGGATATTCCAACAGAATGGAATAAAAGATATGGGGAACTGTTAGGAATAAAACCATCTAATGATTCAGAAGGTTGTCTTCAAGATGTTCATTGGAGTGAAGGTGCCTTTGGATATTTCCCCTCATATTTGTTAGGACATCTTATAAGTGCACAAATATCTAATCAAATGGAAAAAGATATTGGTTTGATTGATAATGTAATTGAAAATGGTGAATATCAAAAGATCATTTCATGGTTAAAAAATAATATACACAAATATGGCAGATCAGTTAACTCTATGGAGTTGGTAAGAGCTGTCACAAATGAGGAATTATCGCCAAATTATTTTATTAATCATTTACGGACTAAAATAGATGATTTTTGCTGAAACATTACCTTTAAAGAATTTGTTTGAGTGCGAGGATGTAAGATAAACAAAAATAATTTTTTGATGGCAAATCTTAATCAACCCCCAAGTAGGGTTACACCTAATTTATTGCATATACTAAATGCTTTCACTGATAGCTCAAATTCAATAGTTAACACTATTGTTGAATTGAATTCTAATACGATAAATAAATATGAATTAATTACAGAAACGGGTCATCTTAAACTTGATAGGGTAGGTTATTCTTCACTCGCTTATCCATTCGCTTATGGGTGTATACCAAGGACATGGGATGAAGATGGAGACCCGCTTGATATAGAAATTGTTGGAGTAACTGAGCCGTTAATACCTGGATCCATTGTCGAGGCTAGGATTATTGGGGTGATGAAATTTGATGATGGTGGCGAGGTGGATGATAAGGTAATAGCAGTTCTAGCAGATGATAAAAGAATGGATCATATCTCAAGTTTTAAAGATCTTGGAGAGCATTGGCTAAAAGAAACTAAGTATTATTGGGAACATTACAAAGATCTAAAAAAACCAGGAACATGTACAGTAAATGGTTTTTTCGGGATAGAGGAAGCTATTGAAGTAATTAAAGATTGTGAAGATAGATATAAAAAAGAAATTGATCCTAAATTAGTAAATTAACTAATTTTATTTTTCTCTAAATTGTTCAAATATCTCGCTTAGTATTTCGTCGGCACCTTGGAGCTTTAGTTTATTAGCGAGTTCTTTGCCTACTTCATCAGGATTATTAATATTGCCAATATACTGATCTTTAATAAGCCTTTCTCCATCGAGAGATGCAACCATGCCTGTAAGGCAAAGTTGTTCATTTTGAATTTTACTATTGACACCTATTGGAACTTGGCATCCCCCTTCAAGCTCTCTTAAAAAAGCCCTCTCTGCTAGACATCTTTGACTAGTGGGTTGGTCTTCTAAGACTTTTATAATCTCTAAAACTTTTTTATCATTAGATTTACATTCAATACCCAGTGCTCCTTGACCAACAGCATGCAGGGAAATTTCATTTGGAATAATCTGGTGAATTCTTGATTCAAAGCCCAATCTTTTTAAACCAGCTGCAGCGAGAATTATGCAATCAAATTCACCAGCATCTAATTTTTCTATTCTTGTAATCACATTTCCCCTGATATCTTTAAATTCAAGATGTGGATACTTATTTCTTAATTGTGCAAGTCTTCTAAGAGAGCTTGTCCCCACAATTGAACCTGCAGGTAAAGTTTCTAATTTGAAACATTTATTTTTTTTGTTTACCACTAAAGCATCAGCAGGGTCTTCTCTTTTTGTTATGCATCCTAATTTAAGGCCACTAGGTAAATTTGTTGGTAAATCTTTAAGAGAGTGTACTGCTATATCTGCTTGGTTTACTAGCATTTGTGCTTCAAGTTCTTTTGTAAATAAGCCTTTGTCACCTATTTTTGCTAAGGCTACATCAAGAATTTTGTCTCCTTGAGTTGCCATGGCTTCAACAGATACCTCTAAATTGGAAATATTTTTTTCTAGTTGATCTTTAACCCATAAAGTTTGAACCATTGCTAATTTACTTCTTCTACTAGCTATTCTCAGTTTAAAATTAGTCATTAAATATTATTTTGAGTTTGGATTAAAATTAAGTCGAATCTATTTTAAGCTATTCTTTTGCAACTTTTCAAAGCTGAAAATTATATTTAACTATTATTATTTTATATATTCTTTTAAAACCCCATTTCGATTTGGATGTCTCAGCTTTCTAAGAGCTTTTGCTTCTATTTGTCTGATTCTCTCTCTTGTTACATCAAAAATCTGTCCTATTTCTTCAAGAGTTTTCATCCTTCCGTCATCAATCCCATATCTCAACCTAAGCACATCTCTTTCTCTTGGACTTAAAGTTGCTAAAACTCCTTCTAAGTCTTCTCTCAATAAAGTTTTAGACACATCTTGCTCTGGGTTTTCGATATCAGCCTCTATGAAGTCTCCGAGTCTTGAGTCTTCTTCTTTTCCTATAGGAGTTTCTAAAGAAATAGGTAGCTGAGCACTTTTAGCTATAAATCTTAATTTTTCAATTGTCATTTCCATACTCTCGGCTATTTCTTCTTCGCTAGGCTTTCTTCCAAATTCTTGGCTAAGAACCTTTGTGGTTTTTTTGATTCTGGAAATTGTCTCATATAAGTGAACTGGCAATCTAATGGTCCTACTTTGGTCTGCTATTGCTCTAGTAATTGCTTGACGAATCCACCAAGTAGCATAAGTAGAGAATTTATAGCCTTTTTCATGGTCAAATTTTTCTGCGGCTCTGATTAGACCTAAACTTCCTTCTTGTATTAAATCTTGAAATGATAATCCTCTATTCATATATTTCTTCGCAATCGAAACAACTAATCTTAAATTTGATTGAACCATTTTTTCTTTTGCTCTTCTCCCTAAAAGAAGTCTTCTCCTGAATTTGGGGAGAGGCATATCTATTAATTCAGCCCATTCTCTAACGGAAGGGAAATGGCCTTTTTCTGACTCATATTGAGTCGCCAGTTCTTCTAGTTGGAGTAAGTCCGCAATTTTTCGTGCAAGTTCTATTTCTTCATCAGGTCTTAAAAGTCTAATTCTTCCAATCTCTTGTAAGTAAACTCTTATTGAGTCTTCAGTATATATTCCTTTAGGGCCAAGCTTTATATTCCCTAGGCCTTTATCTTCATCTTCAGAATCACTAAATTCATTATTCGTTTCTATGCCGCTTTCGCTTGAATCAGAAGATGTCTCTAAACTTTGTCTATTTATTTTATTTTCTTCTTCTACAGCTGTTTCTAAATTAGTATTAATTTTTTTGTTAATCCTTTTTTTTGAACTGGGCTTTGAATTCTTTGATTCTGCTGCTACTGGACACATGATTTACTCCTTTCTACGGTGAATTTAACTAGATTAAATTTTATTTAGGGCTAATTTGTACATTTAGTAGTAAATTTCCCCGTTAATTTGTAAAAGAACTTTTTCAGGAATTTGAATAAAAAGTTTTTTTAAATTGTTGAAAAATTTAAATAGTGCTATAGATTACCTAAAGTAAAAAGTCTTGGGATTTCTCAGACAGGCAGATCATTTTTTGAATTTTCACTCAATGATCAAAGCTTCATGTCTCCCTTAAGAGCAGGATACTTACAATGTGCAAAAAACACTTTGTGGAATGTTCAACAATCCAATACTAAGAAAAAGTTTTGAAGCCGGCAAGTAATCAGTTATTAAATATCTCCTACAAATTTGAAATTTTGCTTGATATAGGTAGTAGTAATGAAAGCTTTTACTATTTAGATGGTAATAATCTTGGGGTAGAAGTTGGCGATATTGTAAGTGTGAAATTAAGAGGGAGATTATTGAATGGGTTAGTGATTTCCAAAAAAAACTTTTCGAAAATTAATAAAAATGAATCAAATATTAATGTAGGAAAAAGTATAAGTTATTTATTTGTTGAAGGTATTTTGCAGAAAAAAATAATTGACGACTCATGGAGAGAATGGATAGAGTCCCTAGCTTCTTTTTATATGGTTAGCAATTTAAAAATGTTTAAAACTGCATTTCCTCCTGGCTGGATTGGTAAATATAGGAAAATTTATCAAGGTTTCAAAGATCAAATATGGATTAAAACCAACAAAGAATTTGATATTCAGAAAAATGAATTAACAAAAAAAGAATTATTTTTGGTAAATGCTTTGTCTGAAGAAGGTCTTTGGCAAAGTGAATTAATAAAGTCTGGTTTTAATTACACTCTGATTAACTCAATGGTAAGTAAAAATTACCTTGTTAAATCTAAGAGAAAAAAAAATATAAATACTAAATTAAATTCTTTTTTAAATGATCATATTGCAACTAAAAAACCAAATCCTACAAATGAGCAAAAAATTGCATTTAAAGAATTTCAAACTATGAAACCAGGAGATGCATTACTTCTATGGGGCGAAACAGGTTCAGGTAAAACAGAAGTTTATATAAGAATTGCTGAAGATCAATTTCTTAAAAATAAAAGTTGTTTGATACTCGCTCCAGAAATCGGACTAATTCCTCAACTTATTGATAGGTTTAGTCGGCGATTTAATAATGTTGTTTACGAATACCACAGTAACTGTTCTTCCGTTCATAGAACTTTAGTTTGGAAGAAAATTATTAATGCTACTGAACCTTTAATAGTAATAGGCACAAGGTCTGCAGTTTTTCTTCCAATTAAAAATCTTGGACTAATAATAATGGATGAGGAACATGATGTTTCATATAAACAAGATAGTCCTATGCCATGTTATGACGCAAGAGAGATTGCTATTGAAATAGTAAAAAGGAATTCTGCAAAGTTAGTTTTAGGGAGTGCAACCCCATCAATGAAGACTTGGAAAAAATGTATTTTTGAAAAGAATTTTAAATTGGTAAGAATGATTCAAAGGATATCCAGTAATGAGATTCCTGAAATAAGAATTATTGATATGCGGGATGAGTTCAAAAAGGGGAATATGAAAATTTTTTCCAATGAATTATTACAATTACTTCCTCAACTCCGCCTAAAACAAGAGCAGGCAATAATTTTGATACCTAGGAGGGGACATAGTGGGTTTTTAAGTTGTAGAAGTTGTGGATATTTAATAAATTGCCCCAACTGTGACGTTCCTTTATCCGTGCATCTAGGTACACAAGGAAAAAAATGGTTAAGTTGTCATTGGTGTGATCATAAATCGAGATTGATCAATCGTTGCCCAGATTGTCATTCGACTGCTTTTAAACCTTTTGGAATTGGTACACAAAGGGTAATAGAGTTTTTAAATGAAGAATTTCCTGAATTAAGAGTACTTCGCTTTGATAGAGATACAACCTCAGGAAAGGATGGTCATAGAAATATTCTTTCAAAGTTTTCTAACGGTGATGCTGATATTCTTGTGGGAACTCAAATGTTGGCAAAAGGGATTGATATTCCCAATATTACTCTTTCAGTAGTTATTGCAGCAGATGGGTTGCTTCATCGCCCAGATATTTCGGCAGAAGAAAAATCATTACAATTGTTTTTGCAATTAGCTGGAAGGGCGGGCAGGGCTCGAAAAAAAGGAAAAGTGATTTTTCAAACATATAAACCTAACCATCCGGTAATTTCGTATCTTCAGAAGAGAGATTATGAAAGATTCTTAATTGAAAACTCGAGACTGAGAAAAGATGCTAATTTATTCCCATTTTGCACGATTTGCCTTCTTAAATTATCAGGTGAAAATTATGAATTAACTGAATCAATTGCAATGAAATTAGCAAAATATCTACTCAATTTTTGCGAAAAAAAGAACTGGAAATTAATTGGTCCTGCTCCTAGTTTAATTTCTAAAGTCGGTAAAAAATTTAGATGGCAGATATTAATACATGGTCCTGAAGGAACAAAAATCCCCTTACCTGATAGATCAATGTTATGGAAACTTATTCCAAAAAATGTATTTTTAACAATTGATGTTAATCCAGCAGAGTTATAATTATTTTGATGGAAGTTGAGGTAAATCTGTACCTAATTTAAATCTATAGAATCTTAATAAATAAGCTAATACCATAATGATTAAAATAATAAATATCCCAATCAAAAGTTTGTTGAGACTCCAGAAAGAAAATTCAAGACTATTTATCTGTCCTTGATTTAAATTCCAAATGATTTGATTTTTTGTGATTTCTAAATTTGAATTACTTTTATCTGTGAAAGTAGCTTTATTAGGGTGAATAATTTTGAAAATGAGTTCTAAATTATCAACACCTTGAATTGAACTTAGATCCAAATCTAACCTGTAAAAATATTTTTTAAAAAAAATGAAGTTTTTTTGAGTAGTATTAATTTCTATATTTGTTGATCCTCCCGCTAACTCTCCTGCAGTATTTTGGGTGATTTTAAGGACTTGCTTCGTATCTTCAAGATTGAGATTTTTATGTTTCAAAGAAAAGGTTGATTCGTCTTGTTCAATTTCTGCATCAGGAAAAATATCTTTCATCTTCTCTTCAAATTTTAATTGCCAAGGAAATTTCTTTATGTATTTGCTTTCTATAACTAAATTATTGGTTATTGAATCAAGTTCACCAAGATCAAGTGTATTCTCAACTTTAACGCAGCCACTTAAGAGTGGGATTAATAATAATAATATTAAAAAAATGATAAGTGAAAAGCCTTTCTGAAACGGTTTTGTTTCACCAGTCGGCGTCTCAGTAACATTAATAAATTTCTTTTTCTGCAAAACTTCCTTTTTTTTGCGCAGCGAGTTAAAAGATTTTTTATTTAATGATGGTTCGCTTTCAAACTGTAAGTTCCAATTTTCTGGCTTTTTAATTTCAGGAGAATCTATAACTTCCATCAAATATTTTGCATTTTCTCTCGTCTTATTATCGTAAGATTTTAGAAGTAATTTACAAAATCTTTTAGCCTCTTCCTTTTTATTAACTCCACAAAGAGCAGTAATTAAAATTGTTCTTAAATTTACTCCCTCTTTGCTTGATAAAGGAAAAGATTCGATTTTGGGCAAAAGAAATTCAATACAATAATGATACTCACCTTTAGCTAAAGCAAGTTCTACTGTTTCTAAAACTTGCTCATAAGTTTTCATAGGTTAGGCCACTATCATTGTACCTATTCCAGAATTTGTAAAAATCTCAAGAAGTAATGAATGTTCAATTCTTCCATCGATTATGTGAGCTGCTTTGACTCCTTGAGCTAAAGCTCTTATGCAGCATTCTGTCTTTGGAATCATACCTTCAGTCACAATTTTTTTATCAATAAAATCTCTTGCCTCTTTGAGATTCGTTTTTTCAATAAGACTATTTTTGTTATCTTTTTCTTTTAAAATGCCTTGAGTATCAGTAAGAAGAATAAGTTTTTCTGCATTTATTGAAGCAGCAATTTCTCCAGCAACAAAATCTGCATTAATATTATGGGAAATACCTTCTGTGGTTGATCCAATACTAGAAATAATAGGGATATATCCTTTAGAAATAAGAGGATCTAATATCTCAGGATTGATTTTTGTAACCTCTCCCACCAATCCATGGCTGCCATCTCCTAGTTCTCTAGATTGAATTAAGTTGCCATCAAGACCTGATATTCCCACAGCTAAAGATCCAGTTTTATTAATGCCTTTTACAATTTGTTTGTTAACTCTACCCATTAGAACCATTTCGACAATTTCCATTGTTTTTTGATCAGTAACTCTTAATCCATTTTCGAATTTAGGAGATATTTCTAATTTCTTTAACCAATTATTAATCTCGGGTCCCCCGCCATGAATTACTATCGGACAAACCCCAACGGTTGATAAGAGGGCTATGTCTCTAAAAAAAGCATTTTTTAAATTATCATTCTCCATAACAGAACCACCATACTTGATAACAATTTTTCTACCTGAGAAACTTTGTATATATGGGAGTGCTTCGCTTAATATTGATACTCTTTGAGAATCATTCATTATTAAAATTCATTAAAACTTGATTGAATTGAGAAATTAGGTTTTTACAAATATATCCCTATATTCAATAAAAAAGAATAAAATCAAATTCTTTTTTATTATCGTCGATAATAAATTCTGATTCAAGACCTTTTACGAAAAACCTGTTTAATCTTTCTTGTTTTTCAATCCATTTTTCTAGAGGGACAGCGTTTAATTCGAAACGCATTCTTAGACCATTTTTTTCTTCCTTTGTAATTTCTTCTATTTCTTTTAGTTGAGGGGGGTTATCCTCGTCCCACAAATTTAGAGATTCTAATGAGGATTCTAGATGAGCTTTTATCCCATATCTCCATCTTGTAACGTCTTTAACTAGTGCTGTTAATTCTTTTGGTCTATTAAATTTATTTGTCGCGAAATTTGTCTTGTCAAACAACTTTACAGGAGGTATTTCGGAAGTCTTTAAACCTAATCCAATTAAAAAAATAGGTACTCCATAAAAAAAAGTAGGTACACTTAAATTTACTGAGTCTGTAAAATAAGCAGTCATTCCTACAAAAGCTAATATACCCCCAGCGGTTACGATTAAGTTTCCTGGCGATAGGTATTTTTTCATTTTTATTTAGTAGAATGAATTTTAAATTGTCTAGCAAGTATTATGCAAGATTCTAATACTGCAAATCAAGGAGATTTAATTTTTAAACTTGATCAAGATAGAGAATGGCTATTAGAAAATCTTGATAAGGGTAAATGGCCAGAAATTAGAAGTGAACTTGCCTCACTTGAAAGAAAAATAAGCAAATTAATTATAAGCGTTCAAGAAAATAATGTTGATATTTAAATTAAAAAGGTATTTCGTCAACTTCAGGTACTAAAGGTGAACTATCCCAACTTGAATTTTTGGTGCCTTCTTTTTTTTCAAATGACTCATTATTTTCTTTTTGATCAGACTTAATAACATCAACTTGCGATATTTGATGAATTTTTGAAGCTGTTAGTTCTGGTTGCTTTTCTTTCGTTCCGTCTTTTCTAGTGACAGAATTCATCTTTAGACGTCCCTCAATAACAATATTTTGCCCCTCCTTTAGTTCATCTACCATTTCTTGGGCAATATTTCCCCATCCTATGATCTTGAGATCTCTGGTTGGATCTTCACTACGTAATCCTTTAAAATTAACAATCATTTCTGCAATTGGAGTTTGGTTTTCTTTGGTATACCTCATTTGGGGAGCGCTATTAATGACCGCCTGAATTAAACAATGATTCATTACTTACTATTTAATTAAAGACATACTGATGCAGAATCAAGGAAATTGCTATAAAAATGTTTGGATCCTATCAGGAACTTCGGATGGACCTGTAATAGCTAATAGGCTTCTTGATCTAAATTATTCAGTCTTTGCAAGTGTTTTAACTTATAAAGCAGGGCAAGCTTATATTGAAAATCCAAAGTTACATATCATTACGGGGAAATTAAATAATAAAGATCAAATAATTAATTTCATAAATAAAAATAAAATCACATGCGTTGTCGATGCTACTCATCCGTTTGCGGTAATAATTTCTAAAAATCTTAATAATGCATGTAAAGAGATTAATACACCTCTTTTACTATTTGAGAGGAAATCTCTCAAAAATAACACTAATAATTTTTTTTATATTGATGATTTAAAGGATATCAATAACATTGATATTGAGAATAAGAATATTCTTCTTGCAATAGGATCAAGATTTCTTAACGATACAGCTAATTATTATATGAATCGTAAAGCAAATGTATTTACAAGGGTACTTCCAACTTATGAAAGTATAACTAAAGCTTTTGGATCATGTATTAAAAATTCAAACATAGCGATACTTGAACCGAGTAAAAATAATAAAAGCATTTTAGAAAAAAAACTTTGTGATTTTTGGGGGATAGATTACGTTTTATGCAGAGAATCTGGAAGTTATTCTCAGAAAAACTGGGAGAGTATAGTTTGTGGAAGTAAAATGAAATTATTTTTGGTTAAAAGGCCGAAAGTTAACAATTATTATTCTTACTCTTTTGATCAATATCATAATTTGATAAATCACATAATTAAAAAATATTGATGTTTAATTCATTATGGAAGTATTAGTTATTATCACAACTGAATCAAGTTATGCAAATGCTTTGCGAATGGCTAAATTACTAATACAAAATAAACTTGCAGCTTGTGTTTCGATAAAGCAAATTTTTTCAATCTATGAATGGAATGATGATATTGAAGAAACTAAAGAGTTTGAAATCACAATAAAAAGTAAACTAGAATTTAAAGATTGTTTAATTGATTTCGTAAATAAAAATTCCACATATAATGTTCCTCAAATTATTTACAAAAAATACCATGCTGAGATGAAATATTATGATTGGTTGAATAAAACTATTTGAATAAATCTATATTATTAACTCTTTAAGATCAATATCTGATCTAGATCCCAATTGCGTAATTATTTGCCCCGCACAAATTGAAGCTATCTCTCCGCATTTTTTGAGGGAACAATTGTTTATTAATCCATGGATAAATCCTCCCGCATAGATATCTCCCGCTCCTGTGGTATCAATAATCTTGCCTTTAGTTATTGACTCAATTATCTCAACATTATTTTTATTAACTATGAGAGAACCATTTCTTCCAAGAGTTACTATGACTAATTCACATAAGGAGGAAAGGTCTTCTTGGCAGCTTGCTAATTTATCATTTTTAAATAGACTTAACACCTCGGATTCATTACAAAAAACGATATCTACATATTCATAAATTAATTCCAAGAAACTCTCACGATGCCTATCTACACAAAATGAATCAGACAAAGAAAGGATTATTTTTGTATTGGATTGTTTTGCAATTTGGGCGGCTTTAATAAAAGCTTTTTTAGCTAATTCGCTGTCCCATAAATATCCTTCTAAATATAAGTATTTACTTTCCGTAATTACAGTAAAGTCAATGTCTTTTGGCTCAAACTCTACAGATGCTCCTAGGTAAGTGCACATAGTTCTTTGTGCATCAGGTGTAACCAAAATTATTGAATGAGCTGTTGGAGCACCTGCAATAGTTGGTGGAGTATTAAATATAGTTTTACTTTTTTTTATATCGTCAGAAAAGAAATTACCAAATTGATCATTTTTCACTCTTCCTATAAACTGCACATGATTGCCTAATTCTGCTAGAGAAACAACGGTATTTGCTGAGGACCCACCTGAAATTTGTTTGATAACTTTGCAATTTTCTAACAATCTCTGAGATTCATCAGAATTAATTAGATTCATTGATCCTTTATCCAGATTATTTATCTCAAGAAACTCATCTTCAATATTTACAATAATATCTACTATTGCGTTCCCTAGACCTATGAGATCAACTTTTTTATGTTCAAAATGTCTAAAGGATTCCATCATTAATTTGGAACTAAATTACCTTAACAGTGCTCTTTTAGGACCATGTATTGGGTCTTCAATTACTATAGTTTGATCTCTATTCGCCCCCAACGAGACAATGGCAATTGGAACCTCCATTAATTCAGCTAAAAATCTTAGATAATTCATAGCATTCTCAGGGAGATCAGATAGTTTTCTGCAATCTGCAGTTGAACATTGCCAACCTTTTAATTTTTTGAAGATTGGCTTACATTTTTTTAAGTCGTCTGAATTTGTAGGAAAGTAGTCTATTTCCTCTCCATCAAGATCATATGCAATGCAAACTTGAATTTCATCTAATTCATCTAATACATCAAGTTTCGTAACGGCTAAACAATCAAGACCATTTACAGATACAGCATATTTACCAATAACTCCATCAAACCACCCACATCTTCTCCTTCTACCAGTAGTGGTCCCAAATTCACTGCCTCTATCACAGAGTTGATCATTAATACTTCCTTGTAATTCAGTTGGGAATGGCCCTTCACCTACTCTTGTGGTATATGCTTTTGCGACACCTATGACTCTATCAATTAAAGTTGGACCCACTCCAGCCCCAATACATGCCCCTCCTGATATAGGGTTTGATGAGGTAACAAAAGGATAAGTCCCATGATCCAAGTCAAGTAGAGTCCCTTGAGCTCCTTCGAAAAGAATATTCTTCTTGTTTTTTGAGGCTGCATGGATAGTCCTCGTACAGTCAACAACATGCTTTGATAATCTTTCCCCATAGTCAAGATATTCTTCAACAATATCTTCTAATTTAAGTGGTTTAATGCCATAGATTTTTTCTAGTAGACCGTTTTTTTCTTTTAATGGAATTTCGATCACATCACTTAGCCTTTCCTTATTGAGCAAGTCTCTTATCCTAATGCCATTTCTTTGTGATTTATCCGCATAAGTTGGGCCAATCCCACGACCTGTTGTCCCTATTTTGTTTGAACCTCTATCAGCCTCCATAGCTTCATCTAATATTCGGTGGTAGGGCATTGTTACATGTGATGTTGATGAAATTTTTAATCCTGAAATATCAATTCCATTATCAATTAACATGTCAATTTCTTTGAGCAAGACTTTTGGATCTACAACTGTTCCCGAACCAATTAGACAAGAAGTATTTTTATAAAGTATCCCTGATGGAATTAAATGTAATTTTAAGACTTTATCATCTACGACTATAGTATGACCTGCATTTACTCCCCCTTGATAGCGAACGACAACATCTGCCGAACGACTAAGTAAATCCGTTATTTTACCTTTTCCTTCGTCACCCCATTGGGCTCCGATTACAACAACATTGGCCAATTTTAGAAGAGCATTATTTTTGTGCGAATATTTAATATATTCAAAAATCTTGGTTTACTTTTAAAAAGTAAATGAATTGTATCAACTTTCTCTTAAAACCATTTTTTCAGCAAGAGAAAATTCTTTTGTTAAACGCTCTTTAAGTTTATCTGGTAAAGGTCTACTTGCAAAGTTTTTGTAATGACCTGCCATAGCATTTAATGCTGTTTGCATTGTGGTAAATGATTGAGTTTTATTCACCATCCCTCTATTTCTGTATCGGGAAATATAGTCAGTTATGAGTGTAAGAGCCTCACTTCTTACTTCATCTTTATTTGGAGAATCTTTTGGAGTATCAACAGCTGTTTGTAATGATTTAACAACTGAAATTGTATCCTTTGTATAGTCACCTGTCATAGCGGTTTTTGCAGCTATTGAAGGGGAGCTAAATAGTGTAAAAACAACAATTAAGGATATTGCAAAAGATATAGCTTTGGTAAGATTCTTAAAAAATAATTTTGATGTCCATTTCAGTAACATAACTTAGCTCCCAAAAAATAATAAGCTTCAAGACTTTTTATTGTACAGTATTTCAGATTCGGAAATAAATGTTTCTAACAATTTATCAGTACTAATTTTAAGCTTAGTATTATTTGCTCTGCATAAAAGCTCTACTTCTTTATTAATAGAATCTCTGCCAATAATTATCTGAAAAGGAATACCAATTAATTCGGCATCTTTAAATTTCACTCCAGCCCTATCGTTTCTATCATCAAGAAGGACATCAATTTTATTAATTAAAAATTTGTTATAGATTTGCTCAGTAAGATCACTTTGAATAGGATCTTTTAGGTTTGTTGGGATAATAATAACTTCAAAAGGAGAAATCTGGATAGGCCAACAAATTCCTTTTTGGTCATGATTCTGTTCGATAGCAGCTTGAGCTATTCTTGTCACTCCTATTCCGTAACAGCCCATCCATAAATTTTTTAACTGACCGTCCTTATCAGAGAACTTTGCATTTAATTTTTCACTATATTTCTGACCTAGTTGAAAAATATGTCCAATCTCGATACCTTTTTTTTCTTTAAGTTCTTCATCATCATTAGCACTTATTTTATCTCCTTTTTTGGCATTCCTGATATCCCCAATTAGATAGTCTTTCGAATCAAAAGAAAATTCTTGAAAAACTTTATGGAAATTAACTTTATTCCCACCACTTATAAACTTTGAAAGGTCACTTGCAGAATGGTCAATTATTCTGGTCCATTTTTTTTCCCAATTAGAACTAGCTTTAATGGTTTTATTAGCTAAATCTGGCCCTATAAAACCTAAGGTTAAATCAACTAGATTTTTTTCGATAGTATTTTTGTCTTCAATCTTTTTAAGATTAAGGAGATTGAAGTGATAAAGTTTATTGATTAAGTTAAAAAGCTTTACTTCATTAATGTGTTGATCGCCTCTTATGCATGCAAGGATTGGGACATTAAATTCACCTTCGAACTGTGCAAGGAATATTACTACTTTAATAATTTGACTTGGGTCTAAATTATTATTATCGCAAACTTCTTGGATTGTTTTTTGATGAGGTGTTTCCAACCACTCTTCAATATTATCTTTTAGTGGAATAGGTTGAGAGGGTAGAGAAACAGCTTTTTCGATATTGGCAGCATAGGACCCACTTTGAGTGAATAAAATGGAGTCTTCCCCTGCATCAGCAGTAACCATAAACTCTTTAGATGAAGCACCGCCAATTGCTCCACTATCAGCTTCAACTCCTACTGTCTGCAGTCCACAAGATTTAAAAATATTTTCATAAGCATTGCCCACCTTTTCATAGAAAGAAGCTAGGTCGTTTTCTGAAGAATGAAAAGAATAACCATCTTTCATTATGAATTCTCTACTTCTCATCAATCCAAACCTTGGCCTTATTTCATCTCTAAATTTTGTCTGAATTTGGTAAAAACATTGAGGTAATTGCTTATAGGAGTTGATGGTCTCTGATGCAATACTCGTTATCACCTCTTCGTGAGTTGGTGCTAAACCAAATTCTTTACCTTGTCTATCTTTGAGATTAAACATTATTCCTTCACCTGCGGTATATCCTTCCCACCTTTCACTTTTTTTCCATAAATCTGCAGGATGAAGTTGGGGTAATAATAATTTTGTACAACCAATACTATTAAGTTCTTTCTCTATTATTGAGGATATTTTTTCAATAACTCTAAGCATTAGAGGCATGTATGCATAAATACCGCTGTTAACTCTGCGAATATACCCAGCTTTTAAGAGTAATTGATGTGAAATAATCTCAGCTTCAGAAGGTGTGTCACGAAGCGTCCCCAGAGGAAATGAGGTTGTCACGCGCATACAGAAAAATCCTTAATATTATTTAATTTTATCAATTAAGATGAAAAAATAATTTAAAGTGTCTTGAGTCCCTCAACGCGGCTAGTCTAAGAATATTCTTTCTGCTAACTTCTTCAGTAATGAAGTTTAAACTCTCTAAAAAGTTCATTACTACTAAATTTTTTTTAATTTATGGAAAATATAGATTCCAATATTTCTAGTGAAGAGGAATTAGTAGGTATTGATGAAGTTCAAAAATTCCTAAATAGATCAAGAGCTTCTGTCTATAGGTATACAAATACAGATTTAAGAAATCTAAACCCTAGTTTTAATCCAAGAAAATTAAATCCCGAATTTAGGACTGATCAAAAAGATCCTTTAAAATTCCATCCTAATGAAGTAGCAAGATTTGCAAAAGATATTTTAAGAATAAAGGAAGTTACTGTAGAGGTCTTTAATACACCTTCGTCCGCTGCTCAAAATATACTGGCGCAAATATTAGACGAACTAAAATCTATTAGGTCCTTGCTAGAAAATAGTAATTAAAAACTCACCTATCAATGTTTTGATTTATTGACATTTTGAATGTAGGATAATGATGTTTAATTATCTCATTAATCTTTACCAATTAAGAGTTCTTGAGTTACACGAAATCAAAGCAGTTTATTCAAAGTAAATCAAGCGAAGAATCTTCTCATGATTCTGCTCGAAATGATTTTGAAAGAGATGATGATGACCCCTTAAGTATAAGGAGTTTGTCAATTACATCTTTAGGTATTATTTTTGCCTTTTTGACAATTTTTTTACCTTCTATAAGCATTTTAATTGGAAGACCTCCATCTCAAGGAAATGAGATAATTCATAATCACGATTTTAAAAAAGATGGACCTTAGTTCAATACCTCCATCTCCAATGAAGGGAATAGTGAATATTGTTGTTGAAATACCTGCAGGGAGTAGGAATAAATATGAATATTGCTCTGATGCAGGAATAATGGCCCTAGACAGAGTATTACATTCTTCAGTGAGGTACCCTTTTGATTATGGTTTTATCCCAAATACGCTTGCTGATGATGGAGCTCCCCTTGATGCAATGGTGATAATGGACGAACCTACTTTTGCGGGTTGTCTAATAAAAGCTAGACCTATTGGAGTTTTGGATATGCATGATTGCGGTGCATATGATGGAAAACTTTTATGTGTGCCTATGGCTAATCCTAGGCAAGCTAATATAGTGAGTATTAATCAAATTGCTCCAAATCAGCTTGAGGATGTTGCAGAATTTTTTAGAACAAGTAAAGGACTTGATGGAAGAACAGTTCAAATTGATGGTTGGAGGGATTTTGATGTAGTTGAAAATTTATTGAAAAGTTGTTTGCCTCTAAAAAAGAAAAACTTTAAAGTACTTAAGAAATCAAATATTAGTAAATTAAATTGAAAAAAATAATTTTTTATAGTTATTTAAAATGTTCTACATGCCGAAAAGCTGCAAAATGGCTTGAAAGCAAAGATTTTGAATTTCAGTTAATTGATATTGTAAAAGAACCTCCACTTGTTACTTATTTAAATCTAGGCTTAGAACAATACTCTGAAGATAAGAAAAGGATTTTTAATACAAGAGGTAAAGCCTTTAAAACTCTTAATCTTGATATTGATCGTTTGTCAAAGGAAGAAATTATTCAACTTCTTTTAAGTGATGGCAAATTAATAAAAAGACCATTTTTGATTTACGAAGGAAAAAAAGTAATATTAGGTTTTAACGAAATTGAATATGCCAAACAGTTTATATAAGTTTAGAAAATCAAGATTTTATTAAACCTATGCCTGGTTCCGTAAAAAGTTTTTTAAAAGAATGGGGTCTACTAATTCTATTAACTTTTTTTGTTTCTTCTTGTAGATCATTTTTTGCAGAACCACGTTATATCCCTTCTGGTTCAATGCTCCCAGAATTACAAATAAATGATAGGTTAATTATTGAAAAATTTTCGCTAAGAAACTCTTTACCAAAAAGAGGAGATATTGTTGTTTTTAACTCACCTTACTCGTTTGACAAAAAATTAATTTCATCAAGATCTAAGCCTTTACCAAAAAAAAGATATTGTTTTTTTATGAGTTTTCCTCCAATGTCGTTTATTCCAGGTTTAAGGGATCAAGCTTGCGATGCTTATATTAAAAGAGTGGTGGCACTTCCAGGAGAAATTGTAAGCGTAAACTCTAATGGTGAATTAAAAATAAATAATAAATTAATTCCTGAACCCTATGTCTCTTATAAGTGCTCATTATCCCTATTTAATAATTGTGGTAAATTTGAAAACGTAAAAGTGCCAGAAGATCATTTTTTAGTTTTAGGTGATAATAGGGCAAATAGCTGGGATGGAAGATATTGGCCTGGAAGTAAATTTCTTCATAAAAAAGAGATAATTGGTAAAGCATATTTCAGATTTTGGCCTCTTAGTCAAGTTGGCTTTTTCAGTAAATGAAGCCTTATTTCTGACTCTGAATTTATCAAAATAAATTTTTAAAAACGCTTAATTTAAAGTGCTCCTGAAGCAGTTGAATCAAGTATTCCTCCTAGGTGTGTTGTAATGTTAAGAGCGCTAATCACAGGGGGCTTATTGGGATCATCAAAAATGTCAATTATAGTTATGCCGCCATTACCCTGTTTTATCATCCAAATATTTGAATAATTAATCCCAAGGATATTACAAATTAGAGTTTTATTGACTGCATCATGAGCTACCATGAGTGTTTGATCATTATCCTTTTGAGATAAACAAATTTTTTCAAAAGCTTCTACTGACCTTTCTGATACATCTTTTATAGATTCACCTTGGGGCATTATTACTTCTTCAGGTTTATCATGCCAATTTTTTAGTAAAGCAGGCCACTCTTCTCTAATTTCTGCTTCCAATTTACCCTCCCATAATCCGTGACTGATTTCTACGAGTGAATCTATTTTCTCAATTTTTAAATCTTTGTTATTTTGAAGGATTATTTGTGCTGTCTCATAAGGCCTATGCATTGAACTTGAAAATGCCTTATTGAAAGAAATATTTCTCAAATATTCAAAAGTCTTTCTGGCTTGATCTTTTCCGTTTTCATTTAAAGGGATATCAATTTGGCCTTGAAATCTACCTTCTTTGTTCCAATTAGTTTCACCATGCCTTATAAGAAATATTCTGGAATCTCCAATTTTATTTGGAATATTTTTATTTAGATGGGAAGTTTGATTTAAGCATTCAATTTGAGTTTTAAAAGAGTTATCTTTCTTTGTAATATTGAGTATCGAGAGAGAAGCATTTTCTAATCTTATTTTTCTAAAACCTTGCTTAGGCTTTCTTAATAACAAGAGTATTAAACATCTGAGAATTGCATTATGTCCAACAACTAAAATATTTACATCATCTTTGTCTAGATAAATTTTTAAAATATCTTCTACAAAATTTGTTGCTTGAAAAAATAACTCTTGAATTGGTTTATAAGTTTTATTTTCATTTCTTTTTAAAATAAGATTTTCTGGATCATTTTTCCATATAGGGTAAATTTCTGGAAATTTCTTTTTTATTTCATCAATTTTTAGACCAGACCATTGACTAAGATCTACCTCTAGCAAATTATCGTCGAATACAATATTTTGTTCTTTATTGAAGGTCTTTTTAATTGTTTTTGCAGTCTCTG
>QCCO01000010.1 GCA_003278895.1 Prochlorococcus sp. AG-347-L19
TTAAATAGGGATGTTTTATTGCATAATTTGGTGGTAATAAAACTTGAGCCATTATTCTTATACAAAAATCAACATCATTAGATACGTGCATTTGTTGACAGTCTAAAAAGGCTACTGAATCAAGTCCATTAAATTTCCTCGCAATTGAAGCGGGGAAACATGCATTTAAATCTTTTGTAGCTGTGAATGTAATGGATAATATGTTCGTTTTAATAAGATTGTTGCGAGAAATTAATTCATCAATTAGTTCCACTACCGCACCTTCTATTTCCTTAACAGAATTCCCTGATGCTGTAGTTGCGCCGCGAATAAATGTAATTTTATAATCATCTTTCATTTTTTTATGCATATTTGATTTAAGGCTTGTATAACCAAAGTACTTTATTGGATGAGTCAAACTCAAAAAAGATATTATTGATAATTTTTTCAATTACTCTACTCCCAGGAATTAGTCCAAGTATTTTCTTCTTCTTCTTGCCAAATGTTAAGGGCTGAATTTTAGGATCAATATTAACCATTTCTGCAGCTAGCTCCCTTGCAATAAATTCATCTCCAACCTTATCAACAAGGCCAAGTTCGAGTGCTTGTGTTCCAGTGAAAATTCTTCCATCAGCAAATTTTCTTACTTCTTCAACAGGTAAATTCCTTCCTTCAGCAACAGCTTCAGTAAATTGTTTGTAACTTTCATCAATAAGCCCCTGTAGTAGAGCTCTACCTTCCTCACTAAGAGGTTTATCTGGAGAAAGTATGTCTTTAAATACACCGCTTTTAACAGTCTCAAATTTAATCCCGATTTTATCTAATAATTCAGATAAATTATTTCCTCTTATAATCACACCAATTGATCCTGTAATTGTGCCTGGATTAGCAACTATTTTGTCAGATGCAACACCAATGTAAACTCCTCCTGATGCTGAGATGTTCCCAAAACTAGCGATGACTTTACATCCTTTATGTTTTAGTCTTTTAATAGCAGAGTATATTTCTTGGCTATCCCCAACAGTACCCCCTGGAGAATCAATTCTCACGATTAAAGCAGGAAATTCTCTATCCTCAATTTGTTTAAGAGCTTTAAGGACTGAAACTCTTGTTGAACTTGTAATAGGCTCATCAATTACTATGCGAGCTATTCTTTTTTTTGACTTTCGTCTAAAAGGCCAAATCATTCTTTTAAGGTAAATTCATAAAACTACTTTAAAAAGACTATCAGCAGACCTAATGAATTCAATCCTAAATTGGTTTTTAATGATACTCCCTTTTGCACTTTGGGGTACTTCAATGGCGGCAATGACTCCTTTAGTATCTAGTGCTGGGCCAGAGTTTGTGGCTTCTTTAAGATTACTTCCTGCAGGGATTCTTGTTCTAATAACAACATATTTGTTTAAAAGAGATTTAAAAATTTATAAGTGCGATTTGAAGTGGTTTTTTGTTTTTACGATTGTAGATGCCACTTTTTTTCAGTTGTTTTTAACTTATGGTATTGAAAAAACAGGAGCAGGTTTAGGTTCTGTTTTAATTGATTCTCAACCGCTTTTGGTTGCTATTTTAGCGAGGGCAATTTTTGGGAATTTAATTAATCCAATAGGATGGTTAGGACTACTATTTGGCTTGGGAGGAATAGTATTTTTGGGAGTTCCACAAGAATTTTTAGGGAATTGGTGGTTGATGTCTGATAAGTCTATAAATGATGTCGCTTTTAACTTTGGAGAACTTTGGATGCTTGCAGCTTCTCTCGCTATGGCATTAGGAACAATTTTAATTAGATTTACTTGCACTAAAAGTGATCCAGTCGCAGTTACAGGTTGGCATATGGTTTTGGGGAGTTTACCATTAATCATTAAGCATTGTTTAAAATCAAATTTCTCAATAATTCCAGATTGGTCAATATTTGATTGGGGACTTATGTCATTTGCAAGTATTTTTGGAGGAGCAATAGCTTATGGATTGTTTTTCTACTTTGCTAATAATAAAGAAATAACTGGATTTAGCACTCTTGCATTTTTAACACCTGTATTTGCTCTTCTCAGTGGAGGTGTTTGGTTAGATGAAAGACTCAGTATTGTTCAGTGGATAGGAGTGGTGTTTGTTCTTATCTCAGTATTTTTTGTCAGCCAGAGAAAGAGTTTATGGGAAAATAAATTTTCTGATACTACTATTTAGTTAGTTTATTTTAGTAAAAAGTCTAATAATGCGAATAGTTTTGATTAGTACTCCAATAGGGTTCTTGGGGAGTGGTAAAGGTGGTGGAGTTGAATTGACTTTAAATTCTTTAGTTTCAGGTTTAATTTCTTTGGGTCATAATGTTGAGGTTGTAGCTCCAAAAAATTCTAAGTTAGTTGAAAGTAATGTAAAAGCAAAATTACATTTTGTGGAAGGTGAAGATCAAATTAGTTGGCAGCATCAAAATTATGATTCGCCCGTGAGTATCCCAGATAATTCTCTTTTAGCAGGCATGCTTGAAAAGGGATTAGATATCGCTAAACATGCAGATGTATTGTTGAACATGTCCTATGATTGGTTGCCTATTTGGATGACTTTAAACTTAGAGATACCCATTGCACACATTATTAGTATGGGCTCTGAAAGTTCAGTAATTAGTAATTTAATCTCTAAGGTATATGCTAAATATCCAAATAATTTTGCTTTTCATTCGAAAATACAAGCTAATGATTATCCATTCATAAAAAAACCAACAATTATTGGGAATGGCTTTAATTTAGATAATTATATTTTTCAAGATTCAGTGAAGGGACCATTGGCATGGGTTGGAAGAGTCGCTCCGGAGAAAGGTTTGGAGGATGCTGTTTATGTGGCAAATCAACTTGGCGAAAAATTAAAAGTTTGGGGATTTATAGAAGATGAGATTTATGCCTCAAAGATAGAAAAATCATTCCCTAAAGGAGCTATAGATTGGATGGGGTTTTTACCAACCAATGAATTACAAAAAGAACTTGGTAAGTGCAGAGGGTTGCTAAATACTCCGAAATGGAATGAGGCATATGGGAACGTAATTGTTGAAGCTTTAGCATGTGGGGTTCCTGTTGTAGCGTATAAAAGGGGAGGACCTAGTGAAATTATTCAGCATGGCCAAACAGGTTATCTTGCTGAGCCTGATGATAAAAAAAATATGCTTTCTTATGTAGAGATTATTGAAAAAATAAATCGTCAGAAATGTAGAGAATGGGTAGAAAAAAATGCCTCTTCAGATATATTTGCTAACAAGGTTGTGAACTGGCTTAATAAGGTAATGCATGAATATAAATAATATTAAATGATTCTTCTTAACTCAAAAAAAAGGCTCATTAACTTATTGATAGCTTTATTTTGTGGGATCATTATATTTTTCTTAGGTTTAGGCACTACAGGACTGGTGGATGAAACTCCCCCTTTATTTGCCGCTGCAGCAAGGGCAATGAGTGAATCTGGTGATTGGTTAACTCCAAAAGTCAATGGAATATTCCGTTTTGATAAGCCTCCACTGATATATTGGCTAATGGGTTTTTTTTACTCATTACCAAAAAACGAGATTTGGGATAGTTTTGGGACACTCTCAGCAAGACTTCCTTCAGCTTTGGGATCATTATTTTTAATGTTGATGATTGGAGATACTTTGTTTTGTTGGCCTCAAAAGGGTGATAGGCAATTTCTCACCCCAATCGTTGCATCATTAAGCTTTGCTTTGTCTCCACTAATAATTATCTGGAGTAGAACTGCCGTGAGTGATGCCCTTTTAACTGGCACCTTAGGGATTAGCCTGCTTTTGTTTTGGAGAAGGATGGCAAGTGATGGTAATGATCAATGCATTTCAGCCTGGCTATTTTTAGGGTTTGCAATTCTAACTAAAGGACCTGTTGCATTTGTGTTGGCATTTCTGACTATTACATCTTTCTTGTTAAGTCAGAAGAATTGGAAAATATTGCTTAGTAAGATAAATCCTAAGAAAGGTCTTTTAATAACAATACTAATAAGTGTTCCATGGTACATTTTAGAACTAATTAAAGAGGGAAAGCCTTTTTGGGATAATTTTTTTGGTTACCATAATTTTCAAAGATATACCTCAGTTGTAAACAATCATGCTGAACCATTTTGGTTTTTTCTTTACATAATGATATTGGCTTCATTACCATTCACCCCTTTTTTGTTTCATGGGATATTCCAGGCCTTTAAGGATTTCTTTAAAAATTCAACAGAAAGTTGTGATATCTCTGACACCCTTTACACCTATTCTCTATGTTGGTTAATATCTGTTTTAATCTTCTTTAGTCTTTCTGCTACAAAACTACCAAGCTATTGGCTACCAGCAATTCCAGCGACTGCATTATTAATAAGTAATAGCTTTATAAGCTTAAAAAATACAAATAAAAGTTATTTATATTTTTGGATTTTTAATATTTTAATTTTGTTTGGTTTCTCAGTAGCATTCTTTTTCTCGAATATTTGGTTGAGTTCAATTAATGATCCCGAAATGCCTAATCTTGCATCCGAACTTATAAACTCTGGGATTATTTTCAAAGCTAAATTGCTCTTTTCTTCATTTACCCTTCTTGCAATAATCTTATTTTCTTTAAAATCTAGAAATATTATTCTTTATCTCCAAATTGTACTTTTAATTGGACAATCTTATTTGATGACGCCAATTAGAAAATTAGCAGATACTTCAAGGCAATTACCTTTAAGAAATATCTCAAAATTAATTTTAGATATTCGCGAGGGAAGGGAAACTTTAGCAATGATCGGGATAAGAAAACCTTCATTACATTACTATTCGAGACAAATAGTTTTTTATGAACCAAATACGGAAGAGGGATTAATTAATCTGTCAGAAAGGCTAAATACTGATAGGAGGAAGAATTATGAGGATCAACCCGATTATGAATACAAATCTCTATTGGTCGTGATAGATGAATACTCTACCCGCCGACCGCAATGGTCAAAAATTAATCATCAAAAATTGGGCAAATTTGGGATTTATAATTTATGGCGAATTCAAAAAAGTGATTTAAGTGAGTATTCGAGATTTTTAGTTAAAAGTGGTTATAAATCTGACTGGGAAAATAGAAAAGTTGAAAAATTTTAACAAAGTCTTTTTTTAAGAAGAGCATTTTTTAAATCATCAATGCTGCACTTGCTTGGGATATCAATCTTATTTAAATCTTCCATTAATTCGAGATCGATTACAGAATCTTCGGCTAAAAAACTAAAAACTTCATTAATGGTTATTCCCATATCTTGAGCCATCTCTGAGATAAGCCTTAGGGTATCCCTCCTCACAGAAATCCTTAGATCTAAAGGGATATATTCATTTTCAGGGTTTGCTGACTTCATACCCTAAATCTTAAGACATTATGTAGTTATCAGGATATAAACTTTACAATATTCATTAATCATGCTGGCCGTATAAACTTTCTTCTAACTTGTTTAAAGAAATAAATTCATAATCACTTTTAAAAGCGGTATTGTAATTATTGAAATTAAAGTTGTAGTAAAGAGAATTTTTGAAGCTATTTTTTGTTTCACACCATAAGCCTCTGCCATTAATATTGTGGATATTGCTGTTGGAGTTCCTGCCTGAAGAATTACCGCTGATGATTGATAAAAATTAAAATTTAAAGATTTGCATATAAAAAAAATAATAAAAGGAAAAATAAATAATTTTATTAAAATTGAAAATTTAATTTCTTCATTTAGATCCAAAATCCTTCCCTTTTCATTTGTGATAATTCCAAGTCTTGTACCCACAATTATTATTGCCAAAGCAATAACTATTCTTGCAGGAATCCAAAGATAATTGCCTAAAATTTCATCTATTTGGAAAAAATATGCAAGAAGTACGCCTATAATCCCTCTCGATGCAGGGCTATTTATCAATGCATTTAATAGTCCTTTGACATTTGGGATGTTATTGCTGTTTGATTTTTCTTGAAGAAAAAAAGGTCCAAATATCCAAGCGAAAAGTGTTGTCCCTAAATCAAATCCAATAGTGAAATTTATAGTTGTTGAAGGTAGAAGAGCTAGCGCAATTGGTATTCCAAGAAATGATGTATTACCTATTAGGCCTGCTAGCTGCAAGGTGTAATTTGGAAGCCTTTTTTTAAATATTGGGATTATATTTATTAAAGTTATTAAAAATCCAATTACAGAGAATGCTAAAAATGCACTTTTGATTAGGTTTATATCTATGCCTTCCTTTAACAAGAGACCCATTACACTTAATGGAATTCCAAATCTTATTAGAGGTCTTGCAATATATTTTGAAATCTTTGGATTCTTTTTCCCGACAAGAAAACCAAGGATTAAGAAAGGGATAATATTTATGAAAAGAGAAGAGATGGTATTAATTAGATATTTATTAAAGCAATATTAACTTGCCGTAGCGCAGTACAAAGTTTTTTCTAGTTCAGTTAGAATTTAAATTATTTTCCAGATCGCTTTGTCAGGAATTAAAGGTGGTTGATATAAATTTTCTGGTTCTTTAGTCAAAACTCTCCATGTAGGAACTCGACAAGTTACGTAAGCAGGACTTTCTATTAAAACGCCTGGTTTCTCATCAAAAGTACAAGTAAATCCTTCTTTCCAATATCCACCACTATTAAGGCTACCTTTAAACCAAACCCAGCATTTTGAAGTTTTCAAAATCAGCAAACTTTTTTTTATTTTAATCAAGATTTAAATAAATCTAAAATTTATTACTTAAAAAATTTTTTTTACTTATTTAAATTTTTTTGAAAAATATATTTTAGAAATTAATATCAATAGATTTAAAATCAGGGTAATTAAATTTGCTATTAATATTGGTGTGGAAGAAATTTTATAACCGTAAATAATCCAGGACAAAACACCGATAATAAACATTATTAATGTTGTCAGAGAAACATCATCTGCCTTTTTTGTTTTTAAAGTTTTTATTAATTGAGGTAGAAATGCCGCTGTTGTTAGAATCGCTGCAAAATATCCGAAAATATCTACATTCATAAAAATATTTTTTAAAAAAACTATTCTTTAATTAAATCAGATAAAAACCCTAAAGGATCGCTCATGTTTGATGAATATCCAAGAACATCACTTGAAAAAAATTTATAAACAACTTGATTTTGATCATTTAATAAGAAGGAAGCTCCTCTTTGAGGAAGGTATTTTTCATTAAGAATATAATCACTCCAATTTTGGATTATTTCGTTCATATTGTTTAATCTAAATGTTGCTAATTCAAATGGTCTCAAATAACCATCTCCGAAAAACTTTTTAAAAGAATTACCTGAAAATTTTAGAGAATTTAAAATGTTAATTTTGTCAAACTCTGAATAGATTTGCTTTGCTTTTTTGTCGCCCGTGTAACCTCTAATCACTTCTTTAATTGTTTTTAAAGAATTTATTCCAGATAGCATCAAAAGCATATTTATCCATCCTCCTAAACCTATATTTAATCCTCTTGAAACTTTGAGATTATTATGGATTTGGTTATTAGAAACAACTATTAAATTTTCTTTACTAAAGCCAGTAAATTTACAAAATTTTTCTTTCCCATTCTGGCTCCCAATAGCAATTGCAAAAATATCTAAGTTTTTATCTTTATTTTGATCAATAAAACTTTTCAAATTTATTGCATATTCAAAGCTATCAAAATCACCCAACAAACCAAATAAAACAATTAATTTGTATTTTTTCTGCCCGTTAAAGTTAAATTCTTCAACAAGATTTTTGAGATTATTTTGAAATTCCTCAGTCACGATGTCTTAAGTGTTTTATAAATTATTCTCAAAAAATTTTTCTTACCTTGATTAGTATAAAATTTTACATGAAAAAGTTTTTAAAGAAATTAATTTAACGTTTTTAGATTTTATTATTTTAATGTAAACATTTTGAAGTTATGACTGTAGGAATTTATTACGCAACTACAACTGGAAAAACTGAAGACGTAGCTGATCGTCTTCACAACTTTATCTCTTCAGCAGAAGCACCTAAAGATGTATCTGATGTGGATGATCTTTCAGAATTTGAAGGTCTTGATGGAATTATCTGTGGGATACCTACATGGAATACTGGTGCCGATGAAGAAAGATCTGGAACTGCATGGGATTCAATCTTAGAGGATATTGGTGAACTAAGTTTATCAGGGAAAAAAGTTGCAATTTTTGGTTTAGGAGACTCTTCTACATATACAGAAAATTATTGTGACGCGATGGAAGAACTTCATAGCTACTTCACTAAAGCAGGCGCCGAAATGGTCGGTTATGTTGATAAATCTTCTTATACATTTGATGAGTCTAAAAGTGTTATAGGAGAAAGCTTTTGTGGATTACCACTTGATGAAGATAGTGAATCTGATTTGACCGATTCGCGTCTTGAAACATGGGCATCTCAGCTTAAGGGTGAAATCCCCGCATTGGCATAAGCTTTCTCAGATATTACTTTCCTAGTTTGTAACATTTGTTCTTTCAAAATATGTTTTTTTTACATAAGTAATTAAATCTGTAAAGAACATGTAAAAACAATACTGATAAGCAATATGCTCAATTTGCTGTTTACTTAAATCAAGTGTTACAAACTTACGGAAAATCTGATGTCACCTACGACTGGTACGCAGGGAATTCTGGTGTTGTTGGCCGTTCAGGTAAATTCATAGCTGCTCATGCTGCTCATGCAGGCTTAATGATGTTCTGGGCAGGAGCTTTTGGATTATTTGAATTGGCTCGTTACGACGCAAGTATTCCAATGGGTGCACAGAAAGCAATTGTTTTGCCTCACCTAGCTGGTATTGGAATTGGTGGCGTTGAAAATGGTGTTATTACAGAACCATATGGAATTGTTGTAATTTGCACATTACATTTAATTTTCTCTGCAGTATTGGGTGCTGGGGGATTATTACATTCCAATAAATTTGCAGGTGATCTTGGAGACTACCCAGAAAATAGTAAGCCCCAAAAATTTGACTTCGAATGGGATGACCCAGATAAATTAACTTTTATTCTTGGTCATCACCTAATCTTTCTTGGGCTTGGATCAATTATGTTCGTTGAATGGGCTCGAATTCATGGGATTTATGATCCAGCGATAGGATCTACAAGACAAGTTATTTACAATTTAGATATTGCCGCTATCTGGAATCATCAATTTGATTTTTTAAAAATAGATAGTCTGGAAGATGTTATGGGGGGACATGCTTTCCTAGCCTTCCTAGAAATAATTGGGGGTGTTTTCCATATTTGTACTAAACAATTTGGAGAATATACAGAATTCAAAGGAAAAGGATTACTTGGAGCTGAGGCAATTTTGTCTTACTCAGTTGTTGGTGTTTCTTATATGGCTTTTGTCGCTGCTTTTTGGTGTGCTTCAAATACGACTATATATCCAGTTGATCTATATGGAGAACCCTTAAAGCTTCAATTTGAATTCGCCCCTTATTTTACTGATACAGTAGATTTAGGATCAGGAGCGTATAGCTCAAGAGCTTGGCTTGCTAATACTCATTTTTATTTGGGTTTCTTTTTCTTACAAGGTCATCTTTGGCACGCACTAAGAGCAATGGGATTCGACTTTAAAAAGATTGGTCAAGCTTTTGAAAATATTGAAAATACAAAAATCACTCAAAACTAGTTTAATCTAATAAAAAGCCTCTCCTTAAAAGGGAGGTTTTTTTTTGTAAAATTAATCCAAGTATTCAAAAACAATGGATAATCCACAAGAAATTAATTGTAGGGAGATTTTCAGAAAGGCTTATGAAAATAGGTATACATGGAAAAATGACTTTAATGGTTACAAAGGGAAATGTACTTTTTTAACTAATAATAATATTCATAAAGGGGAGTTTGTTTTAGGTAAAGACTTTAAACCAAATATTCAAAAAATAGAAGATGAGAAAGTTGTCAAAAGTATTGCCTCTCAGTTATTTGAAGTGTGTATACATAGGGTAAAGAGAGAATTTGAATCAGTGCACTCAGAAAATAATTTTAACTTACAAAAGATTTCTGAAAGTGGGATTGAAATGAGTATTTCAGGAAAGAATCAAGGTGATAAATATAGAGTTAAAAATAATTGTATTAATATGGTCTATAGAAAAATTCATGGAACTATAATTGAAATTTTTGTTGAAGAATTTTTAGATACAGGAACAGGTACCCTCAGCAAAAAATACAGTAGTCAACAAATTGATCCGGATACACTTGAGACAAATTCTCAAAAATTGGAATACCAGGATGAATTCCTAAATATGGGTAAAGACGATTATTGGATATTAAATTCAAGAACAATCAAATACTTAAACTTAAATCAAGAAGAAGAAACACAAAAGTTTGTTTTCGAGGATCTATGTATATTGAATTAGGTTTTTAATCAACCAACCTAAACCCTTTATCAAGTAGTTTTTGATACAAGAGTCTTGCTCTAAAAGCTAGAATTTGCTCTTCATTTTCATTACTAATTACATGAAAATAATTATTATCTAATTTATTTTTGCTAAAGCAAACATTTGCTTCTCCTAATCTTAAAGTCCAGTTATCTTCTTTGGCTAAATGTTGATTAGGGCCAAGATCCCAAGGACATTTTTCAGGATATTTTTCTCTTTTAGAACCCATATGAATAATTTTAACTACCCAATATTAGTCAAAATTTAAAAGTATGGCTATGAAAAATAGTTGATAACTTTTTCATAAAATTGTTATTTAATGCAATGCAATGCAATTAAAAAATTTACTCTTTGGTCGCGATTAAACAATAAAATGGGTCTTTGTTTAAAAAATTAAAAATATTAAGCGCTGGCTCAGTAAACTTCTTGATAATTTTTGGCTCATTAAATCCGTTTGAGATTAATACTTTTCTTACATATTTGACCCTCTCTTCTTCAGTAGATGATGTCCATATGTTGGGAGCTTTATGCCAAAATGCTCTGTTGGAAAAAGAAATAATTATCTTGCCTTGACTACTCATAATTCTTGCAACTTCTTTGGTTAAATTCTCGGGATATTGTAAATACTGCCATGCGGCCACCATTAAGCAATAATCAACACTTTCTTTGTCTAGTGGAATTTTTTGATTTAAATTGAAATTTTGTATCCAATAGGAATCAAAAATCTTGTTTTTTTCAAGTTCTTTTTTGTTTAATCCATGTCCAATAACTTTTTTATATTTTTTCCCTTTGGGTAGATAACTGTCCCAACTGGACATTAAATCAAGAACAGTTGAATTATTATTGATTTCACTTTCATATAGATCTGTAAGATTTTGCCTGAAGTTTGCATCTAGATGATAGACAAATTTAGGGTCAGAATAAAATTCTTCATCATTACTCTCATCAAGTTTTTTTCTTTGATAATTATTTAGAACTTCCAAAACAAATAATTAATTCATAGATCAAATCTAATAAATTGAAATTCCATTTGTGTTTTAGAAATTTATTTTTAATTCATAAATTAAAATTCCTAAAAAAACTAGACATCTAATCAAAAAAAGTTAAATTATTAATTAATGATCTAATAAGAATGATTGATTTAAAAAGGAGCCAAAAAAATAGGTCTAAAAATGCTCTTTTCAATCCCTATAAAAATGGAATAAGTTCATACGATATGGCGTATCTTTCATCAAAAAGAAATTTAAAAAATAAAACTGTTTATCTAAAAAATGATTCTAAAAAATATAATTTTGCTGCATAGAGATGCCTTATATTAATGTTTCGACCTCAGCAAAAGTAAATAATAAAGATAAATTACTCGAAGAAATTGCAATTCTAATTTCATCTTTAACTAATAAATCAAGAAAATTTGTTATGGCGAAGATAGATGATAATTGTCAAATGTACTTTGATGATAAGACCCCTTCTTGCTTTTTGGAAATTAAATCAATAGGTTCTTTAAATACTTCAGAAATGGCAAAGCCAATATCAGATTTTGTATATGAGAAAATGGGGATCCCAATAGATAGACTTTATATTTCATTTGAAGATGTGCCTGCTAAATTGTGGGCTTGGAATGGAAGAACATTTGGTTGAGGATTTTTATAGTTATATAGATAATGGAAATAAATAAATTAGTTGATTTAAATAATCTCAGAACTGCTCCTCAATTAAGCAATAATCAAGAGAAAAAACTTTTAGACGAACTAGAAGTAAATATTCTTAAAACCGATTGGATAACGATAGGAATAATGGCACCTTGTGATAATAGAGCTATTGAAGCATTACAATCAATTTCTATAAAATATTCAATTAAATTTGGGAATCTAGATTCCCTGCAAGCTGATGGAAGTGTTTTTTTAAAAGCTAATCAAAAAACTGGTAATGTTTTTGTCAGATCTGAAAATGGTCTTGGAGAGGGAATTTTAATAACATGTCAGTATGACGAAGGTGCTAAAGAATCTAATACATTTGGACCATTGCCATTAGATTTTTTTAGATAATTAATTTCTTATTTATTTTTTTATCAAGGATCTAATTTAATGACAACTTTTTATCAGATAATATTTTTGAGAACTTGGATTTCAAATTATTTTTTACTTTAAAGCTTTGTTATCATGTCTAATGGCATTGACCTAAATTTTTTCACTATTTTAATTTAATGTTTTTTCAGGATATAATTCAAAATTTAAATAATTTTTGGTCAAAAGAAGGTTGTTTGATTATGCAACCATATGATACCGAAAAGGGTGCCGGGACAATGAATCCGCATACCTTTTTAAGGGCTATTGGACCAGAGCCTTGGAGTGTGGCATATGCTGAGCCATGTAGAAGACCTACCGATGGACGTTTTGGTGACAATCCTAATAGGGCGCAACATTACTTTCAATATCAAGTAATAATTAAACCTTCACCGGAAGGAATCCAGGAAAAATATTTAACATCTCTAGAATCTCTTGGAATTAATCCTAGAAATCATGACATAAGATTTGTGGAAGATAATTGGGAGTCTCCAACACTTGGAGCTTGGGGTGTAGGTTGGGAAGTCTGGCTGGACGGAATGGAAGTTACTCAATTTACTTATTTCCAACAATGCGGGGGTATAGATTGCAATCCAATTCCAATTGAAATCACTTATGGACTAGAGAGGATTGCTATGTTTTTGCAGGATAAAGAAAGTATCTGGGACTTAAATTGGAACAAAGATTTGAAATATAGCGACATTTGGCTTCAATTTGAAAAAAGTCAATGCTCTTTTAATTTTAGTGAATCTAGTGCTGACAATCTCAGAAAATTATTTGAAATTTATCAAATCGAGGCAATTTCTTTAACAGAGAAGAGATTAACTTACCCCGCGCTTGATTTTGTTCTGAAATGTAGTCATACATTTAATCTTCTTGATGCCAGAGGAGTAATTTCAGTTACAGATCGTGCACAATATATCGAAAAGATCCGAAAATTAGCAAGAGAAGTTGCATCATCTTGGTTGGAAGAGAGGAATACTCTAAATTTCCCTCTATTAAAAAAATAAAGACTTTTGGGATGAGTGAAAAACTTTGTAAAATTTGTTACACGTAAGTGAATCTAATTGATCTATCCAAAATTGTTAGCTTGGATACAATTTACATACCCATCTCTATGGGTAATTTTAGTGTGAGGTAAAATGAAACTCTTCCAACAAATGTTGGTAGCAGGAGCATCTTTGAGCTTAATAGCTCCAATTGCTGCTCAAGCTTCCGATGTCGTCAATTTAGAAGAAATGAATAGCTACTCCCGTAGCACAAAAAAAAGTTCTTCAAGACTTGACAGTAAAACATTCATTAACGAAGTTAGTGAAGATCTCGCTAACTTAAAGGGTCGCGTTGATGGCCTTGAAGTTAAACAAAAAGAATTTGAGGCCGGTGGCTTCTCAGATACAACTACATTAGACGGTAAAGTTAATTTCACAGTCGGAGCCCTTTCTTATGATGGTGCTGGTACTGCCGAGGTTTCTAATGAATCTGCTCTTTTTCAGTACATGTGGCAAGGTAACTTGAATACAAGTTTTACTGGAGACGATAATCTTTACGTAAGACTTAAAACAGGTAATGCCAATTCTTGGACTGCAAAGAAAGATCATGGTACATATCTAAGTTCTTCAAAAGGTAACTCAGACACAATTAAGGTTGATAAAATTTGGTATTCATTCCCAGTTGGTGAACAGAATACAGTATTTGTTGGCCCTTTAATTGAGAACTACTATATGCATGGAACTACTCCATCAATATATAAGCCAGTACTTAAAGCCTTCTCTCTTGGAGGAAATGCTGCTGCTTATGGTGCAAGTACAGATACTGGTGCAGGTTGGGTTTATAAAGCAGATAACGGTTTTGCTGTTAGTTCAAACATAGGAACTAAATCAAAAACAACTCAAAAAGTTAGTGGCGAATACGTTGAATCTGGCCTTTTAACAGATGAATCAAAAACAAGTTGGGCTACTCAAATAGGTCTTACTAAAGACCAGTGGGCTGTATCAGGAATGGTAAACCTTAAGTACAATGACTGGGGAGATGAATACTACAGTACAGCTACTGGAGATGATCGTAACGAAAATAGTACAAATTACGGATTAAGAGCTTGGTGGAGACCACTAGAAACTGGTACTGCTACTCCTGAGGTATCTTTTGGTTATGATTATTCAGTATTGGAAGGTTATTCAACAAATGATACTACTGATGCTTACTTCGTCGGTTTAACATGGCTTGATACTTTTAATCCAGACGATCGTCTAGGTATTGCCTTTGGACAGCCTCAAATGAGAGAAAACACTGGTGCAGAACCGTTTATGTATGAAGTATATTACGGTTTCAAGGTTAATGATTCAGTAACTGTAACTCCAACAATTTTCGGAGCTACAAATGCTAATGGAACTGATGGAGAGGACTACACTGGTGCTGTAATCGAAACACAATTTAAGTTCTAAAATAATCTTAAATTGCATTAAAAAACACCCATATAGGGTGTTTTTTTTTAACTTTATCAATCTTAAATTGCATTAAAAAGGCCTTTCCAGGTGTTTTTTTATTTTTTTACTCTTTTACCAGCAGTTTTCTCCTTCGCCAATTGGGATACATGCTGATGACTTAGCTGCTTCATCAGCTATTTTTTGAGCTTCCGCATCTAATTTGAAATCTGCATCTAAAGGCATATCAGTATTCCATTCTTTTAATCCACCTAAATCATTTTCACCTGATTTCACTGAATTACTATCTGCCGTTGAAATAGCTAATGCGCTTGTGGCCGCGATAAAAATTGCAATTGAACTTCTTTTTGGCATTCTATAATTGGATTTTCTATTATATTAATCAATTTTAAATTCATATTCTTTTTGTTGTATAAAATGATTCTTTTTAATCCCCCATAACTCTTAAAAGATTTGAATAAGATTTAAAAATAAGGTCAAGTTCATCAGATCTGCCATGCTTTGCCAATAAACTTCTTGCACCTGCGTCTAAATCAAATAAATATTCTCTTTTTTCAGTAGATTTAACATAACTTTCTATCCAACCCACGCATACTAATCTTTCACCATTATTTACTTCGCTTACTGAATGTAAGTAAGAACTTGGATATAAAATTATCTCTCCAGCATTTAATTTGAATTTCTCTTCTGAATTCATTGTTTCAATAATTAATTCTCCACCTTCATAAGAATCTTTATTTGTTACTGAGAGAGTAAATGATAAATCTGATCTACCAGAAGACATGTATGGATTGTCAATATGTCGCCCATAATGCATATTTTTTGATGATTTTGTAAACATTATTCCATGTATTCTTTTTGGTAAAGAAAAACTTTTTATTAATTGGCTGGAAAGGATTTTTTCAGTAACAAATTGTGAGTACTTTTTTGATACTTCAGAATTTCTATTTAATTGGAAATTATTTTTTACCAATGTGGCATGACTGCCTGCAGTAATTTTCCCATCTTTCCAATTTTGAGTTTCATCCTCTAAATCTTTTTTTATTAGTTTGATTTCTTCAGCATTTAATAACTGTTGAGTTAAATAATTCATGTGCACTATAAAAAATGATACATCTTTGTGTATAGAAGATCGCTTTTAGAGTTTTAACAGTTTTGGTAGGTATAAAGTAACCATAGATACTAATTTCAAAAAGTGCAAAAACTCAGAAAACTATTTTATACAGCACTCACATGTACTTTTTTGCTAAACGTTAATATACCCGCTAATTCAACAGAAAAAGAAGTCAAAGTTTATTCAGGTAGACATTACAACACAGATAGAAGTATTTATAAAAAATTTGCGGATGAAACAGGAATAAAAGTCAGGCTTATAGAGGCAGCAGGGATTTCTTTAATCGAGAGATTGAAAAGAGAAGGGAAGAATTCTCAAGCAGACTTAATATTGCTAGTAGATGCCGCAAGAATTACTAATGCAGCCAAAGCTGGATTACTGCAACCAATACAATCTTCTAATTTAGAAAATGATGTTCCAATTGGATTGAAAGATCCAAATAAGGAATGGTATGCCTTAACAAGAAGAGTAAGAGTTATGATAGCCAATCCAAAAGTAATTGATGTTAGCAAAATCAGTGATTACACTGATTTGGCTGATCCTTCTTTAAAAGGGAAAGTATGTTTAAGAAATAGAAAAAGTCCATACAATCAATCTTTAGTTGCCAATCAAATAATTAACAAAGGAGAATCAGAAACTAAAGCTTGGTTATCCGGAATGATTACAAATGTTTCACAACCATTTTTTCCCGGTGATATTTCAATAATTAGAGCAGTTTCTAAGAAAAAATGTGGAGTAGGAATTGTTAATCATTATTATGTTGCGAGAATGTTAGCAGGAGTTAATGGAAGGAGAGATGCTTTATATGCAAAAAAAACAAAAGTCCTTACACCTAATCCTGCCCACGTAAATATAAGTGCAGGAGGTGTTGCAAAATATGCAACAAATAAAAGTGAAGCGATTCAGTTGCTTGAATTCTTAGCATCTCCAGAAGGAAGTAAAGGTTTAGCTGCGCCAACTTTTGAACATCCTTTGAAGGAAGTTAATCAGAATGAAATAGTAAAGAAATTTGGAGAATTTATACCTGACAATGTCACAGTAGAAGACCTTGGAGAAAAAAATTCTCTAGCTATTAAATTGATGAAAGATGCAGGGTGGAATTAAAAATTAAGAAAATTAAATAGTTCATAATTCTCTTTTTATTTTGTGCATACTTATATACAGCAGGAGAGGTGGCTGAGTGGTCGAAAGCGAACGATTCGAAATCGTTTAATAGGGAACTATTCGTGGGTTCGAATCCCACCCTCTCCGTTTTAAGTCGAAAATTAGCACTCTAAATTTTTTGAGTTTTAATTCAAATTGCAATGATAGAGAAGAGTTCTAAGAAATATCAATTTCTATATAGTTGGTTTTTATTTTTATGAGTGTTGGTGGATATTCAATTGTCGAAATATAGTCTTGGTGGATTCCTTAAGATCGCTTGTTAATAATGAGGTAATTCTGATTCTTCTATAGTGGAAGTAGGGGTAATCTTCATTTGATTTTCTTATCAAACTCTTTGAATGATGATTGCATTTGACCTTTGTTTTCTACCGGATCATCTTTATCAAAACCTCTTATTTTTCGCCATCTGGAATACATATATCCAAGATAGATTCCATGCATAAAGTTTTTTGCTCCATCTTCTAGAAGATTTTTCGAAAATTTATCATTAAATTTTCTACTTTCTAATAATTCTTTCTGCCAGTTTATTTTTTCTGTCATTGCTGTTGCTGTTCCTCCTGTATTTTCTTAAGTCTTTCGTATTCAACATGCAGAACGCCTAGACGCCATGCATCTTTTAATCCTTTTACACCTCCCATTAAGAGTTTTGCATCTGAAGGTGAATGTGACTTCATGTTTAAGAAATCTTTCTGCCAAGATTTGTCATTCCATTTAGTGCTCATATTTTACCAACATACTTTTTGTACTAATATAAAATAGATTTTAATCATTATCCTTTGAATAAGAAGGAGCATGCAATATCATATAGGCCTAATTCTTTAACAAAAAGTTCTAATAAAATTAAAAAAAAATAATAGAACATTTGTTTGCCCTCTTCCAGTCTTATGCACCTCTTTGTCCACAATGTCGATGAAGTGATTTTGACGCCTAAATTATCTCTACTCCTATTGAAAGGAAAAGATAGTTGCGACAACCACAAAGCACTAATACTCGGGTATTAATACTCTATTAATTTTAATTGAATAAGAGGATAATTAATAAGTAGAGATATAGGAGGTTTTTATGAGACTTGCCACTCCATTAACTGCCCTTAGAAATGCAACTTCAGATATCTGGAGAATGCATGATTTTAATTATCAACTACCAAAAGATCAAAGACAAGATTATTGGGAAAAAGAATGCACAGACCATCCAACAAGTTCTCATTGCAAAGTTTACTAAAGGTAATATAAATTCAAGACATTAAAAAGACCCTTTTTAGGGTCTTTTCTTCTAAGTAAGTAGATATTCTTTTAGTATAAAACCAAAGAATATATGGCTATTAATAATTCAATATCAAAATATGATTGGCAGTATCTTGTGACTGGATTTTTTTTAATCTCAGTTTTTATTTTTACAGATTTAATTGAAGTTATTGATAAAGAATATTTTTACTTTGTACCAAGGTTAATTGATGATCAACCCTATAGGATTTTCACATCAATTCTAACTCATGCAGATTTAAATCATTTATTATCAAATATTGGTGGAATAATCATAACCAGATATTTTTTGATGAGACTTGGAATTAAAAGCAGATTTTTCTATTTGAAATTTATTTTAATTTGCTCTTTTTTAAATTTTTTTATTATCTGGGTTTATGAAAAGATCTTATCGTATTTCAATATCTATCCGAATTATGCCGCTTTAGGATTTAGTGGAATAATTTATGCTTTATTTGGATTCTTACTAATAACTTCTTTTTATGGAAAGAAATATTTTTTAGGTAAAGAAATTGGTTTTAAGTCCAATTATGAAGTTCAAAAAATGTTAAAGACAATATGCCTAATAGGTTTGATATTCTCTTTTTTGCCAGGTGTTAGTTTATTAGGGCATTTAAGTGGATTTATTGCAGGGTGTTTTTTATTCTTTATTTAATAGACAACTAGCGCATATGACAGTTAAGTAACATTCTATTCGCTCCTTCCACGGATAAGAAAAACATGGAATATTTTATGTAGGTGTGAAGGAATGGTTTTATTAAAACAGTGGAAACAAGGAAACACTAGATTTAGTAAAACCCAAAGAGACCTCTAGAAATAGAGGTCTCTTTTTATGCAAATTCATTCCTTTTATTTATTTTCCTATATTATTCCAATTGTTTCCTAAAATACCAAAAATGAGTTGTGGATAAAAAGAGTTACTTTCTAAATATTTCCTGTTTGGTTCTATAATTTCCCCTATATGAAAAGATGTTATTTGCCCTCTACGTTTTTGATAATAATTATTAATGTTCATTCACATGAATAAAAAAGGTCTAAATTTTAAATCATTAATTTTTAAAATATTTTTTACCTATTTAGTGGTTTATTTTTTTGCTCTAATATTCAAGTACACCTATGATCTTGATTCCTTATTCAATAATATTCAATACAAATATTTGATTGTTTTAAATATAGTTTCTATATTTTTAGGCCTCCCATTATCAATTATTTTTGATTTTATCTTGATAAAGATTTTTGGGTTGAATTATGTTTTATTTTTTACTCCTGCTTTAACCATTTTAAGTGTAATTCAAGTTTTTATTCTGAGGAAAATTAAATTTAAATTGTCTAGAAATATATTATTTTTAAAAAAATCAGAAAAAAATAATCTTTATAAATTCTTTTACAATATTACTTTTAGATCCTTCTATATTTTGATCATAAGATCTTTCCCAATACTGCCTCATGTTTTGGGTAGTTATATTATCGCCTCTTCAAATATCAAGATAAAGGTGATTTTAATAAATACATTTTTAGGTTCTGTTTTTTACTATATTTTTCTTTATTTAATAATTTGGAATGTATAGTTAAATTTAACCTTGAGCACTTTACTAAATAGAAATTTCCTCTAAACCTTATTTTACTTTATTGGCAGATAAATTTTTCCCAAATGGGGTAAATATAAAATATTAGTTTTTCCCAGTAGAGAATTATATTTTTTGGGAAATTAGATTGATACATCTATTTTCTATTAATTATAATTAGGTTATTAGAGCTAAGAAGTTTTCATATGAAGTCGATTTTTTATATATTATTATTTAGCCAATTATTAAATTTTCTTGGAGTATTTGCCGAAAAAGTAAAAGAAGATTCGTCTGGAATGAATTCTGTTATTTGGGAAAATGTAGAGGGAAATAAATCAAAACCGTTGAAAAGGATTATTTGGAAATCTTACAAAGGCGATGAAAATTATTTTGAAAATGAAAATAAAGAAGGTTTTTCAGTTAATCAAGTTTCAGGGGGCAAATCAACCTCGATTGAGTCTCCTGCTTGGCGCAATAGAACATTACGGTTTTCCTTTGAGGAAATTGAAATGCCAGATGTTGGCGAATATATGGGTTTGTACAGTATAGGAGCTTATGATCGACTAAACTCTTGGCTATACGGCGGTATTACTCTTTATGGCGCTGCGACTGGACGTCGTGGCGGCTTCTTTACTGGTGGCTATACCTTCGGCTTAGAACGTAAGTTAACAGATCACTGGATTCTTGACTCAGGAGCTTATTTGGGTGCCGGCGGCGGTGGTGCTGCGGCACAAGGGGGAGGATTAATGCTACGCCCCCACATCGGCCTAAAGTACGACTTTAAGTGGAGTGTACTTGGCTTAAATTATTCCTTCGTAGACTTCCCCAACGGAGAGATTTCCAGCGATGCAATCGCGCTTTCATTTGATATCCCTTTCACTTCACCGACACTCAATTGGCAAGATGATGACCTGACAGCAGCCGATTACTTCGGAGTCGATTCGAGGAATGTGAGCCGCCATCGATCGCACCTTGCCGCACGGGTTAGAGCTTATTATCCATCTAGCGACAGCAAAACTACCTCCGGTGGATCATTTGATGATTCGTTGGGACTGGTAGGCGTAGATTATACTTACTTTCTTGATGAAAATTGGTTTACTACCTTTGAAACTTCTGGTGCAATATCAGGTGGAGTAGGAGGTTACGCCGAACTTTTGGCAGGTATAGGATATCGCCTTCCCCTAACAAATGATGATCGTTTGGCGCTGCTCCCCGCCTTAACCATTGGCGGAGCCGGGGGAGGAGCAGTCGAAACCGGCGGAGGATTTGTTGCTCGAGTAAATCTTGGAATGGAATATAAACTTTCTCCAGATCTAAGTATGATCATAGACGGCGGTTATCTCACCGCCCCAGATGGCAATTTTGATACCCCATATGTTGGCTTCAATTTGGCATATGTAATGGAAAGCTTTGCTAAGGATCAAAAAGGAGCACCTTTAAAGGAAACAGACCTTATACAAATTAATAAATGGCGTTTTCGCCCGGCACACCAATGGTATTTTGATGCGCAACGCAAGAATGGCTCCCCACGTGATATGCAACTTTTGGGAGGTAAAATTGATTGGATGGTCGGTGATTGGTGGTACCTTACAGGACAAGGATTAAGTGCGTATGAAGGAGGAGCGGGTGGCTATTCAGAGGGACATTGGGGTGTAGGCATTCTCGGCCCAAGCTGGAAGAATTGGCAACTCTATGGTGAAATGCTCATAGGTGCTGGAGGAGGAGGAGGCGTTGATAGCGGTAGCGCCCTATTGTACAAACCAAGTATTGGGTTAGAGTACAATTTAAATCAAGATTTCAACCTTCAAACTGGTATAGGAAAAGTGATTTCTAAAGAAGGGAATCTTGATGCCAATACCTTGGACGTTAGTCTGATTTGGCGTTTTGGGACCCCAAAATAAAGCTTGCAACCTTTGAGTTGGTCTGGAAATAAAGTTTGAATATTAGAGTAAATTTAATTATGGACTAATACTTAAAGAAAAGAAATTTAAGAGTTAGATTTAAATTAAATTTTTTGAGTTAAAGAAAAAAAATCATTTCTCCCAAAACGGATCTGTAGTGAGAGAAACTTTTAAAAGACTTTTTTTATCACTTTTAATATCACTTATACAAGCTCTAACCGTTTTACCATTAACATCTATTTCGCAAGCACCGCAACTTCCTGTAAGACAGCCAGTTGGGATTTCTAAACCTGCCTTTTCTGCAGATGAGAACCAATCAGCTCCCTCAGAAACAAATGTTTCATTATTATTTGGCCAAATTACTTTTATATTTTTTTCTTTCAACTTAAAAATGAATTTAGATTTAAATGTTTGTGGAATTCATTAGCTAGATTATCAATAATGGATTCTCTCTTCTCTTTATAAGAAATTGATTTTTTATTCAATATTGGTAAATTTTTACTCTTTCTTATCAAATTAAGGTATTGATCTCTCCAGCAGTCATTTTCAAAGATCCCATGAATGTATGTTCCTGCAATAGACCCGCCTTTATTATTTTCATGATACCAACCAAGATCTAAATCTTTGAAAATAGGTTTGATCTTTAGTGAACTTTGAATATCATCCAATACAGTTTGACCATTATGAATCTCAAACCCATTAATTTCTGTTTGGCATGGCCATATAGATTCAGAGTTGATTTGACGTGTTAATTTTTTTTCATAGAAAGTCGTTTTTAATGGGAGTAATCCAATCCCTTTGATTTTTTGTTCAGAGTAATTTTTGGAACCCTCTTTAAAATAGGGATCAACTAGTGTTGTTCCTAACATTTGTAAACCACCACATATTCCAATAATATTGCCATTGTTATTTGAATATTCCCTTATGTCCGCAGATAAGTCAGAATTTTCAAGAAATATTTGATCTTTAATTGTTTGTTTACTGCCAGGTAGAATAATGAAGTCATACTTACTCAGGTTCTGTGACTGTCTAATCCATTCAATTAATATTGTTTCTTCATTTTCTAATGGATCAAAATCTGAGAAGTTACTTATAGATGGTAATTTTATAATTCCCACTTTGATTACAGGATTTGAGAAACGTGATTTTTTTTCTATTAAATCTAAAGAATCTTCTGGAGGAAATGAATCATTTAACCATGGAATAATGCCAATAACAGGTATTTTAGTTTTACTTTCTATCCATTTTTTCCCTTCTTCAAATAATGAGAGGTCGCCTCTGAATCTATTTATAATAATCCCTTTAACAAGTTTTTTTTCTTTTGGTTTCATTAGTTCAAGGGTTCCGATTATTTGAGCAAATACTCCTCCCCTTTCAATATCAGTAACCAAAATGCAATTTGCATTTAAATACTTAGCAACTCTTAAATTAGTGAGATCTCTATGAATCAAATTCATCTCTACGGGACTTCCAGCCCCTTCGATAATTAAACGGCAATTCGGATACCGTTCATAAATAGACTCTAAACTTTTTTTAATTACTTTCCAGCCTGGAATAAACCAATCTTGGTAATAATTTTTGGCGGTTGTTATTCCGATGCTTTTGCCTAAGTGAATAACTTCGCTTAATGAATTGCCTTGTGGTTTTAATAAAATGGGATTCATCTCGGCAGAGGGATTAACACCACAAGCAAAAGCTTGAAGTGCTTGTGAATATGCCATTTCTCCACCTTCCCAATCAACCCAAGCGTTATTACTCATATTTTGTCCTTTAAAAGGTATCGGTTCTTCTCCTAGATTTTTAAGAATCCTGCAAATAGCAGTAACCGTTAACGATTTCCCCGCTCCACTGGAAGTACCCAGAACCATTATGGGTTTTCTTATTTCATGTAATTTTGCTTCTAACTCCATTAGTAATTTATATTAATTTTAAAATTTATTAATTGTTAAATTGAATTATAATTTGGTAAAAAATTTGTGTTAATTCTAGCCTCTGCTTCTCAATCTAGAAAGAAATTACTAGAAAATTGTCAAATTGAATTTATACAAATATCAAGTGACTTTGATGAAACTACTATTCAAGAAAAGAATATATTAAATTTAGCTTTGGAATTATCTTTTCAAAAGGCTAATAGTTTATCTGGAAAAATTCAAAACATATCATTGCCCGAAGAATTTAATTATGGGACTTTGGAAATTCTTGGGTGCGATTCAATTTTTGAATTTAAAGGTGAAGCCTATGGAAAACCATCTAATAAAGAGGAGGCATTTATTAGATGGAAAAAAATGTCTGGAGAATTTGGATTTTTACATACTGGTCATACTCTAATAATTGGTAACTTTGATTCAACTTCCAAAATTTTTAAAATCGCTGAAATAATAAAAAAAACAGTAAGTTCAAGAGTTTATTTTTCTAATTTGGAAGATTGGGAAATCAAGAGTTATGTAGATACACATGAACCTTTATATTGCGCAGGAGGCTTTGCATTGGAAGGTATAGGCGGTAAATATATAGAAAAAATAGAGGGTTGTTTCAGTAATGTAATGGGTTTAAGTTTGCCATGGCTCAGAGACAATTTAAATAGAAAATAAAATTGAGCAAAAAAAAACCCTATCCTCTGATAGGGTTTTTTTAGATGATCTAAATATTAATCTAGATCAGGCATTTCTAGAGCTGGTTCACTCTTTCTGTCGATTCCTTTTTCGAAACCAGCAGCGGCTGCTCTAGCACGTCCAGCATGCCAAAGGTGACCGATGAATGTAAACCATCCTAGGAAGAATTGAGCTGCAGCTAACCATTGTCTTAAGTTAACGAAGTTAACAGCATTAGGCTCTGTAATGATTCCACCAACAGAGTTGATAGAAGCGTTAGGAGCATGAGTCATATATTCAGCAGCTCTTCTTACCTGCCAAGGCTGAATATCATTTTGGATTTTCTCAAGGCTCAAACCGTTAGGTCCTCTTAAAGGCTCTAACCATGGACCTCTGAAATCCCAAAATCTCATTGTTTCACCACCAAATATAATTTCACCAGTAGGAGATCTCATGAGATACTTACCTAGACCTGTTGGTCCCATTGTTGAACCTACGTTAGCTCCAATTCTTTGATCTCTCACAAGGAAAGTAAAGCTTTGAGCCTGTGAAGCTTCAGCATTTGTTGGGCCGTAGAACTCGGAAGGGTAAGCGGTGTTGTTAAACCAGATGAATGTTGAAGCAATAAAACTTGCTACACAAATTCCACCAAGAGCGTAACTTAACAATCCTTCACCATTCCAAATAAACGCTCTTCTTGCCCATCCAAAAGGTTTGGTAAAGATATGGAATATTCCTCCAATTATTGCAGTAATACCCACATAAACATGTCCACCAACAATATCTTCAATGGAGTTAACACCGATTATAGAACCAGCTCCTCCCCATGGAGATCTAAATAGATAACCAAGAATAACTCTTGGATCTAAAGTTGGGTTAACAAGTCTGACTTCACCACCACCGGGTGCCCATGTGTCATATGCACCACCAATAAAACACCAGTTTACTGACCATGCTAATGCACCTACACCTAGAACAATCAAATGATATCCAAGAATGTTTGTCATTTGATTTTTGTCTCTCCAATCTGTGGAGAAAAATGGAAAATCTTCTTCTAGTTTTTCTGGACCAGCTAATGAATGGTAAATACCACCAAAACCAAGAACAGCAGAAGCTATTAAGTGAACCACGCCTGCCTGAAAGAAAGGCATGATATCAGTAACTTCACCACCAGGGCCTATTCCATAACCAAACATTGCCACGTGTGGCATGCAGATTAAACCTTGCTCCCACATTGGTTTATCAAAAGTAAAGTGATTAACCTCAAAGAGCATCATTGCTCCAGCCCAAAAGACTATTAGTCCAGAGTGAGCAATGTGAGCTCCTAGTAAACGACCAGATAAATTGATTAATCTAGCGTTGCCTACATACCAGGCATAACCAGTTTCCTCAATACTTTGGTTTGGAGCTCTTAATAAATTATTAAAGGGCGTTTCCACGTGGAAGAACCTCCTCAGGGAATACAAAGTTTTCGTGTGGTTGATCCACAGAAGACATCCATGCTCGCATACCTTCGTTCAAAAGTATATTTTTTGTATAGAAAGTTTCAAATTCTGGATCTTCTGCTGCACGAATTTCTTGGCTTACGAAGTCATAAGCTCTTAAATTTAGTGCTAAGCCGACAATACCTATTGAAGATGTCCACATACCCATAACAGGAACAAATAGCATCAAGAAATGTAAGAAACGCTTGTTTGAGAAAGCAATACCGAAGATTTGACTCCAGAATCTATTCGCTGTGATCATTGAATAAGTTTCTTCTTCTTGAGTTGGATCAAAAGCTCTAAATGTTGAACTTTGAACCTTACCATCTGTATAAATACTTGTATCTTCATACAAAGTATTTTGTACTGTAGCTCCATGAATAGCACAAAGTAGAGCACCACCAAGAATTCCAGCAACTCCCATCATATGGAAAGGATTTAAAGTAATATTGTGAAAACCTTGAATGAACAGGATATAACGGAAGATTGCTGCAACACCGAATGAAGGTGCGAAGAACCAACTATGCTGTCCTAAAGGATAAATAAGGAAAATACTTGTGAATACTGCAATTACTGCTGAAAAAGCTAGTGCATTGTATGGTCTAATTCCAACAAGGCCAGCAATTTCGAACTGACGAAGCATAAAACCAATTAGGCCAAATACTCCATGTAATGCAACGAAGTTCCAAAGGCCACCAAGTTGTAGCCATCTTACGAAACTACCTTGGGCTTCAGGACCCCATAAAAATAGAAGACTGTGTCCCATGGCATCGCCAGGGGTGCTTACAGCTGCTGTTAGGAAGTTACAACCTTCAAGGTATGAACTTGCAACTCCGTGTGTGTACCAAGAGGTAACAAATGTTGTTCCGACAAACCAACCACCTATAGCGAGATATGCACAAGGAAGTAGAAGTAGTCCGGACCAACCAATAAATACAAAGCGGTCGCGCTTCAGCCAATCATCGAGGACATCAAACCATCCTCTTTGTGGGGCGCTACCAACTGCGATCGTCATGAGAAATCGTTTTTAGCTTCGGGATACGCAGTGACTGTAACAAAGATTGAGAGTAATGTGGGGAAATATTTGTATATCTGAAATGCCTTGTAAAGCTTTCCTGACTTTTTTATTAAAAATTAGGTAAGAATACTCCCTTAATTTGTTAAATTATCTGAATTAGGCTTTAAAAAAGGGATAAAAATGAATTCAGACCTCACGTCTTTCGATAAAATCGAACAAAAAATTGGTGGATCACGAAAAATTTCAAACTACATTATTGGAGGAATGCTAACTATAGGAGGTATTGGTTTTCTTTTGGCCTCTATATCTAGCTACACAGGAAGGGATTTATTACCTCTAGGAAATCCTTCAACTTTATTGTTTATCCCTCAAGGAATAATAATGGGAGCATATGGGGTAATAGCCAATTTATTAAATTTTTACTTGTGGTATTTGGTTTACATAAACTTTGGTTCAGGAAGTAATTATTTTGATAAATCATCAAAATCTGTAGAAATAAAAAGAAAAGGATTATTCAAAGATATTGAAGTTAAATTAAATTTTGATGAAATTAAATCGGTCAAGTTAGATATAAGTGAGGGATTTAATCCTAGAAGAAGAATTGCATTAGTATTAAAAGGTAGAAAAAAACCTCTCCCCTTAAGCGGAGCAGGTGAACTTAAACCACTGCTTCAAGTTGAAGAAGAAGGAGCTCGTCTAGCTAAATTTTTAGATGTTAATTTGGAGGGCCTAAAATAAAAAAAAAATATTTTTTAAAAACATTATCTTTTATACAGGTTTTGTTTTTGGTTCAAGCTTGTAGTTATAAAAGTAAGATTGATCCAAATTATTACTGCCAAAAACTTAAACTTAGTTGTATTCAGAGTAATAAATTAGTTAATTTTAAAACTTCAAAAGGTGATTTTGAGGTAAAATTATTTGGGAAAGATAACCCAGTAACAGTATCAAATTTTCTAGAAAACATAGACAATAATATTTATGAAAATAAAAAATTTTATAAAATAATAAATTATCCTCAAATAAGGTTTATACATAGCGGCGTTAATCCAGAAAATAAATCTTATATAGAACGAAAACAAAACCTGAATAAGACAAGTCCAACCATACCTTTAGAAATAAAATTCAAAGAAGAAATAAAACCAAGATATAACTATCAAATAAAAAATCCTAGTGAAACAGTAAATTTAGTTAATACTTTTGAGAGTGGATCAATCGCTATGGTTAAAAGCGGTAAGAATAAGTCATCATCTACTGAATTTTTTTTTGTAACGACTAAGATCCCAGAACTAGATGGAAGATATTCGATTTTTGGAAAGATTATTAAAGGATTAGACGTACTCGAAAAAATCAATAGAGAAGACTACATCATGGCAGTCCAGATATCTAATTAAATTTCTAGAGAATATTTATTTATTTTCAACATTTCTGTATTAACTCCTGAAGAGCGTTTAAGAGCTACCTTACCAGTCCTCGCTATTTCAAGGATGCCGTATGGCTCGAGTAATTTCTCAAGAGCAACTAACTTCCCAGGATCTCCAACTACCTCGAGAGTTAAGGCCATATCTGATACATCAACAACTTTTGCACGGAAAATCTGTACTATATCGAGGATATTACTCCTAGTATCTTCTTTCGATGAAACTTTTAGTAACATCAATTCCCTTTCAACAGCTGCGAGATTAGTAAAATCTACAACTCCCAGAACATTAAATAACTTGTTAAGTTGCTTGGTCATTTGTTGAAGAGTTTCATCATCACCCTCTACTACCATTGTTAACCTTGAAATCCCTTTAGATTCTGCAGGTCCTACTGCAAGGCTATCTATATTGAATCCCCTTCTAGCGAAGAGACCTGAGATTCTACTCAAAGCTCCAGATTCATCTTCTACAAGAACTGATAATGTATGTTTCATATTTTATTTTAAAAGGTTTTTAAATCTCTAATCCATTCATAAGAAATTCTATTGAATACTGAAGGGTCTTCATCATGGATACAATGCCCTGAATTGGATATTATTTTTAATTTTACCCATCTATGGAAATTTGCAATCTTTTTACCAACAAATAAAGGTATGAAATTATCTTTTTCTCCCCAAATCAATAAAAAAGGAACTTTTTTTGAGGCGCATAGTTTTCTCAAAAGGTAAGAAGCTTGAAATTTTTCATCTCTGGAAGACATACCAATACACATTGCTCTTAATGATCTAGCTGAAGTTTTTCTTAAAACTGGTTTTGTCACCAAATCTATTAGTTCGCGATCAATATTGTCTTTTTTGAAATATGCAGAATTTAATCCCAGTTTTATAACCCCTAATTTTGTGATTAAAAATAAAATAATCTCTAAAGGGAAAAATATAAAAAATATTGTTATGAATTTATCTTGAAATTTCTTAAATGATGATCTTTTTGTTATGGACTTTTTATTTTCTTGAATTTGATCTGGCAAAGGCGATGCAATAACTGTTGCAATCTGATCCTCTAATGAAACAGCACATGTTAAAGCAACTAGTGATCCAAGGGAATTGCCAATAAGAATTACTTTCCCAGAATTCTTTGGTCTTATTACCTGTGTAATAAAGTCTTTCACTTGATTACACCAAATCTCATTATTTAATTTTCCAATTTGTCTAATCCCAGGTTGATCTGAATCCCCAAATCCTATTAAATCTAGAGAATAAGAGGCAAAATTCTTTTTTGCAAAATACTCTAAATTGTTTCTCCAATGTTTTCGACTTGCTCCAAATCCATGGAGAAAGATGATTGGAATCTCATTTTCTTCGCCTGTAACACTCCAACAAATCTTAAAACCATTCCAATTCCAGTAATTAGGAATGTTTATATTTTTTTTAAAATTATTATTCATTTATTGAAAAATTTTCAAGATATTTGCATTATCTACATTTTTAACAAATAAATGTATTTTGAATGTAAATTAAAGTAATCATTAAATTTTACTATGGCTAAAGAAATTTTTAGTATTGCAGCAGTTTTTTGGATACTGATACCAATAGGATTAGTTGGCGGTGCTTTGTTATTAAAGTTTCAGGGAGACTGATTCTCGCAGATACATCACAATTTGAGTTATGGTCTTAAAGTTAAGTAAATCTTAAGTATGAAGATTCTTTTAGTAGGAGCAACAGGGACACTTGGTAGACAAATAGCAAAGCAAGCTATAGGAGAGGGACATGAAGTAAGATGCTTTGTAAGAAATCCAAGAAAAGCTTCTTTTCTACAAGAATGGGGTTGTGAGCTAACAAAAGGTAATTTATTAAATTCTTCTGATATCGAATATGCATTGCAAGATATTGAAGTAGTTATTGATGCAGCGACTAGTAGGCCAGACGATCCAAAAAGTATTTATGAAATAGATTGGGATGGAAAACTTAACTTATTCAATGCTTGCGAATCTTTAAACGTAAAAAGGGTAATATTCCTTTCTATCCTCTTAACAGAAAAGTTTAGAAATGTTCCTTTAATGGACATTAAATTTTGCACTGAAAAACTTCTTGAAAAATCTGATTTAGACTATACAATCTTCAAATGTGCAGCTTTTATGCAAGGAGTTATTGGTCAATTCGCAATCCCAATCTTGGATAGTCAAGCAGTGTGGATGAGTGGGACTCCAACTAAAATTGCTTATATGAATACTCAAGATATGGCGAAAGTTGTTGTAGCAGCAGTAAATAATCAAAAAACCTACAGAACATCATTGCCATTAGTAGGTCCCAAAGCATGGGATTCAAATGAAGTTATATCTTTATGTGAAAAATTTAGTGAAAAAAAGGCGAAAATTTTTAGAGTTTCCCCCTTCCTTATTAGTGTCACTCAAAAAGTAGTTTCCTTCTTCCAAGACTCTCTTAATGTTGCTGAGCGATTAGCATTTGCTGAAGTAACTAGTAGTGGTGAATCATTAGATGCTGACATGAGCAAAACTTACGAAATATTGGAACTTGAAAAAGAGGATATGACCTCACTAGAGAGTTATATAAAGGAGTACTATCAACAAATACTTAAAAGATTAAGGGAAATGGAAGCAGATCTTAATATTGAAGAAAAAAAGAGATTACCTTTTTAGTATTGCAATTACCGACTTACATAGTATATTTGTACTATACAAATATTTTTGACCTATGTCTGTTTCTAAGTCTAAAAACCTTGAACGAAAACTAGATATTTTTGCAAAAGAAGCAAAAAATGAATTGAATAATGTTTGCGGATCTTCATTATGGGAAAGCCTTGGGTTTGTTTTTTTTGATCAATTAGAAGATTCTGAAAAAATTGCGAAAGCAAATTTTTACTATGGACAACTTCAAATAATTAATGAAATTAAATTTTCAATTTGAATCGAATTGCATATTTTTACGTATGAAATTTTTTTAAAATCAATTTTGGCCAATCTTTCTCTGATAATATGTACTTAGTGAAAGATTAATTAATGATTGAAACTTCAGGTGTAATAGAAAAAGAGCAGGGGAATGGATTTTATTTGGTTACCTTAGAACAACCTGAAGGACATCAATGTTTATGCAGAGCTGCAGGTAAATTGACTAAATTTAGAATTAAATTATTAGCTGGAGACAAAGTGTTAGTTGAGATAAGTCCTTATGATCTTTCTAGAGGGAGGATAACTTACAGAGAGAGGAATGCTGGAGGTGCTAGACCTACTACTAATAAAAATAATCCTAAGAGAAATAATAAATAATTACTTTAGATAATATTTTTTATCGCTTCTTTAAACTCACTTCTTTGTTTAACACCTTGCCATTGTTTTTTTAATAATTTTTCTTTAAAAAGTTGAACTGTTGGTGTGCCATTAATACCAGCTTGTTTTGCAATATCTTGATCTTTATCAATATCTATTTCAACGCCAAGAACTGCACCATCAAGTTCTCTAATTACCCTTTTTAACTGAGGTTTCAAAACATGACATGGACCGCAGCTAGGGGAACTAAAAATTACTAAGATAGGTTTTTTACTCTCGTGATAAAGTTTCCTTAATGCATAACTGCCTTTTTGCCATTCAGAATTTGAATCGAAAGTATCTTCATTAACTTCTTCTTCATTGAAATCTGATGAATTAAGCTTTTTTTCTGGTTCTGGTGTTTCTCTGACTATAGTTTTTGCTAAGTTTTTCTCTGCTAGCCATCTTTCAGTAGCTAATGCTGCCATGCATCCAGTTCCTGCAGCGGTAACTCCTTGTCTCCACTCAGAATCAACAACATCACCTGCAGCGAAGATGCCTTCAATGGATGTTTCTGGCCTTCCTGATTTGCAAGCAATATAGCCTTTATTATCTAAATCAATTTTGTTATCCAAGAATTTCGTATTAGGTGTGTGACCTATCGCGTAAAAAAGACCCTTTATATTGATTTCCCCTTTACCTTCTCGAGAGTGAATAGTTTCTATTCTCTCAAGCCATTCAGTACCATCCGCTTTATCAACTTTTGTATTCCAATGAATTTCTATCTTTGGATTAGCTTTTACTCTATCAACCATTGCTGCACTAGCCCTTAATTTTTCTGATCGAACAATTAAATGCACTTTGCTTCCATACTTTGTGAGATATGCTGCTTCTTCGCATGCAGAGTCACCCCCTCCAATAACAGCTAATTCTTCATCTCTAAATTGTGGGGTGGCTCCATCACATATTGCACAAGCACTTATTCCTTTACTCCAGAATTTATCTTCATTAATTACGCCTAATCTATTTGCACTTGCTCCAGTTGCAACAATAATTGAGTTAGATTTTATAGTTCCCTCTAAAGTTTTTAATTCAAAGGGATGTGAATCGGTATTAATTGAGACCACATCACTTTCGTATAGATTAGTGCCCCATCTTTCTGCTTGAGCCTTCATTAGATCCATCAATTCAGGACCTAGTACTCCATCTGGGAACCCTGGGTAATTCTCGACAAATGTTGTAGTCATTAATTGCCCACCAGGAATTCCTCCAGAATTAAATCCTGTTACTAGTAATGGTTGAAGATTTGCTCGTGCAGCATATATTGCAGCAGTGTAACCTGCGGGTCCCGAGCCTATAATTACAACATTTTCTACGTTTGAAATCTTCTCTTTATTTTCCATTTATTTGCTAATTTCACTATTAATAATAATAAACAAACCCAAATAATGTAGGGCGGATTTCACTCGATAGATTTATTACTTAATCGTTTACTTTTTGGTCTAATAACTTCTTTAATTCCTTTGGGAAGTTTAAAACAGAATCTTTTAAATTTTCATTCTTTTCTCCAATGTGTAATATCCACTCTCTAAATTCTTCTGCGATTGCATAGCTATCTTCATACCTTTCTAGAGTGTCCATTGCAGAAATTCTGTTGGTAGCCCAACAGGTAGCTATGTCGATCCTTTTTCTAATGAAATTGTCCATTGAAAGCTTTACGTTTTATATAGATAAACACATCAGAGAACTTATATATTGTCTAATAAGTTACAACTTTGTACTTCCAAACAATAATTTAATCTTTAATTTATATTTGAGCCAATTTTTGGATAAATTATAAAGAAAATATAAAGAAATTGAGTTAGACTGCCTCGCTGTGATTTGCAAGTAGCCTTTCAACTTCCTCAAAACCCTCTTTAGCTGAATTTATTGCAAGTTCCTCGCTAACTTTTTCTTCTGATATTAATTTTGCGGATATTTTCTTTAAAAGAGTTTCTTTCTTTTCTCTTAGTGAACTAACAATTTCTTCTTCAATGATAGATTTTATTGCTTTAGAGATTATTTTTTTGTCATTTGCTTCCTCGAATGTGCCCTGAACTAATTCTTGAATAAATAATCGATGAACCTCACTACTCCTTAGAAAGCTTTCTGTGGCATTAATAATTCCTTCAACAAGGGCTTCATCAGGTTCAGAATCATTTTCTGACAGCTTAAATTCCCAATCTAAATGTCTTCTTTGCCAACCTGCTGAGTGAAGACTGGGCATGACTGTCTGTGAATAAGTATCAACTGACATTTCATAAATTCTCTCTGCTAATTTCTCGCACCAGTCTTTACCATGCTTTTCTAGATTTTTCTGCATAGCTTGCCTTGGAACAGCATGACCACCATGATGACTGTGGCACACTCCATCAGGACATTCGATTGCTTTTATACTCATTGAATTATTTAGTACTTATATATTCTAGATAGCTATTTTTTATAGAAAAGAAAATATATTTTTAACAAAAATCCAAGACTTTTGACTTTCTTCAATTTATATTTAGTATGTTAAAAAAATAAATAAATTGACAAAGATACTTATTCCTTCCGAAACAAGCTCTGGTGAAAGGAGAGTTTCAGCTACACCAGATGCGGTAAAGAAATTAAAAAGCCTTGGATGTGATGTTTATATTGAAAGTTCAGCAGGGAAATTATCAGGATTTAGTGACTTATCATATGAAAAATCGGGCGGAAAAATAATTAACAACTTAGATCAAAAAATTTGGGGTGAAGCTGACTTAGTATTTTGTGTTCAAACTCCATCAGAGGATAATTTAACTAAGTTAAAGAAAGGCGCTGTTCTTCTTGGTCTTCTTAACCCATATGGTAATAAGGAGCTTCTAAGGATTATAAATAGTAATAAGATTTCAGCTTTATCACTAGAGTTGCTTCCGCGGATTAGTAGAGCTCAATCTTCTGATGTTCTTTCTTCACAGGCCAATATTGCTGGATATAAAGCAGTTCTTTTGGCTGCAAGTGAGTTAGATAGATATTTCCCAATGCTTATGACTGCAGCTGGGACAGTTCAACCTGCCAAAGTAGTAGTTCTTGGTGGAGGCGTTGCAGGATTGCAGGCAGTTGCGACAGCAAAAAGACTTGGAGCAATAGTATTTGTATCTGATATTAGACCTGCTGTTAAAGAACAAGTAGAGTCCCTCGGAGCAAGATTTATAGAACTTCCTGAAGTTGAGGAAAAGCCTGGAGAGGCAGGAGGTTATGCAAAAGCTGTAACACCCGAATTCCTCTCAAAACAGAAGGCAACTTTAACTAAATATTTATCTGAAGCTGATGTTGCTATATGTACTGCGCAAGTTTTAGGTAAAAAGGCCCCTGTTTTAATAGACTCACCCATGATTAAAAAAATGCGGCCTGGAGCAGTAGTTATTGATTTAGCAGTTTCTCAGGGAGGGAACTGCGAAGGAACAAAATCAAATGAAACCACTATAAAAGATGGGGTAAAACTTATAGGAGCGGGGGAATTACCCTCTTCAGTTCCTTATGATGCAAGTTCACTTTATGCTAAAAACTTAACATCCTTGATTACACCATTTATAAAAGATGGTCTAATTAAATTAGATAAAGAGGATGAACTCATTTCTGGATGTTTATTAAGCGATGAAGGAGTTGTTCTTCAAAATAAAGTTTTTGAAAATTGAGGTTTTAAAATTATGTCTTTTATAAGTCTTCTTTGGGTTCTTTTACTTGGTAGTTTATTAGGCCTCGAGTTAATTGGAAAAGTTCCTCCAACTCTTCACACACCTCTAATGAGTGGAGCAAATGCAATTTCGGGAATAACAATGCTTGCCGCGTTGACTTTAATTGTAAAAGCAGAAGGTAACGTACCACTTTTAATCATTGGTTCAGTTTCTCTTGGATTTGCTCTTTTCAACGTTGTAGGCGGTTTCTTTGTAACTGATCGAATGCTCGCGATGTTTAGTCGTAAACCATCAAATAAGAAGTAATTTTTAAAATGAATCTACCTGTAATCATTAAATTCGTTATTGACCTTCTAGCAGTACTTTTACTGGCTTTGGGAATAAAAGGATTGTCAAAAGTAAAATCAGCAAGGGATGCTAATAGATTAGCTGCATTTGCAATGTCGCTATCAGTAGTAGGATTACTTTCTTATTATTTAGGCACTTCTGGAATTGCTATTCAGTCTTGGATTTGGATAATAATTGGATCAATAATAGGTAGTTTATTCGGAGCAATTCTTGCAAAAAAAGTACCTATGACATCCATGCCTGAAACAGTGGCATTGTTCAATGGTTGTGGAGGAATGTCATCCCTTTTGGTTGCCTTAGGAGTAGCTATTTTCCCTATTTCTAATAGTGTTGAAAATCTTGATTTTTTTAAGTCACTGATTAACGATGTTTCAATATCTGTTTCTATATTTGTTGGGGCCATAACTTTCACAGGTTCAATTGTGGCGATGGCAAAGTTACAGGGTTGGTTGTCAACTCCAGGATGGACTCAGAGCAAAGTTAGACATTTTGTAAATATTGTTTTTGCAGTTGCTTCCTTGATAGCCTTTTTTGATTTGATAAACGGCAATACAAGTTCTATTTGGCTTTTAGTTATAGTTTCTTCTTTATTAGGTATTGGAGTTACTTTGCCAATTGGTGGAGCTGATATGCCAGTCGTTATATCTTTATTAAATAGCTATTCAGGGATTGCAGCAGCAGCAGCAGGTTTCGTTGTAGATAGTCAGCTTTTGATAGTAGCAGGCGCAATGGTTGGAGCGGCAGGTCTAATACTTACTCAAGTAATGTGCAAGGGTATGAATCGATCATTGGTCTCAGTTCTTTTTGGAGGATCTTTATCGGCACAAAGTACAGCCTCTTCTGGCTCAGGAGAATATACAAATATAACTTCTTGCAGTGTTGAAGAATGCGCATTGACTTTAGAGGCAGCAAACAAGGTAATTATTGTTCCTGGTTATGGTCTGGCAGTAGCTCAAGCTCAACATACTTTAAGGGAAGTGACAAAAAAACTTGAGCAAAATGGTATTGAAGTTGTTTACGCAATTCATCCTGTAGCAGGAAGGATGCCTGGACATATGAATGTACTTTTAGCAGAAGCAGATGTTCCTTACGAACAACTTAAAGAGATGGACGTTGTAAATCCTGATTTTCCAGCAACGGATGTTGTTTTAGTTTTAGGAGCAAATGATGTGGTTAATCCTCAAGCTAAAAATGATAGCTCTTCTCCTTTATATGGCATGCCAGTTCTTGATGTGCAGGAAGCAAGAACGGTATTTGTAATAAAACGTGGTATGAGTGCAGGTTACTCCGGGATAAAAAATGATTTATTTGATCTGCCAAATACCTCAATGGTCTTTGGTGATGCAAAAAAAGTACTGAATGATTTGATTGGAGAATTAAAGGATCTTGGAGTTGGGGAGAAATAATAGTATATCTTTTAGTTTTTCAGATTACTTAAAAAATAAGCCATTTCGAGAAGTCTTACCTTGGATAGGTGGCGATTTACAAACTTTGAGAGATACTTTTGTTATTGATTTTGGTAAATCAAAAAAAAATAAAAAAATATTCTTTCCGATTAATAAAATTCTTTCTAAAAAATTTGAATGTGATTATCTTTTAGGTTTTTTAGAATTACCTGAAAACTTAAACTCACTTAGGGGTTTTGTAATTGTTACACATGGTTTAGGGGGCTCAACTAAACGGTTTGGTTTAAGAAGAATATCTAGGAAATTAGCAAATAATGGTTTTGGAGTTCTTAAATTAAATCTAAGAGGATCTGGATCAGCGAGATATTTAGCTAAAGGAAATTATTGTGCTAGATGCTCCAGTGATGTTATTTCAGCAATTAATTATTTTAAAAAATTGATTAATTTAGAGTTCAAAGATCTTATGAAAAGGAATAATAATCTTCCAATTTACGGAGTTGGATTATCTTTAGGCGGAACAATTCTTTTAAATGCCTGCCTAGATTACGATAAAAACAAAGGAGAAAAACTTTTAGATGGACTTGCTTGCGTGAGCACCCCTTTAGATTTATCTTCATGCAGTCTCTGTATTGAAAAACCTAGAAATTCTATCTACCAAAAATGGTTACTTCACCGCTTAAAAAATCAGTTATGGGAGGGATTTAATGATGAAGGCAAACTCCTTGATAACGAGAAATTAAGAATAAAAATTAGAAATTTAAAAAGTATAAGAGAATTTGATCAGAAATTTACAGCTCCTAGTTGGGGATTTAATTCTTTAAAGGATTATTATATTAAAGCTTCTCCAATATTTAGAATCCAAAACTCAATAAAAAAATTACCTCCCATGCTTTTTATTCATGCCAAGGATGATCCCTGGGTTCCATATAAGGATACTTTGAATTTAAGAAAAGAATCTATTGATAAATTTACTATTTTAATAACTGAAAAAGGAGGTCATAATGGTTTTCATTCGATTAATGGCTGCTGGTCAGACGAAGTAGTAAAGAACTGGTTTATGAGTATCTAGGACTATTTAAAAATGGTGTTTTTTTAAAAATCCATTTTTCTATTGGCTTACCGTTAATAATATGTGAGGTAAAAATTTCTGAAATTTTTTCTGGAGAAACTTTCTCATACCAAATACCATCAGGCCAAATAAGAAGAATAGGGCCGTTCTTACATACCCTTAAACAGTCAACTTTTGATCTTAATAAATGAACGTTTTTTGTAGAGGGATCATTCTCAAATTTTTTTAAAGTCTTTTTCAGACATTCCCATGCTTTTTGACCTTCATTGCCTTTAAAGCATTTCTGTTTTGTGGGTGTTGCGCATAGTAGAAGATGTTTATTTATATTCACTTTTATCCAATACTTACGTATTTTTTCCCTTTTTTAATTTCTTGCTTAACAAAAAGTCTGGCCCAATTGTCTACTTCAAGAATATCCTCCAATTCGGGACTCAAATTCAAATTCTCCATATGTGATTCACAAGCTTTACTTATAAATGTTGGAATTTCTTGAAAAGAAATTTTTTCTTTGAGGAATTGTTCAACAGCCATTTCATTAGCAGCATTTAATACTGCAGGCATAGTACCAGAAGATTTTCCTGCAGCATAGGCAAGTCCCATGCATGGATATTTAAACTCGTCTGGCTCTTTAAAAGTTAATTTTCCAATTTCACTTAGTTTTAATCTTTTCCAATTTGTTTTAAATCTTTCAGGCCAACTCATCGCATATAAAATGGGTAGTTTCATATCTGGCCAT
>QCCO01000011.1 GCA_003278895.1 Prochlorococcus sp. AG-347-L19
ATTGCCAGAGAAGTTAAACGCAAAAAACTTGTGAAAAAATATGCTGAAAAAAGGAAGTCATTATTAAATGAATTTAATGCCGCAAAAGATCCAATGGAAAGGTTAGAAATTCATAGAAAGATTCAAGGTCTGCCAAGAAACTCTGCACCAAGCAGAGTTAGAAATAGATGTTGGGCTACTGGTAAACCTAGAGGAGTATATAGAGATTTTGGTCTTTGCAGGAATCAGTTAAGGCAAAGAGCTCATAACGGTGAACTTCCTGGAGTTGTTAAATCAAGTTGGTAGTTAGAGTTTTAACTATAGCAATATATTTTCTCTATAAAAATAATTCTTTCTAGAAATTTAATTCCTTCTAGGACATTTTTAAAAATTTTTATAGCTTATCTAAATAATTTACTCAATATGTCCCTATTAAATGTAAGAATAAACTATGTATAGATTTATAATTTAAAAAGTGGAAGGACAAAATAAGTCGATCACGTTTGACGGACGAGAGATACGACTAACTACAGGACTATATGCTCCTCAAGCAAGTGGATCAGTAATGATTGAGTGTGGTGATACCTCACTATTAGTTACAGCAACAAAAACATCTAAAAAAGAAGTTTCAGACTTTCTACCCTTGATATGTGACTATGAAGAAAAACTTTATGCTGCCGGAAGGATTCCGGGTGGATTTATGCGGAGAGAGGGTCGCCCACCAGAAAGAGCCACTTTAATTTCAAGATTAATTGATAGGCCAATGAGGCCACTTTTCCCTGCATGGATGAGGGATGAGATTCAAATAGTAGCATCTTGCCTTTCTTTAGATGAAAGAGTTCCAGCAGATGTATTAGCTGTTACTGGGGCCTCAATAGCAACTTTACTTGGTGAGATTCCATTTTATGGACCAATGGCTGCCGTAAGAGTTGGGCTCATAGGGGATGATTTCATCTTAAATCCTAGCTATAGAGAGATTGAGAAAGGTGATTTAGATATTGTTGTTGCAGGTTCACCTGACGGCATCGTAATGATTGAGGCAGGTGCTAATCAATTATCAGAGCAAGATACAATCGAAGCTATAGATTTTGGATATGAGGCTGCCACTGAACTTATAAAATCTCAAGAAGATTTACTAAAAGATTTAGGAATAAAACAGGTTAAGCCTTCAGATCCAGAAGAAGATAAAACATTGCCTTCTTATTTAGAGAAAAATTGCACAAAACCAATTGAGTTAGTTTTAAAGAAATTTGATCAATCAAAAGATGAGAGGGATCTTGAACTTGAAAAAATAAAAGTTGAGGTCCAAGGTAAAATTGAATCTTTGAAAGATAATAACGAATTAAAAGTTCTTCTTTCAGATAACGATAAGTTGTTAAGTTCCGATTTTAAAAAACTTACAAAGAAATTAATGAGATCGCAAATCATTAATGATGGCAAAAGAGTTGATGGACGTGAATTAGATGAAGTTAGAAAAATTTCAGCATCTGCAGGAATTCTCCCAAAAAGGGTTCATGGCTCAGCTTTATTTCAGAGAGGTTTAACTCAGGTTTTATCCACTACCACACTTGGTACACCTAGTGATGCACAAGAGATGGATGACCTTAACCCAAGTACAGAAAAAACTTATTTGCATCACTATAATTTTCCACCATATTCTGTTGGAGAGACAAGGCCTATGAGAACTCCAGGCAGAAGAGAAATTGGTCATGGAGCTCTAGCAGAAAGAGCTATTATGCCTGTTCTCCCTGGTAAAGAAACGTTTCCTTATGTACTGAGAGTGGTAAGTGAAGTCTTAAGTTCAAATGGATCAACTTCAATGGGTTCAGTTTGTGGAAGTACACTTTCATTATTAGATGCAGGTGTCCCTCTAAAAGCTCCCGTAAGCGGAACTGCAATGGGTTTAATTAAAGAAGGGAAAGAAGTCAGAATCCTCACAGATATTCAAGGGATAGAGGATTTCCTTGGAGACATGGATTTCAAAGTTGCAGGAACAGAAAAAGGCATTACTGCATTGCAAATGGATATGAAAATAACTGGATTATCAGTTGCTGTAATTTCAGATGCAATAAAAAAAGCTCGTCCTGCGAGATTACATATCTTGGAAAAAATGCAAGAAGCAATTGATAAGCCTCAAGAAACACTTTCACCGCACGCCCCAAGACTATTAAGCTTTAGGATCGACCCAGAACTTATAGGAACTGTAATTGGGCCTGGAGGAAGGACTATTAAAGGTATTACCGAAAGGACCAATACAAAAATTGATATAGAGGACGGTGGAATTGTAACTATTGCTTCTCATGATGGAGCTGCTGCAGAAGAAGCACAAAAAATAATTGAAGGATTAACCCGAAAAGTACATGAGGGTGAAATATTTTCAGGAGTTGTCACTAGGATCATACCTATTGGTGCTTTTGTAGAAATACTTCCTGGGAAAGAAGGTATGGTTCACATATCTCAATTATCAGAAGCTAGAGTTGAAAGAGTGGAAGATGTAGTAAGACAAGGTGATGAAGTAACTGTGAGGGTTCGTGAAATCGACAGTAGAGGGAGGATTAACCTCACGCTTAGAGGTGTTGCCCAAAATGGTGGGATGTCCTACCCAGAGCCAACACCAACACCAGTAGCACCTCTAAATTAAGACGTTAAGAATAAATATTAAATTTTCTTAGTACATCTTTTATCTCCAAGCATATTTTTGGGTGTGTATTTTTGTCGCTTGTGGCGATGATGATTCCAGATTGCTCAAAAGAAGGTTTGTTATAAACTAACTCTTGATTTTCAATATTTGTTATGGATCCTCCTGCCGCTTTTAGTAAAGCTTCAGGTGCTGCAAAATCCCAATCCTTTGGAGAACTTTGGTTTGGCAAACTCATTGAAATATAGATATCACTTTCTCCTCTAATAATTGAGGCAATTTTACATCCTATGCTTCCCATAACAACAACTTCTTGAGGATCAATCCTGTTTATTAATTCTTTTAAATTATCGTTTCTATGATTTTTACTTGTTACTAAAGTCATTTCCTTAAGAACTTTATTATTAGAAGTACGATATTCTTTGCGTGATCCATCTTTTTTTTCACACCAAATTTGAACTCCATCAGTTATCCATAATTCACCTCTTTCTGGAATCAAGACAACACCAATAAAAGGTTTTTGTTTATAGTTTAATCCAAGGTGCATTGCATAGTTTCCTGTCCCTTGGATAAAGTCCTTTGTTCCATCCAGAGGATCTAGAATCCATAACCAATCTGCATTTCTATCACAACCATAAGAATTTAATTTTACATTTTCCTCACTTAGGATTTCCCAACATATATTTTTATATTTTTTTTTCAATCTATTTATAATTAATTGGTTTACCTTTAAATCAGCTAATGTTACTGGATCATCATTTTTTTTTATTTTGATTATTCTACTTAAATGATCTTTTTTCTTAATAATCTCGCGATAAGACAACAAAATTTCTGAAGCTTCCCAACTGACAATCCTAAGATCATCGATAAGATTATTTATATTTACTCCGAAAGGTAATTTAATCACTATATGAAAAACAATTCCTCATTATCTCATAGAAATCAAGAACCAGAAAGTGGCGTTTGTTATGTAGTTGGAACTCCCATTGGAAATCTATCTGATCTCTCTCCCAGAGCAATGAATATATTAGAAAATGTTTCTTTTGTTGCTTGTGAGGATACTAGACAAACAAAAAAGATAATGTCAAAATTTAATATTTCTAATTATTTAATAAGTCTAAACAAACATAATTCATTAACTAAAATTCCAAAGTTATTAAATGATTTAAAAAAAGGCAAATCAATCGCAATTGTAAGCGATGCAGGAATGCCAAGTATTTGCGACCCTGGAGAAGATGTAATTAAAATTTTTAGATCCTATGGAATTGATGTAATTTGCATCCCTGGTCCATGTGCCGCAATAACAGCGCTTGTTTCAAGTGGAATGCCTTGCTCAAGTTTTATATTTGAAGGTTTTCTATCAAAGAAGAAAAAAGAAAGAGAAAAAACTCTATTTGAAATTAGCAAAAGTGAAAAGACTACAGTATTGTTTGAGTCTCCTCATCGACTTAAAAAATTATTAATTGAATTAAAGGAATTTTGTGGTGCGGAGAGGGAGATTATGGTCTTTAGGGAATTAACAAAGATTTATGAGGAACATATTGGACATAACATTAATATGGCTTTAGAATTTTTTGAAGAGAGTGAAGTTAAAGGTGAAATAACTATTGTTATAAAAGGAAATTCCAATGCAAACAATTCAGAAATTGAAACTAGTCAATTAAAAAAGGAGCTTTATGAACTCGTCAAAGCTGGTTTAAGCTTATCAGCAGCTTCAAAATACTTAGCTAAGAAGAAAAATCTTCCAAAAAAAATTATCTACAATTTATATTAAATCAATCCAAATAGTTTAAAACAAATGAATATCCTTTCAAAAAAAATACTTATTACAATTTTGTTTAATGGCAGCTTGTTCTTAATGTTATTAATTGGAATTCAAAATAGCTCAAACAAAAAAAAGGTAAATATCTTTATTAACGAAACCATTGAACTTCCTATAAGTTTTATTATTGGTATCAGTTTCATTGGCGGGACATTAACTGGGAGTCTATTAAATTCAGTTAATAGAAAAACAAAAAATTAGAGTTTTATCAATTTATCTTCACTAATTATCCTAGTAATCCCCCTTGAGATAAGAAGAGGAGCAACTATTTTAAAAACATTAGTATTTGGGACTTTAATTACCCTTTGATCTTTAGTACAATTTCTTTTTGCAGACTTTAAATCATAGTAGATTGCAATCGTTTTTCTATTTAAATCTTCTTGGGAGAGAAACCGCCAATCAGGATATTCTTTTAAAAGTTTTATTTCTAACTCAATTTTTTTGTCAACAATCATATAAACCAAATTAGGAAAACTTATTTCTTCAATAGATCTGGATGATAGGTCTTTTTGATTAGTACTTTCGATTTCGCAATTCAAAGGAGGGATTTCAAAGAATGTTGATTCGTATGCTTCATTATGAAAATTATTATTAAATTCTGAAGAACCAGATAAATTCGAATTTATGATTTCTTCACCTGAGGAATTTATAATCTTATTTTCAGAAAGTTTTTTTGTTGATTTTTTTTGCAAAATTAGTTCCTTCACATTTTTCTCTCCAAGTTTTTTCTTCAAATTCCTTGATATAGTTAACTTTGTGCATTCAAATTCTTTTGATAAGTCTTCGATACTTTTTCCATTGGAGAAACTAATTATTATTTCATCAATTTGTTTATTGGTGAGTCTTTTAGCCAAAATGTAAATTGTATTATTAATATAATATGCAATATTCACTAAAAATAAAATTTTTTTAGATAATCCTTAGCAAACAAAATTAATTTTATTAAGAATTTTATTTTTTAGGTATCAATTATTTTATATAATATTTAAGTGCTTCCTTAGCTCAGCTGGATAGAGCAACTGCCTTCTAAGCAGTGGGCCGCAGGTTCGAATCCTGCAGGAAGCGTAAAATTAACAAATCCTAAAAATTTGAATAACTTATACTAATTAGTTATTTTAAGAATAATCTTGATATTCATTAAACCTAGCTATTTTATTTCTAGATTATTATTTTATAAATTGGATTATTTTATCTCTTAGATAATTTTTATCGAAAATAAAATTATGATTGATAATGCTGTTAATGATACTTTTATAAATAGATTAGGCTTTTACTCTTTTGAAATCGGGATAATTTTTTTAGCATCAGCTTTTCCTATATCAATTATTTTTTTTCTAGTAAGCGCTTTAGTAGGTTGTTTTATTTATATCAAAGAAAAAAAATTTGATTTATTAGATTTGCCAATAATAATATGTATTTTTTTAATGCCATTGATATGTTTATTACAGAGCTTATATCCATATAAAAATTCTTTTGAAATAGATCCAAGTTTAAAATGGGTCGGATTATTAAATTGGATTCCATTTTTCTTTCTTTTCTTATTTTTTAAATCATATTTAGATACTGATAAAAAAAGAGAGATTACTGCAAAATTATTTATCATAGGCACTTTTCCTGTTTTGTTAAGCGGATTTGGCCAGTATTTTTTTAAATGGCAAATTAGTTTAGAAGCCTTTAATGGTCTAATTATTTGGTTCCAAAAACCAATTACTACCCAAGGTTTAAGCGGTTTATTTAGCAATCCAAACTACGCAGGGGCATGGTTTAATTTTGTATTCCCATTTGTTATGGCTTCATTTTTGAAATATACCAAAAATACATTAAAAAAAAATATATCTTTAGTCTTTTTAATTGCTATTTGTACAAGCATTATTTTGACAAAATCTCGTAGTGCTTGGGGCGGTTTATTTTTTGCATTGCCATTTTTGCTTGGACCATATTCCCTGATATGGTTAGTTCCTATATTTATAGTAATTTTTTTTGGTATTTATTTTGCATCTTCTGAATCTATAAATATAAATATTCAAGAGTTTGCAAGATTAATATTGCCAGAAAATTTATGGATGGAATTTAATAGTGATTCTTATACTGGAACAGAAAGTAGATTGTCTATATGGAATACTGCCATAAATCTTTTAAGAACAAGACCTACTATTGGATTGGGTGCAGGATCATTTGCTTTAATTTATTACAATTTAAAAAAAGCTTACGTTGGTCATGCTCATAATTTACCTTTAGAGGTAGCAGTAAATTTTGGATTACCTATTTCTTTATTAATATTTTCTTTTATTTTTTTTATTATTATGATTTCATTTTTTAAATTAGTTAAAAATAATTTTTTTAAGAAAAACATCCTCAAAATAAGTCTTTTTGAAAGAGCATGGTGGACATCATTTATTATGATTTGTATATCTAACTTTTTTGATGTTGTTCTCTATGATGGGAGACTGAGGTTAGTATTTTGGATTCTTTTTACCGGGTTAGTACAAATTGTGAACTCTAAAGAAGATTCTATATTTTCATTTGAGCAAAACTAAAACTAATAGTTTAGTCCATCTCCAACACTCCAAAGCTTAATTCCAAATTTTTTAATATCTGATTCATTTAGAATAGATCTAGTATCAAATACCCATGCAGGATGTCTCATTAAACTTGAGATTTTTTCCCAATCTAATTTCTTATAATTATCCCATTCAGTTAAAATCACAATCGCATCAGCATTATCAAAAGCTTTACTTAAATTATCCATACAAGAAAACCTTTTTTTATTATCACAATTGTATGTAAAATCTCCAAGAGCTAAATTAATTTCTTTATATGATACCTTAGGATCATGAATTACAAGTTTCGCACCATTTTCTAATAATTCTTTGGAAATGTAATAAGCTGAAGATTCCCTAAAATCATTTGTATTAGCCTTAAATGCGAAACCTAATATAACAATTTTTTTATCTGTGACGGTGCCAAAAAACTTTTCAACAATTAAATCGGCGATCCTTTTCCTCTGCCAATTATTTAAATTAATTACATTTTCCCAATAATCCGCTACTTTCGAAAGTCCATAAAACCTGCACAGATAAACCAAATTTAATATATCCTTTTGAAAACAGCTACCGCCAAATCCAGGGCCAGCTTTTAAGAAATTTCTACCTATTCTTTTATCACTACCAATTGCTAGAGAAACCTCATTAATTTGAGCGCCCGTTGCTTCGCACAAAGCCGAAATTGAATTAATAGAACTAATTCTTTGAGCTAAAAAAGCGTTTGCAGTTAATTTAGAAAGTTCGCTACTCCAAAGATTTGTCAATAAAATCTTCTCTTCTGGAATCCATTTTTTATATATCTCAGTAAGACAAGAAATAGCCATTTTATCTTCTCCTCCTACTAGAACTCTATCAGGGTTTTCTAAATCTTTTATAGCTGTACCTTCTGCTAAGAATTCAGGACTTGAAAGAACTGAAAAAGTTCTTTTTTCTTTATTGATTTTATTTTTCTCTTCTTGTGAAAGTAAAACATTACTAATTAATTCAGCGGTCCTTACAGGTACAGTACTTTTCTCAACAACGATTGTATGTCCAACAGAGAATTCTGCTACTTTACGCGCACTAGCTTCAACCCATTTCAAATCACTTGCATATCCAGCTCCTAAGCCACTTGTTTTTGTAGGTGTATTAACAGAAATAAAAACCATATCTGCACTTCTAATAGCTTCTTCAACATCAACTGAAAAAAATAAGTTTTTATTTCGTATTTTTTCTATTAATTCTTTTAGGCCAGGTTCATAAATTGGCAAATTCGTCAATTCCTCACTATTCCAAGCATCAATTCTTTCTCTATTTATATCAACTACTGTAACCTCAATTTCTGGGCAGTATTTTGCTACTACTGCCATAGTGGGGCCTCCTACATAACCAGCACCAATACAACAGATTTTTTTTATTATTTGAGAAATAGACCTAATAAAACTTAATTCAATAATATAATGAGCAGGTCAAATTAAGATAGTTAATTGTTGAGCATTAGTTATAATTATATAAATTTTCTTAAAAATTATTCTATTTTTACTTCAAGAAAATACCCATAAGATATGCAAGATAATAATAAATATTTAATAAGTATAATAATTTCTACTTACAATGACAAAAATCTAAGGGATGCACTTCAATCATTAAGAAATCAAACATTCAAAAATTTTACAATAATTTTAATAAATGATGGAGGAAATGACTTAAAAGAAATAATTAATGAATTTAGTGACTTAAACATAAAATTTATAAATTTAATTAAAAATCAAGGGTTGAGTAAATGTTTAAATAAAGGTATTAGAGAAGTGAATACAAAATACATTGCAAGGATGGATTCGGATGACTTATGTTTACCTAGAAGATTAGAATTACAGATAAAGTATTTAGAGGAAAATAATTTAGATCTTATAGGTACTTCAATAATAAACAAATCAAAAAAAGATATTTACTCATCAAAAATTGGTCACTTTATAAATAATAAACAAATTGAGAAAATTACATTGAGATATGTTCCACTAGCTCACCCCACATTTTTTGGTAAAACTGACTTATTTAAAAAAATCCTCTATGATGAAAAGTTAAGATATTCACAAGACTACGATTTTATAGTGAGATGTATTATAAATAGATACAAAATTGGGAATCTCAACATTCCGCTATTAATATATAATAATGAGATGAGTAATAACCTTAATAAAATATTCCTACAGATTAAAATATCAAATGAAATTTCCAGAAAATATAACTCTTTTAAAAAGAAGTTAGAGTCATACAAATTGGATTATAATTTAATTAATAGAAAGATATCTTTATACGAAGAAAATTGTATTGGCTTAAGAAGTAAAATTTTTAGATTAAAGAATATATATATTCGAAAATTAGGATATATAATTTACTTTTTAGTATCTTGTTTCTCAAAAGAATTAAGAATATTTAATTATAGAAATATCAGATAAGAAAATGATTAGATGGTTTCTTTTTTTACCATATTTAGAGTTGTATATGGACGAAAAAAATAATACAACTTTAGGAAAGTTTTTAATAAAAAGATCTATGTATTGTTTATTTAATAAAAGATCATTTTTTTTATCAAGGAGCACTCAAATTACTGCGTTGGCTCATGAAGATAAAAATAAAGATGATTTACTAAAAAAGTTAAAAAGTAAATATAGAAATGAAATAAGAGCTTTAGATAGGAAATTTGAAACAGAAGAAATTATAATTACTGAAAAAAAAAATTTAGATAAGAAATTAATTAATTTCTTATTAATTAATTATCGAGGACAAAAACCAAATATAAAAAAATTAAATAAACTATGTAAATCTCAAAATTTACTAAATTTTATTTTTACTTTTGAAGGATTAATAATTTGTTGCCAACAATGGATTAGCAAGGGAAACAGAGCTAGATTAATTTATAACATTGCAGATTATAAATTAATGAAAAAGTTAAAAGTAAATTCTGCAAATAAATTTTTAATGTTTCAAACAATTATTAATCTAAATAATGATAATTACAAAATTATAGATTTAGGAGGATTAAGTAATCAAAATAATAATATTGACAAATTCAAAAAGCAATTCTCCAGAAAAGAATTAATTTCATGTAACATAATATATTTTTAATGGATTTTCATATTATAAATTCTACGACTTGGGGAGGAGCAGAATTAATAGCCAGTAAATTATCAAATAAATTTTCTAAAAGATTGCTTATTATTCTTTTTAAGAAAGACGACTTATTTATAAAAAAATTGAACATAAAAACAAAAGGTTGCGCGTTTCTATTAAAAAAAATATTTATTGAGAATAATAATAAATTCTTCTCACATAATATTCAAGCTCATATAATAGTAAATTTATTTAAGATATTAAAAAAATCTATTAAAAAAAAAGATAAAAATAAATACTATAATGTTGTACATTTTGATCCTTTCTATATTAAGAAATTTTGGTTATACATTTTTTTGGAAACTTTAAAATATTCAAATTCTAATATTATTTTCGTATCAGAATACGCAAGAAACCAATTAATGATGAAAATTAATTTTCCAATAAATTACCTTATTATTTATAATTCTGTTTCTAATAAATATTTAAATAAAAAAAATAAAATTATAAGTGCTAATAAAGATAAAAATTCTAGGATTAATATTGGATTTATTGGAAGACATGCAAATGTGAAAAGACTTCCATTATTTCTAGAAATCATATTAGAGTTAAACAGACTTCAAAAAGACAAATTTAAATTTTTCATCCAATCAGATATTTCAAAAAAGGTATTAGATAAGTTATTAAAAAAAATTAATGCAAAAAAAAACCAATTACCTAAGGATAAATTAAATCTTATTTTGTATCGTTCTGAAAATGACCCTTTAGTTTTTTATAATTCAATAGATATATTAATTTCAACCTCAAAAACTGAGACTTTTGGATTAACGTGCATTGAAGCAATCGCAATGAAAAAGAAATTATATACTATAAATTCGCGTTCTATAGAAACACTTTTTGGACCTGTAAATTTTAATATAAAAGAAGATTCTATTGAAAAGATTTCGGCAAGATTAATTAAACTTTTTAAAGAAGATTATTTATTTCCTGACATTTCAAAATTTTCCGAGTTAAGAATGTTTGAAGAATATTCAAAACTTTAAAATTAAATAAAAATATCAAATATTTGCAATATAATAAAAGAATGAGGAAAATCAAAAAATTTAATTTTCAATGCCCCATTCATAAAAAGGAATTAATAATTGACTTTAATAAAAATTTGATAAAGTGTAAAAATAAATCTTGTAAAGCAAAATACAGAATTATAAAAACTAATAATAAATTAGTTCCATGTTTAATAGATGAGCTAAATTTTGATACAGTTTTTAATCATAAATTCTTAAAACCCATAAGAATATTCGATAAAAATAAATCTAATTTTTTTAAATTAGCAGATCATATTAAGTCTAAGATTAATAATTTTTTAAATGAGAAATATTCTCCTCCATATAAAGAAATTACAATAAATAAATTTAAATCATTAATAAAAAATGGGGAAAATAAATGTCTAATCATTGGTTCAGGCAATAGAAATTTACCAAATACAATTTTCGATAATCGCCTTGAGATTTTAGGTTGCGATTTATATCCTGGGAAACAAGTTGACTTTATTGCAGATGCTCATTACTTACCATTAAAAGACGATTCAATTAATATAATATTTCTGCAAGCAGTTTTAGAACATGTTTTAGAACCACAAAAAGTTGTTGATGAATGCTATCGGGTATTATCAAAAAAAGGTATTATCATTAGTGAAGCTCCTTTTCTTCAAGGAATTCATGAGAATGAATATGATTTTTTTAGATTTAGTCCAAGTGCTCATTGTTTTCTTTTTAAAAAATTTAAACTTGTTAGTTATGGACCATTGAAGGGCGCGGGTCTATCATTTATTTGGATTTTAAGGGGTTTCTTATCCAAATATATAGGCATGAAGATTTCTAAAATAATATTTTTTCCATTAATGATTCTTAGCAATTTAAATGTCAATAAAAATTTAAAAGCAAACTGGGATTACTGTAATTCTTCCTATGTTGTCGCAATTAAAGAAGTTACTAAGTCCAAAAAGTATTATCATAAAAACAATCTAAAATTATATGACCCAAAAGATAAATAAAAAAATTGCAATAAGGTTGGACGATTTTCATGAAAATTGTGACTTGAAAAAATGGGAATATCTTGTTGAAGAATTAATAAAAAGAAAGATTCCTGTACATATTGGATTAATACCTAGAAATAGAGACCAAAATATAATAAGTAAAACATTCAACTTTAATCATTGGGAAAAAGCATTGAATTGGCAATCCCAAGGAGTTCATTTTTGGATTCATGGATTTGAACACAGATTAGAAAAAGGAAGTTGTTATTTTTCATTATCTAAAAAAGGTGAATTCTTTAACGATGAAATTGAAACCATTAGACAAAAAATATCAAAATCTATCTCTCTTTTTAACTTAAATAAAATTGATATAACAGGCTTTATAGCACCTGCTCATGGATATTCCGAAAAACTTCTTAAAGTATTAGAACAAAATAAATCAATTAATGTTATCTGGGACGGATATTGGCCTGCCCCAAAGAAACACAAGAATATAAACCTTTTACCGCAACAATATTGGGATATTTATCCCCTTTTTTTATTGCCAGAATTTTCTGGAATATGTTTACATCCGAGTGCAATGAGTTTTAGAAAAATAAATTATTTATTAAAAAAAATTGATCAACTAAATATTAGTTATTTTCAATTTAATTTAAAAAATGTGAAATTCAAAAAATTAAATTTTTTTGATCAAATATTTAACCTTTTTTACAGAATTATTAAGTTTATTAAGCATTAAAGAAATGACTAAAGATAGTAAGATCGTCTATTTTGTAAACACAGATTGGTTTTTTTTGTCTCATAGGCTCCCATTAGCCATTTCAGCTTTAGAAAAAGGATATGAGGTACATATAGTTGTTAATGAATTAACAAAGATTAAAGATTTAACAAGCAAAGGTTTGATCGTACACCACCTTAAATCTAATAGAAAAAGTTGGAATCCTATAGATTTTATTTTTTCAACTTTAAGATTTCTTTTTTTAATTAAGAGAATAAAACCAAAACTTATTCATTGCATCACTATTAAACCTTCAATAATTGGTGCAATGGCTTCTTTAATAACAGCTAATATTAATGTTGTTATTTCAATAACTGGACTTGGAGAAGTATTTTCTGATAATTCAGCAATAAATAAATTTAAACAATTGATAATAGTCCAACTATTTAATTTTGTCTTTCATAAAAAAAAATTAAAAGTAATTTTTCAAAATAAAGATGATAAAACTTTTATTTTAAATAAAACACAATTAAAAGATAGAGATACTTACCTTTTTAAAGGTTCAGGAGTAAATTTAAATGATTTAAAGTTCAAACCATTATCAAATGAATTTCCAAAAGTACTTTTTGCATCGAGACTAATTTATAGCAAAGGCATTAAAGAATTTATTGAGGCATCAAAAATTGTTAAAGGATGTAGATTTATTATTGCTGGTAAATTTGATAGAGGCAATCCAAATTCCCTAAATAAAGAAGATCTAGAAAATTTAATAGATAAATATCCCATAGAATATGTAGGTTTTCAAGAGGATATTAGAAACTTAATCTATTCATCTTCAATAATCGTTTTGCCTTCCTATTATAGAGAGGGTTTACCAAAAATATTAATTGAAGCGGCTGCGTGTGGTAGGCCAATAATTACTACAAATAATGTTGGTTGTAAGGATGCTGTTATACATAAAAAGACAGGATTTTTGATACCAATAAAAGATCCATTAAAATTAGCAGAGGCGATCGATTATTTAATTAAAAACAAAAAAATACTAAAAGATATGGGGAAGGAGGGTAGGAAATTTGCAGTTAAAAACTTTGATATTGAGAAAATTACATCCGATCACTTAAAAATCTATGAAGATTTAATTAATGAATAAGTCAAAATCTTTATTGAAGTCTTATCAATATTTGAAAAGGCTGCGTTATAATAAAAAATTATTGTCTATTTGATTATTCCGTTAGCTCTATTCTACTTGACTTCTGCGGCAATTTTTACCGCTTGTTTGTTTCCAATAGTAAAAAACATTGGTAATAAATATAATCTTTTAGATAGACAAGATAAAAAAAAAGCAAAAGAAACTAATCTTCTAAGAATTGGAGGAGCATCGTTCCTAATACCTTTTTTAATTCTTATAGGTTTAAAAATAATTTGGATTAGAGAATTTTCACCAAATCTTAACTTAGATTATTTTCATTTTAGAATTATATTTTTTGGCAGTATTATTGCCTACAATATAGGTTTTTTAGATGATATTTTTAATTTAAATCCACAGATAAGACTTTTTTCGCAAATCATATTAGGAAGTCTCACATGGTTGTTTGGAATTAGAATAGAAAACTTATCATTGGAAATATTTAACTATAGTCTGAATTTTGATTTGCCAATTTTAGTTAGTCTGATAATTTCAACAGTTTGGATAGCAGGAATTATAAATGCTATAAATTGGATGGATGGATTGGATGGTCTAGCATCTGGAATTACTTTAACCGCAGCCATATCATTCTTATTACTTTCTACTCAATATAACAACAATACAATATTGATAACTTCTTCGGCTTTGGCGGGATCAATGTTAGGTTTTCTTAAATTCAATAAAAATCCTGCAAAGATAATTATGGGAGATGGAGGGTCATACTTTCTTGGATATATTTTATCTTTATTAGCGATATTAAGCTGTTTTTACAGAAGTAATAGTGCTGGAAGCAGTGATTTATATATTCTCTTAGTTCCCTTATTAATATTATTTATACCTGTAGTAGATATGTGTTTTGTTATTTTTTCAAGATTAAAAAGAAAAGTATCTCCATTTAAAGGTGATTATAATCATTTGCATCATAGACTTATTAAGATTGGATATTCTGAAAATGATACCGTTAAGTTAATAATTACATTTTCAATTATTTTTAGTTCCATTGCTTTAATACTAGAAAAAAATTATTTTGAATCCATATTAATGTTGATATTCATTTATCCATTATGTAAAAACCTAAAAAAACAAAAACCATAAAATCTTAATTTAAAAAATTTTTAAGATATTTTATTTTTAAATTTTTTAATTTTTTTATAAAAAATTTTTGCATTTATAGTTGAAGATTTTCTTCCATCAAGATAAATCGGTTTTAAAAAATTTTTTAATTTTTTATTATTTAAAAGCAAATAATTATATATTTGGTTGCATTTATCAAAAGATAATTCATACCTTTCTTGAATAATAGGATCATGAAGATTAAAATCGTCTCCTCTTTCGTACATTCTTTTTATTGAAATATCAGGCGGAACACTTACAAAAACAACACAAATTTTTGGATAACCATAAATTCTTAAAATATTTTCAAGGAAAATATCTAAATCTAATTCTAAGTTTTTTACTTGATGTAAAAGTGATTCTAACAATATAAAACTTGAAGAATTATTTTTTAAAATATACCAGAATCTCAAGACTAAAACAAAAAGTTTAATTGTTCTTTTTCTAAAATTAGGATGAGTAAAATGTAAAAAATTTTTTTTGATTTTTATAAAATAAAATAAAACATAAATAAAAATAAAGGGATTTATTAGTAAAAAAAGTCCGAAATTTATTTTAGTAGTTATTAAAGATTTATTTATATTATTTTCCTTTGAAATTATATTTACATTTCTTATAATAGTTGACTTTCCAGATCCTGAAGATCCAATAAATTCATATATTATTTTATTTTTATTCGTAAGTCCTAATCTTGATAATAGTAACTTTATCATTTGAATTTTAATTAATTTTATCTAATATTTAAAATTTTTTGAAATCTTTAAGTTTAGTTTGATCATTTATATTCTTAAAGTAATTTTGAATTTTGTTTTCATTAAATCTAGAAACAAATTTATCTTCTTTTTTATAAAGATCCAAAACAACTTTAATTAATTTATCTTCATCTTCAACTCTTATTCCTTTTTTAACTTCATCATTAAAAAATGGCCCTATACCTTGACTTTTACAAAATATATTTTGATCTTTTATATAGTAAATTAAATTACTACCCCCAGATATTAAAAAGTCAGCTCCTATTGATGAATAATCAGTTACTAAGATAGAAATTTCTGCCCAAGATCCATCAAATTTTTTAATATCATTAGTTATTTTTGAATTACAATTTGCATCATGAATATGTTGAGAATAATAAATTTCATATTCATAATTTAGAATCTTTTCAAGATTTTTTTTAGATTTCAAAAACAAAGATATTGGTGATTCGTAACCTTGAGCTCTCTCTGTAGGTGCAAAAAGTATCCTTTTTTTATTTTTTTTATTCTTCTTTGACAACTGATAATTAATAAAAATATGCTTAGGATATAGAGAAATGAGTAAATTGCTTAACATATATGAATTACTTAAAGATAAATTCAATTTATCTAAATTATCAGTCGCTAAAATATAAGTTCTAAGAAATTTATTAGAAAAAGTATTTTTAATTATCCTTAGAAAAAGCTTTTCATGATTTTTAAAATATCCTGATGCTTTCGTAATTTTTCCTGGAGGAACGCATACATGTTTTCCATGCCAACCACAAATTATTAAAAAAATTCTCAAAACAATATTGAAATGGCCAAAAACCAAATCAGATTTATATAAAAATATAAAATTTTCGATAAAAATTTTTACTTTATCAATAATATAGCTTCGATAAATTTTATTTTTTTTTTCTAATAGAGGCTTATTAAGATCTAATTTTTCTTTGAATAAACTATCAATTTTACAAATCTTATTTACCTTATCATTTCTAGCAATATGACAAAGTCCATTATAATTTTCTTTAGGCCTATGCCCTTTTGAAAAAATAGTTATCTTTAGTTTTTCTGAGTTAGTTAAGTTATTATAAAATTTCATATTTTTATTTTTTAACTATAAGTAGATGTTAATACCTTACATGGATTTTTTTTTAACCATGCTTCAGCTACTTTTAAATCATTAGGAGTATCAATTTCAACCCAGCCTCTACTTACCTTTATTGATTTTATTTTCCAATTATTATCTATTAAATCTTGCAAAAAACTTGTCATGTACATATTATCAAAATTTTGGCCATTGTAAAAAATGTTTTTATCCATATTTTGCCAATGATTCAAAAATTTCCCTTTTACATCCTTTCTTATTTTTATAAGCCCCATATACTGACCTTCAATACTAGCTATATCATTAACTTTATTGCCAATATCAATAATATTATTATTTTTATCTAATCTTAAAGATTCAGCATCATCTAATGGATTAGCCATTCTTTCAGACCAATAATCTAGCCATTTAGTATCAATTGTTAAAGAGACCTCCTCATTACTTTCAATAAGTTTTAACAAATTACTTTTTGTATAAATTATATCTCCATAGCTAATTATGATATCAGAGGAATCTTCAAATTCTTTTTTTGCTGTAAACAATGTTGAAACCATATTTGTTTTATCGTAATTTGGATTGATATATTTTTTTATATATTTACTTCCTATAAATTGATTTAAATAACCTGTAACTATACTTATGTCTTTTATCCCACAACTTCGCATTACGTTCAATTGATAATCTAAAATTGTTTTGCCATTTACAAAATTAAGTATTTTAGGTTTTTCTTTTGTTAATTCTCCTAATCTTGAACCCTTTCCAGCAGCCAAAATAATTGATTTCATTTTTGATTTTTAAAATGATTATGTAGAAGCATGAGATCATCTTTTTCAAAAGGTTTCTCTCTTTCAGGATGCCACATGATTCCCATCCATGGATACTTATTATGTGTTAAAGCCTCAACAGAATCATCTACTGTCCAAGCCAAGCAATCAAGATCATCTCCAAGATTGTTTAAATTTATGTGGTAGTTATGATAACTATTTACTTCTTTTTTATTAAATAATGGTATACCTTTTAACGTATGCCTTACTTTTACATGATTTTTTATTTTTGAAATAGAACCTCCTTGGAAAACATTAATAATCTGCATCCCTCTACAAATTCCAAAAATAGGTGTATTTTTTAAGATAGCCCAGCTTAATAATTGAAACTCTAATTTATCTCGCAATTTCACTTCTCCAATATCGTTACCTCCACTTAATAGAATCCCATCAGGTTGGATATTTTCTAAATAATCAGCTAAAGAAAAATATTTTAAAGTAGAAGTTGAAATAGGAATTGGTATCATTCCTATTTCACAGATTAAATTACTTAATTGGATATCTAAGCACTCTCTATATTCCTGAACAGAATTAATAAAATCAATTCTTTGGCTAACAAGAATTTTTTTCATTTATAAATTCTTTAAAACTTTATTTTTTGGATCCAATAACAAAAGTTTTGAATTAACAATTTTTTTGTAAGTATTCTCTCCAACTCCTATAGCAGCAGATAAATTATATTCTGCTGATCTAATTGCCATATGAGAATTCATACCACCATATTGGGTAATTAGACCAACAATACCCTTTAAGAAAAGCCAATCAAATCCAGGATCAGCCTGTTTGATAATTACAATTTTATTTTTTAATAAATTCGTATTAATTTCCTTTTTGTTTTTTATATTTATGCATTCTGCTGTAATTTTTTTATCTCCAATGAAATTAGGTATATCTTTTCCAACAAAAAAGGATTCTAAATCTGATTTTTTTGTTAGAAGAGGAGGCAACTCAAAATTAGATGATAATTTTTTATCTTGCTTATTTTTTTCTATTATATTTTTAAAATTATTTACTAATAAATCTTCCTTAATAGAATTATCCCTCAATGAAAATATATCTTTTAAGGAAAGATAGCTTAATTCTTCTCTAGAAAATTGATATTCTTCACCAATTTTTACTAATTCCTCCATTGCATCTGAAAGGCTTTTTGTAAAAACAAATTTGGAGTACTCCCTTCCCTCTATAGAATCTCTCAAAAATTTTTCTATAAGATTATTGTTGGATATAAGGTTTAAGGACTTGATAGAATCAAAAAACTTATTTCTTTCACTTAACCATGGGCCTAAATCATAATCATTAAAAGAACTTAAATTAGAATTTTCATCATAATTATTAAAATAGTAGTCTGGACTTGCATCATATCTTTCAGAATTAATATCATAAGTTCCTGGTCTAAGATGTCCATAAAGCTTTAAGAATTTATCTAGAGAAATTTTTTTCTTATTTAAATCCTTAAAATCTTCACCTACTTTGTGGCTTATAGTTCTTATAGAGTTTAAAAATGAATTTTTTGCCATCGCTGAAATAATTCCATTTTTCTCAGCACTATTTAATAAGTCAACTGCTATGAAAGCACATCTTGCAAGGTGCGCAAATGGAAGTGTGCCAAATAATTTACAATTATCTAACATTAATCTAGCCTTTTCTATTGGAAGTAAATTTTTATTGCCAGTTAATGAAAGTTGTCTTTGATCTAATATTTCAATTTTTTTAAGAGCTTTTTTAGGCACAGAAAAAGCATTTTTTGTAATCAACCTTAATTCTTCACTATAAATTTTAATATTTTCCTTTGAAATTTTTGCATCTATTAATAATATTTTTTCCCATTCTCTATAATTTTCAGTAATACATGTAGGGATAATATTGAATTCTAACTTATCATGAAATTGTGGATTAGAAGATAAATTATCCAAATAAAAATTTATTAATTTTCCGGCAAGATTTGATTCAATTTGTTTAGGGATAAATGAAGAAATACTTAACCTAACATCGACATAAGGTCGGCCTGCAAATTTTACCAATAATGGAGCTGGTCTAACATCTCTATATCCAAATTCTGATCTTTGAATAGCCCATACATCATCAGTAATTAGATATTTATATAAACTTAATGCCAGTTCTCCCGGGGATGTACCTATTATTTCGGCTGGATTCCAGTCAGTCATAACCCCATACATAGGAATTGCATTACCAGGTATATGCGGTGGACTGGTCTTAAGCCTATCCCAAATTGAATTAATCTTGCCAAAAAACTCAATATAATCAGAATCTTTAAATTCCTGACTTGTTTTATTTGTAATTGGCCTAACTTGTAAAATTACAATATTTTCATTTGATGTTATTGCAAACTCTATATCTAAATAGTCATAACCCAATATTTCCTCAATTTCTTTTAAAGAACTATGAAGTTTTTTAATCCATGGAGGTCCAGCCACTAGATTATTGATATTTCTTTGAAAAATAAAAGTCTTATGATTATGACTCTTCCCACTCGTTATTAAAGTAGTATCATGACCTTCAGAATAATTAATTACATAATAGGGTTTTGCGTTCTCAATTGTTCTTGTTACCGCGACTCCACTTGCGATAACATTTTCTAACATAGGTTGGACTAATATCTGATCATAATCACTTCCATCAACTCCAAAAGATTTAATCACCTCTTCAATAGAATCTCTCAAATTGATATTTACATCAACATTTAAGAGGCTTTTATATTTTCCTGCATTAGCAGTCTCAAATGTATCTTCATTTCTAGAACTTGACCTTACGATTAATTTAGGGAAGTTTTTAGATTTAACTTTAAAATGATTTCTTATTTTTTTTTCAATATCATCTGCCCTTTTTTGCCACTCAATCTTATTAAAAGTTATTTGATCTTGAATTGAAGAACATTTTATATGTCTTCGCAACCTTCTTAAGGTTTCTGCTTTGGTTCCAAAAATAAAAGATGCTATATCTTTTGAAATATTTACCTCTACCCAATCACCCTTAACGTCGAAACCTTCTAATGATTTTCCAGTAGACCTTAAATATTCAACCAGACTAGATAAATTTACTTTTTCAAGAGATTTAACCAAATCAATTTTCAATTCTTTAATTTTTTTCAAAACTTTTGGTGAAAATTTCAATAATCCTATGAATTCACCATCTGCCCAATCATCAGGTATATCGGTTCCTAGTCTAAGAACATTATTAGCTTTAATATTAACTTTCTCTATTAAATTTGTTTTTAATTTTTCTTTTGAAGAACTTTTTGATCTAAAGGTACTATCCCATGCGAAAGCAATATCTTTATCTGATTTCTTTATTTTTTTTACTAAATGGGATCTGTAGAGTATATCTCCATAGGATATTATCAGGGGTTTTGATACATCGAAATCAAAATAAAATAATGAGCCACAACTTCCCATTTTTTCCCAATTCGGATTGATTAAAAATTCCAAATCAGGAAAGTTATTTTTGATTTGATTCGCTTTATATCCAGCAACAAAAGTTAGTTGTCTATAATCACACTGCAATGATTCAAGTAATAAATTAAGGACAATCTTCCCAGGAGAAGCTTCACATAAAACTGCAGGCTGTTTACCTCTATGAGGCTCACCAGCACCCAAAATTAGATAATTATATTGCTTATCAAAATCCATTTATTTAAAAATCTGATCTTTTAAAGAAAGTAAGTAACCTTTATATAATTTTGACATATTAATAAAGTTATAAATTACAAAAATTCATATTTAGTTTGACTTTTAAATATTTTTTTTAAGAATTATTTCTCAGATTATTCTTTTTAAAAGATATTTTAAAAAATCTAAAAAAAGCTAGTAATGCGTTTGTGATATATTTAATTTACAGGATTTAAACATATTTTTTGTTATGGAAGTCGTGATATTTGCAGGAGGTGCGGGGACAAGACTATCTGAAGAAACAAATTTGATACCAAAGCCGATGGTTGAAATAGGGGGGATTCCTATTTTAGTTCATATAATAAACTACTATGCTAAATTTGGGCACAAGGAGTTTATTGTATGTGGAGGATATAAAGTAGATTATATAAAAAACTACTTTTCAAACTTACTAAGAAATTTAAACGATCTAGAATTAAATTTCAAAAATAATACCGTATCTTTTTTAAATTCAAAAAAGATTGACTGGGAAATAAAAATTATTGACACTGGATTAAAAACTAATACTGGAGGAAGACTTCATAATGTTAAAAATCTTATCAAAGGAGAGAACTTTATGCTCACATATGGAGATGGCTTATCAAATATCGATTTAATTAAACTTGAACAGTTTCATTTTAAAGGTAAAAATTTAGTAAACTTATCAGGCGTTTTCCCTCCTCCTAGATTTGGAGGATTAAAAATATCAAAGGAACAAATTATAGGCTTTACAGAAAAGCCAAAAGATGAAGTATCGCGAGTTAACGGAGGATTTATGATCTGTAATAAAAAAGTTTTTGATTACATTACATCTGAAGACTTATCATTTGAAATTGAAGTTTTACCATTGCTTGCTAAGAATAATAAATTAGGTTGTTATAAACATGATGGATTTTGGCAACCAATGGATACTCTAAGGGATAAGAAATACCTTGAGAAGATTTGGCATAAGGGTGATGCTGCGTGGAGAATTTGAGAAATTTTTATTCAAATAAAAATGTTTTAGTAACTGGTGGGCATGGATTTAAAGGAACATGGCTTTGTTTAGCTCTAAATTATTATGGATCTAACGTTCTAAGTTATGGTCTTATAAATTCTTCTAGTTTAGATTTTCATAATGCTTTAAGAAGAAAAAACAAAGAGATAATTTTTGTAGAAGGAAATATACTTGACAAAAATAAATTAAATAAATCAATAAACGAATTTAAGCCTGATATTGTTTTTCACTTGGCTGCTGATCCCCTCGTATCATCAGGTTATGAAAGACCTTATTCAATGTTTGAAACTAATATTATGGGAACCGTTTCAATATTAGAAGCTTGCATACAAAATAATACTATTGGCGCATTAGTAAATGTTACTACCGATAAAGTTTATAAGAATGATCAAAACACAAACCCAGCATTTTCAGAAGATCAGGAATTAGGAGGAGATGATCCCTATAGTGCTTCTAAAGCATGTAGCGAAATTATTACTAATGCATACAGAGAAAGCTTCAAAAATAAAAATGATATTGGTATTGCAACAGCTAGGGCAGGTAACGTAATCGGTATAGGTGACTTTTCAAAAAATAGATTATTTCCAGATATCATTAGGTCTGAAATAGAGAACAAAGAATTATCTATTAGGAATCCAAAATCTGTTAGACCATGGCAAGATGTCATAGACCCAATTAATGGATATTTAAAATTAGGATATTATTTATATCTAAATCCAGATAAATATGCTGGAGCTTATAATTTTGGACCTAGCCCTTCTCAAATAATTTCAGTTGAAGAACTTATTAAAAATCTAATCAATGCAAAATTAATTAATATTCCAGTAAAGTATGTTGAAAACTATATTAAAGAGAAAAATTTTTTATCTCTTTCATCTAAAAAAGCAATAAAATATTTAAATTGGTCTAATAATTCAAACCTTATAGAAGACTTAAAAAATATAAAGAGAGGTTATGAATTATTAATAAAAAATCATAATGTAATAGATTATTGCCAAGATCTTTTAATACAAAAAATTAATTAACATTGTTCGAGACAAAAAAAAACGATAATTATTTATATATCAAAAATTTTCCTATTAATTATTTACATTGCATAAATAAATTTAATAAATATAATTAATACTAAAGTTTTTAGAATTTTTGGATCTTATCATTGGCATTCCATCTTATAATAGACCTAAAAAATTAAGAAAATTAATAAAAAAACTACAAGAGATTATTATCGATAATACTGAAATACTAGTAATTGAAAACCATTCAAAAAATATGCTTAAAGAAAAGGGCATTAAACAAAAAAACACAAAATATATAAAGAAAAAAAGCAACCAAGGATTTGACAATTCAGTTATAGAATTATTAACTTATGCAAAAAGAAACAAAAAAAAAATTTGGTTTATTTGTGATGATGATGAATTATATCCTAAAAATATTTTACCAATAATTGAAAAAATAAAAAAAAGTACTGGCATAGTAGATTACGTGGACTGGGTTAGAACTAATAACAAATATGGAATTAAAAATAAATTTGATGCATATATTAGGATGAGTTTTCTGCCATCCATTGTAGTAAATCCTGAAAAATTAAAATTAAAAAATATTAAACAATTAATTAGCTGCAACTACATTCAAATAGCAATTATCAATTCATTAATTGATGATGTTAATGATATAAATTTAATAAACATACAAGCAGGGCAACAAAAAAGAAATACAAATACAAGGTTTCCTATTATCGATACTTTTATCGATGGTTATCGAGAATGCCTAAAATATGAACAAGTTTTAGATGATAAAATATTAGAATTATTAATTTTCGAAAGAGTATACGCTTCCATAAATTATATAAAATATGAAAATTTCAGTTTAAATGTAATTAAAAAATATTTATTTTTTTGTTTAAGTCAAAAGAATATAAAATTTTTTCTAAAACTAAAATTTTTAATTAAATTAATTTTTTTTAAATGGATTTAATAGTTGGGGCTAATGGTTTCCTAGGGAAAAACATTAATCAAAAATTTAATAATTGCTTAAATCTTAAGAGGGATGGGGTATACAAAAAAAATATAAAAACTTATTCCGATTTATTAGATTGTATTAACAAGGAGCAGATCGATACAATTTTTAATTGCGCTGTTTCTTATAATGAAAATAGTTTAGAAGAGTTGGAGACAATTAACTTTCAGCTTCCAAAACAGATTATTGAAAAGACAAAAAATAATAATATAAAAGTTATTTTATTTGGTTCGTTCTTTGAAAAAGAAAAAAAAAGTTATATGTTTAATTATGTCTCAAGTAAAAGAAAATTATCAAATTATTTGAAAAATTTAGATAATAAGAATATATATCACTTAACTCTCGAACATATATATGGAAAATATGATCGCTCAAATAAATTTATCCCTTCAGTAGTAAGCAATATTAAGGAAAGAAAGAAAATTTTATTAAATTCACCAAATAATATAAGAGATTTCACACCGGTTGATCACGTAGTTAATTTTTGTAAAATAATAAAAGACAGTGGTTATAAAAATAATTTTATTAATGTTGGATGCGGAATGCCCCAAACTACTTTGAACTTTATAAACAAATTAATTGATTATTACGCAACTAAAAAAGGTTATTCAGTTAATGAAATTAAAAGTCTTATTGAAATAAAAAAATCAAATATTAATTCTATTAAAAAATCTTTCTGTTCTTTTCCAAATTTAATTGATAGTTTTACAAAAGATTATTTTTATAGATTAGAGGATAAAGCAATTAAAGATATTTTCGATGATTAAAAACTTTTTTTGGGCCTTAATTAATAGCGGTTCCGGAGCCCTTGTTTCAATAATACCTATTTCTATTATAAGTAGATATATTGATCCAAAGTCTTTTATTGAATTAAGTACTATTTTTATCTTGTCTTCATTGGGTAATGTAATTATTGATTACGGTCAATCACAAAGATGTTACTTAAGAAAAAATATTAGAGAGAGAGTATTTCGAATTATTGAAAGTTATATGTTTTTTAGAGCAATATTATTTATTTTGATAATTGCTATTTTTGCTTTAATTAATAATTATTTTTTAAATTATAGTATTGTGATAATGCTGCTTATATTTAGCAGTAGTCTTGTAGCTTTTGTTAATTTCAAACCAAACTATATATTTAATAAACTTAAACTCTTCAAACTTAAAGCTAAATATAGTTTAATTAGTTCCTTATCAGCTTCGACAATTGCATGTGTAACCACAATAAAAGTAAATCCTAATCTTGGATATGTATTGTTTATGTTACTTAATCCATTATTTGTTGGAATTTGTATGAGATATTATCTAAAACTTCGATTACCAAAACTTAAAATCAATGCAAGTATATCTTTTAATCAACTTTTAAAAATAGAATTTATTTATCAATTGTTAGAAAATATTGATGATCTAATCAAAAGATTTCTATTCCAAAATTTAAATAATTTAGATCAATCAGCTATCTATTTAAGGAATGAAAGTTTTTTATATTCTCCATTTAAATTAATAAATAAATCTTTAGAGAGAGTAATACTAGCTAATTGGGGGCCGTCAACTAATATTAAAAAAGCAAAATTTTTAATTTTTTGCATTTTTATAATTATAGTTAGTATCTTAGTAGGTTTATTTTGCACAATTTTTGGCAATTCACTCTCTGAGTTGTTCCTAGGTAATCAATGGGCTATGCAACCATTCTTTTTTGGAATTGCCTCATTTTTCATTTCAATGAAAATCATAGGTATTAATTTAGGAAATTTAGTTAAAGTCAAAACAAAAAATTTTAACTTTATATTCCTAACTTCATCCTCAGCATGTTTTTTACCTTTGTTAATAGCTCAATTATTAATTGAACCAAATATCTCTGATATTATTCTAATCTACTGCATTTCAACTTTTTTAAAAAATATAGCTCTAGTTATTTATCTCATCAAACAATGATATCCAAAAAAACTATTTTATTAAAAATAAGTTTTATTTTTTCACTTTAATTAAATGATCCATAATTTAAGATAAAATATTTCTATGATATTTATTATTATTAAGAAAGAAAATTAAAAGGCATGAATGAGAAAATTTCATATGCAAAAACTGTTTACGGTAAGGAAGAGATTGATGCAGTTGTTAATTGCCTGAAAGAATCCACCCAAATGGGCAAATATACAAGAGAATTCGAATGTAAAATAGCAGAAATTTTTAATAAAAAATATGGATTATTTGTAAATTCTGGTTCATCCGCTTTATATCTTGGGATAGAATCTTTTAATTTTCCTCCAGGCAAAGAAGTAATAACTCCGGTTTTGACATTCTCTACTACTGTTGGTTGTCTTATAAAAAACAATCTAGTTCCAGTTTTTGTAGATGTAGAACCATTGACTTATTGTATTGATGCTTTGCAAATTGAAAATTATATAAATGAAAATACGGTTGCAATTCTTGCTCCAAACTTATTAGGAAATATTTGCGACTGGCCAAAAATTAGAGAATTAGCTGATAAATATAATCTTAAAGTGATTGAAGATTCTGCTGATACTTTGGGTGCAAGATTTAAAAACGGAAAAACAACTGGGCATTATACAGATATGTCTATAACCAGTTTCTATGGATCACATATTATAAATTGTGCAGGAAATGGAGGTGCTCTAACAATGAATAATGACGAAGTAATGAAAAAAGCTAAATTGCTTAGATCATGGGGAAGAAGTTCTTCATTATTTGATGAAAAAAGCGAAGATATTGACAAAAGGTTTAATGCAAATTTAAGTGGTATTGAATATGACTCTAAATTTGTTTTTGAAAATATTGGTTATAATTTAGAGGGGAGTGAAATTGGTGCAGCATTTGGTTTGGCTCAATTAAAAAATTTATCTAATAATATTTCGATAAGAAAAGATAATTTCTTAAGGCAAATAAAATTCTTCAGTAATTTTCCTAATATCTTTATAAATCCACAAGAAAATAAAAATGTAGATACTGCCTGGCTAGCTTTTCCAATACTAATCTCAGAAAATGCAAAATTCTCTAGAAGAGAATTTCAAATTTATCTTGAAGAACGTGATATTCAAACAAGAGTTGTTTTTACAGGAAATATACTTAAACAACCACTAGCAAAATTTATTAATAAAAAAGTAGTTTCCAAAAATGGATATCCAAATGCAGATACAATTATGGAGAGAGGGGTATTGCTTCCTTTACATCATGGAATGACAGAGGAGATGTTTAAAAGGCTTCATTCAACAATTCAAGAATTTATAAGTAATTACTAAAAAGACGAATATGGTTATTTTAATATTTCATTCACTAACTAAAATTAATTAATGAATGATTAATAAGGATTTATAATTTAAAAAAGAACCAAATCTAAATAAATGAAGAGAATAATAGTTAATGGATATGGATGGAGTGGTAGTTCAGCTTTTATTGACCTTTTGAATAGTTTAAAAACTGAAGAATATTGCATAATTCCTGGTGAATTTGATGATTTTAGATGTCCAGGTACTATGAGAAATGCATTAGAAAATAATAGTTTACCAATTTCTCATAGGACATCTAATTTAAGCTATCTCTTAAGTTTATTCGTAAGAGGCTTAATCCCTAATAAATTATGGCCAACTTTTTTAAGAGGGAAAAATATTGGCAAGGAAAAAGCATATCAACTTTTTATAAATTTTTACAATGAAAGAAAGATATTTAAAAAATATGCAAAACTAATATTTAAAAATAAAAAAAAGTTCAAAAAAAAGGATTTATTAAAGTTATGGTTTAATACTTTAGTTGACTTTTACAAAAGATCAAATCCAAATTCTAAGTATATTTTTATTGAGCAGTTTTTTCTTTTTGATGATGACCCTAAGAAATATGAATGGTTAGAATTTGATAAATTAATTATTTTTATAAGAAGTCCATACTTTCAACTTCAATCAACATTAGAAAGCAAAATACTATTTTCAAATTATCCATGGCAAGCACAATTTCTAATAGGTGCTGGAGAAAAATTTGAATCTCGAAAGTTTGAACTGTTTCTGCAGACAACTAATCTTAGATATATTTGGATAAAAAACTTTCTCAAGAGATACGATAGAGATCAAATAATAATAATTGATTTTGATGATTTCCTTTACAACCATGAAAAGACAATAAGATTTATTTCTAATGAATTAGGAACTGATATCCATAATAAAGAAAATCAATTTAATATTCTTAATTCTCAAGAAAGAAATAAGGTATGGGATTCAAAAAAACATAATTTAGGTAAATTATTAGAAGAAGTGAATTTAAATTATCAAATCTTCAAAAAAGAAATGTACTCTAATTATAAAAATATGCACAGCATTTAATAAAATAAATCTTAGGAATTAAATTAATATAAATAATTTTATTCAGAATGTTTTTAAGGGCTAGGTAAAAAAACTTTTTTAAAATTTCTCTCAATTTTGTTAGAAATATAAGATATTAAAAATACTATTAAAAAAGTAAATGTAAGCCCTAATAAATATGGGAGCTTATTTAAAATCCCCACTCTTTCCAAAACTTTAATAATTAAATGATGAAATATATAAATTTCATATGAGATATTAATTTTTAAATTACTTATCTTGTAATTTACATTATTAATACTAAAGCTTATTAAAAAAATAAAAAACATTGGTAATCCAAAACTTATAAATCTAGATTTAATTATTACTAAACAGAGAATAGAAATGATTAAGCCTAATAAAACAACCTTGTAGTTTTTATATAATTTATTTTTTAAAAAATAATATGCTAAGCCACCATATAAAAATTCAACAAATAAAAAATTATTCAATAGTATACTTGTTAAAATTAATAGGGAAGATATAAAAATTACGGAATTTCTAATACTAAGATTTAATAATATTATTAATGAAACAAAAATATAAAAAATAACTTCATACTCTAGTGTCCATCCAACTGATAATATCAGATCTTTATTCCCGAATATTATATTTGAGAATGTTAGTGCTCTAATTAGATCTGTGAACATAATTTCTTTTAAGGGAAATATATTAAATATACGTTCCATTAAAAAAAGAAATATAGTAACAGAAAAATAAATAGGAACAATCTTATAAAGCCTCTTAAATAAAAATTCCTTAAAAGAATATCTTTTTTTTTCAATCAAATCAAACATTAAAAAACCAGAGATTATAAAAAAAAGATCAACACCAGAAGCTAAGATATAATTAATGTTTAATATTTCTATATTTCCGTCATAAATAGTTCCATTAAAATGGTAGATAACTATCATTAAAGAAGCTAAATATCTTAGGTTATAAATATTAAAATAAAATTTTTTATTCTCTTGGCACAATTGAATTTTAATATCAGAATTTAAACTTATAGTAATTGTTTGTAAAATCTAAAACAATCAATATGTTGAAATATCATTGCAATAATTTTTAATTTATACTAAAAATATAGAAATTATCTCCAAATAAAATACAATTAAAATTGTCTAAAGAGCTCTCATTTATTAAATTATTCTTCCATATTTATCTTCAAATCTGAGAATATCGTCTTCTCCCAAATAATCGCCACTTTGAACCTCTATCAAAACCAAAGGCTCTTTTCCAGAATTTGTTAATCTATGCTTAGACCTTAGAGGAATATATGTACTTTCGTTTTTCTTTAGAGTTTTTTTATTTCCGTCTATTTCAACTAAAGCAATTCCATTTACTATAATCCAATGCTCGGTTCTCTTAGTATGTAATTGCAAAGATAGAGATTCTCCGGGTTTAACTATTATTTTTTTTACTTGCCAGTTAGGTCCCTCTGCAATTGAAGTATATTTTCCCCATGGTCGCAATATTGTTTTGTGTGTAGTGCCTGCAGGATCCCCATTTATTTCAAGATGTTCAACTATATTTTTAACATCCTGAGAACATTTTTTATTTATCACAAGTAATGCATCATTAGATTCAACAATAATTAAGTCTTCCAAACCCATACCAACTATTAATTTTTCTTGAGATCTAATATATGAATTTTTTACATCACGAGTTACTACTTTACCTATTTCCACATTTCCAGAATGATTTTTACTAGAAACTTCCCACATCGCTTCCCAATTACCTATATCGTTCCATCCTGCATCCAAAGGAAGTACAACTCCTTTTTTTGTTTTTTCCATAATCGCATTATCTATTGAAATTTTTTTGCATAATGAAAAAGTTTCCCTGTCTAATCTCTGAAATTCGAGATCAAGTTTAATATTACATAAAGCCTTTTTACATAATTTATAAATATCAGGACAGTAACTGAGTACTTCATTTATGAATGAACTAGCTTTAAATAAAAACATGCCGCTATTCCAGGAAAATCTTTTATCAAGAATTAGTTTTTCTGCAGTAGCTTGATCAGGCTTCTCTATAAATCTTAAAATTTTCTCAGCATTAATTTTTTTTGTATCTAATTCATTTGCCGATTCAATATATCCAAACCCAACTTCAGCTTTATTTGGTGTAATACCAAAAGTCACAATTTCTCCTTTCTCAGCATTAATAAGAGCCTTATTAATTACATTAAAAAAAGTATCCTTAAACTTAATAATATGATCAGCAGGTAAAACCAAAATCAACGGGTCTGTATAGTTTGTCATAGCCTTCAAACATGCAGCAATAACAGCAGGAGCTGTATTTCTTGCAACTGGTTCTAATAGAATAGAGTTGGTTTTCGTATTAATATTTCGCATTTGCTCTGCCACTATAAATCTATGTTCTTCATTACAAATAACAATTGGATCATTTATTTTTTTTAAACCTTTAATTCTATTAACCGTACACTGAAGAAAAGATAACCCTTCTTTTGAATCGATTTCTAAATATTGTTTTGGATAACTTGCTCTGGAAAGTGGCCATAATCTTGTACCCGTTCCACCACACAAAATTACTGGTACAATGATTGGTTCTTGCATAAAATTTATCTACTAATAAAGTAGTGCAAATTAAATATGGTATATCTAATCATTGTAGCCATTCATATTATTTAATTGCCATCTCCAACCATCTAAGCACATTTCTGAAAGTTTCATTTTTGGTTGCCAATTCAAAAGTGATTTAGCTAAAGAATTATCTGCGACAAGACGGGCTACATCACCTTCTCTTCGATCTACGAAATTAAGTGGAATTTTAATTTTATTCACTTTCTCAAAGGTCTTTACGAGATCTAGTACACTTGTGCCTTTCCCAGTACCAAGATTAATAGTAATAATTTTAGGTTTAGAATTCGATAAAAATTTTAATGCTGCAAGATGACCTTCTGCTACATCCATAACATGGATATAATCTCTTATTCCCGTCCCATCATATGTCGGCCAATCTTTACCATATATTTTTAACTCTTTTAAGATGCCTCCTGCTACTTGATTTATAAGAGGAAAAATATTATTTGGAAGACCTATTGGGCTTTCACCTATTAATGCCGATTTATGAGCTCCTATAGGATTAAAGTATCGTAAATTTGCAATCCTCCAATTTTCAAGATTACTCGAGTAGATAGTTTCAAGAAATTTTTCAATTACGAATTTCGTTGTTCCATAAGGATTAACTGGAGAAATAGGATCAGTTTCTTTAAACTTTGTCTTATTTGTTAATCCATAAATTGTTGCACTACTGCTAAATATAATAGTTTTGCAATTATTTTCTTCCATTACATTAGTTAAATTTAAGGTTCCAGCAACATTATTTTCCCAATACTTAATAGGGTTTTGAATTGATTCAGAAACAGATTTTAGTCCTGCAAAATGTATAACTGAAGAAATTTCTAACTTATTTTCTCTAGAATATTTAAAAATCTTATTTAACAATTCTGTATCTCTAATGTCACCTTCATAAATTTTAATTTTTTCATGAAAAATATGATTTTTTTTTAAAATTTTTAAAACATTCTCCAAAGATTTTTTTGAACTGTTTATAAAAGAATCTATTACTGATATGAAGTACCCATTTTTTAATAACACCAGACAAGTATGTGACCCAATAAATCCTGCGCCTCCAGTGACTAGAATATGATTCATTGGATATTAATCTTTCAAGTAAGTATATAAATAAATTTCTATGAAATAGTTATATTGCAAAAAATATTCAAAATGTTAATTACTGGTTAAAATCAAGAAAAAATAAAATCATTCAAAATATATATTTTTTATGAAAATATTTGTTACTGGAGCTGCAGGATTTATTGGATTTCATTTGTGCAAAAAACTTATTTCAAGCAATTATAAAGTAATTGGATTAGATAATTTCAACACGTATTATGATGTTTCACTAAAGAACGAAAGACTTAATCATTTATACAAAGAGTGTAAATTAAGAAAAAAAAATAATTTTAAAATAATTAAAGGATCTTTAGAGGAAAACGAATTGATAAGTTCAATTTTTAGTGAAAATAATTTTGATTTCGTTTTTCATTTGGGTGCTCAGGCTGGAGTAAGATATTCCCTTGAAAATCCCTATGCTTATATAGATTCTAATATTAAAGGGTTTCTTAATATTCTAGAAGGTTGTAAAAAAAACCAACCCAAAAATCTAATTTTTGCAAGCAGCAGCTCAGTTTATGGAGGTAATGAGAAAATACCTTTCAACGAAAATGATAGCGTAGATCACCCGGTAAGCATTTATGCAGCCACTAAAAAATCAAATGAACTAATGGCTCATGCTTATAGTCATCTTTATAACCTACCATGCACGGGCCTTAGATTTTTTACTGTATATGGACCTTGGGGCCGACCTGATATGGCACCCATGATATTTACAAAATCCATAATTGAAAAAAAACCAATAAAAATTTTTAATAATGGAGATATGGCAAGAGATTTTACATACATTAATGATGTAATAGAAATTATGTTTCGGTTTTTAAAAAAACCTGTTCAAAAGAACAAATCATTTGACAAAAAAAATCCTGAATCATCAACAAGTTGGAGTCCATACAGAATATTTAATGTTGGTAACAGCAAAAGTGTAAAACTAATAGATTTTATTCAAATCTTAGAGAATGAGATTGGAGAAAAAGCGATAAAGATCTTTGAACCAATGCAAGCAGGAGATGTAAAATTTACATCAGCAGATACATCCTTATTAGATTCATGGATAGGATTCAAACCTAATACTGAATTACGCGTAGGTATTAAAGAGTTTGTCAAATGGTATAAAACTTATTACAAACACTAGATTTACAATAAATTAAATATTTTCTAAATGTTTACATATGTAAAGAGGCTCATCAAACTATAATAAACGAATAGAGAATTTTTATTAAAGAAAAATATATGGGTAAATCAGTTAAAAAAGCTTTAATAACAGGTGTAACCGGTCAAGACGGTAGTTATCTATCAGAACTACTACTATCTAAAGATTATGAAGTTCATGGTATTAAGAGAAGATCAAGTTCTTTTAATACAGGAAGAATAGATAGTTTATATCAGGATCCACATGAGATAAATCAGAAATTTTTTCTACACTATGGAGATTTAACAGATAGTACAAATATTTTGAAAATTATTGAAAAAGTTCAACCGGATGAAATATATAATTTAGGAGCACAGAGCCACGTTGCAGTTAGTTTTGAAACTCCTGAATATACAGCGAACTGTGATGCTCTTGGTATTCTAAGAATTTTGGAAGCTGTAAAAGTCTTAAATCTTTCAAAAAAAACTAAAATCTATCAAGCAAGCACAAGTGAGCTATATGGACTAATAAGGGAATCACCACAAAAAGAAACTACCCCTTTCTATCCTAGAAGTCCCTATGCTGTAGCAAAACAATATGCCTATTGGATTACAATTAACTATAGAGAAGCTTATGGTATATATGCCTGTAATGGCATTTTATTCAACCACGAAAGTCCTAGAAGAGGAGAAACTTTTGTAACTAGAAAAATAACAAGAGGATTAGCTAGAATAAACGAGGGCCTTGAAAAATGTTTATATATGGGCAATATTAATTCTCAAAGAGATTGGGGTCACGCTAGAGATTATGTTTATATGCAATGGTTAATGTTACAACAAAAAAATCCTGAAGATTATGTAATAGCTACCGGCAGAATGGTAAGTGTTAGAAAATTTATTGACTTATGCACAATCAAGCTTGGCTGGAATAAGAATGAAGGGGAAAGTGGCGTTATTTGGGAAGGTTCTGGCATTAATGAAGTTGGAAAGAGGGCAGACACAGGAGAAATAATCATAAAAATAGATCCTGCATATTTCAGACCTACCGAAGTGGATGAACTCCTTGGCGATGCATCAAAAGCACGTGAAAAACTAAATTGGGAACCAAAAATTTCACTCGATGAATTAATTTCTGAAATGATCGATGAAG
>QCCO01000012.1 GCA_003278895.1 Prochlorococcus sp. AG-347-L19
TGTTGGGATTAGTGCTGATAATAAAGATTCTCATGAAAGTTTTTGCAGCGAAAAATCCATAAACTACACTTTATTATCTGATCCTGAAGGAATTATTAGCGATAAATATGGTTCTTGGATTCCTCCATTTTCAGATAGAAATTCTTTTTTGATTTCTCCAGAAGGGGAAATTTCTTATAGATGGATAAGTGTTTTACCTATAAATCACGCAAAGGATGTACTTAATGTACTGAAGAAAAAAATATAAATTTTGCACGAACTTTCATTTGGAACTTGGTTAATTCATATCTCTTCAGTAATTGAATGGATAATTACCATCTTTGTCATATACAAAATATCTACATATAAAAAATATAATTCATTATTTTGGTTAAGTTTAGCTATGGTCCCAAACTTAATAGGAGCTATGTGTGCGATTACTTGGCATATCTATGATAATCAAGATGCATTGTATGGATTAGTAACTCTTCAAGGGATATTTACATTTATAGGAAATTCAACATTAGCTCTAGCATCATTCACTATTTTTAAAAAGAAAAAGACTTATGAATGATTTATTTATAAAATTTATTGAAAAACTAGCTTCTATTGATAACACATTTTTGTTCGCAGTATCAATAATTCCATATGCAATATTTTTGTTTTACTTATATAAAATCAAATCTTTTAATGTTTTTGTAAAAACAGGATTTTCCTTAACTGTTTTATTTGTATTCATAACTATATTGGTATCTATCTTCACACTAAATTACTATGACAAAACCCTTGTTGAGGTTGACTTTCTACATGGTTTTGCAGAATCCTTCTTAACCCTAAGTGATTTTGTTATTTTGTTTGGATTTATAAAGTTGTTAAATACCTTAGAAGTAAACAACTCTTAAGACCTTTTACAATTTTGTGTTTTTTAGGTAAAAGTATTAGAGAATATATGAAAATAACGATTTTTTATGTTTACTACATTATTTGCAGCTGCAGATCCAGCAACTTTTTCTTGGTCACCAAAGTGTGCCGTTGTTATGATTGCATGTAATGTTTTTGCTTATGCAATTGCTAGAGCAACAATAAGAAAACCTAATGAAGGTTTTGAAATACCTAATTCAAAATTCTATGGTGGTTTAAGTCACGCTTCTGTTGTAGGAGCAAATTGTTTAGGTCACATTTTTGGGATTGGAGCAATCCTAGGATTAGCCTCACGTGGCGTTTTATAAAAATTAATTTATTTAATTTTTATTTATTAACTTAAATTTCTTAATAATTTTATCAGCCATCTGATCAGGTAAAAGACCCAATTTTTCTTTACTCTGATCAGGTGAAGCATGATCAACTAAAACATCAGGTATACCTATCCTGTATACAGGAATGTAAATTTCATTATCATTAAGTAATTCAACTATCGCGGAACCAAATCCACCTATTAGGGTTCCTTCTTCCATAGTTACAACTTTTTGAATCTTACTTGCTAAAGGCATAATAAGATTTTTATCTAAAGGTTTTACAAATCTTGCATTAACAATACATGCATTAATGTTCATATTTTTTAGTATCTTTGCTGTTTCAATAGCAGATGCAACCATTGATCCATAAGCAATAATTAAAATATCTTCTCCTTCTTCTAGTATTTCAGCTTCGCCTATATTCAAAGGTTCCCAACCCTCATCCATTACAGCCACCCCTAATCCAGAACCTCTTGGTATTCTTAGAGCTGTGGGACCATTATGGTTAATTGAAGTTATCAACATTCTTTGTAATTCAGATTCATCTTTAGGGGCCATCAATACAAAATTAGGTATAGATCTCATATAACTGATATCGTATTGACCTTGGTGCGTAGGACCGTCAGCTCCAACTATCCCAGCTCTATCAAGTACAAACGATACAGGTAACTTTTGTATACCAACATCATGAATTAATTGATCGAATGCTCGTTGAAGAAAAGTACTATAAATAGCTACAACTGGTTTAAGACCATCGCACGACATTCCTGCCGCCAGAGTAACTGCATGCTGTTCTGCTATTCCAACATCGATATATTGATCTGGAATATTTTTTTGCAATATATCTAAACCAGTCCCTGTAGCCATTGCTGCTGTAATACCAACAACTTTGCTATCTTGTTCACATATTTTCAATAAGGTTTGACCAAATATTTTACTATAACTAACAGGTTTAGGTTTCTTAGATGGAATAGATTTCCCAGTTGTTAAATCAAATGCTGACTGTGCATGATATCCAACCTGATCAGCTTCTGCATAAGGATAACCCTTACCTTTTGTTGTGACAACATGAACAAGTACAGGTTTTTTAAGTTTGTGAGCAGCGTTAAAAGTATTAACTAAATTTCCAATGTCATGTCCGTCAATTGGACCCATATATGTAAATCCTAGTTCTTCAAAAACAGCTCCAACCTTTGGCACTGCTAATCGTCTAACGCTTCCTTTAATATTTTTTAGTTCTTCCGGAATATCCTTACCAATTAAGGGAATATTTTTTACACTTTCTTGAACACTATCGGACAAAAATTTCAATGGTGGACTAACTCTTACTTTATTTAAGTAGGATGAAAGAGCTCCAACTGGAGGTGAAATAGACATATCATTATCGTTTAGTACTACAACTAAAGGAGTATTGGGTAAGTGGCCTGCATGATTTATAGCTTCTAATGCCATTCCACCAGTTAATGCTCCATCTCCAATAACAGCGACACATTTATAATTTTCACCTTTCCTATCTCTTGCTATTGCCATTCCTAAAGCTGCAGAAATAGAAGTGCTTGCATGTCCAGCTCCAAAATGATCGAATTTACTTTCACTTCTTTTGAGATATCCAGCTACACCATTTTGTTGTCTAAGTGAATCAAATTGACTGAAACGTCCTGTTATTAATTTATGAGGATAACCTTGATGTCCTACATCCCAAACAACTTTATCGAAATCAAGATCAAGAGTTTGATATAAAGCCAATGTAAGCTCAACTACACCTAATCCAGGGCCAAGATGTCCACCACTAGTAGAGACAACTTGAAGATGTCTTTCTCTAATTTGACAAGCAATTTCTTCTAATTGTGAAACTGTTAAGCCATGAAGTTGATTTGGATGACTTAACTCACTTAAAAGCATTTAATAAAAATTGGTATCTATCTAATTTAAAACGCCAAGGTGCAAAATGAGTATTTTTTTTGAAATAGATCATGTAATGTTTTATTAGATTAATAATTAATGCTAAAAATATATATATGAATGATTATTTTGAAAAAATACTTCAAGCTGAAGTCTATGAAGTTGCAAAAAAAACACCGCTGGAGAAAGCTCATAATTTAAGTAATACGCTTAATAATGAGATTTTTCTAAAAAGAGAAGATCTTCAAGATGTGTTCTCATTCAAAATAAGAGGGGCATATAACAAGATGAGTAAGCTCAGTAAATCTCAGCTGACTCAGGGAGTAATTACTTCAAGTGCTGGTAATCATGCACAAGGCGTTGCCCTTAGCGCACTCAAGTTAAATTGCCAAGCAACCATATTAATGCCTATTACAACACCGCTAGTAAAAGTTAATGCAGTAAAAAATTTAAAAGCAAAAGTTATATTATTTGGTGATAATTATGATGAAACATACAAAGAGGCGATAAGGATAAGTCAAGAAAGAAATTTATGTTTTATTCATCCTTTTGATGATCCAGATGTAATAGCAGGACAAGGAACTATAGCTATAGAAATAGAACAGCAACTAAAGAAAAAACCTTATGCAATTTATATTGCTGTTGGTGGTGGGGGATTGATATCAGGAATATCTTTATACATTAAAAAAATATGGCCTGAAGTAAAAATAATTGGCGTAGAGCCTGAAGATGCTGACGCTATGACAAAATCATTGGAAGAATCAAAAATTGTGGAATTATCTTCTGTCGGTCAATTTGCAGATGGGGTTGCGGTTAAAAAAATTGGAAAAAATACTTTCGATATTGGAAAAAAATATATAGATAAGATGATTAGGGTTAATACCGATGAAATATGTGCTGCAATAAAAGATGTTTTTGAAGATACAAGATCAATACTGGAGCCTGCAGGAGCATTATCAATAGCAGGAATGAAAAAAGATATTTTTAATTCGAATCATTTAAATAAAAAAATGGTTGCGATTGCTTGTGGTGCAAATATGAACTTTGAGCGGCTTAGATTTGTGGCAGAAAGAGCAGAACTTGGAGAGTGTAAAGAAGTAATGATGGCAGTTGAAATTCCTGAACGTGCTGGTAGTTTAATTGATTTTTGTAAGTTACTTGATAATAGAAATTTAACCGAATTTAGCTATAGAATGTCAAATTCTAAGGATGCTCAGATCTTTGTAGGAGTTCAAGTCTATGGCTTAAATGATAAAACAAATCTATTGAAAAAATTTAGAAGTTCTCAGTACCCATTTATCGATATAAGTGATGATGAATTATCCAAAAATCATCTAAGACACATGGTAGGAGGAAGATTACCAAAAAATTTTACAGAAATGAATAATAAAAACTTTGTAGAGTTACTATACAGATTTGAGTTTCCTGAAAGACCTGGAGCACTAATAGATTTCTTAAATAATATGAAATCAAATTGGTCGATAAGCATATTCCACTATAGGAATTATGGTGCTGACGTAGGGAAAATTGTTATTGGAGTTTTAATCGATAAAAATGAAATTTTAGATTGGAATAAATTTGTAAAAATTCTAGGCTATAAATTCTGGGATGAAACTCAAAACGATACATATAAATTATTCCTTGGTGCATCAGAATAAATATAAGGTAAATTAGGAAAGATTTCGGTAATAAAAATCAATCAATCTGATCTGAATAACAAGCTAATATCTGATATAGATTTAGTTACTAAAGTTGAAGCTGTTCTATATTTGAAAGGTAGACCAATTACAAAAAAGGAGCTTTCAGATATTACTAATTCTGATATCAACTCAATAAGTGATGCAATTAAAGATCTAAAAATTAAATACTCAAATCCAAAATCAGCTATCGAATTAAATGAAATTAACAATAGTTTTTCCCTCGAACTAAAATCTAGTCTTAATGAATTCGTCGATGATTTACTCCCTTCTGATTTGAAAACATCAGAATTAAGGACATTGGCAACTATCGCAATTAAAAAAAAGATCCTGCAATCAGATCTTATTCTTCTTCGAGGTTCAGGAGCATATGATCATATTAAAGAACTATTAGAAAAGAAGTTTATCGTCAAACGGAAGCAAAAAGATGGTAGATCATATTGGTTATCATTATCAGAAAAGTTTTTCCAAACTTTTGCTGTTAGTAATGAATATATTTCAAAAATAGGAAGTCGTAATAATAAGCAGCAATAATAAGTAAATGTTAGGATAGATTAAATTACGAAAAGATAATGTTATCTGAGATTTTTGCAGTTCTGGGCCAAACTTTATCAATTTATTCTTTCATATTGATAATAAGAATTCTACTTACTTGGTTTCCAGGTATTGATTGGAGTAACGGTGTTTTATCTGCATTAACTTCTATCACTGATCCTTATTTAAACATTTTTAGAGGTATCATCCCTCCAATAGGTGGTTTTGATATTTCATCTTTATTAGCTTTTTTACTTTTAAATGTTATTCAAAACTTAATCACAAATTTACAGTATGCAAGCTTAGGTTATAGCTGAACTTATCTATCGTCTCCAGACCCACTTATCTTTCCTTTAGAAGCTCTTAATTTTAATTTTTCCAGATTTTGTAAGGCAACATCCTCTAAATTGAAATCAAATTCTGTACAAAGATTTGTTAGGTACCACAATACATCTCCTAGTTCTTTTTTAATACCTAATTTAGATTCGTTATCAAATATTCCATTTTTATCTCTTATAACTTTTTTTACTTTTTCTGCCACCTCACCAGCCTCTCCAACCAAACCAAGAGTTGGATAAATATTATTTGATCCTAAATTTGGATATTGTGCTGTTTCTCTAGCTTTTTTCTGATAAGTTTTAAAATCCATGACTTAAATAACTAACTTTGGGTATGGTAAATTTATTTATATCTAGCAATATTATCTATATATGTCGAATATTGATTTAAAAAGAAGAACAAAAATTGTAGCAACTATTGGTCCTGCAACTCAATCTGAAGAAATAATTACAGATTTAATTAAAGCTGGAGTAACAACATTCAGATTAAATTTCTCACATGGAGATCATAAAGATCATGCTGAAAGAATTAAAACAATAAGAGAGGTATCAAATAAATTAGATATAGATATTGGAATATTACAAGATCTTCAAGGACCTAAAATAAGATTAGGGCGCTTTAAAGATGGTCCAGTCAAAGTTAAAAAAGGTGATAAATTTACTCTGACATCGAATGAAGTTGAATGTACAAATACAATTGCAAATGTAACCTACGACAAACTTTCCCAAGAAGTTAGCGAAGGAAAAAGAATACTATTAGATGATGGCAAAATAGAAATGATTGTAGAAAAAGTAGATATAAAAGCTAATCTTTTGGAGTGTCTAGTAACTGTAGGGGGTGTTCTTTCAAACAATAAAGGGGTTAATTTCCCAGATGTTCAATTATCAGTAAAAGCATTAACAGAAAAAGATAAAGAGGATTTAAAATTCGGTTTATCTGAAGGAGTTGATTGGATAGCCCTTAGTTTCGTAAGAAATCCATCCGATATAAACGAGATAAAAGATTTAATAAACAAAAATGGGCATTCGACTCCTGTAGTAGCAAAAATAGAAAAATTTGAAGCAATTGATCAAATTGATACCGTATTACCTTTATGTGATGGAGTAATGGTTGCAAGAGGTGATTTGGGAGTAGAAATGCCTGCAGAAGAAGTTCCTCTTTTACAAAAGGAATTAATAAGAAAAGCTAATTCGCTAGGTATTCCCATAATTACTGCGACTCAAATGCTAGATTCTATGGCTTCTAACCCAAGACCAACTAGGGCAGAAGTTAGTGATGTTGCAAATGCAATTCTGGATGGTACAGATGCTGTAATGCTTTCAAACGAAACTGCAGTTGGCGATTATCCTGTAGAGGCAGTAGAAACAATGGCAACCATAGCAAGAAGAATTGAAAGAGATTATCCACTTAAAGCTATTGAAAGCCACTTACCTAGTACGATCCCAAATGCCATTAGTGCAGCAGTAAGTAATATAGCTAGACAACTTGAAGCAGGAGCTATAATCCCTTTAACGAAATCAGGTTCTACCGCTCGAAATGTAAGTAAGTTCAGGCCACCCACTCCTATCTTGGCAACCACTACAGAGAGAAGTGTAGCGAGAAGATTACAACTTGTTTGGGGAGTAACTCCGATAGTAGTTAAAAATGATGAAAGAACAGCTAAGACTTTTAGTTTAGCTATGCAAATTGCCCAGGAGATGGGGATCCTCAACCAAGGAGATTTAGTAGTTCAAACAGCAGGTACATTAACTGGTATTAGTGGCTCTACAGATTTAATAAAAGTGGGTTTAGTTAGAAAGATTGTATCAAGAGGAATATCAATAGGGGAAATCGGTGTTACAGGTAAAGCAAGAATAATAAAAAATAATCTTGATATTTCCTTAATATGTCCAGGAGAAATATTATTTGTTCCCAAGGAATTAATGGATAATATTCCACTGAGTAAAAGTATCGCAGGTATTGTCACTAACCAAACAGTAAATGATGTTTATGATTTGTTTAACAAAAATAATAAAAAGATTTCTTCAATTTGTAATTTAGAAAATATGGATAATCATCAAATTAACAATGGGGACCTTATCACACTGCAACTTAATGAAGGTGTTATTTACACGGGACAAATTGAAGATGATGATGCAATAGATAAATACAAATATGTCTAGGAATATCTCAATTAAAGAAGCCTTAAGTATGGCCACAAAAACATTGGTTTCGAACAAATTGAGAAGTTCGTTAACAATGCTGGGGATAATCATAGGAAATGCATCTGTTATTACACTTGTTGGGCTTGGAAGAGGTGCTCAAACATTAGCTAAAAACCAATTAAGTAATTTAGGTGCAAATGTTTTATTCATTGTTCCTGGAAATAATGACACCAGAAGAAGAGGTATTTCATTTCCTAAAAATCTTGTTTTAGAAGATGCACTAGCAATAAGTAATCAAGTCCCAACAGTTAAAAAAGTTGCGCCTCAAATTTCTGCTAACGAAATAGTGCAGTCAAATTCTAAAAGTCTAAATATATCAATTGCAGGAGTTACTCCTGAATTTCTTGAAGTAAGAAGCTTTGAAGTTGATAAGGGAAGATTTATATCTAAGAGTGATATTAATAGTGCAAGAAGTTATGTAGTAATAGGTCCTGATCTTAAAGACGAATTTTTCAAAGGTAATTCTTCATCACTTGGGGAAAAAATCAGAATTAAAGATCATACTTATGAAATTATTGGAATATTAAAACCAAAAGGTGCTGTATTTGGAAGTAATCAAGACAAAAATGCTTATATTCCATTAACCACCATGGTCAATAGGATTACAGGGAAGGACCCAACATTTGGAGTAAGTTTAAGCTTCATTAGTGTTGAAGCTATAAATAAAAATGCAACTAGTGCAGCTAAATTTCAGATCACTAACTTATTAAGACAAAGACATAAAATAATCAGAGATGATGACTTTGCGGTTAGATCACAAGAAGATGCATTGAATATAGTGACCAACATAACAAGTGGACTAACATTTTTATTGGCTGGTATTGGGGCAGTATCTTTGGTGGTTGGAGGTATAGGAATCATGAATATTATGCTCGTTTCTGTAAGCGAAAGGACTGAAGAAATTGGACTTAGAAAAGCAATCGGAGCTAAACAGTCAGATATATTAATTCAATTTTTGATTGAGGCATTGATTTTATCTACAATTGGAGGATTAATTGGAACAACAACAGGATTATCAGGTGTTTTTCTTTTATCTCTGATAACACCACTTCCAGCATCAGTAGGAATTACAACTACTTGTTCAACCATGATCATTTCAGGATCAATAGGTTTAATCTTTGGCGTTTTACCTGCAAAAAGAGCTTCTAAATTAGATCCTATTGTTGCATTGAGAAGTTTATAAATAGAATTTATAATAATGCTCAATTTTTATAAATTAATTGAGATACTGGTGAGTCTTCAATCACTAGTAATAACATCAATGTTACCTGTTTATATTCCACTACCTTTTATCTATAAATCCAGTAATTACTTTGAGTTACCAATCACATGGCAAATTCCAACCATAATTTTATTAACACTTATATTCCATAAAAAAGTTGTTTTCAGAGCATTTTCTATATATATTATTTTGGCGCTATTTATACTTCCTGTATTTCATCAAGGAGGTTCATTAGGTTATTTGCTCACTCCAAATTTTGGTTATTTATTAGGTTTATATCCATTAATCAAAATAATTGATAATTTAAATAATAGAAATAAAATAAACGTTGGAAACTTTTTAAAAAACGGATTTATAGCAATAGGTGCTATGCATTTAACTGGAATATTTTACAACTTCATACAAACTATAACCTACAGTCAATTTAATTTATTTTTATATAATTTAGGGAAATACTCATTAGGTAAGATTGGATATCATTTTTTAATGCTTTTTCCACTTTTATTACTTATTAAACCTATAGAACGTTTAAAACGTAGCAAAAAATGATTAATAATATAAAAACAAAATTATATTTTATATCCTTAAGTATTTTTATTGTTCTAGTAGATCAATTTACAAAATATTTAATGTTTTATAATAAAAAATTATTAATTAATAAAGATTTTCTCATATTCAAATTAGACTATGTAAAAAATTACGGAGCAGCATTTAACATATTTAGTGGTAGTAGAGAATTTTTATCTTTTATAAGTATTTTTTTTTCAATATTACTTATTTATTTAATATTAAGGAAGAATACTTTAAACTCATTCGATCTATATTCTTATAGCTTTATTCTTGGGGGAACTATTGGTAATGGTATAGATAGAATATATAAAGGATTTGTAGTTGATTTTATAAATTTAAATATTATAAATTTTCCAGTATTTAATATAGCTGATATATCAATTAATATTGGTTTCATTTTATTACTTTATAACATTTTTAAAAATAATCGATAAAATGAATTACTTGAAATTAAAGTATATAAAGTATTTAGTATTAATATTATTTCTATATATTATATTTTCCATATTTGTAAGAATAGTAAATTTTTATACTCTTTTATTTTTAATTATAATTATTTATACTTTTTATAATATTGATAAAAAATTATTTAAAAAAATAGTTTATAAGGTTATATATAAAAATAAAAAAAATACACTTTCATTCAAAAATACATATGGTGCTGCCAAGATAAGTTTGGAAGGAGTCGAGAAAATTAATAAAAAAATTAAAGATAAAGTAAAGGCTGAATTATTAAATTATCAAAAAAATAAACTAGAGTCCCAATTAAAAACTGGAGATTATAAAGTTACTCTTTTTGGAGCAGGTTCCTCAGGAAAAACATCCATAGCAAGATCTTTATTGAAAAATATTGTCGGACAAACTTCAGCAAAAATAGGTACAACAAAGCAAATTAATAGCTATAAAATTCGTATCCCAATTTTAAAAAGAAACATTAATATAGTTGATACTCCGGGTTTATTCGAACCATCTAAATTAGGAGAAGAAAGGGAAAGAGCCACAATCATACAAGCATCAAATTCTGACTTGGTTCTTTTTGTGTTAGATCAGGACATAAATAAATACGAAAACTTTTTAATTAAAGAATTATTAAAATTAAGGAAAAAAATAATAATAGTTATAAATAAATGTGATTTGAGGTCTAGAGATGAAAATAACCTTATCAAAGAAAATATAATTTCTATTACTTCCGCTAGAAAAAATAAAATTTCAGTTGTTCAAACAATTGCAGTCCCTCAACAATCTACCTATACAGAATCAGATGCTTTAAATTTAGTTCCTGAGGTAGGAAGTTTATTTAGAGAAATAATAGAAACCCTCGATAATAATGGTGAAGAGTTATTGGCGGATAATATTCTTTTTCGCTCAAAAAAGTTAGGTATTAAAAGTAAAAATTTTGTACAAGAACAAAGATATTTAATGTCAAATAAAGTGATTAATAAATATATGTGGATAACAGGAGGAGTGATACTAGTTAATCCACTGCCAGCTGTTGATTTTCTTACTACTACCTCTGTTAACCTTCAAATGATAATGGAGTTATCAAAAGTATATGAGATAAAGCTTACAAAAAAAGATGCAAAAGATTTGGCGACTTCATTGCTAGGCGCATTGGCTAAACAAGGAATACTAAAAGGGGGTCTCGCCATTCTTTCTCCTGCTTTAGCTACAAGCTTGACTAAAATAATATTATCTAAATCTATACAATCAGTTACAGCAGGCTGGTTAATAAGAATAGTAGGACTAAGTTTGATTGAATATTTTAAAAATGGTCAAGATTGGGGAGATGGAGGAATTCAAGAAGTAGTAGATAAGATCTATAGAATAAGTAAAAGAGAAGATATTTTAAATAATTTCATAAAAGAGGCTATTTCAAAAATTGAAATGAAAAAATATTTTAAATCAAAAAAAAGTTTGCCTCCATTTACTAATTAATATTGGATAATTGATCATTTAGATAAGTTCTGAAATCAAAGATAGTTATTAAAAGTAAATAAGCAATGCAAATAGCTATAGAGATAAATCCTGTTACTATTGCAATAATTTTTGGTCTACCCATATCCATTATTTAAGCTTCTAAAAGTCTCAAAAGTTCTTTAATATGAGATTCTTTTGTATTGTAATTTCCCATGACAACCCGCAAAAAATATTTGCCTTTAAATTTTGGTCTTGAAAGCATAAAATTATTGTTAATTAGTTCATTTATTTTAGTTTGAGTCCACGCATCAGAGTCTTTTGGCTCAAGTTTATTTGGTAAAAATGAAACAATATGGAGAGGACCTGAATATACATCAAATTTATTTTTACTAATATTTTTTTCAAAAAAATCTTTTCTTTTAATTGATGATTTTAATATATTTTCTATTCCATTGAGACCTAAAAAACGTAACCCAAGCCATAGTTTGATAACCTCTGCAGGTCTAGAACCTTGTATGCCTATTTCTCCTCTATTTATAATATTTTCTTTAGAAGATATATATGGTAGTCCAGTATTAAAAGTATTTTCTAAAGTACTCATATTTGAAACCAATAACAAAGATGAAGTCTTTGTAATGCCAATAATTTTTTGTGGATTTATCGTTATCGAATTAGCCTGATTAATATTATTTAGACCTTCTATTGGAATAGAAGTTATAGCAAAAATCCCTCCAATAGAACCATCAATATGTAACCATATGTTTCTTTGTTTACAGATTTCACTTATTTCTTTAATAGGATCAATGGCTCCTCTTACAGTTGTCCCAACGGTGGCAACGATCGCAAATATTTTTTTATTTTCTATTGAACATTTATCTAAAGAGTTTCTGAGATCGTTTATATCCATTCGACCTTGATTATCAGTTTTAATCCTGACAAGATTCTTAGTATCAAGACCCATTACTTTTATACATTTAACGAAAGAAGAATGAGCATCTTCACTAACAAGTAATACAGAATTAGGATTTGTACCTAATCCAGAATTATTTCTAGCTGCAATAAGTGCATTCAGATTACTTAATGTACCTCCGCTAGCAGCTATACCTCCTGAGAAATCATTAAACCCTATTTTCTTAGCAAACCATTTACATAATGATTCCTCAAGCAAAGTTACACTCGGTGATAACTCGTAAGCGAGAAGATTATTATTTAAACCAGCAGCAATTAAATCTCCCAAAATAGAGAAAATTAAAGGTGGGGGATCAAGGTGAGCGAGTGAGCCAGGATGAACGGGATTAAATGAATTATTCAAAAGATATTCAATCTCAGGAAACAAATCTTCTGCAGAGTTACCATCCTCATCAGGCATTAAGCACTTGAAATTCTCATCAAATGGTAATGGACCATATTTATCGGCTTTAGAGAACCAGTCACAAAGAATTTTAGTTGTTTTATTTAGGAGAGTAATTAAGTTATCGTTAGTCCCTAAATACGAAGGGAAGTATATATCTTTTTTATTAATTAAATCTTCAGTCATCAGATAAGATATCTATTAATAAGTTTATTCTTAATATTGGTAAATGAGGTATATTTTTGAAAATGTAAATAGTAATTATGATGATCAGAAAGGAATAAATATTTTAAAATACTCAAGATGGATGAACTCTATTTTAAGAAGATCAGTAGAAATTGGAAAAGTTGAGTTACCAATCTGTTCAATAATTTTAGATGAGAGAGGAAGATGTATTGGAAGAGGGGTTAACAAGAGAAATATAAATAATGATCCATTAGGTCATGCTGAAATTATGGCCCTAAGGCAGGCATCTCTAATAAAAAATGATTGGAGATTTAATGAATGTACTATTATCACAAATCTAGAACCTTGTACTATGTGTTCCTCTGCTCTTATTCAAGCGCGGATGGGTAAAGTTATTTTCGGGGCTTACGATAAGAAAAGAGGTGGATTGGGAGGCTCAATCGACCTATCAAAACATGAAAGTGCTCATCACAAAATGGAAATTGTAGGAGGTATTTTAGAAGATGAATGCAGTCAAATTTTACAGTTATGGTTTAAAAAGTTGAGGACTCAAAAATAGAATATTTTTTTAACTCAGTATCAAATAGGTTTAATAATCTATCAACATTCTCCTCACTTGAGTTAAAGCCCATTAATCCTATGCGCCATACCTTACCACACAATTCTCCAAGTCCATTTCCTATTTCTATTCCAAAGTTTCTTAAAAGATGATTTCTAAAACCATCACCATCAACGGCTGGAGGTATTTTTACTGTGGTTAAAGTTGGCAATCTATAATCCTCTGATACATGTAATTCCATTCCAAGACTTTCTAAACCATTCCACAGTTTCTTTGCATTAGTATTATGTCTATTCCAAACATTTTCTAAACCCTCATTCGCAATTAATCGTAAACCTTCACGAATAGCAAAATTCATATTTACTGGAGCAGTATGATGGTACACACGATCAGAACCCCAATATTTATTTAATAGAGATAAATCTAAATACCAGTTAGGTACTTTTGTTTTTCTTGAACTTAGTTTTTCTTCAGCTCTTTTATTCATCGTAAAAGGGCTTAATCCTGGTGGACAACTTAATCCCTTTTGACTACAACTGTATGCCAGATCAATTTTCCATTCGTCAATCAATAGTTCTAGAGCTCCAAGAGAAGTAACTGCATCAACTAAAAACAAGCAGTTATTTTTTCTACATACATCCCCAATACCATCAAGAGGTTGTAAAACTCCACTTGATGTTTCAGCATGGACAATAGCAAAAATTGCTGGTTTTTTAGTTTCTATTTCATACTTTATTTCTTCATAAGAAAAGGATTCACCCCAGGGTTTTTCAATAATAGATACATCTGCTTTATATCTTGTTGCCATATCAACAAGTCTGTCTCCAAAATATCCTTTTTTAGCGATAAGAATTTTTTCTCCTTCCTCTATAAAATTAGCAATTGATGCTTCCATAGCTGCACTTCCAGTACCACTCATCGGAAGAGTAAGACGATTATTACATTGCCATGTATATCTTAGAAGCTGTTGAACATCAGACATTAATGAAATATATGCTTCATCTAAGTGCCCAATAGGATTCAAAGAAAGAGCGCTTAAGACTTCTGGATGTGCGTTTGAAGGGCCAGGACCTAATAAAAGTCTAGAGGGAACATAAGTCTTTGAGAAATGAGATAAATTCTCTTCATTTAAAGCCGAAATAAGTTTTGCTTCTGTCAAAGCATTACATTCAATTACTTTTAAATTAATCTAATATCTCCACATAAGCGATATTTATTTAAAGAAATTAATTCAATTTAAATATTTAGGTAAACAATTATTAAACTTATGACTTGAAACACTAAAAGAAGACATCAAGTCTTAAAAAAAGTTACCGTTGATACATAACAAGAATCATCAAGTTATTAATTTCATATAAGGTATTACAAAATTATGTCTAAATCTCCTCAAGACGTTTTAAGTCAAATTAAAGACGAAGGAATTGAACTCATCGATTTAAAATTCACTGACATTCATGGAAAATGGCAGCATTTAACTCTTACATCAGACATGATAGAGGAGGATTCTTTTACAGAGGGTTTGGCATTTGATGGCTCATCAATAAGAGGTTGGAAAGCAATTAATGCCTCGGATATGTCAATGGTGCCTGACGCAAGTACAGCTTGGATAGACCCTTTTTATAAACATAAAACTTTAAGTATGATTTGCTCTATTCAAGAGCCAAGAAGTGGGGAACCTTACGATAGGTGTCCAAGAGCTTTAGCTCAAAAGGCTTTGAAATATTTAGACTCGACTGGTATAGCAGATACTGCATTTTTTGGACCAGAACCAGAATTCTTTTTATTCGATGATGTTAGATATGACTCTAAAGAGGGAGGTTGTTTTTATAGTGTAGACACTATTGAAGCTCCATGGAATACAGGCAGAATTGAAGAAGGTGGAAACTTAGGATACAAAATACAATATAAAGAAGGATATTTTCCTGTAGCTCCAAATGATACTGCGCAAGATATCAGATCTGAGATGCTTCTTCTTATGGGTGAATTAGGTATACCAACAGAAAAACATCACCATGAAGTTGCTGGTGCCGGTCAACACGAGCTTGGAATGAAATTTGATTCGTTAATAAATGCTGCTGATAACGTAATGACTTATAAATACGTTGTCAGAAATGTTGCAAAAAAATATGGTAAAACTGCAACATTTATGCCCAAGCCTGTTTTTAACGATAACGGAACAGGAATGCATGTTCACCAAAGTTTATGGAAGAGTGGACAGCCACTATTCTTTGGTGAAGGAGCATATGCAAATTTATCACAAACAGCAAGATGGTACATCGGAGGCATACTTAAACATGCACCTTCATTCTTAGCATTTACTAACCCAACAACAAACAGTTATAAACGATTGGTTCCAGGATTCGAAGCACCTGTAAATCTAGTTTATTCTGAGGGTAATAGATCAGCTGCGGTAAGAATACCTCTAACAGGTCCAAGCCCTAAGGCTAAAAGATTAGAATTCAGGTCAGGTGACGCACTTGCAAATCCTTACTTAGCATTCTCTGTAATGATGCTTGCAGGTATTGATGGAATTAAAAATCAAATTGATCCTGGTGATGGAGTTGATGTTGATTTGTTTGAACTCCCAGCTGATGAACTTGCAAAGATTGATACAGTACCTTCATCTCTTAATGACTCACTTAATGCCCTTAAAGCAGATAAGGATTATTTATTAGCTGGTGGAGTATTTACTGAAGATTTTATTGATAATTTTATAGATATAAAATACGAAGAGGTACAACAGCTAAGACAAAGACCTCATCCCCATGAATTCTTCATGTATTACGATGCATAATTAAAAAGAAGTAACTAGTTTAAATTAATCAATTTGAGAAATATCACAAAATATTCTCAAATTGATTTTTTTTTTGTTGGAATATATATATATAAATTGAAAAATGGCTAGAGAATCTATTTCAAAAATTGCATATAAAACTCTACAACAAAGTAAAAGCATTGCAGGTTTCGCTCACAAGCAGATCAGTTCAAGATTAATGAATTTTATTCTTCCCGATTCAAAGCTTGAAAATTTTAATATAGATAGAGACCTTCTAATGCAAATCCAAAATTCAATGGATATTTTAAGAGAAGAAGATTGGAATGATGCAGAAAAAAATATATACCCAAAAAAATTATTGTTTGACGAACCATGGCTTAGATATCTAACCCAATATCCTAAAATTTGGCTTGATATGCCCAATACATGGGATAGACGCAGAAAACAAAACTTTGATGATCTTCCAAAATCAATTGAAAAAGATAATTATCCTCAATATTACTTGAGAAATTTTCATCATCAAACAGATGGTTATTTATCAGATTTTTCAGCTAGCATTTATGACCTACAAGTTGAGATACTTTTCAATGGTAGTGCTGACTCAATGAGGAGAAGAATAATTAAGCCAATAAAAGAAGGACTTGAAATTTTTAGAGATAGAAAAAAAAGCTCTATAAAAATACTTGATGTGGCTACAGGATCAGGAAGAACGTTAAAACAATTAAGAGCAGCATTTCCTAAAGAAAAAATTACAGGCATTGATTTATCTGATTCATACTTAAAAGAGGCAAGTAGATATATTTCAGATTTAGATGGAGATTTAATTCAGTTGATAAAAGGTAACGCTGAGGAATTACCTTTTGAAAATGATAGTTTTCAATGCATTTCTTGTGTTTACTTATTTCATGAATTACCTAGAACAATTAGAGCTAAAGTACTAAATGAATTTTTTAGAGTTCTTGAACCTGGCGGAATATTAGTTTTAGCTGATTCAATCCAAATAAGTGATTCACCTGACTTTACTTCCATAATGGAAAGCTTCTATAAATCTTTTCATGAGCCTTTTTATTGTGATTACATAAAAGAAGATATAGATTCTAAAATTGAGGATGTTGGGTTTAAAGATGTAAAATCAAATTCCTTTTTTATGACCAAAGTTTGGTCTGCTGTAAAGTAAAGAAAAACTTCTATGACCTATTGGGATAAAGATACTATTCAGCTTGTTCAAAGTCTTAATGACAAATTAAAGATTGATCATTCTAAATGGCATAAAGATAAAGGAAATAAATATAAACGAGCTGCAGAACTAATTTCGGCTGGATTATGCCATTTAATTATTTCTTGCAATGACAAGGAAACTATTGAGTATATTGAAGAAAGTGCTAAATGGTTAAAAGAAATAAACGTAGATCAACCTTGCCCTAGTAAAAATCACCTTTTTAAAGCCAACTGAAGTCTATTACCTTTACTGCTCCATCTAATATCATCAAAACATTCATTAATAATGTATAGGCCACGGCCATTTACGCTACTTATTTTTTTTGGTAATTTGTAGTCTCTTTTTTTTATTTCTAAACCATTACCTTGATCTTGAATTTGCCAAACACACCAATTAGGAGTAATTATTCTTCTTACTCTAATGTTTTTTTTAGGATCTAATTTATTTCCATGTTTTACTGCGTTAACTAGAGCTTCATGTAAACCAAGTTTTATAAGATAGCTTGATTGGGAATTTTTAATAGGTTCTAATAATTGATCGACAAATTCATTTAACTGTAATGATGATTCGAATTCGTAATTTGACCAGTTAATTTTTGGTCTTTTAAAAAATCTTTTTAAAATATTTTTGCCCCGGAATAAGGACATAATAATATTTTTTCACTATCTTAATTTTAACTTATTAAATACCTTAATTTAAAGAATATTATTGTGTCTCTTTGAAATAGCAGGATGCCGTAGGATGGAGTCCATAAGTCTTACTCCTCTTAGTTGATTTATTAAAGGCATATGTCCATCAGGAGCATCTAATGACCAGCAAAAAGATCCAGGATATCTAGTCCATAAGCCCTCTTTTTTCCACCCTATTTTCGGCCACATTAATTCATATTTTTTCCCTACTGATTTTAATATCTTTGCTTGAATTGAAAATCCAAATCTACCGGTAGAATAAATAGTCCATAATCTATCTATAGTTTCTAGATCTTTTCCTGACATATTTTTAACTTCACTGTAAAAAACATATCCACGTTTTTCAGCTAATTTTCCAGCTAATTTTCGTAAGTAGGAACTTGTTAATCTATCTGCATCTTCAAATTTTTGCTCAACTAACATCAATTGCAAATCTTCATAATTAATATCAATATCTGAATATGTATTAAACCAATTATTGAATTTAGAATTTTCAAAGAATTCTGGCTTAAATGTTTTTAAAACTTGCAATATCCAACCGGGAGCCCAGTCATCTCCTTCTCTATCAAACATATCAAACAGTGATGGGCCAAGATTAAAAATATTTTCGACTTCAGATTCTATTTGAGTTAATGAATTTATTCTTTTTCTTTGATTGGAATCTACAAATTTTTTTATAAGATCTAATGTAGCATTACTATAGTTATCCTGTTCTTTGTTTTTCATTTTAAAAAATCAATCTAAAATAATAAAAACTATCCATGTATTTCAAAAGAAAAGAACTAGAGAAATTTAGATGTTTTAAAGGACCACTTATAGATGTTAGGAGCCCGAGTGAATATTATAAAGGACACATGCCTAATTCTATTAATATTCCACTATTTGATGATGATGAGAGATCTATAATTGGTACAATTTACAAAAAAGAAGGTAGAAAAAAAGCAGTCATAGAAGGATTAAAATTTTTTGAAAAAAAAATGGAATTACTTCTTGATAATTTATTCAAGAGTATTGATTCACATACAACTATTCCTAATAAAAATAATGAATTATTTATCAGGATATATTGTTCTAGAGGAGGAATGCGTTCACAAAGTATTGGATGGCTATTAGATAAGTTTAAATTAAATATAGTTACACTTAATGGCGGATACAAAATATATAGAAGATGGGTATTAGATAGTTTTTCAAATAAGTTGAATTTAGTAGTTATTGGCGGGAAAACAGGAACTGGGAAGACAAGATTATTATCATTACTTGATAAATATAAATATCAAACTATTGATCTAGAAGGATTTGCTTGTCATAGAGGAAGTACATTTGGAGGTTTAGGAATGAAAAAACAACCTTCAAATGAACAATTTGAAAATATAATTGCAGAAAAATTAAATTCTTTTAAATGTTCTAATAATATTTTTGTCGAAGCTGAAAGTGCAAATATAGGTAAATGTAAAATTCCTCATGAATTCTTCAATCAGATGAAAAACTCTAGGAGGATTGAAATTATAAGGAGCGAATCAAACAGGTTAGATGAGTTAATAGATACTTATAGTGTATTTAAAAAAGAGGAACTCCAAGAATCAGTACTAAGGATAAAAAAAAGACTAGGACCGCAAAGAACAAAAATAGCTCTTGAATCAATTCATAATGAGAAATGGGACCTAGTTTGCAGATCAGTTTTAGATTATTACGATAAGTGTTATGAATATGAAAAGGTTGGCAAAACTAATATAAAGATAATTGATTTAACTGATAAAAAATATGATGAAAGTATCCTAGAGTTAATAAATAATGTTTTATAAAATAACTACAAACGAATATGAAAAATATTTCCTAAGATAAAAAATTATAAATCGAATATTATGACAACAAATAAAACTGCAAAAATACAATTTTATCAAGGAACTGATGAACCAGTAGTTCCTGAAATAAGACTGACTAGGAGTAAAGATGGTACCACCGGTCAAGCATTATTTTTGTTTGAAAAACCTCAGGCATTATCTTCAATTACAGACGGTGAAATCACAGGTATGCGGATGATAGATTCCGAAGGTGAAATATTAACTAGAGAAGTTAAAGTAAAATTTGTTGATGGAGAACCAATATTTTTAGAAGCGGTTTATATTTGGAAGAACACACTAGACTTTGACAGATTTATGAGATTTGCAAATAGTTATGCCAAATCAAATGGATTAGGATATTCTGAAAAGAAGTAGAATATTATGAAAATTGAATAGTTCATCATATTTCAAATTAGTAGTAATATTATTCACTTTATTAATAGTATGGACTTTAAGGGATTTTCTCCTACTAATAGTTTGCTCTTTAGTAATTTCAAATATTGTATGTAATTTATCTAATCAAATCCAAAAAGGTTTGAAAATCCCTCGATCTATTTCTTTGTTTCTTGTCTTAGCCGTCATATCAGTAATAATATTTACTATTTTTATTCTTGTATTACCTCCGTTTATAAAAGAATTCAATGAAATACTAGTTGACATTCCAAATGGTTTATCAAAAATAAATATATTGATCAATACAAATCTGAACAAATTTAATAACTTATTTTATGGTGAACAATCAGAAAATGTTATAGACATATTCAGTTTAATAAATAATGTAGTTACCATTCCAGATGTCTCAACTATTGCAAAAGCTATTCAAGAAAGTTTTAAGAATTTAATTAATATTGCGGGGAATCTGGGTTCAGGTCTTTTGAGATTAATATTCGTATTAGCAGTGAGTTTAATGATTTCTATTGAACCAAAACAATATAAAGAAAATGTACTTCTATTAATACCAAAAAATTACCGTAATAAATTTAGAAATATTCTGGAAAAATGCAATATTGCATTAGCAAATTGGACCTTTTCGATGGTCATAAGCTCATTATCAGTAGGTTTATTATCATTAATAGTTTTATCTATATTAGATGTCAAATATGTTGTCTCAAATGCTTTAATAGCAATGGTTCTTAATATAATTCCGAATATAGGTCCAGTTATTAGTGGTATATTTCCAATCTCAATTGCACTACTAGATAATTTTTGGAAACCACTGGCAGTTTTAGGATCATATGTAATCATTCAAAATATTGAAAGCTATATCATAATGCCATCTATAATGAAGAAAAAAGCAAACCTACTCCCTGGTTTGACATTAATATCACAATTTGGATTTACCTTCATTTTTGGTCCATTAGGCTTAATACTATCTCTTCCATTAGCTGTAGTAATACAGGTTTTAATCAAAGAATCATTTAAAGATATTTAAAAACTACTTAATTAATTTTTTATATAAATATGGGTATGAAAAAAGTATAAAGATAGCTAAGGGATGTTTACCTATAGCAAAATATAGAGAACTAAAAGTAAAATGATCAAATAATATTCTTAGCTCAGTAGAAAGATCTATTAAAACTAAAGAAAATAAAATTATCAAATAGTAATTCAATTTCATAAAATGAAAAGCTTAAGCTCAGTCCTTAAGCAACAAAGATGGAGCCAATAAAATACTTGAATAACTTCCAACAATAATTCCTAATGATAAGGACAAAGAAAACCAAAACAGCGAGTAAGATCCAAATAAAATTATGCTTAATAAAGGGATAAGGGTTGTAATACTGGTAAAAGTTGTTCTCCGAAATGATTTGTTTACTGATATTTGAATAGTTTCGTTATAGCCTTCTTCACTTGATTTTAATTTTTCACGAATTCTATCAAAAATAACAACAGTATCATTTACAGAATAACCAGCAATAGTTAACAAGGACACCGCAAATAAACTATTTACCTCAACAGATAATATAATTCCCAACCAGGAAAATATACCGAAAACAATTAATAAATCATGGAATAAAGCTAATAATGCAAATAATGCATATTTTTTATCAAACCTAATAGTTATATATAAAGATATTGCAAATAAAGAAACCAACAATGAAGTAACACAATTGGTAAGTAATCTTTTCCCAAGCTTTGGACCTATTAATCTTGAATCCTTACTCTCATAATTTAGAGGTCCAATAATATTATCAAGATTAGTAATTAGATTATTTGATTCTTCGATACTCAAATAAGGTGTTCTTATTGAAATTAATTTATTTTTATTTTGGAATTGTAATTTAATATTATTTATAAAGTTTTTATTACTAGAGATCTCTCTTAAATTTTCTAAAACTGAATCAGGGGAAAGATTAGTACATTCTTCTTCACAAACTCTCTCTATTCTTAGTTCATTTCCTCCAACAAAATCCATACCTAAATTTATAGGTTTCTTATAGGAAGTATTAAAAGTTGAATATAAAATTCCTAAAAGACTTAACAAAATAAGAAAAGTTGAAAAACTAATTATCTTTCTTTTATTTTTTATTAGTTCAAGATTGTATTTCATGGGAAATTAGACACAAAAAATTTAATTTGAAAAATTATTCTTGGGTAGATAGAGATTTTTTTGTCTTAAAGATTGATATGTTGTAAAAAATCTCAAAATAGTTTTAGAACAATTTAATGAGGTAAACAAGCTTATTAGAACTCCAATACCTAATGTTGCCGCAAAACCTTTAACAAAATTTGTTCCTAATAAAAACAATACAAAACAACTTAGAAGAGTTGTAATATGACCATCAACTATAGATGAATTTGCTCTTTGAAAACCGCTATCAATAGATCTTGTAAGAGTATTGCCGTCATATAATTCTTCTCTAATTCTCTCAAATATTAGAATATTTGCATCAACAGCCATACCAATGCTAAGTATAAGCCCAGATATTCCAGGTAAAGTCAAAGTTACAGGAATTAAAGAATATAGGGCTAAGTTAAAGAAACCATAAAGTACTAGAGATAGAACTGAAACGAAACCTAGAATTCTATAATTAAAAATCATAAATATACCAACAAAAATTAATCCACTAATAGCTGCGTAAAGACTTTTTAAAATATTTTTGGATCCCAATAGAGCCCCTATAGTGTTAGTTTCTACAATTTCAATTGGCAATGGCAATGAGCCTCCTTTAAGTTGAACTTCTAATTCTCTAGCATTTTCAGCACTAAAATTACCGCTTATTGTTGCTGATCCACCTGTAATACCAGTACTAGCAAACTGGTTACCAACACTAGCTTCACTTATAGATTCGCCATCAAGAATAATAGCCAATAGTTGATTAGTGCCAGCAATTGACTTTGTAATTTCTGCAAACTTTTCACCTCCAGAATTACTAAAAGTTAATAAAACTTCCCAATTACTATTTGTTTGTTCTTGTCTCCTTCCTGCGTTAATAAGATCCTTACCAGATAAATCTGTTTTAATAAATAAATTTGAAATTTCTTTATCAACATATTTTTTGATTTCAATTAACTTCCCATATAAATCATTACTAGTAGATGAGTAATTCAATTCTTGCTCTATATCTTTAAGATCATCTTGAATAACTTTTAAGAAATTATCATTATTTTGATTTTTTTCTTCAAAGGAATATTGTTCAATTAATTCTTTAATAGTCAATCTTTGTAATTGCAGGGTTTTTAAATCTGTAGATGTTCCTTCTTTTTGGGTTCTGAACTCTAATAAAGCAGTCTTACCTAATACCCTTGAAGCAACTAATGGATTTTGTTCACCAGGTAATTCTAAAATCAGTTGATCTCCACCGAGGGTTTGTAAATTAGACTCAGAAACTCCTAAATTGTTAACGCGCTTATCTATAACCGAATTAACTGCTTCAAGTTCATCCCTCGTCACCTTACCTTCCTCTTTAATAATTTGTAGTGTAAGTTGAGAACCCCCTTGTAAATCCAATCCCAACTGTAAGGGATAATTTATTAATAGATAAACAGATAAAGTAACTAGAAAGATAATAAAAAAAAGCCAACCTTGCCTTCTTTTCATTTTCTATACACTCCCACTAATTAAATGTTCAACTTTTTCAACTATTTGATGTGGTTGGATTATTGTCAAATTCTCAAGATTTCCATTATAGGGAGTTGGAATATCCTGACTAGATAATCTAATTGGTCGGGCATCAAGATCATCAAAACACTCTTCTGTTATCAAGGCAATTAATTCTGCACCAATACCTCCAGTCTTCATACATTCTTCAACAATAATTACTTTATTTGTTTTTCTTATTGATTTTGAGATGGTTTCCATATCAAATGGTTTTAAACTTATTAAATCTATTAACTCAACATCTATTCCTTTTTTTTCTAATTCTTCAACAGCTTTAAGGCAGTGATGCCTCATTCTTGAATAAGTCAATAAAGTAATATCTTTCCCTTCTTTTACAATATCAGCCTGATCTAAAGCGCAAGTATAATCACCCTCAGGTAATTCTTCAGACAAATTGTATAGTAGAACATGTTCGAAAAATAGAACTGGATTATCATCTCTTATAGCTGCTTTCATTAACCCTTTAGCATTTGTAGGTGTACTACATGCAACAATCTTTATGCCAGGAACTGCATGAAAATACGCTTCAAGTCTTTGACTGTGTTCAGCACCGAGTTGCCGACCTACTCCTCCTGGTCCACGAACTACTGCTGGTATTTTGTAGTTTCCTCCGCTTGTATATCTAAGCATGCCCATATTATTTGATATCTGATTAAAAGCCAAAAGCAAAAACCCCATATTCATTCCTTCTACTATTGGTCTTAACCCAGTCATTGCTGCACCAACAGCCATACCCGTAAAACTGTTCTCTGCAATTGGAGTATCTAAGACTCTTAACTCTCCATATTTTTCATATAAATCCTTAGTTACCTTATAAGATCCTCCATATTGCCCAACATCTTCACCCATTACGCAAACATTTACATCATTTGCCATTTCTTCATCAATTGCCTCTTTCAAAGCATTAAACAATAATGTTCCAGCCACAATTAATTACCTAATTAATCACATTTATAATCCTACCACTTTGAATAATTTAACCTCCTTCAGCGAAGGTTATGAGTAGTAATATTGATAAAATCATTCCTGGCGACAGCAAAAGGACTAAAAGGCCCAAGTCATGTAAAGACATTCAAAGAAAGTGTTTTCTTAATAGTATTGGCAATTCAACTTTTCTTCACTATAAAACTGCGAATAAATACAATAAAAAGTCCTATACCAATAAAAGCAAAAGAGAAAGTTAGCAAAAAAGATAATCCAATTATTAATGTATTAATACTAGAGGAAATATTTTGGACTATTTCAGAAGAATTAGATGGTTTATGTACTGAAAAATAAATTGCAATTTTATTACTTAAAAAATAAAAAAATATAAATAATAAAAAACTTGTTAATGATCCAACAATAAAATTTAAAGGTCCTTTTTCGGGAATATTTTTTTCAATATTCTTATTACTATTATCAGCCACAATAGATTTTTATATAAAAAATTTAAATGAATGTTATTCCCTTTTTAAGGAAAGTGCAAACCCATGAATCATAGCCTTTATCTCTAAATAAATCAGAATTTGCAGTTAATTCTTTTTTAGCAGTCTCTATATCTTTAAAAAGTGCAAAGCATGTAGGGCCTGATCCACTCATTGAAAATGTGAGACAATTTTCTAATTTAGAGAGTAAATATAATGCCTGTTTTACAGAGTCATTTTCATTTTCAACAACTAACTGCAAATCATTTTTAATAGATAAATGTTGATTATCAAAATTTAAGTTATTTAAACCATTATATCTTAAATTTTTTCTTATGTTCTCAATCATTTCTCTATTAGTAAGATATTGATCACAAAATCTATTACTATATTTTTTATAAGTTTCAGCAGTTGATACTGATACATTAGGATTTTTTAAAAGAATTGCTCCATATTCAAGGGTTGAATCTAATTTCTCCAAAATTTCGCCTCTTCCAAAACATAATTGAATACCACCATTTATAAAAAAGGGGATATCAGATCCTAAAGTTGATGCTAATGAACATAATGTTTCTTGATCTAATTTCAAATCCCATAAATTATTAAGACCAATTAATGTTGCTGCTGCATTACTAGATCCACCAGCTAATCCTGCGCCAATTGGAATATTTTTTCTTAAAAATATATTCGCACCATAATCAATATTTGATTTTTTCCTTAATAGGTTTGCTGATTTAACAATTAAGTTATCATCAGATAGGCTTAAATCATTACAATCAGACTCAAGTTTAATTAAACCTTCATTATTAATTTCAAATTCTAAATAATCAGCAAGATCGATATTTTGCATAATCATTGCTAACTCATGAAATCCATCCTCTCTTTTACCAATAATTTCAAGGTGCAAATTTATTTTGGCAGGAGATTTTATGTTAATTTTCTTTTCAGCTAAATCTTGCATATACTTAAATTTTTATTTTTTAATTTTAATACAATTTTCTGCAAGCTTAATCCATTGGTCAATTGAAATATCTTGTGGTCTTAAATTAAAACAAACTTTTGAAGATTCAGATAATTCATTTATCTCTTCATTTGAAAGTATTGAATTAAGAGTATTTCTAAGCATTTTTCTTCTTGAATTAAATGAAATTCGAAGAAGTTTATCTATATATTTTTCTAGACTAATATCTAATCTTAAATCATTTTTAAATGGTTCAAAAACTACTAAAGAAGAAAAAACTTTTGGAGGCGGACTAAATGATGAAGGCGGCACATCACATATTCTTTTTATTTTTGATAAAAGTTGCATTCTTATACTAAGGGCACCAGCATTGGGACTACCTTCTTTTGACAAAATCCTATCCACAACATCTTTCTGCATTAAAAATATTATTTTTTCGTAATTATAGTTTCTTATAATGCCCAATCGACCTATGAAAATTTCCAATATTGGGCCAGTTATATTGTAAGGAATATTTGCAATCACTTTTGTAATCTTCTTATTAATCGAATCTAAATTTACAGAAAGAATATCTCCCTGCTGCAGTGAAAACTTATCATTATTATTGAATTTATCATTTAGTAAATTTATTAAATCTTTATCTAATTCAATTGCATGTAATTTTTTAATTTCTGAATCTAACAACTTAGATGTTAAAGCTCCTTTACCAGGACCAATTTCTAAAATAAAGTCATTTTCATTAAGGACAGCAATTTCTTTAATTTTTTCTAATATTTTTTTATTTACCAACCAGTGTTGTCCAAATCTTTTTTTTTGATGATAGTTTTTAGAATTCATCTAAAAGATAAATAATATGTTTAAATTAAATATGAATTTATTTAATCCTTTATATCATGAGCTTATCAAAAAAAAATTTAGATAAACTCAATAAATTTAAAAAAAATAAAAATTTAAATAACGAAAGTAAAAATATAAATAATTACGCAAATATAACTAATAATGATAATTTAATCACAAATCCACTTAATACAGAAGATCCTAATAAAATTTTTTATTCGTTAATTGATAATTCAGAATCTTTAGAAGAGACTTCTAACGTTAACAATAAACTAAGAACTAGTGAGCTTAACCAAATTAATATGAATTCTAGAAAATCTAAATTTTCAAATAAATTAACAACCGAAGAGGAACTATATGATGAATTTAATTATCTTCTTGATGAATAATTAGTTTTGATATTTTCTTATGATTCAGAGTAATAGATTAGCAATTTATGCTATCGGCAAAATAAAGAAACTTTGGATTAGAGATGGAATTAATCAATACAAAAAAAGAATGCCTGAGCTTATCATTAATGAGTTAAAGACTTTTAATTTAAATAATCTTAGATCCAATAACAATATTATTATCTGCCTAAGTGAAGAAGGAAAACAGTTTAATTCAGTTGAACTATGTTCCTTACTCTTGAATTTCAAAAATAAAAAAATTGATTTCTTAATCGGTGATACTGATGGAATTAGTTCTGATATAAAAGAAAAATCTGATCTTTTACTAAGCCTGTCTCCTTTAACTTTTCCTCACGAATTAGCTAGATTAATCCTAATTGAGCAAATCTATAGAGCTATTTCTATATCTAACAATTCCCCTTACCATCGCTCTTAAAAAGATTAGATTCAATTTAAAATTAATCTACAAAAGTTTAATAACCAACTATTTTTTGATTTTTTGCTATATAGTACATATATACTATTAATTTAAATCTTGGATTCTTTTGATTCAACTACTAAAAAATTTAAAATCCCCTTATTAACTGATTCGGTATCGGCAGGGTTCCCTTCTCCTGCAGATGACTATACAGAAGAAAATATTGATTTAAACGAACATTTAATATCTAATCCGTTTAGCACTTTTTTTCTTAGAGTTAAAGGTGACTCAATGATAAATGCAGGAATTAAAGATAAAGATTTAATAATAGTAGATAAGAGCTTAACAGCCAGACCAGGGAATATCATCATTGCAATGATAGACGGAGAATTTACGATAAAAAGATTATCTATAAAAAATAATGAATTATATTTAAAAGCAGAAAATCATAATTATCCTGATTTTAGATTTAAAAACCATATTGATGTACAGATATGGGGAGTTGTTATTTATTCAATACATAGCTATTTATGAAAATTTCAAATATTGATGCAATAGCTCTTATAGATGCTAATAATTTTTACGCGTCATGTGAACAAAATATTAATCCTCATTTGAGAAATAAACCAGTAGTAATTTTATCTAATAATGATGGATGTATCATTGCGAGAAGTCCTGAAGCGCGAGCTTTAAAAATTAAGATGGGAACTCCGTATTTTAAGGTCAAAGAAAGATTAAATAAATTAGAGGTAGCAGTCTTAAGTTCAAACTACTCGCTTTACGGCGATATGAGCAGAAGACTAATGAATTTACTAAAAAACTACTGTGAAGAAATAGAAATTTATTCTATTGACGAAGCATTTGTCTCAATTTCTAGACCTAATGATAAAAATCTATATCCTTGGGCAAGAAACATAAGATCATTAATATATCAGAATCTAGGGATTAACATAACAGTAGGAATAGGAGAAAATAAAGTAAGAGCAAAAATTGCTAATAAATTAGCTAAAAATATTGATTATTCAGCTGGAATATTTGATTTAGCTAGAACCAGAAATGAAAATAATTATTTAAAAAAAATTAGTGTAGATAAGATATGGGGAGTCGGAAGACAAACCTCTAATTGGTTACAAAGTAAAGGCATTAAAAATGCGAGAGAATTAAGAGATATGGAAGAAAATGAAATCATTAAGAAATTAGGAGTAGTAGGGAAAAGATTGCAATTAGAACTTAAAGGTTATAAATGTCTGCCGATAGAAAAAAACAAAAAATCAAAAAAAGAAATCCAGGTAAGCAGGAGTTTCGGTACTCCTGTCACAAAATTAGAAGACTTAACTCAGGCACTGGCGACTCACGCAATAAAAGCATCCGAAAAAATGAGAAGTCAGAATTTGCAATCATCTGATATTAGAGTATTTGCCAGAACCAGTAAATATTCAAGTCAAAATTATCAAAGAAGTGCTCACAGAAAGCTTACAAATGCAACAGATGACACAAACAGCATTTTAAAAATAGTAGTTGAATTATCTAAAGAAATTTATAATCCCGAATATAAATTTTCAAAAGCTGGTGTTTTAATGCAAGATTTAACTAATAGCGAATATTTACAGCAATCATTTATCAATAATAAATCTCAGAAAGACCTGAAAAAATCAGCCAATCTAATGAGAACTATTGATGTATTAAATAAAAGATTTAATAACAATGCAATTACATGGGCTATTAAAAAAACACCAAAAAATTGGACGATGAATAAGAATTTCTTAAGTCGCTCATCTACAACTAATATAGACCGGATTCCAACTATAGTAAAATAAAAAAATAATATGGAATTTATTATATTTTTAAGCAAATTAGATAAAGATATTCTTGAATTATTAATACAAGCAAACTATGTAGTTGAAGAAAATAAAATTGAATGTCTCTTAAATAAAGAAATAAAAGGGCTACATAATTTTGTAGAAAATAAAATAGTAATATGTACTGACAATGCGAAAAGGAAAACAAATTATAGAAATGAAAAAAAGCGACCAAAAAAAGATAACTTCAAAACAGAATTGGCAATAAGAAAAGCATTAAGACATGAAGCCACTCATGCCATACAAAAATGTAATGACAATAAAATAATAGGAAATATAAAAAAATTAGAGAGTAAATTGCATCAAAATAAAAGAAAAGCGTTAGATTTTTCTACTTCAAATTTTTCTGGAACTTATGCAAAAGAAGTAGAAGCTTATGTTCTTGAAGATAAACCAAAAAAAGTAAAAGACTTTATTAGAAAATACTGTCTGTAAATTCAGATAACACATGTTAACTAGCAATAAAATTGCCACAGCGCTGTTTATCTAAAAAATTCATATGTTGTCTTTCTAGATAATATAATTCCTGAAATTTAATAGCATCTGAGTTTAACTCCTTAAAAAGATCATCTATCTCTTTATTAGTCTGTGATAAACCTGAAGAGGGATTATCAATCAAGATAGATATGCAATTTTCTAAAGTTTTCAATCTTTGAGATCCCCAAGATTCGATCAAGTGTCTACATCTTTTTAAAGAATTATATTTCTCAAGAAGTGATAAAGTTCCAAGTAAATTATCTTTAGGGTTACTCAGCAATGTTAAGAACAATTCATTTGGATTAACAAAATTATTAATTTTATTTGATGAATCAGGAATATTAATAGCTAAGTAGTCAGCTAGAAGTGAAATTAAGTTTATAGCAGAAAAGTCTTTTTGTAGAGTTTGACTATTTGATTGTTTTAATTCATTTAAATAATTTAAACCCAAATTGGCTTGTTCTATTTTTGAAATAATTTCCCACAAATTTTGAATAAATTTAGTGTTAAAACCATTAATTTCTCTTTTAAGAAATTCATCGCGAATGAAAAGACGAAGATCAGGGCAATGTAAATAATAAAAAATTATTTCAGATTCATTTTTCTCACGGCGAGAAGTTTCATTTGGTTGTTCAAATTTTTTTGATCTACCGTGCCAACGAAATCCCTTAACTTGATTTCGTAAATCTTGTTCAAACTGTATCGCTAATCTTGCTTGTCCCTTACTCAATCGTTCAGAAACTTTTTGTAAATAATGAGTTCTGGTTGATGATTGTGGTAATTTACTCAACAATTTTACTAGTAAAGAAATAACACTCTGGAAATTTTCAGACTTGGTTAAATCTTTGTCTTTAAAAATCTGATTAATCTCCCAATCAATCCAAAAGGATGAATTATCAATTAAGTTAAAGTAATCTTCTGGAGTATGATTAATCAAAAACTCATCAGGATCTTTAAAGTTATTAAGTTGAAGTATCTTTAGATTAATTTGATCATGGAGAGATAAGCTTTCGACTTCTTTTATTACTCTTTTTGTAGCTAATATTCCTGCATTGTCAGAATCAAAATTCAAAATTATATTTTTATTATCTGTACATCTACATAATTGAGAAATTTGATATTTATTTAATGCGGTACCTAGGGAAGCTACAGAATTATTAATACCTTTGGCATGAAGAGAAATTACATCAAAGTATCCTTCAACAATAATAGCTTTATCTTTTTTCCTAATATTGCTAGATGCTTTTTCAAATGCAAACAACATTTTTCCTTTTTCGAATATCTCTGATTCAGGAGAATTAAGATATTTGGGTTCCTGTCCATCAAGAGATCTACCACCAAAGGCAACTACTCGTCCTTGCATATCATGTATTGGAACGATTAATCGATTTCTAAAACGATCATATATCCTGTCGGAATTATCTTTTGAAATTGCTAGACCTGAGGCCAAAATTAAATTAATTGGAAATTTTTCTACCTTGGTAAGATAGTTAAATAAATCATTCCATGAATTTGGGGCAAAACCTAATTCAAAGTCATCAATAATTTTATTACTCAATTTTCTCTTGGATGTTAAATATTCCATAGCTTCAACACCTAGAGAATTATTTAATTGAGACTTAAACCAATTTTTAGTAACTCTTAATATTTTATAAAGCTCTTCCTTTCTAGATAATTGTTTTTTATATGCTTCTACTTGCGGACCTTCAAGATTTTCAACATTAATATTATTTTTCTTAGCAAGAGAAAGTACAACATCAGAAAAATTTGCACGAGTAAATTCCATTAAAAATTTAATAGAATTGCCACCAGCACCACAAGAAAAACAATAATAAAATTGTTTACTTGGTGATACTGTCATAGATGGCTTAGTATCATCATGAAAGGGACATATCCCTACAAATTCCTTGCCTTTCTTCTTAAGAACAATATGTTCAGATATAACGTCAACAATATCTGCCTTTTCCTTAACCTCTTGAACAGTTCTTGGGTGTATCGAATGAACCATTGAGATTTTTATCAAAAAAACAAATAATGATTTATTTGTTATAGGTCAAAATGAGACAAGAATCTACTTAATTTCACAATAAAACTATTTTTTAAATGATAAGTATCGCAGAAATTGAAAAAAAATTTAATTCATTGAATAAGTTTAATTTGGTATTAGCCTCATTCTTCTTTAGTTTGATGACTTTGTGCGTAAAAAATATTGATAAAAGGATACCTATTTATGAATTAGTTTTTTTTAGATCATTGTTAAGTTTAATGATTACATTATTCATAATCAATCTAAAAAAGATAAATCCTTGGGGCAAAAATAGACCATTACTTATTTTAAGAGGTGTTTTAGGAA
>QCCO01000013.1 GCA_003278895.1 Prochlorococcus sp. AG-347-L19
GGAGCGGTATCATCTAGATCCGTTACATTTACTGTGAGAGTTTGTTCAGAAGTATTGTTGGCAGAATCAGTCGCTCTAACTTTTACTTCATAGGAATTATTAGTTCCAGTATCTGTAGGATTTTCAAAATCTGGAGCAGATTTAAAAGTAAGTGCACCAGTGGAAGGATTTATATTGAACTTGGATACATCAGCACCACCGTTTAAAGACCAAGTGACTGTTTCATTAGCAGAGAATGTATGAAGAGTTGTTGAGTTTTCACTTATAGATTTAGAACTTGAAGAAGAACCAGCTCCCCCAGAAGGACCAGTTATTATTGGTGATGCATCAACAACTTTATATATGCCTGTCCCAAATCCAATCATCCCAGAGTTACTATTTTCATAATTTATCTTCGAGGAAAATTCTGTTGTTAATGTGTATTTACCTGCTCCAAATTTATTTGTGTCTAAAATATCAGTAGTAAAATCAGAACTTATAACATTTCCATCTTTCTTCCAAATAAACTTTATTTTCCCTTCTTCTTTTGCATTAATGTATCTTCGGATAAAATTGGCATGTTTAGATGAAAGAACGTAATTTCCTAGTGAAAAATCTGTTAATTTCTCTCCAACTGGAATACCATTTTGATATCTTTTTAAATCTTTTACAAGAGTTTCAACTTCTAATGAAGTTCTTCTTACATCTGACCACTCTAGTGTTGGTAAAGAGGTATAATTTGCTTTCAAGCTATTAACGTTTCGTACGGCGTTGTATATTTTTTGTCTTAGTTCTACCCTAGATTTTGCAGATATATATGTAGAACCTATTTTAAAGTTTAATTCTTTTATTCCTCCCTCTTCAAATCCATTATAAATAAAGTTGTATGTATGGCCTTTATTATTTGAACTATATTGTTTTATGACTAAATGCTTATTATCTAATTTATAAATTGGGACTTCAGAGTATCCATAGGTATTTATTGTTAATGGAAAATGAACATTATCACTACCAACAATATCTTCATTTTTCCCATCAAAAATTAAATGGAAACTTGTTCCATACTGTTGAGAGGTATGCCACCTATATACATCTTTACCTAATCCTCCAGCAATAATTATGTTATCGAACCTCTTATTTCCTGGGACTCGAAATTCAGTAGTAGGACCTCCAATAATTTTTAAATTATTATTATGTTGAAAAAATTCAGTTGATAATAAACCAAAATAATTTTTTTGATTTTCAACTGGATTCCCATAGATTGTATGTAAATTATTAATCTCATTTTTAACGTCATTTACTGAAATATTTACAATTTTATTATTTGAATTGTTTCCTGCCGTATCCGTTGCTCTGACATAGACCTGATAGTTATTGCTGTAATAAGAATTACCAACTTTCCCTCTACCTAGTTCGTAGTCGGGAGCTGTTTTAAATTTTAATTCACCCGTACTCGAGTCAATAGAGAATCTCTTTTCATCCTTACCACCATTTAAAGACCAGGTAACAGTCTCATTTGCAGAAAAAGTATGAACAGTAGTTGAATTCTCATTCACAGATTTGGAAGAAGGTCCCGTAATTATTGGAGCGGTATCATCTAGATCCGTTACATTTACTGTGAGAGTTTGTTCAGAAGTATTGTTGGCAGAATCAGTCGCTCTAACTTTTACTTCATAGGAATTATTAGTTCCAGTATCTGTAGGATTTTCAAAATCTGGAGCAGATTTAAAAGTAAGTGCACCAGTGGAAGGATTTATATTGAACTTGGATGCATCAGCACCACCGTTTAAAGACCAAGTGACTGTTTCATTAGCAGAGAATGTATGAAGAGTTGTTGAGTTTTCACTTATAGATTTAGAACTTGAAGAAGAACCAGCTCCCCCAGAAGGACCAAGTATTTTTGGAGGAGTAGAATCTGGAATATAAAAATTTGCTGTGATTGATTCTTCTGAAAAACCTTGCCCATCAATATATGAAATTATTCCTCTTATAAATTTTCTTTCGTCTGTTGCTACTAATTTATATGTTGAATTTCTAAAAGTTTTGCTTTCAGTTTTAAATGTTGTCCAATTACTTGTATCTAATGAGTACTGCCATCTAACAGTGGCATTACTTCCCAATAAATGTCCATAAGAATCATTAGTGGTTCTCGATATACTTAAAACACTACCTGTTGTTTTGCTCCCAGATATTTGAAATACTGATTTATCTGTATTAGGCGCAAACCTTAAGATTGGATGCTTATTATGATCGCCGTCAAGTCTAAATTTTAAAGTAAGAAGCGTATTATTATTTTTTGGTAAAATAAATACTGAGTCTCCACTTTGGGTTGCTATTGCAGCATTGAAAAAGTTATTTATTCTATTTTTTAAGAAAGAAGCAATTGTTGCCCCAGAGACTGGATCACTTGTATCCCTCTCTGCTGCAGTAGTAAAAGATATAGCTTGTCCATTTAAAACAATGTCATATCCAGTACCTTTTGCCCATGATCCAAAGATTGGGGTAACTTTATATCCTCTTTGATCTGTACCAATTAATGTTGGAGTTACATTTGAATTTCTCCCAAGATCCTTTAAGGGAGATTCGTTCATATCGGCAACTCTTATTTGAACGTTCTGCTCATTAAAATTATTGGCACTATCAGTAGCCCTAACATTTAATTCATATACATTATCGTAATTTAAATCCTTTGGATCTTCATAATCTGGGTTTGCTTTAAATGTAAGAGCGCCAGTAGATGAGTTTATTTCAAATTTAGAGGAGTCTCCTCCATTTATTGTCCAAGTGACTGTTTCACTAGCTTGAAAAGTATGTACTGTTAGCCCGTTTTCATTTATTGATTTCTTACTAGAAGAATCTCCTGCTGATCCAGAAGGACCAGTAATTGTTGGCCTCAAGGTATCTCCAAGAGAATAAATATGACCGCCCCCGTAACTTGCTCCGACACCTATTCTTGGCGTGCCAGCAAGTAATACCTTCCCATCATCAGACAAGCTAACCGTATAACCTAATCGACTATGAGAGCCTCTAGTATCTCTAAAAATCCTAGTCCAACTGCCAGTTTTATTTTCATAAATTTCTACCAAGCCGCCATCAGAGTTAGAAGTATTATCAGTGGGACTACCAATTGCGATTTTTGAACCATCTGCGGATAAACTAACGGATTTACCAAAACTCGAATAATTATCGGCCCCGTTAATGTCTGATCCAACCTGCACCCATGTGCCAGAATTATTTTTATAGACTTTTACCTGACCGTCTTGCCTTACATTTTCACTATTCCACTCAGCACCAATTGCGACAATGGATCCATCGGAAGATAAGCTTACTGAACTCCCAAAATTATTACCTGTAGAGTCTGAAAGAATAGAACCAATTTCAACCCAAGAGTTATTTTGTATTTGAAATATCCTAACTTTCCCGTATATCAAATTATGCCCAATTGAGCCAATAGCTATTATTGAACCGTCTGCTGATAAATCTAATGAATATCCACTTTTCTCAGAAATGTCCTTTCCTAAAATATCGTTGCCATATTTAACCCATGACCCCCCAACATTCTTATAAAGAACAGTAGTTCCGGTATTACTTTTACTGTCGTGCTCTGCCTGCGGAGACCCAATGGCGACTATATTTCCATCTTTACTAAGTGAAACAGAAAAACCAAATTTGTCTTGACTGTTTTTTCCTGTTATGGGCGAGCCTATTTGTTGCCACTCATCATTAATTAATCTAAATATATGTGCTGAACCTGCTCCATTATCCCCTGGGGCACCAACTGCCATAACAGAGCCATCTTCTGAGAGACTAATAGATGTTCCAAATTTACTTCGACTGGGCTCTTTAAAAATAGGTGTTCCTACTTTCACCCAATTATTTCCTGTTGTCCTTTTGTACGTAGTAACAGGACCCTTATCTAATTGTCGATTATTAATATCAGAACCAATTGCAATAAAGTGTCCATCACCTGATATCGCAGAACTTCTTCCACCATATCTTTGATCATTATCTCCAGTAATAGTTGATATTTTCGACCAAGTATTACTCATTAATTTTCTTTAAAGAATATTAAAAAATAAAAAATAAGGAAAAATTGAATTGTTGTCTGATAAAGATTATTAATCTGTTCAAATTTATTTTTGCCAGCTCTGAAAGAAGACATTTTTATTCTATTTCAAGTCAAAAATAACCAATATTTCTAATATTCTATTGATAAAGGATTGCAAATTTAAAAATATTGCCAAATGTAAACTTGTTTAAAAGATTAGCCATTATTGATTTATGAATAAGTTTATTTATATTTTTTAGCCAAAATTAACGTTTTGTTGAAACAAACCAAATAAGTTATTCCCAACTATGGCAGCGATTATTAAAACGAAAGCAACTATGGCGAAAAGAGCACCTACATCTTTTATGTCATAAGGTGCTTTAAATAAAGGTTTCTGGTCTGCCATAGTTATCAATTATATAAATGCAATTAAATCATATTATCCTAATGCTTATGAGCAATATTAAGTGAATTTTTAGATTAAGTTTCGACAATAAAAAAAGCCACTTTTAGTGGCTTTTTTTATTTATTGGATAAGTGAACTAGCTTGTATAAGCTTTGCCTCTGTAAGTTAGTTCGTTATGCTGCTTCTTAGCAACTTCTTTGTTCTGGACGTACTTTTGCCCTCTGTAAATTAGAGTCATTTTATTAGCTCCGGTTTCGCTTAAGTCCCCGTTCCATGGCTTAAGTCGATTTGCGGCTTGCTATTCGCAAGTTGAACGTTTTGGTAGCGGTTGCTACAAATTTATAATAACATCCATTAAAATTATTTGTCTAGGTTTTTAATAAATAAACTTAATATATTAATGATAGATTAGGTTTCTGATAATAATATTTATCATAATCCCGGCTTAATTGATTACAGGTTACATTTTGTTCGTTTTTGAGAAGTATTTTTTATTTAATGAACTTTTAAATGTAAAATTCTTAAGATTATAAAATTTGTTTTATGTTTTCTAGAAGCAAAAAACCTACAGTGAAAAAATCTGCAATAGTTGAAGAGACACCATTATTTGCTCAATTATTACCATTCGCAAACAGAATGAATGATAAGGTCCAATTGGTAAATGCTTTGGCTTTTACTTTTATTATGGGATTCTCAATTTTTGGAATTGCGCTATGGAAACTATCTGGGCTGACCTAAATATTTAATTTTTGCAAAGCATCAATTTTTGATTCTTTGTTTTCAATTATGGTTATTAACCATCTAGAGGCTAGCCCTCTGGATATTGATCTATTTTTTAGAAATCTACATATGTATACGTGTAGATTTTTTTCGTTTTTGGAGTTAAATTTTTCTTCAAAATCTAAGATATCCTCTTCTGATGTTCTTTTTCTTAGCTCATCCACCAATGCATGACTAGAAGAATCATTAAAAAAGTTACCAATATTTAAGCTTAATGTCATAAATAATTTATGTCCCTATTTAAGAGGTAGCCATAAATTAAATTTTTAAAAACTAATTTATATTTTTTATTTACAAATTATTCAAAAATTAATCTTTTGGTTTGGCAAGAGGAAGCAAGCACTTATCTGAATCACAACCTGCTGGTCCTGCTTCAGATAGTTCTCCAACATCATATTTATTGAGAGCGTCAAAGAAATCATTATTGACTTTCCTTTCTATTACTTTATTCTGCAATGATATATATTCCTCTTTACTTATTGGTTCAAAGGGTAATCTCGGGAAAGTAGCGTTAGCACTAAATCTAGCCAGCAATGCTGCTGAAATATATCCCTCATTATTTTCTATTGCATTATGAATAGCCTTAGCTAAATCCTCGATTTCATTTTCTCTAAATTCTACGGTTGCAGAGGTATTATGCTCTGTGTAAAATTTCTGCACTTGCATGTAAAAATCAAATTGAGCTAATGCTGAGAAATTATTGATGTCTATTTGGTCTGCGCCGTCTATATTTGCCCAACTAACTTCTGTAGGAATTTCAACTAACCATTCTGTACATCTTGGATCAAATGGATTATCGAGCAAGCAACCATTTTCATCTTTATCTGATTGAGATGGAACAACTGAGTAACCATAATCCATGCAAGCTAAAGCGATTGGGTCATTTTTCCTGAAAGTTATTCTTCTTATGAATCTTTGAGCCTTTGGAGGATGCCAACCTGGAGCTGCTCCAGTAAGAAGACTTTTAGTTCCAGCTGGCTGAACTGTTGTGCATCTATTTGGCCTCCTTAAATTATGCTTATCACAATATTCCCATACAGTTTCTTTTACTATTTTTCTCCAGGAATCTAAGAATTTAGCTTCCTTTTCTTTGAAGGCCTTCCCTTCTTCGCTATTTGGCCTTCCTGCTTCCCACCATTTCAACCATGGCGTCCCAAAGGCATGGACACAAAAATCAAATAATCCAGTGAAACTTACTCCTACGATAGGATCATATTCCCTACTTTTTCTATAACGCTCAACTTCAAATTCATGATTAAGTAAGCATGCAACAGAAAGAGCGGCTGCTTTAAAAGCTTTTTTTTGCTCTTCAAAATTTCCTGGATCAATCTGATTTAAATGAACTTCAGCCAAATTGCAATGGAAATCATTTCCCAAGATTTCCCCACAAGGGTTAAGTCCATATCGGCTCATCCTGTGGTCTAACTCTTCTTCTGAAAAAGGACCATAACTACTATTTATCCAATTTCTCGCTTCATCCTTGCCTTGTTCTGAGTAGATTTCAATAAATTCCTTTCTCAATTCATCATCTTTGAGAATATCTGCATTTGACCTTGCGATTGCTTCTGGTGCAAATTGAATGGCTCCCTCACCTGAATGGAATTGTTTTGTTACTGCATCCAAAACAGTTTGGTAAGTGGGTTTTGTATGGTAAACCCTAGTATGATTAGCCATTCTGAGGGCATCTTTTTCAGGATCTATTCTCCAATTACCATTCTCATCTTGACTCCATAAATTTTCTTTTGCTGATGCGGCTTCCTTATCATCTGAAGCAAATTGTCTCATTCCAGCACTTCTTCTTATGTTCCCAGCAACTATGGTTACTGCAGCTTCATCAATTAATAAACAACACTCTACTGTACTTAATTTCCTACCAATTGCCTTTCCAAGAAGTGATGCGACTCTAGAGTAAAGATCTTTCAATTTAATAGGATTTGCCATACCACCAAAACCTTTTAATGATTCTCCCGCAGGCCTAATATCTTCCAAATCAATATAAACATCAATTTCTCTTTCAAGACTCTCGTTACTTGATGCCTCAAGAAGATATTTATAGCTATCTACCCATCCTCTCCTGCTATCTCCAACTTTGATATGAAGATCTTTTCCTTTAATTTCTAATGATGACTTTTCTTCTCTTTGATCTTTAGGAGTTATTCCAACTTCACTGACTGATTTAATGTTTATTCTATTTATTACAGTAGGTAGATTATTTATAAAATGAGGCTCAATTATTGCACCTGTTCCACATCCCATCATTGCTAAGTCCATCATTAATGCGAAGGCTTCCCAATCAATTAAGTTTGTTGAGGTACAGTTGTATGCTCCTGAGAAATTTTGGTTCTTATTAATCCAAGGGGTTCCGCCTATCCATAACCATCTTCCTGAAGGTTGAGCTTTTTGGTTACTTTGCATCTCTCTCATTAGGATTAATTCTTCTTCAGAAAGTTTTCCTAATTCTTTTAATCCCGATAAATTCCTTTCGCCTACTTCGCTCCAGTTCTCCCTTTTGCCAGATGATGTTTTTCTACTATAAGATCTGAAAAAAACTGGGTAAGCAGCTGGCGCAGTCTTTGGAAAATCATCTTTTTTAAGATTATTGGAATTGCTCTCTGAAGAAGCTTTATTTGGTGCAATAGTCACGATAAAAAAATGTATGTAAATAACCCGTACTGGAAGAATAACTCTACCTGTGGCGTCTGCAACTATTCTTACCACTATTTAACGGTTTGTGTAGAATTATGTTTAATATGAAATCTTTGTTTCAAGAAAGGATATGGAAAGAATCCCCGAACCTGAATTAATGGAAGAAAAAGATCAGGTAATTTCTTATGACGAAGCTGATTTTTCAGAAGGGGAAGTTAATCTAATTAATCAAATTAATCAATATCTTTTTAAAAAAAATATTTCTTTAGGTGAAAAAGATTTAATAGTTGATTTAGGATGTGGCCCAGGAAATATTTCTGAGAAGTTAGCAATAAAATGGCCTAATACTGCAGTCGTAGGAATAGATGGTTCTAAAGAGATGATTTTGAGAGCAGAATATAATAAGAGTATTTCTAATAATCAAAAAAAATTAAAAAATTTACGCTACATTTGTTCTGACATCAAAGACATTAAATCAAATAATTTTTTATTTGAAAAAAGTATTAGTTTACTTGTTAGCAACAGTTTGATTCATCACATTACCAATCTTGAAGATTTCTTCAACACAATAAGAATTTTATCTAGTAACATTACTGTAAATTTTCACAAGGACTTAAAAAGGCCATTAGATGAAAAGTCTGCTTTAGAACTCAAAGCACAATGTTCAACTAAATATAATGAGATTTTAACTAATGATTATTATGCCTCTTTAAGAGCTTCTTATACTTTTAAAGAGTTAAAAAATTTCATCTTAGAGAATGATCTATCCTCTTTAGAGGTGTTTGAGGAAGGTGAAAATTATTTAATAGTCTATGGTAATGTTTAAGAACTAAGTGAAAGGCCCTTATATTATATAAATGAGCTTAGGTACTAAAATTCTAAATAATAAAGAAATACTGGATGCGGTAAATAAAAGAAGAAATTTTGCTATTATTTCACATCCAGATGCTGGGAAAACGACTCTTACAGAGAAGCTTCTTTTGTATGGAGGTGCCATTCAACAGGCAGGAGCAGTAAAAGCTAGGGGTAATCAGAGAAAAGCCACCTCAGATTGGATGGAACTTGAGAAACAAAGAGGTATTTCTATTACATCAACTGTATTGCAATTTGAATATGAAAGATCTGTAATTAATCTATTAGATACACCAGGACACCAAGATTTCTCCGAAGATACTTATAGAACATTAGCTGCTGCTGATAATGCAGTTATGTTGGAAGATGCTGCTAAAGGACTAGAACCTCAAACTAGAAAATTGTTTGAAGTTTGCAAGATGCGAAAAATACCAATATTTACTTTCATAAATAAAATGGATAGACCGGGAAGAGAGCCATTTTCTTTACTTGATGAAATTGAATCAGAACTTGGATTAAATACCCTACCTATAAACTGGCCAATTGGGAGTGGCGAGGAATTTAGAGGGGTTATTGATAGATTTTCGAGAGAGGTGTATTTATTTGATAAAGCAGTGAGAGGGAAACAATCGAATGAGAAAAGATTAAGTCTTGAAGATAAAGAGCTGTCCAAATATGTAGAGAGAGATTTACTTGAAAACTCACTTGAAGAATTGGAGGTTCTTGATGAGGCAGGATCTAAATTTGAAAAAGAAAAAGTTTTTAATGGCTCTTTAACCCCAGTTTTCTTTGGATCTGCCATGACTAATTTTGGCGTAAGGCCATTTTTAGATAGTTTTTTAAAAATGGCACAAAAACCAACTTCAAGAAATAGTAATAAGGGGGATATTGAACCTGCAAGCGATGAATTTAGTGGGTTTGTTTTTAAGCTTCAGGCAAATATGGATCCAAAGCACAGAGATAGGGTTGCTTTTATAAGAGTTTGTAGTGGAAAATTTGAAAAGGATATGTCAGTTAAACATTCCAGAACTGGGAAAACAATTAGATTATCAAGACCTCAAAAAATATTTGGGCAAGATAGAGAAGTAGTTGATGATGCCTATCCTGGAGATGTTATTGGTTTAAATAATCCAGGGATGTTTTCTATTGGAGATACTCTTTATACGGGTGCTCATCTGGAATATGAGGGCATACCATCCTTTAGTCCTGAAATATTCAGTTGGTTAAGAAATCCAAATCCCTCAGCATTTAAAAACTTTAGAAAGGGTGTTAATGAACTTCGAGAAGAAGGAGCTGTTCAGATTCTTTATGACTCTGATGAGAGTAAAAGAGACCCTATACTCGCAGCCGTTGGTCAATTGCAGCTGGAGGTAGTAATTCACAGATTAAAAAGTGAATATGGTGTAGATGCAAATCTTGAAGCAATGCCATATCAATTGGCTAGATGGATTTCTGATGGATGGCCAGCCATTGAAAAACTAGGCAGAATATTCAACTGTAAAATAGTTAAAGATTGTTGGAATAGGCCAGTTATTCTTTTCAAAAATGAGTGGAATCTAAATCAGTTTGTTGAAGACAATAATCAATTAAATTTAAACAAAGTTGCGCCCGTTGTTAGTGGAGTCGAACCAATTGTTTTATAAAGTCTTAATGGATTATAAAATTAGTTAGTCTGTTAGTGTTGGTAAAAAATTTTGGATTCAAACAGTAATAAAAATAATAACGAAAAATCACCTTATGAAATTTTAGGTGTAAAAGAAGGTGCTGCTTTTGAGGATATTCAGAAGGCTAGAGATATTAAAGTGAAAGAGGCTGGTGAAGACTTAATTTTAAAAGCGAAAATAGAATCTTCCTTTGATCAATTACTCATGGGTAGTTTGAAAGCCAGGCAATCAGGAAATGTTAGCTATGAAGCTGTGAGTGCCTCAAAAAAAGAAAAACAAATTAATCAATTTACCAATAATAATTTCCCTTTGCTTTCTAAGATAAAAAATTTAAATAATAATTCTAACAATTCAAGTCAGTATAGTCTGCCAAAAATAACTACCCCCTCATTTGATAATCTTTCAATAAAAATATCTGTTGGGCTATTATTTTTAATTTTGTTATTTATCAGTCCAGACTCAAATAATAGACTTTTACTCTCTATCTCAACATTAATACTTACCTATACTCAAATTAAATCAGGGAAAAGATTTATAGGTTCTCTGGGTTGGAGCGTTACCTTGCTCTCGATAGGATTAATATTTGGTGGATTGCTTGAAAATAATTCTTTCATTCAGGAAGTATCAAACAACTCTTTATCAATACAAAAAATTCAAAGTATTCCGGCCATGGTTATTTTATGGCTAGGCGTAATTTTTTTATGATTGATTTTCTATCATAGATTTAATTTCTTCATAATTTATAAGATATTTATTTTTACAAAATTCACAAACCAATTCTGCTTTGCCATCTTTCTTGAGGATGTCCTCTAACTCGCTCTTATCAAGCATTTTCATCGCATTTAAACTTCTTTGTTTGGAACACTTGCATTTAAAACTCACTTCTTGAGAACGAGCTTTTTCAGAGATTGATTTATCGTCAATATCGGGAAATATATTTCTAATTAACTCAAGAAGATTATCTTTTGACCTAAATAGATCTTCGCTGAAAGAATTAATTTCTTTGCATCTTTCTTCAAGTAGTGAAACTAGCAGAGGGTCAGTATCTTTTTTAGGTAAAACTTGAGCTAATAAGCCACCACTACATATAACACTTTTATTTTGAATTTTTTCTCCAATAAATACAGCAGAGGGAGTTTGCTCTGAATGATATAAATATGAAGCTAAGTCTTCAGCAATATTCCCATTTACTAATTCAACAGTGCTTGTAAAGGGTTCTCCAAATCCACTATCTCTAATTACATTTAAATATCCTGTACCTAATGCTTTTTTGAAATCAAAAGAATATCTATTATCTATTTTGACTAGGTCCAATTCTAAATTAGGATTCCCTACATAACCCCTAACTTTCCCGTCTCTACCTGCATCAACTAGTAATCCCTTTAAAGGGCCGTCAGATCTAACTCTTAAAGTAACTCTCCCATGCATTATTTTCATCGAGCTTGCTAAAAGCAGTGAAGCACTAAATGCTCTGCCTAAGATACAGGTGGTTAAGTAAGAAAGGCCGTGTCTTTTTTTTGCTTCTAAAGAAGATTCTGTCGTTAAGGCCGCAACTAATCTTATTCCTCCATTGGCTGCAGTAGCCCGAACTATCCTATCCTGCATGATTTTCTTTCATAAAATTTTTGATTTTCCCTTTTTCTAAGAATAATATCCTAGAAGGAATTCCCTCAAATAAGGCAGGTTCATGAGTAACAATAATAATTGTATTTTTATTTTTTAAATCAAGAATTAAATTCTTCACATCATTTCTCATTGAATAGTCTAATCCAGCAGTTGGTTCATCAAGTAAAAGAATTGAGGGGTTTCTAAGTAGTTGAACTGCTACAGCTAACCGCCTTTGTTGTCCGCCACTAAGCTGTTCTGGTGGTTGAGTCAGATTAATTTTTTTCAAACCAACTTTATTTAAAACTATTTCTATATTTTTTTCTCTTAAAGATTTATGGCCTATTTTTAATTCTTTACCAATGGTTGTACCTATAAAGTATCTTTCAGGAAATTGGAATACTACTCCACATAACCATCTTCTTTGTCTAGAAGATAAAATTTTATTCTTCCAAGTAATTTTCCCCTTTTGCGGATTTGTTAATCCGCTTATTATTTCGAGTAGTGTTGTTTTCCCAGAACCACTACTGCCGCAAATTAAAATGATTTCATTTTCATGAACTTTTAAATTTAAATTATCTATTATTTTTCTTTCACCAGTTTGGGGTTGATAAGATATTTCTTTTAAATCAAGCATTATTAATTAAGTTATAAGTATGAATTTGAATCTAGTAATAACTTACTTATAATAGCTTTAGATTTAAAAAGATATTAGTCAATATGAATATTATTTTTAGGGAAGTTGATCCTTTTAATTGTTGGATATGGATCAGGTTTTCAGAATCACCAACTCAAGACGAAAAAAATTATTTAGATGGTGTTTTTGATAGTTGGTACGTTTTAGGAAGGTTAGGTGGATTTAATTCTGAAAATTTGCAAACTCATGAAGAGGGTTCCGATCTAAGTTGGATGTCCTATGATAATGACCAAAAAAATGCATCTCTTCCAGCCTTAATGCATAATTTAGGAATTATGGAATATCAAAATCTTTGGGGAAGATGTTGGGTTGATTTTGGAACTTCAGACTCCATTTCAATAGATATATTAATTAATTCTTTGAATGAGATATCAAATAATTATGTAAAAATTGAAGAGTTAATTATTGGGGGTGAAAATAATGATTGGTCAGTTGAAGAACATGAAGATTTAGTTTTCAAAGATTAAGTGTTTTAGATGGAAGACTTAACAAGATTAATTATTTCCCATGAAAGAATTGAAAATATTAAGAACAATAATTTAGAACTTTCTAAAGAAGAGGCTCATTATTTAAATAAAGTAATGAGGATAAAAAATGGTAAAAAAATATTTATAGCTAACGGAGAAGGTTCATTATGGAAAGCTATAAAAGTTAAAAATGATTGCTTAGAAATAATTAAACCAAAAAAACCTTATTTATTTCAAGAACAAGAAATTCACTTATTAGGAATAGCTGTTGTTATACCAAAAAGTGGTTTTGAGGATATTTTAAAAATGTGTACTGAAATAGGAATTGATTATATACAGCCATTATTTTCAGAAAGACAGGTAAACAAAAATTTAAATTTTTCTAGAAAACTTTTGAGATGGAATTTAATTATCAATGAAGCTGTTGAGCAAAGTGAGAGATTATGGAAACCATGTATTTTAAATGGAATGGATATTATTGAATGGCTAAAAAGTAGAGATAATCAAGAAAGAGTTTCAATTTCTATAACTAGAGAAGAAACATTATATGACTTAAATCAATGGTTAAGAAAACAACAAGAATTTGGAAATAAAAAAGGAGGTATTTTTTGGAATGCAATTGGTCCTGAAGGAGGTTGGTCCGTTAAAGAAATTGATTTTTTTAAAAAAAATAATATTACCTTTGTTAAGCTTTCCGACACTATATTGAGAACTTCAACGGCTAGTATTAATGCATCATCAATTCTAAATCAGTGGAGAATTGATTTGAAATTAAAGAATTAGATAAATATGGATTTAATTAGAAATCAATTTTTTATAGGTTTTTGCATTAACTTTATTTTGATTTATATATTTTGCAGGATTCCTTTGATGACGAAAAGTGGTTGGGTGAGTGCAGGCATCTTAGGCACAATTTTGTGGGGATGTTTGTCTTGGCAGGGATGGATGTCAGTTGTAATTTATTTATTATTTGGATCCCTCGTTACCAAAATAGGTTTTAAATTTAAAAAAGCACAAGGAATTGCTGAAAAAAGAGGCGGGAGGAGAGGTCCTGAGAATGTATGGGGCTCAGCATCTACAGGATTATTTCTTGCCATTATGACCAAATTTAATGCTGCCAATGTAGTGATGTTTAAAGTAGGTTTTGCTGCAAGTTTTGCTGCAAAGTTGGCGGATACTTTTGGTAGCGAAATTGGAAAAAGATTTGGTAAAGACACATACTTAATTACTTCACTTAAAAAGGTGGATAGGGGAACTGAGGGAGGAATAAGTATAGAAGGAACATTAGCTAGTGTTCTGGGATCAATATTTATGGCTTTTATAATGCTTCGTCTATCAATTATTTATACAAAATATCATTTTATAGTTGTTGTAGTTTCTGGATTCTTGGCAACACTTTCCGAAAGTATTATTGGTGCTAAATTTCAAAACAAATATAAATTAAGTAATGAATTGGTAAATGCTATTCAGACAAGTATTGCTTCTGTTTTTGCTATCTTTGCTCTTATTTTATATTCATATTTTTTAAATTAATAATATTTAGAAAGACCTAAGATGCCCTCCATTTTGTAAGAATCTCCCAGCTTTTAAGTCTTTGGAAAAGCCAGAAATGACCTTCGGAATTTAGATGAATTCCATCATGTGTAATCCAATTTTTACTCCTTTTATCAGAGTACATTTCTCTAAAAGTAGGAAGAAATGGGACATTCTGATTGAGGCATACTTCCTCCATTCTCCTTTCATAAGAATTACAAAAATCATTTGAGTACCATAGACATCCTGCGAACGGCATTTTGCTTTCGTCAACTGGTGTCAAACCAATAACAAATACATTTGTTTGAGAGTTCATTTCATTAATTAGCCTCTCTAATCCATATTCAAATCCATCTATATCTAATTGATGTCTTCCATTTATCTGACCAATTGCTGCAGTGTCATTAAGACCTACATTTAGTAGGATTGCTTTAGGTTTATTTCTTCTCGTTTCTCCTCTAGATGACCATTCTTTTTCCCATCTAGATGAAACTTTTTCTATACCATCTCCCCTAACGCCAAGTTGATAAATAACTGGCCCATTTTGGTTATTACCCCAATCTTTTCTAAGCCTCTCACACCATCCACCACCCTCATTATCTCCCCATCCATAAACTGAGCTATCTCCAATTACAACAAGTTGTTTTGGTAAAATAATCACTATCACCGAAAAAAAAAATAATTACTTGATTTAACAAATTATTCTTACAAATCAAGTTAAACTATTTTTGATTTTACCATTTATTAATTCTCCAACTATTGCGATGGAGCTATAAGCTATCAAAACCATGGTAACTTCTTGCCATGCGAAAGAACTTAGTGATTCTTGCAATTGCCAACCTAGACCAACACTTCCAATAACCCCAACAATTGCAGTTTCTCTAATAATGATGTCGGATCTATAAGCGCAATATGCTAAGTAACTTTTTGCTTGTTGAGAAAATAAACCTAATAGCCAACTAGTCTTTTTTGAGATTCCTAGAGATTTCATTGCAATATAATTTCTCTTGTCTTGGCTATCTAGATTTGTAAAAAGTAATTTACTAGTAATACCAGCGTTGTGGAGACCTAATGTTAAAGCTGCTAAAGATAAAGAAGGATTATTAAAAGTTAATAGAGTTAGAAGTATTACAGGAGTAGGTATTAAACGTAATAAAAATGCAAAAATTTTTATAAAAATTTTAGAAGTATTGTTGTTAAAAATTCCTATTACTAATGGAGGTAAACTAATTGCGATTCCTGTTGATAAAAGACTTAAAATTATTGTTTCTAATATAAGTTTTAAGAAATAAAATAATCCTAAATCTGAGCTTGATTTAAATAGAAAACTGACGGAATTAAAATTTTCAAAATTATTATTAAAAATAAAATAAAGAAAATATGAAAAAGAAAATAAAATTGTTATGAAAAAAACTGCAATAAAAAAAATAGATAGGATTTTATTTGTAGTATTAAATTTTATTTTTTTGAATATTAATCCAGAAATAATTATCAAAATTGCTAAGGACCATAAATAAGTCCATAACTCTCTAAAATTCAAAGTTTGGAAAGATAAAAAAATACTGGTACCTATTCCTCCAATCCCAAAAAGTCCTAAAATCACAGTACTTCTTATTGAACACTCTAATCGATATAAACCAAAGTTTTTAAATGTATTTATTATTGGATTCCATATTAAAATTAATAAAGAAGAAAATTTAGGTGCATTTATTTGATTTATAGATTCAAAACTTTTGTAGTCAATATTTTCTAATTGTTCAGCAAAAACTTTTGAATTTACAGCAATATAAGGAATACATATAGCTATTATTCCTATCGAAAAATTTATTCCATATATTTGCATTAATATTATTCCCCAAACCACTTCGTGTATAGATCTAATTATTGTTAGAAAAAATCTTATTATGCGACAGAAAAAATTTGGAATATTAAAGATTTTATAAAAAATATTTGAGGAAATTATTCCAAAAATTGCTCCAAAAATAATACTTACTAACCAACTAAAAAAACCAATTAAAATAGTTTCATTTAATCGCTTAATTACGGTAATAATAATTTCATTATCGATCTTGGGATTAAATGCAGAAATTAAGAATTCTTGGAATAATTTAAATCCTCCAAAATGAATACTGTTTATTAATTGATACCCTAGAGGTATGCATACCAAAATTGGAAGAAAAGATAATGAGGTATAGTTTAACTTTAATTTGTTCAACTAATTAATATATTTTCTCTAAATGAATCTTCTTTAAGTTATTTCTTTTGATATTGAAAAAAATTTTACCATCCCTTATTCCAATAACTTTATCGAAATCGTTCAACAAATCTAATCTATGTAATGCAACTAATACCGTCTTTGGGGATTTTTTTGTATTATTTTTATCTACATTTTCTAGCAAAAGGTTTTTAATTGTTGTTATCAATTTGGGATCTAGATTATTAAAAGGCTCATCTGCAAGTAATATATTTGATTCTTGAATTAATGATCTAGCTATAGCCACCCTTTGTTTTTGCCCCCCAGATAGTTTTCTGATTTTTTTGTCGTAAATAGAGTTATGAAGTCTACATAATTTCATATATTTGTGCGCCTTCTTAAAAGAACTTATATTTAGTAAATTTTTAAAAGCGAAATAAAAATTATTTTTCGCTAGTAGTCCACAATTAACATTTTGTTCTGCAGAGAGATCTTCTATTAATCTTAAATCTTGCCATATAGTTGTTATTTTACTTTTCTGCTTTCTATCTAATTCCTCGAAACTTTCATTGAATAATTTAACCTCACCTTGAGTTGGCTTTATAGTGCCATTAAGTACTGATATAAGTGTAGTTTTTCCTGAACCGCTTTTACCTAAAAGTGCAATTTTTTCCCCAGAATTTATTTTTAAATTTATTTTATTTAGGATCAGATCATTTTTGTATTTATAAGATATATTTTCTAATTCTAAGACAGTATTATTCATCTAATTTTATTTAATTTCCTCCCGATTTCCTCTATATTTTTAAATTGTTTTGATTCTGCCTTTATAAATCTTTTTGCATTGAACATATCTAATATCTGTTTATGTGATTTTTGCTTTATATCTAAATTTAGAATTACTGATTTAAGTTCTTTTGTAAACCCTTCCCCGAATCTATTTTCAAGATCACCTTGAGCTACCCAATGATAGTCAACATATTCTGGGGTGATCCAGAATAATTCTAAATTACTTGTTCTATTGGGATTATTTTTAAGATTGTTTTCCCAAACTTGTTTATTTAAAGCTCCTGCATCAAATGCCCCACTATTAACTAAAGCTATAGTGGCATCATGACTCCCACTAAAACCTGCTTTTTTACCTTTAAAGTGTTTAATTTCTACCCCTGCTTGATTTAAAAAATATTCTGGCATTAATCTTCCAGAGGTTGAGTTTTCAGACCCAAAAGTAAATCTTAAATTCTTTAGTCTTTTAAGTCCTTTAATGTTTGAAATTGGTTTAAATTCTAAATTTTTGTTTACTATAAAAACACTTTTAAATTCCTTATCAATATCTCTTTGAGCTATGACAAATGAATTAGGAGTTTGTAATCTTGCTTGAACTCCTGTTAAACCGCCAAACCAAACTAAATCTAAATCTTTAGTTCTAAATCCAGTTACCGCTGCAACATAATTAATTACAGGAATGTATTTAACTTCTACATCAAGTTGTTTGGATAATTCTTTTGAAAATAAATTAAATCTTTTGTCCAAAACATTTTGGTTTTGATCAGGTATTGCTCCAACTTTTAAAACTTTGGGATTTGAAAATACAGGTGATGAAAAAATAGAAATTAATAAATATGAACTTAGTAGGAAATTTTTTAAATTAAACATGGTTTACATTAATCAATAATATTTAAAAATTGCTTTTTCAAGCCTTTGTAGTCCATCTTTTATTTTAATCTCTGAAGTGGCACAAGAAATTCTTATAAATTCGTCAGCTCCAAAAGCTTTTCCAGGTACAACAACTAATCCAAAATCTTGAAGAGCTTTGTTGCAGAAATCAACGGAAGAAATTGAAGAGTTAGGTAATTTTGGAAATGCGTAAAATGCTCCATTAGGTTCTTCAATATAAATACCATTTATATTCTTAAGGCCCTCATAGAGAAGACTTCTTCTTTTATCATAATGGCTATTAATCATTGAAAAAAATTCATTATTAATTTTTAAAGCCTCTAAAGCACCTTTTTGAACAAAAGAGCAAACATTACTTGTACTTTGACTTTGTAATGCTGAGGATGCTTTGATTAAATCTTTAGGACCTACTAAATAACCTATCCTCCAGCCAGTCATAGCCCATCCTTTCGCAAACCCATTTATTATAAAAATTCTATCTTTTAAGTCATTTGCTAATGAAGACAAACTGTAGTGTTTAAATTCTTTTTTAAGGATTAGTTCGTAAATCTCATCAGAAAGAATATTGATATTTGGATTTTCTCTAGCTAAATCGGCAATTTGTAATAATTCTTCCTTTGACATAACTCTTCCAGTAGGGTTATTAGGAGAATTGATAATTATAAATTTAGTTTTTGAAGAGATTTTAGACTTCAAATCTTCTATATTTATTTTGAATCCATCTTCTGCAGAAGAATTTGTAAAAATCGGCTTCCCCCCCGCCAATCTAACCATCTGGGGATAACTTAACCAATATGGAGAAGGAATAATAACTTCGTCTCCAGTATTTAATAATACTTGGAAAAGATTATATATTGCTTGCTTAGCACCATTTGTGACCATTACATTTTCAAATTCATAATTTAAATCGTTTTGAATTTGAAGTTTATTTGCAATTGCTTTTCGGAGATCTAAATTCCCCGCTGCGGGCCCGTACTTTGTAAATCCATCAAATATAGCTTTACTTGTAGCCTCTATAACTTCTTTTGGGGCATCAAAATCAGGTTCACCTGCACTTAAATTGCAAATATCTACTCCTTCTGCAGATAATTGATTTGCTTTAGCACTTATCTGCAATGTAAGAGAAGGCTCGATTGAAAGTGCCCGATCAGATAAATTAACGTGACTCATTGACTTATGACTTTTCAAATATGACTTTTAATAATGACAAATGCATAAATTAAGAATAAATAAAACTATCACACTATGGTTTAATTTAGTTCATTTTCTTAATCTATTTTATTTTCATGTTTTGAGTTCTTAAGATAAAAATATTTAAAGTTTTATTTTCGGTGAAAAGGTTAGTAATTGGGAGAGGAAGTGTATTTGCAGATTTGTTAGTAATTGGTGAGGCACCTGGAGCCCAAGAAGATTTAGAAGGAAAACCTTATGTTGGTAAATCTGGTAAGTTATTAAACGAATTATTAATACAAGCTGGAATTGATTATAAGAAGGATGTTTATTTTTGTAATGTAATTAAATGTCGTCCACCAAATAATAGAAAACCCACTGCTAGAGAAATTAATATTCATAAACCTTGGTTATTACAGCAAATAAAGTTAGTCGATCCAAAATTCATATTACTTACTGGTTCTACTGCTATGAGAGCTATTTTAGAAGTTAAAGATCCTATAAGTAATTTAAGAGGTCAATGGATTAAAAAAGATGGGAGAGAAATTATGGTAATTTTTCATCCATCTTATTTGTTGAGATTTCCTTCAAAAGAAATCAATAAACCTTACCAACTAACTTTGAAAGACCTAGAGAATGTAAGTGGTAAACTATATGCCGTATAATTTAGTGAAATCCTTTTTGAATATCAAGAATTTTAATGTCATTAACTCAATCTAAAGAGGTTAATAGTCTCTCCAAAAGATATTCAACTCATATTGAGAGAAGGATAACTAGAACAGTAATGGTAGGTGATATAGCTATTGGAAGTGATTATCCAGTAAGAGTTCAATCGATGATAAATGAAGATACTATGGATGTCGAAAATGCTTACTTAGCTATCAAAAGACTTCATGATGTGGGTTGTGAAATAGTAAGGTTAACTGTCCCTTCCTTAGCACATGCCAAAGCAGTAGGAGATATAAAGGCAAAATTACTAGAAAATAATATCAATACCCCCTTGGTGGCTGATGTTCACCATAATGGTATGAAAATTGCAATGGAAGTTGCAAAACATGTTGATAAAGTAAGAATTAATCCTGGATTGTTTGTTTTTGAAAAATCAGACCCTACAAGAACTGAATATACAGATGAGGAATTTGAAACTATTAAGCAAACAATACTTAAAAGATTTACCCCTTTAGTTGAAGTTTTAAAGGCTGAAAACAAAGCTCTAAGGATTGGAGTTAATCATGGATCTCTATCTGAGAGGATGCTTTTTACTTATGGAGATACGCCATTAGGAATGACAGAATCTGCAATGGAGTTCGTCAAAATTTGTGATGAGCTTGATTTTCATAACATTATTATTTCTATGAAAGCTTCTAGGGCTCCGGTCATGATGGCAGCTTACAGAATGATTGCAGATAGGCTTGACTCAGAAGGATATAACTATCCCTTACATTTAGGAGTGACCGAAGCTGGTGATGGTGATTATGGAAGGATTAAAAGTACTGCTGGAATTGGAACGCTTTTAGCAGAGGGATTAGGAGATACCATCAGGGTTTCCTTAACAGAAGCTCCAGAAAAGGAAATACCAGTGTGCTATTCGATTTTGCAATCTTTAGGATTAAGAAAAACAATGGTTGAATACATCAGTTGCCCCAGTTGTGGTAGAACACTTTTCAATCTAGAAGAAGTTGTAGATAAAGTTAGGAATGCCACCTCACATTTGACGGGTCTAGATATAGCAATAATGGGATGTATTGTTAATGGGCCAGGAGAAATGGCAGATGCTGATTATGGTTATGTTGGAAAAGGTAAAGGAACTATTGCCTTATATAGAAGAAAAGAAGAGATAAAAAGAGTACCTGAAGATGAGGGTGTTAATGCTTTAATCCAACTTATTAAGGATGATGGGAAGTGGATTGATCCTTAAGGATTTGTCAAATTTTTGAATTATAAATAAATTCTTTTTATAATAAAAAATATCGAATTATTTGAAGATAAGAAAATTGCTTAAAAAAAAATATATATTTCTATTTGCGACATCCTTTTCTGGTTTATTTTTAAATAATTTTGCAGAGGCAACAGTTTTAAATAATAGTTATAAAGAAGTGATTGATCATGTTTGGCAAATTGTATATAGAGATTTTCTTGATTCAAACGGCAAATTTCAAAAGTCCAATTGGATTAATCTAAGAAAAGAAGTTTTATCAAAAACATATTCAGACAGCAATGAAGCATATGATGCGATTAGAGATATGCTTTCTAATTTAGATGATTCTTATACAAGATTTTTAGAACCTAAGGAATTTAATCAAATGAGAATTGATACCTCTGGCGAATTAACTGGAGTTGGTATCCAAATAGTTAAAGATAAAGAATCTGATGATTTAATAATTATTTCTCCCATAGAGGGCACCCCTGCATTTGATGCTGGAATTAAAGCTAGAGATAAAATATTATCCATAGATGATATTTCTACTGAAGGTATGAATATTGAGGATGCCGTGAAATTAATAAGAGGACAAAGAGGTACTAAAGTAAAGCTTGAAATTCTTAGAGGTTCTCAATCCTTTTTTAAGACTTTATCAAGAGAAAAAATTGAAATAAAAACTGTATCAAGTAAAGTCAATCAAACCAAAAATGGCTTATCAATTGGCTATGTAAGAATTAAACAATTTAATGCAAATGCATCCAAAGAAACTAAAGATGCTATTAAGGATTTAGAAACAAAAAAAGTCGCAGGATATGTTCTTGACTTGAGAAGTAATCCTGGAGGTTTATTAGAATCAAGCATTGATATCTCAAGGCACTTCATTAACAAAGGAGTAATAGTAAGTACAGTAAGTAAAGATGGTTTAAAAGAAACAAAAAAAGGAAACGGTCAAGCTCTGACAAAAAAGCCCTTAGTTGTCTTAGTTAATGAGGGTTCTGCTAGTGCTAGTGAAATAGTTTCTGGTGCAATAAAAGATAACAAAAGAGGAAAATTGGTTGGGAAGAAAACATTTGGTAAAGGTCTAGTTCAATCCATGAGAACTTTAGTTGATGGTTCAGGTCTAACTGTTACAGTCGCTAAGTATTTAACTCCGAACGGCACTGATATAAACAAATCTGGAATTATTCCAGACATAGAAGTAAGAATGAATATAAACCCTATACTTCAAAGAGAGATAGGAACTAGAAAAGATAAACAATATAGAGCTGGTGAAAAAGAGCTTATAAATATAATTAATAGAAAGAATCAGATAAGCGAATTTAATCCCGACACCACAAACCTTAATGCATTCCTAAAAATTAATAAGGAAGATAAAGTATTTTCATTAAATTAATTACTCATATCCAGCATTCTCTTTATTGGCACATAGGCTCTTCTTATTATTTCTGGGTCTAGTTCAATAGACGGGGAATTATTTTTCAAACAATCAAGAATTTTTTCTAAAGTATTTAATTTCATATATGGACACTCGTTACATTTACAACCTTCTAAATCGGGAACTTCAATAAAAATTTTATTAGGTTCTTTCTTTTTCATTTGATGAATTATTCCAGGTTCAGTTAGTACCATGTAAGTTTTAGATGGATCTTTACTTACGAAATCAAGCAGCTTACTTGTTGATCCAATAAAGTCTGAGAGAATTAGTAAATTTTGACTACATTCAGGATGAGCAATTACTTTTGATCCTGGATTTTGATATTTTAATTTCAGTAGTGCTTCTTCACTAAATGATTCATGAACAATGCAGCTGCCAGGCCATAATTTAAGATCTCTTCCTGAATTTTTCTGTACCCATCTCCCAAGGTTCTTATCTGGCGCAAATATTATCTTTTTATCTTCAGGTATCTTTTTAATTAATGAGACTGCATTACTGCTTGTACAAATGAGATCACTTTGAGCTTTTACTTCTGCAGTACAATTTATATAACTTACGACATAGTGGTCTGGATTTTCTTCCCTGAACTTTTGAAATTCATCTGAGGGACAATCATCTGCTAATGAGCATCCTGCGTCAATATCTGGTAATAGGACTGTTTTATTAGGGCTAAGTATTTTGGCGGTTTCGGCCATAAAGTGCACACCGCAAAAAATTATTATATCAGCATCATTATTTGCAGCTTTCCTAGATAGATCTAATGAATCGCCGATAAAATCTGCAATTTCCTGAATCTCTGGAGTTTGATAATAGTGCGCAAGAATAATTGCATTAGCTTTTTGGCAACGCTCCTTTATTTCAGAAATCAAATCCTCTTCATTTTGAACTGATTTCTGTTTTGCAGTAGAAGTTATACTGGTCAGGATTTAGAATATCTCTAAATAGATTATATGCCTTTAAATAGAAAAAATTCTGACAAATTTAAAAATTGCTATTGTTGGTGACTGTCATGGTCAATGGTCTGAATTAGACTTGAAAGTTTTATCGACTATCAACCCAAATATTGTTTTATTTGTTGGTGATATTTCTGACGGGAGTGTCAAAATAATTAAAAAAATCAATGAGATCAAAATTCCTACTTTTGTGATTTTAGGAAATCATGATAGAGGGAAAGATTCTACAGGGGAAACTCTCTCAAAGCAGATACGTGTTCTTGGTGAAAAATATTGTGCATGGGATTTGAAAGTTTTTAATAATCAAATAAATTTATTGTCTGCTAGACCATGTAGTTCTGGTGGAGGCTATTATCTTTCGAAAGAAGTTAAAGGTGTTTATGGACCTATCACCGAACAAGATTCAATAAATAAAATTATTAAGTGTTCGGAAAAGACTGTAGTAGATATACCTTTAATAATTATGTCTCATGCTGGCCCCTCGGGTTTAGGCTCAGAACCTAAAAGTATTTGTGGGAAAGACTGGAAATTACCCTCATTAGATTGGGGAGATAGAGATTTGTCTGTGGCTATTTCCCAAATACAAAAGAGAAGAAAAGTTGATATTGTAATTTTTGGCCATATGCACAACCGGCTTAAAAGAAATCTTGGTTTAAGAGAGATGTTTAAAATTGATAGCAGAGGAACAATTTATTTCAACACTGCTGTGGTGCCAAGATATAAAACTGATGAAGATGGGAAATTGCTAATTAACTTTTCATGGATTGAGTTCGAAAAAAAGGTATTAAGTCATGTTTCTCATCGATGGTATTCAGAGTCTGGTGAAATTCGTGAAGAAGATAAATTTTTTTAGGATTTGATATTTTTGTTTATATCTTAAGTATTTTTGGGCTTTTCATATCTTGAAAATAATGTTTGAGACAAGATATAACCAGCAATTCCTGCGGCTGTAAAAGCTAAACCATTTTTAAATAAAGGTAATATATCATTTGTTCTGGATATTATCGGTGCCAAACCAAAAATTCCAAATAACATTCCCCATAAGGGAGAAAGAAGAGCTAAAAATCCAATTGATATGACTTGACCTTCTTTCCTTGGAGCAGATGCAAAACCTGCTACTAAACCTCCAAGAATAGATGTACATAAAGTCCAAATATATTGCTCTTTAGGTAGGCCAGGGACAACTTGGCATCCTCCTCTTTCGAGGCAAATCTTTACTGAATCAATTGCATCTAATACTGCACCATCCTCACCGTGATCTTTAACGTAGTATTGGTTGCCAAATCTTGTTTGAAGTTCAACCCAAAATAACCTTGGCATAAAATTAAAATAAGCCTCTCCGACGTTAAAGTTCAGCAAATTTCCCCCTCTAGGATCCGCAACTATCAACAAACTTGTCTCATCTAAATCCCAATAGTCCTTTATTGCGCTACCAGGAGAACTTTCAAACTGAGATAAATATTTAATTTTCCACCCACTTTCAATTTCTAGATTATTGAGCTTTTCCTCTAATGATTTTTTCTGATTAGGGCTTAATGTTTTAGCTAAATCAATTACTGGTGTTTTTTCTTCTGGTAAAAGATTTGGATTATTTATAGCGAAAACGGGTTTATTTGAAATTAGAACTAATATAGATAGAAATATTCCTAATAAAAAGTTAATCTTTGAAGGCATAAATAAGTTCTGTCTTTTTATATTTTCGCCGATGAATAGCTTACCCGCGAATAATCCAGATTGGTTAGTAAAAAAAATAATAAAAATGGGTGGGAGTATAAGTTTTTATGACTTTATGAATTTCGCATTAAATGATCCTATTAATGGTTATTACGGCAGCGGTAAAGCTGAGTTAGGCGTTCGAGGAGATTTTGTCACATCACCCTCTTTATCAGATGATTTTGCTTTTTTGGTTGGTAAACAAATAGAAGATTGGTTGATTCAGTTCAAAAATAGTTTTTTATCTAATCAGAAATTAGCTGTAACTGAATTTGGAGCTGGAGATGGAAGCTTTATGTGTGGATTAATTAAATATTTTTTAGAAAATAACAAGAATTTTTTAGAAGGAGTTTCTTTTGTAATTATTGAACCTAATGAAGGGATGGTAGAAAAACAAAAAAATAAATTGGAAGAATTTTTAAACTTAGGCATTGATATTTTATGGAAAGGTTTGGCAGAAGTAGAGGAAAATAATATAAATGGAATAGTTCTTGCAAATGAGGTTTTGGATGCTTTGCCAGTAGAGAGAATAACCTTCTCAAAAGGAAAATTACTTAGACAAGCAGTTTCTATAGACAAAAAATCTCATAAATTATATTTTGATGAAATGCCAATTACAAGTGAATTGAGAAAAAGTATTGAACTTGCTAAAAGTGAGTTGGGAATTACTATTCCGCCTGAAGATGCTATTGAAGGATGGACGACAGAATGGCATATAGATAACTCAAAATGGTTAAAAGCTATTCATGGGAAAATCAATAATGGTATTTTATTGATAATTGATTACTCTAAAGAAGCCAAAAAATACTACACCTCTAAGAATTCTGATGGGACGTTAGTTTCTTATGAAAATCAAAAAATGACGAATAATGTCCTAGATTCTCCTGGAAATTGTGATTTAACATCTCATGTGTGCATAGAAACTTTAATTAATGATGCTGAGACTCTTGGATTTGATACTGTTGGAATAACTAAACAAGGAGAGGCTTTGCTGGCACTTGGATTGGCAGAGAGACTTTATGGGATTCAGAAAGAAATTAAAGAGGATTTATCAAAGGCCCTTCTAAGAAGAGAGGCATTACTTAGACTCGTTGATCCTGTTTGTTTGGGTGATTTTAAGTGGTTTGTTTTTAAAAAGTTTAATGAGAAGAAAATCAATATAAATTCAACCTGTTTGCGTTAAGAAAAAAACTTTAAAAATAATGAATCTTCTACGTCATCATATATATCAACAGCACCAATTTCTTTCGGTAATATAAATCTCATTTTGCCATCACGAACTTTTTTATCGCCCATAAGTATTGTTAGAACGTCTTCTTTATTTATTTTGGGGATCTCGGTAGGAAGATCGTAACTCTTCAAAAGATTCTTCTGTCTCTCTAATTCTTCTTTAGACCATAACCCTTTATCAATTGCTATTTCCCCCGCAATATTCATACCAATTGATATTGCCTCACCATGTAGAAATTTGCCGTATCCACATAAATTTTCTATAACGTGACCAAAAGAATGACCATAATTCAATATTGCTCTAATACCATTTTCGTGTTCGTCTTGAGAAACAATATGAGACTTTGTTTTAATTGAACTATTAATTATCTTAATTAGATATTCATTTTTGAGATTTATAAGTTCATTTTTGTTTTTTTCAATTTCTAAGTATTCGAAAAGTTCTTTATCTCTTATTACTCCGTATTTTATTACTTCGGCCATGCCTGCACTAAATTCTCTTTTGGGCAAACTTTTTAAAGTTTCTGGATCAATAAAAACTGCTTTAGGTTGATTGAAAGCCCCAATTAAATTCTTACCTTTTGGATGATTTACTCCTGTTTTTCCTCCCACAGATGAATCAACCATTGATAATAATGTTGTTGGAATCTGAATATATTCAACACCTCTCAGCCAAGTCGCAGCTGCAAAACCGCTTATGTCTCCAACAATTCCTCCTCCAAGGGCAATAATTATTGAATTTCTATCTAAGCCAAGCTCAAATGCTACATCATATATTTCACTTAAGGTTTTTAAGTTTTTATATGATTCTCCAGCCTTGATTAGGAACATTTTGGCCTGAAATTTATTATCTTTTAAATTATTTAAGATTTTTTCTCCATACAAATTTGATATTTCTTCATTTGAAATAACAAGTATTTTCCTATTCTTTGTTATTCCAATTTTTAAAAGTTCTTCGCTGATATTATTCAGTATCCCTGCTTCTAGAGTTACTTCGTATGACTTATCACCTAATGGAACTAATATTTTTCTCTTATTCACAATTGATTACCTAGTTAAAATTATTAAATATTTGGTATTAAATACTTTATATATTAGCAAAATCTAAGCTCTAGATCCTTAAAAATTCAGTTGTTAAGAATTAGAAATGGTAATAAAATCATGCTATGAGTTTTAAAAAAAATATAAACGATATTAAGAAAAATTATTCCCTAGGAATAATTGGAGGGGGTCAATTGGCCTTGATGTTAACCGAGGCAGCAAAAAAAAGAGATCTAGAAGTATGTGTGCAAACAAAATCTTGTGATGATCCTGCTGGTTTAAAAGCAGATCATGTCATAGAAGCTGATCCTTTAAAGATAAGAGGTAATAAATCATTAATTAATGAGTGTGAAAAAATAATTTTTGAAAATGAATGGATAAAAATTGATAAATTAAGTTTAATTTGCAATAACGATATTTTTGTTCCAAGCCTTAATGCAATTAAGCCATTAGTAGATAGGTTTTCTCAAAAAAAATTAATAGACAGAATGAATATTCCCTGCCCAAAATGGATAAGTATTAAAGATTTTAAAAATCTCTCGGATGAGGAAAGCAATAATTGGACTTTTCCTCTAATGGTAAAATCAAATAAAGGTGGATATGACGGCAAAGGTAACAGAAAAATAAAGACAAAAGAAGATTTAGATTCTTTTTTAACAGAGAATAACTCTAATGAATGGTTAATAGAAGAATGGATAGAGTATGAAAAAGAACTGGCTCTTGTTGGTTCGAGAGATAGGACCGGTAAGATAAGATTCTTTCCAATAGTTGAGACGTTCCAATCAAACCATGTTTGTGATTGGGTTCTTGCCCCTGGAACAAATGAATATGATTTGAACTTATTTGCAATAAATATTTTCTCTTCAATAGTCAATGAACTTAATTACGTTGGAGTTTTAGCTATTGAATTCTTCTATGGACATAATGGTCTTTTAATTAATGAAATAGCTCCTAGAACTCATAACTCTGCTCATTTCTCTATTGAAGCTTGCACTTCAAGTCAGTTTGATCAATATGTTTGCATTTCTTCTGGAATAATGCCACCTGAAATTAAAATGCATTGTGAAGGTGCAATTATGATAAATCTACTGGGGTTAAAAAAGAATTTCCCAATCTCAATGAAAACCAGAATTAAAATGTTATCTGAAATTGAGGATTCTAATATTCATTGTTATGGCAAATCTCGCGAAATTCTGGGAAGAAAAATGGCTCATATCACATTTTTATTAAATGGTAAAACGCATTCAGAAAGATATGATGAAGCTCAAATTTTATTAACCATGGTAAGAGACATTTGGCCATCTCCAAATGCATAAAAAAATAAGTTAGAGTTAGATTACTGGATCTTTGGTCAAGTTCTTCTTTATGTGCTCTGATCTGACTCTCTTTCGACATGAGGAGACTGTCGTGATGCGGTAGTAAACCGATCTTGTAATCGGAAACGAAAGCCCACTTTGAATCCTCTTCTGGCATTTCCAGGTCGATGCAGCAGAGAACTGACGGGGATCCGGTGTTACCTATCAAAATGCTTGCTAAACCAAGCTTTTGGTGGGTATTTTATTTTTTTGGAATAACTGAGCTGTTTTTATTCTCTTTCAGTTTAAATAATTTATTTGCCAAACTACTTGACGATCCTTTCCTAATGCACTTATATTAGTAGTACACATGTATTACTAAGAAATGACTTTAGGAGGAGCTAATGTTTGGACTAATTTTTCTTACGGTTATCGTAATGAGTCCCCAAGTGGTTGGTTGCTTAGCCCAGACCGCAGCAGATTAATTTTATTTATAAGGAATAAAAAATCTCCAAGAAGTAGTATGAGAATTTTTGCTCATACATATTATGCAAATGATCTTGGTGAGCCAATGGCAATTAAATCATCCACTCAAATGTATTTGGATAATGCTTGGGATAAATGGCATGACCTTCAATTAGAAGGTTGGACTTTTGAAGAACTTGAATTACCTGCATCTGTATGACTAACTTAAATCCAATCAAAAAGAAATTATCAAAAGTAGATAGAAAGATATCTATGCAAGACCCGTCAAAATTATTAGCAGAATTTTTTAATGGTGTTGTCATTGAACTTGATGAAGAATATAAATATGACTAATAAAGAATTGATAGATCAAGTTTCCGCAAATTTATTTAAACAAAGTGGAAAGTTAGAAAGCAGAAGATCTTGGTTGGCAATGAGAAATTATCTTGAACAATTAGATACCGAACAACTTAAATCCATGCTTAAGGACTACGGATGATTTAAAAAATTTATTTAGTTTTTATTTTTTTCTTAATTCTAAGAAAACCGTAAGTTGCAAAGCCAATCAAAAACATATCCAAGTAAATATGCCAAGTCGGAAAATCTGGTGTATTGATTCCATTAACTTTTTATTGCAACTTGCCAATAAGGATAATCTAAATTTGATTTTTCTCTAATCAATTGTAATTTTCTAGAATTTATTTTTACTACTATTCCATCTGTTGGATATTTACTAAAAAGCTTCCCTTCTAGCCATTGTTTTCTAAATACTTCAACTTGGCTCGTAAAGTTGCATGAAATATCCTGAGGGATCGTGAAGCCAAGCTTTGAAAGACTCTTTTTGGACTCATATTGGTTCAGTGTTGAATTAAGTATTTGAAATGCGCAGAAACTAAGACTTCCTGAAAATCCTTCTTTAGCTCTTAGAAATCCAGAAGCGATTCTCTGGGAGATATTTGGACTTTGGTTGGGTGCATATAATTCACCTCTAACTTGAAGAATTCCTCGAAGAGGGAGATTATTGGGAATGTCTTGGACTTTAATAAGTTTACTAGTAACGTCTGCCCCTTTTCTTGAAATAGCTTTCTCCAGGGTTCCATCCCTATATTGCAAAGCAACTGCACAACCATCAATTTTCGGTTCAATTAATAATCTGGTATCTACTAATAATCCTTTCAAAAATTCATCTATTGAATCCTTTTCTAATGAAGGTAAAAATAGTTTATTTTTCTTTTTAAAGTAATCACAATTAGGGTTTGTTCTTAATAAATTTTTTTCAAGTTGGTCGAACTGCTTATCAGAGATTAAAGCATTACCATTTCTATAATTATCGTCATACCATTCAATTCGTTCTTCTAAATAAGTCTTCATTTAATACGATGGCTTAAGTTTTTGGCTAGGGATCCAACTTGGTTTATCTATAATCCATTTTTCTCTATCTTCATATTTAACAGTCCATAAAAGAAAT
>QCCO01000014.1 GCA_003278895.1 Prochlorococcus sp. AG-347-L19
TATAATTTTTACACCTTCTACGATTTCTCCATAGACAAAGTCATGATGCTTCGGGTGAGACATAGGTGAGTAGGATCACGTCAGATCGATTGCAAAATTATAAAAAAAGACGGGTGAACTTCAGGTGAGCACAATTTTTTTGACTATAACTAGGTTTTTACTCTTGGACTATTCCCACTCAATAGTTCCAGGAGGTTTGCTTGTAATATCATAAACAACTCTATTAACTGAACTTACTTCGTTTACGATTCTATTTGCAATCCTCTCCAGAATCTGAAAAGGAATTTTTGACCAATCGGCTGTCATACCATCTTCACTAGATACACAACGTAAAACTATTGGCCATGCATAAGTCCTTTTATCACCCATAACTCCTACTGTTTTTACAGGGAGCAATACTGCAAAAGCTTGCCAAATATCATTGTAAAGACCTGCTTTTTTAATTTCATCTCTTACTATCCAGTCTGCATCTCTTAAACAATCAAGTTTTTCATTATTAACCTCTCCCAAAATTCTTATAGCTAATCCCGGTCCTGGGAATGGATGCCTTTTTATAATTTCATCTGGCAAACCTAAAGCAGCTCCGACTTTTCGGACTTCATCCTTAAAAAGTTTTCTTAATGGCTCAACTAATTTAAATTGTAAATCTTTTGGCAATCCACCTACATTATGATGACTCTTAATTTTTACAGCTATTCTTTCTCCAGTTTTAGGATCAATATTAGTCCCAGCACTTTCAATAACATCAGGATAAAGAGTACCTTGGGCTAAATACTGAAAAGGTCCCAATCTATTGCTTTCTTCCTCAAATACTCTAATAAATTCTTCCCCTATAATTTTTCTTTTTTGTTCTGGATCAGTAATACCTTTTAATTTGGCAATAAACCTTTCCCTTGCATTTATATATTCAACTTTTATATGGAATTTCTTATCAAAAAAATTCATTAAAAATTCTGGTTCACCTTTTCTCATGAAACCTTGGTCTATAAACATGCATGTAAGCTGATTTCCAATAGCTTTATTTAGAAGAAAAGCAAGAGTTGAGGAATCAACTCCCCCAGATAAGGCAAGCAAAACTTTTTTATTGCCAACTTGCTCTCTTATCCTCGGAATAGTTTCCTCTATATAAGTTTCGGTTGTCCAATCAGCCGCACAACAAGAAATTTTATAAACAAAATTTTTAATTATCGTCATCCCAAACTCTGAATGATTAACTTCAGGATGAAATTGTACTCCAAATAATTTCTTTACATCATTTGAAATTGCTGCATGGAGTGTATTCTCGGTATGAGCAATTTTATTAAATCCATCAGGCAAACAATTAATTGAATCGCCATGACTCATCCACATAATAGATTTATCTTCTACATCAGAAAGGAGTTCAGATTCTTGGTCAATATTTATTGGTGCTCTACCATATTCAGCTCTTTTTGTTGCTGAAATAACAGATCCTCCAAGTTCTTTTACCATTAATTGCATTCCATAGCATATGCCAAGAATAGGAATGCCTAAATTAAAAATTTTTTCATCACACTTAGGAGCATTTTGTTCATATACAGAATTTGGGCCTCCACTCAAAATAATCCCTTTAGGATTAATTTTTTTAATATCTTCAGTTGAAATACAATTACTTACTACAAGAGAAAAAACATTAGTTTCTCTAATTCTTCTTGCAATCAATTCAGAATATTGAGATCCGAAATCTAAAATTAATATTGAAGGATCTCGTTCTTTTTTTAAAAATGTTTGACTCATGTATAAAAATTAGCTCAATTTATTTAGAAAAGCATAATGAATCACAAATAAACCTCACTGAAAATAAGAAATATACTTATTACCGCAAATTCCAGACCACCTTATTTTCCTTTTTCTATCAAAAATGATTGATGCAATTTCCATATCAGTTTTTACATATCTATTTACATAAGCAAAAGAACGCTCTTCAATTGTATTTGATATATTCTTGAATAATCTATCAGCTAACGATTGATTGAATTTTTCAAGAACTAATAATGCATCTTCAAGATTATTTAATTGAGATAATTCTTCTATTATTTCAGGGGGCACATTTTCTTGAACGGCTAAATAAATAAGAATCTCAATTCTTGCATCAGCTAAATGATTATGTGTATGAAAAATACCACCTGCTAATTTAATTAATTTTCCGTGATAACCAAAAAGAATTACTGTTTTGACTTTTTTTATTGCAGCATCAACTAGTAATGGTCCTACCCAATTTCCAATTTTGATAATTGGCAAATTAACATTTCGACTTTTTGCTAAATTTAGCCCATTTTCACCAATAACAAAAACAACTTCCTCTTTAAAACCATCTTGAATTAACTTTGCTAACTTATTTTTAGCTTCTTCTAATTGATCAGGTGATGCACTCGAATAAGTCTCAGCAGAAGTACCAATAATAGATAATCCATCAACGATACCAAATGACTTATTACTAGTTCTTTCAGCTAAGAATTTCCCATTTGGGAAAATAATTTCTAATTTCAAATTAAAGCCCTCAGGAATAATATCTAATAAATTTTCATATAAAACTTTTTTTGCAAAATCAGAAATGCATATCTCTGATGTATCCTCTTTTTTTCCTACACCAGATCCTGCAATTATATTTATTGGAATTGCTTGACCAGGATCATCAAAAGAAATTTTTTCTAATGAGGCTAATGTCCATATTTCTAAGTTTTGTGTAATATCAAGATCTAAGCCAGATTTTGCAAAAGAAATTCCTAATGCATGCGAGTCACCTTTAAGTAAACCAACGGAATGAATCTCGATTTTTATTTCTTTGTTTTCACTAAGAATTTTTATTAATTCATAATTCTCAAATGGTAACCCTACTAGTTTTTTTAATGCTGCCCTAGCAGCTCCAGCAACCCACAAAGGTAAAGAAAATCCTTTTTTCAAATCAAGTAATTGAAAAATATATAATGAGAACTAATCTAAGAATGACCTATTTAACAAAAAGTGGCCATACAACAAAAATTATCATTGATGATTCCTGGACCTACACCAGTTCCAGAAAAAGTTTTACAAGCATTAAGTAAGCATCCAATAGGACATCGCAGTAAAGAATTCCAAGATCTCGTAGAAAGTACTACTAAAAATTTAAAGTGGCTTCATCAAACTCAAAATGATGTTCTAACAATCACTGGTAGTGGGACTGCCGCTATGGAGGCTGGAATTATAAATACCTTAAGTAAAGGAGATAAAGTAATTTGTGGAGAAAATGGAAAATTTGGCGAAAGATGGGTAAAAGTTGCTAAAGAATTTGGCCTAGAAGTAATAAAAATTGATTCTGAATGGGGAACTCCACTTGATCCAGAAGAATTCAAAAAGGTATTAAAGGAAGATAAACAAAAAGAAATAAAGGCAGTTATTTTGACTCATTCCGAAACCTCAACAGGTGTAATTAATGATCTAGAAACTATAAGTTCCTATATTCGCGATCACAACACAGCTTTATCAATTGTTGACTGCGTTACAAGTCTTGGGGCTTGCAATGTGCCAGTAGATGAATGGGAATTAGACATCGTTGCTTCAGGATCACAAAAGGGATATATGATCCCTCCTGGGCTTAGTTTTATAGCAGTAAGCCAAAAAGCATGGGAAGCTACAGAAAAATCTAACTTACCAAAATTTTATTTAAATTTAAAATCCTACGGAAAAAGTCTTTTAAGTAATAGTAATCCCTATACACCAGCAGTTAATTTGGTTTTTGCTTTAGATGAAGCTCTAAAAATGATGAGAGAAGAAGGTTTAAATAAGATTTTCTGCAGACATACTAAACATAAATTAGCAATTAGTAATGCGGTAAAAGCTTTAAATCTAAAATTATTTGCTGATGAAAAGTACTTAAGCCCTTCTATTACAGCAATAAAAACTGAAGGAATGGATGCTGAAGAATTTAGAAAAAGAATAAAGAATAATTTTGATATTTTACTTGCTGGTGGTCAAGATCATTTAAAGGGAAAAATATTTAGAGTCGGACACTTAGGTTATGTAAATGATAGGGATATTATTACGGTAATATCTGCAATTAGTAGTACCCTTGTAGAACTAGGCAAAATTAAAGCCCAACAAGCTGGTGAAGCATTAGTTGTAGCATCTAAATATCTTGAGGAAAATTAACCTATGTACCTGGCTCTTCTACATTTCCACCTAATTCAACGATCTTTTTTCTAAGAGTGATTGATTTTTTTTTATCACCGTTGGTTTGAGCAATTGCAAGGGCAAACTCTAATTTTTCAAGCTGGTGACCACCCTCAAAAAAAGATAATTTTTTCTTTATGCGGTTTTTATTATCTTTGTATGAAATTTGTGAAGCCATAAAAATTCATGCTTTAAACAATATTATGCCAACAAAAGGGGACATTACGAGAGGAAATCAAAAATATTATTTGAAAATAAACTTAAGCAAATAAATTTTTTTCTAATATTATGGTCAAACATCTTTCAAATTTATGCCAAACATTAACCTATTATATTATCTAATTGCAGGTAGCATTTTTGGGGCTTTAGCTCTAAAAACAGGTATCCCTGCAGCCCCTCTTGCAGGTGCTTTAATAGGCGCAAGCATACTTAGCATAAGTGACAAAGTCGATATTGCAGATTGGCCAATAGGCACAAGAACAATTTTAGAAATCGGCATTGGAACAGTTATTGGTACATCATTAACTAAAGACTCATTAATGGATCTCCAAACTTTGTGGAGACCTGCTATCTTAATAACTTTTACTTTAGTTATTACAGGATTGGCAATTGGATTATGGACTAGCAGATTACTACATATCGATGTAATAACAACAATTCTAGGTGCAGCACCAGGAGGCATTAGCGGCATGAGTCTTGTAGGATCAGAATATGGGGTTGGCGCTGCAGTCGCAACCCTACACGCAGTAAGATTAATTACTGTGCTTTTAATACTTCCTTTAATAGTTAAGTGCTTAAACTTATTCGGAGTAATAAAATCTTAAAAATCTATAGACATATTTTAAAAAAAAGATATTTTTAAATAGAAAGACTATGTTCAATGAAGGGATTTAAAAAAGAATTTATTTTTATAACCTTAGGGATAATATTTCCTCTTTTACTTCATACACTAAAAGTAAATGCAGGATCTTTTGGAGCGGAAATTTTCTGTACTATGAGAGATGGAGGTAATGATCATGAAAGTAGTTGGGATGCAGCATATACATATATAAAAAAGCAAAAAGGTGGAATTTTCAAAGTCTCACCAAAACAAGCAGCAGCACAAATTACTGAATCAGTTATTAGAGATAGAGACACCTTCAGCTATTGTGTTGAATACTTAGATCAACTACATCCAAATAGGAAACTAATGAGAGATTTAGAAAAAGAAAAAGAAAATAAAGAAAGAGAGGCAAAAAATAGAGAAATCAAAAGAAAAAAATTAGAAAAAGAATTAGAAGAAACTAATGAAGAATTTTCTGATGAAACAATTGAAAGATATAGTTATTAATTAAGGTTTCAGAAAGGTATTATTTTTTTTCTAAATTTACTGAACACTATTTTGTATCCAAACACACTAAAACATATTTTTACTGGCAAATTTAAGCGGAAAATCATTAATAATGATTGACTTTTAATATATCCAAGCCATCATTTATTTAACTAAATATTCTGAATGCATATTAATGATGCGGTGTTTTTAGAGGATTTATGTCCTAAGTTCAGATTAAGACAATGGCGAAAATCTATTCATAGGTTTACTGGAAAAAGTTGTATATATTGCGGAAAACCATCTGAATCTATTGACCACGTAATACCACGATGCCAAGGAGGTCTAAGTACAACAGAAAACTGCGTCCCTGCATGTCTTTCCTGTAATGGGGATAAATCAGATGAAAATGCCTTGTATTGGTACAGAAGGCAAAAATTTTATGATCCTCGAAGAGCAATGGCAATAAGAGCTTGGTTAGAAGGGGATTTACGATTAGCTATTAGATTATTGCAATGGGCTAACCCTAATTTTAAAGTAAAAAATAAAAATTATGAAAAAGATGAATCAGCATATAAAGCGGCTTGACTACCAAACATTACATATCTTTCTAGAATTATAATTTTCGCATATATTTTCCAATTCTCTTGGGGATTCTGGGAATATTAAAATTGTCGAAAATGAAATAAAAAAGACAAATAATTTTTGATAGAATTTAGAATTAATTAAACATATTTCTTTCTCTATCAGACGAGGATAACTTTTGCTAATGAGGAAAGTTTTTGATTTCAAATCAGACTTAAGAGCTGTCTTCATGATTAATTAATACATATGTACTACTTTAGCCCAGCATGAAGAAGCCTGCAAGTTTACTCGGAAATAAAAATAAATTTTTAATTTTAGGATGTGGTTTCAGCGGTAGTTTTTTTGCAAAAACAATTAAAAAATATGGTTGCACTGTTTTCACAAGCTCAAGATCTATAAAAAGAGATCCAAATAGCTTCGTTTTCAACAGTGAAAATGGAGAGGTTCCTGATGCAAAAATTTTTGATGGAGTCACCCATATACTTAGTTGCATACCTCCCGACAAAAATGGCAATGATCCCGTATTAGAAAGCCTTGAAAACAAACTACAAAATTTATCACTTGAATGGGTTGGATATTTATCTACCACAGGAGTATATGGAAACACAGAAGGTGGTTGGGTTTCTGAGATAGATCAACCTAATCCTTTTCAAAAAAGAAGTCAGAATAGATTAAATTGCGAAAAAAGATGGATTGAATCTGGTTTACCAGTACAAATTTTTAGATTACCTGGTATTTACGGGCCAGGAAGATCGACTTTTGAAGCAATAAAAAATAAAAAAATTCGTGTTATTTCAAAAAAGAATCAGGTATTTTCAAGAGTTCATGTTGCTGACATAACAAATGCAATTATCTATCTATTACAAAATAAAAGTTCCTTAAAGTTTTACCAAATAATTAATATTGCAGATGATGAACCTTGTTCTCAATTAGAAGTTATGCAATATTGCTACAATTTAATTGGTTCAAAAATGCCAAAGCCAATTTTATTTAAAGATGTAAAAGAAGAATTATCACCTATCGCTCAATCTTTTTGGATGGAAAATAGAAGAGTTTCGAATAAACTTTTATGCGAAACGCTCGGATATAAACTAATTTTTAAAAATTATAAAATAGGCTTAAAAAATTGCTATTTAAATACTTAATAAAATAAATTTAAAAACTTTTTATGAATTTTCAGAATACAAATAAAAAATTGAGGTTAGTAATAAGCGTTGGAGATGAGTCAGGTATTGGTCCCGAAATAGTTTTAAAAGCACTTTCTTCTAATGAAATACCAGACAATGTTGACTACACATTGGTAGGTTCAAAAAAAAATCTATTAGATACATATAAACACCTCAAGGCTCTTGGATTAGAAAAACTAGCAAATCCAAATTCCTTACAAATTCATGATCTAGAAATTTCTTCATCAGATAATAATCCTAAATCAAGTTACGGTAATTCAAGTTTCTATTACTTAAAAAAAGCAATTGAAATTGTAAAACAGTATCGAAATTCGGCACTTGTAACTGGACCAATCTGTAAGAAATCATGGTCATTAGCAGGTCATTACTTCTCTGGACAAACTGAAGTATTAGCAGAATCATGTGGAGTTAAAAATGTTGGAATGTTATTCACTGCAAAGTCACCAATCACAGGTTGGCGATTCAATACGCTACTAGCCACAACTCACATAGCTCTTTGTGAGGTTCCCAAGCAATTAAATAAAGAATTAATTCATTCTAAATTGGACCTTTTCAAAGATTTTTGTAGCACTTATATTGATAAACCTACATTAAAAGTAGCTGGATTAAACCCTCATGCTGGCGAAGAAGGAATTTTGGGTAGTGAAGAAAAAGACTGGCTTAATGATGCATTGATTACTTGGAATGAAAAGAATAAAGGTATTAAATTATTAGGCCCTTTATCACCAGATAGTTGCTGGAATTCTTCCGCAAAAGCCTGGCATGAAAAAGATGCTGAAAAACATGATGGCATTCTTGCTATGTATCATGATCAAGGTCTAATACCAATGAAAGTTATAGCCCTTAATTACTCAGTAAATACCACAATAGGTTTACCTTTTATAAGAACATCTCCAGATCATGGAACAGGATTTGATATTGCTGGGAAAGGAATAGCTGAATCTCACAGCATGATTGAGGCTATTAAAGCTGCAATAGAAATGAGCAAAAATTCAAGACTGCTTAACGCGCATTAAAACTTGACCAAATTCAACTGGCGTCCCATTTTCAACGAGAATCTCTACTATTTCAGCGTTAAATTCAGATTCAATTTCATTCATTAACTTCATAGCTTCCAAAATACAAATAGTTTGACCGACTTTAACATTGTTTCCAATCTCAACGAATGGCTCCTCACCAGGGGCTGCAGCCCTATAAAATGTTCCAACCATAGGCGAAGTAATTTCAATAAGGTCAGAACGTCCTGGAGGAGCTACCTGAGGTACTTCAGGCTCGCTTCGAGGTGGAACATTATCATTAATAGATTTTTGATTAGCAATTGTTTGCCTATCGATTGAAGTGTTAGATACTAAATTATTAAAAACTTGATTTTGATCAAATAAATTTCTTTTTATTTCGAGTTTAAAATCTTCACCCTCTAGCGAGAATTCTTGAATATCGCTTGTAGAGATTTTCTCTATTAAACGATTTAAGTCATCATGATCTAATTTCATAGCCATTAATTTTCACGTCCAAGATAACTGTCATTACGAGTATCAACTTTAATCATTTCTCCCACAGAAATAAATAAAGGAACCATAACTTGAGCACCTGTTTCTAGAATAGCTGGTTTAGTGCCCCCGCTAGCAGTATCACCTTTAACTCCAGGATCAGTCTCTGTAACTTTCAAAGTAATAGAAATTGGAAGTTCTACTTCTAAAACTTTACCATTATAGAAAATCACATTAACCTCCATTCCCTCTTTCAAATATTTAGCACCCTTACCGATTTGTTCTGATGAAAGTCTTGTCTCCTCAAAACTTGTCATATCCATAAAAACATAATCTCCAGACTCCACATATGTATGTTGCAGGTTAGACTTCTCTAAGATAGCCTGCTGTACAGATTCTCCGGCTCGAAAAGTTTTTTCAACCACGTTGCCGCTTTGAACTGATTTTAATTTTGTTCGCACAAAAGCAGAACCTTTACCAGGCTTGACATGTAGAAATTCTACAACACGCCAAACTTGTCCATCCAATTCGATGGTGGTACCTGTGCGAAAATCGTTACTGGAAATCATTCCTGTATTAAATCCACATGGATCATAAACCTGCAAGAGTACTATGCAAAAATTCTTATCAAATCAGAACAAACTTTTATTAATCATATCAATCGTAATTTTTCAGGTTTTTCTCTTTAAACCGATTCAAGTACTAGCTGATTTACCTACCGGAAATGCAGTAAAAGACCCTAATGCAATCCTCAGAAATGCACTCCCTATCAAGCAAGTTGAATTACAAGAAATTCAACACAAATTGGAAGAAACTAGTGACCTCGTAAGAGGAGGAAGATGGCCCGCTCTTACGAAAACTGTTACAAAATGTCAATCTTTACTAAAAAAATACCAAAGTCGAATTATTAAAGAATTACCTAACGACAAAAAAAAAGTTGCTGAAAAAACATTTTTAGAACTGAAAGAAAATTTTGATAGCCTTCAAGATTTCTCAAAATCAAAGGATAAATACTCATTTATAGCCACCCGAAGAGATGCTTTAGATAAAATAGGTAGTGTAGAAGAATATTTTCTGCCCAATGAATTTCCATACTCTATCCCTCAAGAATTTGATAATTTACCAAGATTATTAGGTAGAGCAAAAGTCAATATAAAGACCTCCAAAGGAGATATGCAAGCTATTGTAGATGGATTCAACGCTCCACTTACAGCAGGAGCATTTGTAGATTTATCTTCAAAAAACTTCTACAAAGACTTACCTATTAACAGAGCAGAAGAATTTTTTGTACTACAAACAGGCGATCCAGTTGGTGAAGAGATTGGTTATATAGATCCTGAAACAAATGAAGAGCGTCACGTTCCTCTAGAAATAAGAATTCCTGATGAACAAGATACTTTTTACAATCAAACCTTTGAAGATTTAGGTCTTTACACTGAGACGCCAACATTACCTTTTGCAACACTTGGAACTCTAGGATGGTCCCATTCGAATAACGCAGTTGATGATGGCTCATCGCAATTTTTCTTCTTTTTATATGAAGCAGAATTGAATCCAGCAGGTCGCAATTTAATTGATGGGAGAAATGCTGCCTTTGGATACGTAGTAGATGGATTTGATGTACTAGAAGAACTTACTAAAAATGACACAATAATCTCAATTGATGTTTTAGAAGGGATTGAAAATCTCAAATTAAATGCATAAAGAAATATTAGAAGATATAGGGGAAAAAGAATTAATTATTAGGCTAGGAAAATTTATGCCTAAAAATCAAGTTTCAGATGATTGCGCTTTAATCAAAACTAAAAATAAAAATTTACTTGTTAATACTGATTCACTGGTAGAAAATGTTCATTTCAATGAAACTATTATTTGTCCTCAAGACCTTGGATGGAAAGCAGTTGTTAGCAACATCTCTGACTTATTATCAAGTGGCAGTAAGAAAACAATAGGTATTACAATAAGTTTAGTTTTACCTTCTAGAACTGAGTGGATTTGGGTGGAAGAACTATACAAGGGAATAAATAAAGCATTAAAAGAATATGGAGGAAAGATTCTAGGGGGAGATTGCTCAAAGGGGGATGAAAAAATCATTTCAATTACTGCCTTTGGGATTCAAGGTGAACTCGAATTACGAAGAAACGCATGTAAACCAGGAGATATTATCTTAACGACAGGAATTCATGGCCTTAGCAAACTGGGATTTATGATAAAAAATAAAATTAATTTCGATAATGATGTTTATCTTCATGAAACATTAATTAGAAAGTCCATTAAACAATTTTGTCGCCCGAAAGTTTACCCAGATTTTCTCAAACAACTCCTTAAAACTCGATCCAATAAAAAAATGAAGAGAATAGGTTGTACTGATAGTAGCGATGGTCTATTTCAAGCCATACAAGATTTAGCAATAGCTAGCAGTTGTAAAGCAATAATGAATTATGAAAAAATACCTAAAGATAAGCATTGGCCCCAAGGAGATAAATGGGACGAACATTATTTTTTTGGAGGTGAAGATTACGAATTAGTTTTCTCACTACCAAAGAAATGGGCAAATAATTTATATAAACTCGATAAAAATATTTATAAGATTGGTTATTTTGCTAATGGCGAACCATCAATAGAATTTAAAGATAAAAATAAAAATAAATTATTGAAAAATACACCTTTCAAACACTTTTAATTATTCCCAATTTTTAGCAACAATCTCTGCTAAATCTACAACTCTCTGACTATAACCCCATTCATTGTCATACCATGCAAGGACTTTTACAAGGTTATCACCAATACACATAGTAAGGTCGCTATCTACAATTGATGATTCATTAGTACCTGCGTAATCGCTTGACACTAATGGTTCATCTCCGTATTTAATAATGCCTTTCATTGAGCCTAAAGATGCTTCCTTAAGAACATTGTTGACTTCTTCGGTTGTGACAGGTTTAGAAGATTCAAAAACAAAATCTACTGCTGAAACATTAGGAGTTGGAACTCTCATTGCGATTCCTGTTAATTTACCTTTCATTTCTGGGTATACCAGTGCTACTGCTTTTGCAGCACCTGTAGAAGTAGGGACGATATTTGTAGCAGCGGCTCTAGCCCTTCTTAAATCTCTATGACTATTATCTAAAATTCTTTGGTCCCCTGTATAACTATGAATTGTAGTCATCAAACCTTTGTTAATGCCAAAAGTTTGGTCTAAAACTTTAACAACTGGAGCTAAACAGTTTGTTGTACAACTAGCATTGCTCAAAATATCATAATCTTGGTGTTTATATGAATCAGCATTAACTCCAACTACATAAGTACCAACGCCATCGCCTTTACCAGGAGCAGTTAAGATAACTTTTTTTGCTCCTACCTCTAAGTGCTTGCTTGCCCCTACGTCTGTGTTAAAAACTCCAGTAGATTCGATAACCAAATCTACACCCCAGTCTTTCCAAGGAAGATTCATTGGGTTTCTATCAGAAAAACATTTAATTGTCTTGTTATTAATTACAAAAGTATCATCAGTATAATGAATATCAACGCCATCAAGTTGACCTAAAACTGAGTCGTACTTTAATAAATGAGCATTAGTCTTGGGATCTGAGGTAACGTTAATTCCAACGACTTCAATATTGGTGTAAGCCCCTCTACTAAGCCAACAACGCATAAAGTTTCGACCAATTCTGCCAAAGCCGTTAATTGCAACACGCAAAGTCATAACAAATAATTTCTAAATGATTAACCTAAGTTGCTGATCATACTGAATTTTGTGCAATAACGTAAGGTTTTTTTGATTTATTAAGCAAATAAGTCTAGTTTTGTATTAATTCAAGAAAAAAAATAGCAAAATTTTACCTAGAAGTTATTTTGATTTTAGTAAAAGATAAACATTGGATAAAAAATTACTGTTGAAAAGTCATTTTCATTTTATTGGAATCGGAGGTATTGGAATGTCAGCATTAGCAATGGGGTTAATTAAAAAAGGGTGTTCAGTTTCAGGATCTGATTTAGTTAAAAATAATGAAACCATACAATTAGAGCAATTAGGTGCAGTGATCTTTACTTCGCAAGTTCGACAAAATATTGAATTTGTAATTTCCAAATTTACCAACAAATTGATTAATTTTGTTGTATCCTCCGCGATCAAGCCGGAAAATGAAGAATTTTCGTACTGCAGAGAAAAAAACTTATCAATAAAACATCGTTCAGAGATACTGGCAATGCTAATGCTTACTTACACTACATTGTCAGTAGCAGGCAGCCACGGAAAAACATCAACTGGTACATTTCTTTCTACAATACTTGAGTTAAGTACAAAAAATTCTTCTTCGATAATTGGAGGAATAATTCCTATATATAATTCTAATTGTCATATAGAAAATACAAAATACCTAGTAGCTGAAGTTGATGAATCTGATGGAACAATTTATAAATATGAATCTGATATTGGGATAATTACTAACATCGATTTTGATCATTGCGATCACTTTTCTGATTTGAATGAAGTCATTTCTTCTTTTAAAAATTTCGCTAGAAATTCTAAAAGATTATTACTTAATTTTGATTGTGAAAACTCAAGAAATAATTTTTGTTCCAATAGTAAGTGGTCAAACACTACAACCGAAAACGTAGCTTATGCAATAATCCCGACTCAAATTAATTCAAACTATACGATTGGAAATTATTTTGAAAATGGAAGTTTTATTAGTAGTTTAAATATTCCAATTCCAGGATTACACAATCTATCTAATATCACTGCAGCAGTAGCAGCTTCAAGAATGATAGGTGTAGATTTTATAGAAATTAAGAAAAATATTAAACACCTCAAACTGCCAAAAAAAAGATTTGAATTCAGAGGCCAAATAGATGAAAGACGTTTATATGATGATTATGCACATCACCCAAACGAAATAAAAGAAACGATTAAACTAGGAAGATTATTTATTAAGCAAAAAAATAATACATGTCAAAAAAATAGATTAATAGCTTTATTTCAACCTCATAGATACTCTCGAGTAAAACAATTTACTAAAGAATTCGCTGCAGAATTATCAAAAGCAGATGTTATTTATGTAACAAGTATTTATGGAGCAGGAGAAAAAAACGAAGATAAAATTACTTCGAAAATTATCACTGATCAGATTTATAAAAAAAATAAAAATGTTATTTTCATAAATAATTATCATGAAATTAAGAAGAATTTTTACGAATTAACTCAAACAGGGGATTTAATTTTAAATATGGGAGCTGGTGATTGTCATAATTTCTGGTCAATTTTAAATGAAAAAAAAATTAAAATGAATAAGTAATTTATGGCTAATAATATTTTTTCTAAGAACTGTAATTTAAAAAGTTATACAACTATAAAAGTGGGAGGAGTAGCTGAATATTTTGCTGAACCAAGAAGTATTAACGAATTTTCAAATCTAATAAAATGGGCTAATTTAAATAATCAAAGATGCCAAATAATAGGTGCAGGTTCAAATCTTCTAATAAATAATATTTTCATAAAAGGTTTAGTTGTGTGTACAAAAAAGATGAAATCATTAAAGATAGAGCCATATACAGGAATTGTTGAAGCGGAAGCAGGTTTAATGCTCCCAACATTATCTAATTCTCTTGCTAAAAATAGATTACAAGGAGGTGAATGGGCTGTCGGAATTCCAGGAACATTAGGAGGGGCAATATATATGAATGCTGGCACAGGTAATTTATCGCTAGCAAAAAATCTTATTTCAGTAAAAGTTATAAATAATAAAACTAATGAAAAACTTGAAATTGAAAAAAAAGATATCAATTTTGAGTATAGATTTAGCTCATTTCAAAGAAATGATCTGACAATTATTAGTGCAAGACTTCATTTTGAGCCTAATGGAAATCTCGAACAATTAGTTCAAACAACCAAAAATAACCTTAAATTAAAAAAAGAAAATCAGCCATATCATCAACCAAGTTTTGGTAGTGTCTTTAAAAATCCTGAAAATAATTATGCAGCAAAATTAATTGATGATATGGGTTTAAAGGGATTTAAAATTGGCGGTGCAGAAATTTCTACAATGCATTCAAATTTTATAATTAACACTTCTTCAGCAAGTTCAAGAGATATTTATGAATTAATAACAGTAATTCAACAAAAAGTACTACAAAACAAAGGAATTTTTTTGCAACCGGAAGTAAGAATGATTGGTTTTGACTATCCTAACTAAAGAAACTTTTTTATAAAATGGCGGGTTTTGGACTTCCTAACTTTGGACAACTTACAGAAGCTTTTAAAAAAGCTAAACAAATTCAACAAGATGCTCAAAAATTACAAGATGAACTTGAAAATATGGAGATTGAAGGAAAAAGTGATGATGAAATGATAAAAGTCTGGATAAGTGGAAATCAACTTCCTCTAAAGGTGGAAGTCCATGAAAGTATTTTAAATGCGGATAAAGAAAAAATAGAGCAAAACATTTTACAGGCTATTCAAAACGCTCATGAGTTATCTACTACAACTATGAAAGAAAGGATGAATGATTTGACTGGTGGATTAAATCTTAATCTTCCTGGTTTTGATAATAGTGACTCTTAGCAGACTCAATCATTTCTTTATAAAAAGAATATCTCTCGAAAGATTTATTTAAATTGCAACCTACATCGTTTAAATGTAAGCAGTTACGAAATTTGCACTTAATTCCTTCATTGATTACTTGTTTATATATTTCTGAGTAAAGATTCGGTAACGACCTAATATCAACATCTAAAGGTTGCATATTAAAACCAGGAGTATCCACAATATAACTTTGATTTGATACAGAAAATAACTCAACATTTCGAGTAGTATTTTTACCTCTCTTAATTTTTTTTGAAACTGGAGCAGTACTATTTTGAAGACCTGGAATTATCATATTTAGCAAAGTAGTTTTCCCAACACCAGATGGACCCATAAAAATTGAACACTCTTTTTGCTTTAACTCAGCTAACAAATCATTAAAGTGATCAGATTTATCTAAATTTAAAGTTATTGCTTGATAACCCCATTTCTCGAATTTATCAATTAATGCAAATCTTCTGGTATCTGAAATTAAATCACATTTTGTCAACACTAATGAAACCTCGACTCCCATCGATTCTGCAGATATCAAAAACCTATTAACTTGGGATAAATTTAACTGTGGCTCCTCAACCGAAAAAGTAATATATATATTAGAAATATTTGCAACAGAGGGTCTAACTAATAAATTTTTTCTTTTTTTTAGACTTGTTATGACTGCACGTTTGGTTTTTAAATCAATTTTTTCAATTACTACTTTGTCTCCAACATAAATTAATTGATCCTTGAAATTTATGGATTTCCTCATCTTACATAAAAATTTCTCGCTATTTGAGGTGTTTTCATGATTTTTTAAGTCAACTAAGAAAAAATCATTAAATTTTTTCGTAACTAAACCTAAACTTTTACTATTAGTTCTCATTCAATATTTTTATTCTTATAAATTTTTCATTTTCTTTGATATTTTTGAACAAACGTCCCATCTCTTTTAAATTGTTTAATACCATTTCTTCTGGTTCACCTTTATCTAATTCAACTATAAGTTGTTCATTTTTAGATAACTTCTCCAAAGCCAATTTGATTTTGACAACATTTAAAGGACATGGAACGGATTTAAGATCCAAATGCTTTAAATGAATCATTAGGATTCGTTACCAAATAATTTACTAAACAGTCCACTACTAGAATTTATATTTTTATCTGAATATTGAGAAGCTAAGCCCTCCAAAAGCTCTCGTTCTTGGTCAGTTATGCGAGTTGGTAATTTTACTTTAACTAAAACTTCATGATTCCCCCTTGCAACCGGATTGCCAAGTCTAGGTACCCCTTTATTCTCAAGTGAAAGAGTTGTATTTGGCTGGGTACCACTTGGAATTTTTAAATTAACATTTCCATCAACTGTATTAATTTCAACAGTATCGCCTAAAATAGCCTGTAAATAACTAACAACTATTTCTGAGTAAATAGTCACTCCATCTCTTTTTAGTTTTGAATCATTCTTAACCTTGATAAAAACATAAAGATCTCCAGGTGGACCACCTTTCAAACCAACATTTCCCTCTCCGGAAACTCTTAATTTAGTACCAGAATCAACTCCTGCAGGAATATTAATTCTTAATTTTTTTCTGACTTGCTTTACTCCATTACCACCGCAACTTACACATGGATCTGCAATTATTTGTCCAGCTCCATTACATGAAGGACATTCAGCTACTTGTGTGAAATTACCAAAAGGTGTTCTCGTAGCTCTTCTAACTTGTCCACTTCCCCCACATGTAGAACAAGTTTTTGGTCCGGTTCCTGGCTTAGCACCTGTTCCCCTACAGACTTCACATGTCTCAAGATGAGGAATTTTAATTTCTCTTTGTTGGCCAAATATCGCATCTTTAAAGTCAACATTAAGGTCATACCTTAAATCATCTCCTTGTTGAGGACCTCTTCTTTGAGTTCTTCCCCCCTGGGGATTTTGTCCACCAAAACCATTAAAAAAGGTTTCAAATAAATCTGCAAAGCCACCCATATCGCCCATATCAGGCATTCCGGCAGCACCTCCAAGGCCAGCCTCTCCAAACTGATCATATCTAGCTCTTGTTTCAGGATCAGCTAATGCTTCATAAGCCTTACCAATTTCTTTGAATTTATCTTCAGCACCAGGTTCTTTATTAACATCAGGATGATATTGTCTTGCTAATTTTCTATAAGCCCTTTTTAAAGTATCCGCATCAGCATCTCTTGAAACTCCAAGTATTTGGTAAAAATCAGCCATTAGATAAAGCTCAAATAAGAATTTGGAATTTATACATCTTCAGAAGTATTTGCCTCTGAATCATCATCCTCTTCAACTGTATCCTTTTCTACTTCCTGTTGTGAATTTTGTTTAGCAGGTCCCATAGAAACCTTAACCAATGCATGTCTCAAAACCTTACCTTCTAAATGATATCCTCGCTGTAATTCTTCAATAATAAAGTCCTCTTCAAACTCTTCACTAGGCTCTCTTAATACAGCTTCATGCAAATTAGGATCAAATTGCTGAGCAACAACTCTCATAGGTGACACTCCCTGTTGTTTTAAAACTTCTACCAATTGCTTATACAATCCTTGATAACTTCTATGAAGAGCTTGAGCTTCCTCACTCTCTGGATTAAGTTGTTGTCTCGCTCTCTCAAAATTATCAACTATAGGAAGAATTGCAGTTAAGGTCTTTGAAACAAGTTGAATTTTTAAATCGTCCTGATCCCTGGACTGCCTTTTTCTGAAATTATCAAAATCTGCTGAAATCCTTATATATTGATTTTTTAATGTTTCATGCTCTTTTTCTAATTGTTCTAATCTTGCATCATTATTGGATAAAGTATTTTTTAATTCTTCGGTATTTATTTCTTCCGTTTTTTGAGATGATAATTCATCATTTTCAGAGGTTGAATTTTGCGCAGATGATACATCTTCAGGAACATTATCCTGATTGGAAGCATCATTTTCTTTATTATCAATATTGTCTGATTGATTTTCAATCATTTTTCTAAAATTTAATAAAACTATTCTCCAATAAAGTGAGGCACAAAACAAGTTGCGGAAGGCCGCACAAATATTTAGTCAGGAACAAACCTTAATGCTAATCCATTGTTGCAGTATCTTTTGCCAGTAGGAGCTGGCCCATCATTGAAGACATGTCCTTGATGACCTCCGCATCTAGAGCAATGATATTCGGTTCTTGGGACAATTAATTTGAAATCAACTTTTGTTTCTACTGATCCTTGAATTGAATCCCAAAAACTTGGCCATCCTGTACCACTATCGTACTTTTTATCTGAAGAAAAAAGCGGCAAATCACATCCTGCACAGTGAAAGATCCCATTTCTTTTCTCATTATTTAACTGGCTGCTGAATGCTCTTTCAGTTCCTTCCTCCCTTAAAATATAATAAGATTCTGGGCTAAGCCTAGCTTTCCATTCGTCTTTTGAGAAATTCCACTCTTCTTTAGAAACTATTGAAGATGCTAAAACTTGAATAGGTTTAAAGATTGTTTTTAAGATTGACATACTAGGAATTAAAATAAAGGTTCTTCTTGATAGAAATTGATTCATATATTTAAATCTCAAAAAAGTAATGAATTTCATTCAATCCAAGTCTATTAAAAATATTCATAAATTAAGTATTGCTCCAATGATGGATTGTACTGATAAACACTTCAGAATGATAATGAGAAAAATAAGTATGAAAGCCCTATTGTATACGGAAATGATTGTGGCCCAGAGTTTAGTTTATACGAATAAAAAAGCAAATTTTCTAGATTTTAATGGTGAAGAACACCCAATATCAATTCAGTTTGGTGGTGACGATCCTGAAATCCTTAAAGAGGCAGCACGAATGGCACAAGATTGGGGTTATGACGAAATTAACTTTAATGTTGGTTGCCCGAGTCCAAGAGTTTGTTCTGGAAATTTTGGCGCTTCACTAATGAAAGACCCTGAAAAAGTAGCAAAATGTATAGAATCATTAAAAAATAATTGCAACTTACCAGTTACGATCAAACACAGAATTGGTGTAGACAACGATGATAGTTTTGTTCAATTAAATAATTTCGTAAGAATTATCGCAAATGCTGGTGCAGATAGATTTACAGTACATGCAAGGAAAGCCATACTAAAAGGTCTTAATCCAAAACAAAATAGAACAATACCTCCACTAAATTATGATGTAGTAAAAAATTTGAAAAAATCAAATCCAGAATTATTAATAGAAATCAATGGAGGTTTAACAAATATCAATGAATCGTTAAAAGCGTTAAATGATTTTGATGGGGTTATGATTGGAAGGTCAATATATAAACATCCATTAAGATGGTCTGAAATTGATCAAAAAATTTATGGAATTAACACAAAACCCAAATCTGCTTCAAGAATCATATTCTCCTTAATGCCATACATAGAAGAGCATTTAAGTAATGGAGGAAAATCTTGGGACATTTGTAAACATCTTATAAATTTAGTAGAAGGTATACCAAAAGCTAAGATTTGGAGAAATCAAATTTCGAATAAATCTATAAAAAAAGAATTAAGTATCGAATATCTATTTAAATTAACGACGGCGCTTGAAGAGATGGGTTACTAATTTATCTCGTTTGAAGCATCGCTCTTATTAGAAACTCCCCTTTTTCTCCTGCTCCTACCATTTTCATATTCAGAGTTTTCGGTAGAATTTCCATAACTTCTGTCTTCCCAACCTTCTGCTCCAGAAGATTTAGTATAAGAACTATTAGATCCAGAATTGCCGCCGCCGTAGCCGCCGCCGTAACCACCACCGTAACCACCACCGTTATTACCACCGCCGTAGCCGCCACCGTTATTACCACCGCCACCGTAGCCGCCTCTTCCTCCTCTACGAGATCCGCCAGAACCTCTTGGCTCAGCTTTATTGATTCTTAATGACCTGCCCATCAATTCAGTGCCTTGCAAGCCATCAATAGCTGTTGACTCAATCGCTTCATCTGCCATTTCAATAAATGCGAATCCTCTTTTCCTTCCAGTATCTCTCTCTAAAGGAAGAGAACAATTTAAAACCTCACCAAAAGGGGCAAACAATTGCATAACATCTTCACGCTCTGCGCGGAACGGCAAATTGCCAACAAAAATACTCACTTTAAACTCAACAAAGAAAAATTTACCTTATAAAAAAAACTACAATGAGAAATCCCATTAGGTTTATTTACTATTCTACTTCAAAGCATACCCATGTTGTAGAAAAATAATTGAGATTCAGAGTGACAATTTTTTTTGCCAATTATTTACTTCTTTTTCTACCTGAACAAAACCAGTACCACCTTCGCTATTTCTTGATTTAACGACATTAAAGGGTTTAAGTTGTACAAAAACATCCTCATCAAATTTGGAATGAAATTTTTTAAATTCATCAATTTTGAGATTTTTAAATAAGATTTTTTTCTCTAGGCAATATTTAACTATTTCACCAACAATTTGATAAGCGGTCCTAAAAGGAACATCTTTACCAACTAAATAATCTGCCAAATCAGTAGCATTAGAAAAATCATTTTCTACAGAATCAGATAAATTCTTAATATTAAATTCAATACCCTCATTTATTAAAATGGTCATTGCTTTAATACAAGAAGATATTGTTTCTGCAGTATCAAATATTGGCTCTTTATCCTCTTGAAAATCCTTATTATACGAAAGTGGTACACCTTTTACCATAGTTAATAATGCCTGAAGATGTCCATACACTCTTCCAGTCTTACCTCTTATCAATTCTGGAACGTCAGGATTTTTTTTCTGCGGCATTAAGCTACTTCCAGTCGCACATTTATCTGTTAATTTTGCAAAAGAAAATTCATCAGTTACCCACAAAATTATTTCCTCCGAAATTTTACTTAAATGAGACATTGACAAAGCAGATGCAGAAGCAAACTCTATACAAAAATCCCTATCACTTACCGCATCAATACTGTTTTTATAAATCTTTTCAAAACCTAATTCATTAGCTGTAAAGTGTCTATCAATTTTTATTTTTGTGCCAGCTAATGCTGCAGCTCCTAAAGGAGAAATATTAACTCTTGCGCGTACTTCTTTAAACCTTTCACGGTCTCTTTGGAGCATTTCTATATAAGCTAATAAATGATGAGCCAAAGACAAAGGTTGGGCTCTTTGCATGTGAGTATATCCAGGAATTAAGGTATAAATATTAGATTTAGCAAGATTTAAGAAAGATTTTTGCAAATCAGTTATTAAATTTTGAATATTATCAATTTCTTTCCTTAGCCATAATCTTATATCTGTACCTACTTGATCATTTCTACTTCTACCTGTATGTAATTTTTTTCCAGTTTCACCAATTAAACTTATCAATTTTTCTTCTATAGAATAGTGAATATCTTCAGAAGGTATGCCAGGAGAAAATTCACCTTCCAGATACTGAACTTTTATTGTCTGGAGACCATTAATAATTTGCAAAGTTTCAGAAGATGATAAAACTTGAGTTTTGCCAAGCATTTTCGCGTGAGCAATCGAGCAGTCTAAATCCTCTAAAATAAGATTTCTATCAAAACCAATTGAGGCATTAAACTTTTCAATAAAAGGGTTAAGTGCATTATCAAATCTGTTACTCCAAACTTTTGACATATTAATTTGTAGCTTTAAGTATCTCTAATAAAGCATTTTTTTGTATAAGTGACAAAAAATATCTATTTCAATTGAAAAACAACCATTGATGCATCATCTTCCAATTGTCTATTTTGTCCTGTAAAGTCATCTAACTTTTTAAATATTTTATTTAAGATTTCTTGGGATGAATAAGATTGCTTACATAATTTTGTAAGTGTTTTAATTAACCTTTCCTCATCAAATCTTTGCCCTAGAGAATTAGAAGTATCAATCACTCCATCTGTGTAATAAAGAACTAAATCATTTTGATTAAGCTTGATTTCACCACAATGATATTCAGCATCTTTTTGTAATCCAAGTACAAATCCTTCTGCATCTAATTTTATAATTTTTTGATCTGAACTTCTCCAAAGCAGAGGAGGATTATGCGCTGCATTAGCGAACCTCAATTTTCTAGTTCTAGGGTCATAATCTGAGTAAAATAATGTCACAAATCTATGCGATTGATCTAAATCATTAATTGCTAGTTGATTCAAATCATGCAAAATTCTATCTGGAGGCAAACCTGTAAGAACTTCTGCACGTAGCATTCCTCTTAACATAGTCATTAGAAGACCAGCTGGAATACCTTTACCCATTACGTCACCAATTACAAAAGCCCATCTTGATTTTTCTTTTCTTTTTTCAGAGATATTCGTCTTTAGGCACATAAAATCATAGTAATCCCCACCAAGCTGGAGAGCTGGTCTACAATGTGCAGCTAGATCTATTCCATGAATAATTGGACAATAATCTGGGAGAAGTTGAGATTGAATTTCAGCACCAGTGGAAATTTCTCTATCTACGTTTTCATGCTTTTTCTTTATTTTAATTAAATAGTAATTTTCTAACGCAACAGCAAGACAATTTTCGATAAAAGTAAAACTACTATCATCAGTTATCGATTGCCCAGAAATATCTTTACTAAAAATATAAATAAATCCTCTACATTTTCCTCTAGATAGAATTTTTTTTGTTTCAATTTTATATTCTTCAAAATTATTTTTTAAAGCATTTTCAAAATTTAGAATTTCTTTTTTTTTAAAATTTTTTGAAAAATGAAATTGATTCAAAAAAATATTAATTTCTTCTTGAATTGTTAAATATGCATCAATAGCAGAAATTTTTATATTTTCTTTCCATATTCCCCCTTCGTGATTTAAAGGAATAATTAAAATTATATTCTCAGAAAAAATATGTTTAAAAATTAAGCATATATAATCCAGTAATTTATTTATGTTGGAAAATGTTTTTAAATAATATGCTAATGAAGATGCAATTTCAGCAAATTTATATTTATTTTTTAAAGTTACTTTAGATTCATTCTCTAAAAATTTTTGGATAAATTTATTAGAAAATATTTTTTCTTTTTGATTATTTGTCAAAACAACTCTTATAGATAAGTATGTTTTAACATTAAATTTTAATTTTTAAAAAAAATTAATTAAATATTTATTTATCTGCGAGCAGAGCTTCTACAAATTCATAACTATTAAATGGCCTCAAATCTTTTATACCTTCTCCAGCTCCAATAAACCTTATAGGCAAATTTACTTCTTCAGATACAGCTAAAGAGACTCCTCCTCTAGAAGTCCCATCTAATTTAGTAATAATTGCTCCACTTAAATCTGCTGATTTAGCAAAACTTTTTGCCTGCTTTAAGCCATTTTGGCCCTGACTCGCATCTAAAACTAATAATGATTCAACAATAGCATCTGGAACCTTTTTATCAATGATTTTTTTTATTTTTGCTAATTCATCCATCAAATTATTTTTTGTTTGCAATCTACCAGCTGTATCAACAAGTAATAAATCAACATTTCTTTTTTTTGCAGAATTAATTGCATCAAAAACTACAGCAGCTGGATCAGCATTTTTTGATTGATTAGATATGACGTCAACATTACTTCTATCCCCCCATACTTTAAGTTGTTCTACTGCAGCCGCTCTAAAAGTATCCGCTGCAGCTATCAAAGTTTTATAATTGCTGTTTGAGGACAAATAGGCTAATTTTCCTAATGTAGTAGTTTTACCAACACCATTAACTCCTACCAATAGCCAGATATTTAACTTACCCTTTTGGGGCACTAAGAGATCAGTACCCGAATTTTTTATTGGTTTATCAATAATCAATTTTAATTCTTTTTTTAAGAACTTTATTCCTGCTTCTCCACCCACGACTTCCTCGTTTAACTTTGTTCTGAGAGAACTTATAACTTTATCGGTTGAATCAATCCCTACATCAGCTCTTATTAATAAAGTCTCTAAATCATCAAGAGATTCAGGAGTAAGAGGATCATCTCCCAATTTATCCAATAATTCAGTTACAAATCCCTTTCGAGTTTCTTCTAAACCTCTCCGTAATTTAGTTAACCAATCAATTTCATCAATCGATATTTGATCAATTTTTTTTCCTTGAGCAGCTAATACCATTGCAGACCAAGTAAAATTATTATCAAATTCTCCTAATTCTGGTTCATCAAGCGTTTTAGGCTGTCTAGGAATATTTTCTTTGTTAGCAAAATCAATCAATTCTTGTTTTTGTTTTTCTTGCTTCTGTAATTCTTGTTTTTGTTCTTCTTGCTTCTGTAATTCTTGTTTTTGTTCTTCTTGACGTTTTTTTAAAAGTGCATAAGCTTGTGCAGCCCACTCACGAGAATTTTCTGGATCAATATTTGTCATTACTATATAGTGTTCGTAATTAAATTTTTTAAATTACTATTTATTTATATCAAATAATTGTGATAATTAAATTGTTTGTAATCTCCTTAAAACTCCATTAATAAATTTTCTTCCTTGCAAATCACTGTATTTATTAGCTAAATTAACTGCCTCGTCACAAGCAACAGCGAGAGGTGTGCTCAAAAAATTGATATCCACGTAAGCTAAACGCAAAATATCCCTATCAAGTCTTGGTAATCTTTTTAATCTCCAACCTTCCATTGCTTGATCGATATCAGAATCAATACTTTTAAGGTTATTTATTATAGTAGCAATCCTTTCATTCACATCCTCTCTAATGTCAATTTGGCGACTAGAAACAATTAATTTTGGAAATTCCAGAGTTATTGAGAGGGTATTCATTACAGTTTCAATTTTTTTTAGAGATTTTTTTAACTCTTCTCGAACATTTGCATAAGAGGAATCAACACCTTCTTGCAATTCACTATCTAAAATGTTTTGTGAAGCTTTTTCTAACTCTGACTCGCAATCATCTAATTCCTCTCTGCAATGGTTTATTAGGGAATCCAAAGCAGATTCAAAAATTTCTTCTATCTGAATTTTATTTAATTTAAAATCGCCTTTGTCTGTTATCAGGCCAAGAGAAATTAAAGATAATTCTCTAGCAAGAGATCTATTATGCATCAATTAAGAAGAAGTATTAGTGGAAGCTCGTAATTGAGAAAACAATTTTGAAAATGTTGGATTTGAAGTGTTATTTTTCTCATCTGGATTAACTATCCCAGCAGAAATTATTGTTTTAAAAGCGTCTTCAACAGAAATATCCAAGTCCTTAACAGAAGACTCAGGAACGAGTGTGTACCATCCAGTAGTTGGGTTTGGTGCTGTAGGTATAAAAACGCTAAATAAATTTTCTTCTAATTCTGGACGCAAAGAAGGTCCCACATCTCCAGTTACAAAGCCTACACTATATAGTCCCTTACGAGGATATTCAACTAAAACAACTCTTCTAAATCTATTAGAGTTATTACTTAAGAAGGTTTCTAGCAATTGTTTAAGAGTTTTATAAACCGCTCCAGCTACAGGAATTTTTGATAAAGTCCCCTCTCCGAATTCTAATAACCATCTTCCTACAAAATTTCTCGCCATCAAACCTATAAGCAAAATAGCTAATAGGGGAACAGTTAAACCTAAGGTGAGATTAATTAAATCTTGTAATAAAGGATTTAAAGTAATAAAAGGATTTAATTGCTTTGGAACTGAGGTAACTAATGTTAAAACAAATTTACTCACTAATGATGACAGCCAAATTGTTGTTGCTAGGGGTATTACAACTAATAAGCCTGCTATAAGATCATTTTTTAGATCTTGTTGAAGCCTAGATCCTAAATTCGAATCTTGATTTTGATTAGTTTCAACCAAAATAACGTTTCTAACTATATTAACTTTACTAATAATTTAACTGTTTTTACTTACTTAGGATATATTTTTTTTAAATATATCTTATTTATTTATAAGTTTATTCTCCAAAAATATCTTTTTAAAGGAAATTCTTTAAAAAATAAAAAATGATTAATTCGATTCAAGAGAAAAAAGAAATCAGTAAAAAATTAAAAGAAAGAGCTGTTTTTGAAGGTTTTACAATTGCTGGAATAGCTTCAATACCAGGCAGTTCGCGCATAAAATTAAGAAATAATGCATTAGAAAGATGGTTATCAAACAACCATCATGCCGAAATGAAATGGATGGAAGCAGAAAAAAGAAGAAATATAGGCTCACTTTTTGAAAATGCAAAAAGTATCCTAAGCGTTGGATTTACTTACCTTAATTCAGAAAACAATAACAATAAATTCCTCAAGGTAGCCAAATTTAGCCAAGGAGAAGACTATCATAAAGTCATCCACAAAAAATTAAAGAATATTGGTAAATGGATCAACAAAGAAATTCCTGATTGCAAATGGAAAATATGTGTTGATACCTCTCCACTTCTTGAAAAAGCATGGGCTGAAGAATCAGGAATTGGTTGGATAGGTAAAAATAGTAATTTAATAAGCAAAAAAAATGGTTCTTGGTTTACTTTGGGTTTTATGATACTTACAAAAGATTTAATACCAGATAAACCTCATCAATCACTTTGCGGAAAATGTGATATTTGTATTGAACATTGCCCCACACAAGCGATAGTTGAACCGTTTGTAATACAGTCAGATCTATGTATTGCTTATCACACAATAGAGAACAGAGATAAAACTATTCCAGAGAAAATAGAAAAAAATTTAAAAGGGTGGGTTGCGGGTTGTGATATTTGTCAAGATGTGTGTCCTTGGAACAAGTCAGTACCATACAACAATAATTTTGAGACTTCGCCGAAAGAATGGATTAAAAATCTTAATATTGATTCGCTAAATTGGGACGATAAAACTTGGACAGAAAATCTTAAAGGAACTACATTAAAAAGAATTAAACCATGGATGTGGAAAAGGAACATACAAGCAAACTTAAATAATAAGAAATTGAAAATATGAAAAATTTTTTAAAAAGAATAATCTGGATCTCATTAATCAGTTTTTGCTTTCTTCAAATAAAAAAAGTACATGCAATAGTTCCCACTTATTATTTCCCTACAAAAAAAAATTTACAAAAACAAAGTTTAAATATTGGCAAAAATGCATATCAACTACTTTATTATGGACAATATAAGGATAGTCTTAACTTAGCCAAATTAGCCGTAAAATTAAATGCAAAAGATGAAAAACTGTGGTTAATTTTGGCTGAAATACAAATAGCGAACAAAAAATACAAAAATGCATTAGATTCTCTTAATAAAGCAGAGCGAATCAATGCAAATATTAGCGAAATATATTTTGCTAAAAGTAATATTTACTTAAAAATATCCCAACAAACCAAGGCAAAAAGTGCTTTAGAAAAAGGAATAAAAATAGAACCTAATAATCATAAAGCTTTTTTTCAATTAGGGAATATTTTTTTAATGGAAAAAAATTTCTTGGAAGCTATCAAATTGTTTGATAAATCAATAAAAATTAAACCTAATTTCTGGCAAGCAATCAATAATCAAGGTTTAGCCTATTTCGAGAAAAGCAATATAAATCTTTCTATCAAACTTTTTAAAAGTGCAATCTCAATCCAGGAAAATGCAGAACCATTACTAGGACTAGCCTCATGTGTAAGATTTAATGACCCTAAATTAGCAATTAAGCTAGCAAAAAAAGCTTTGGCTAAAGATCCAAAATATGTCAATTATGACTATAGAAAAGAACAGTTATGGGGAGAAAAATTACAAGCATCTACAGAAATACTCTTACAAAATGAACAGCTTAGAAAAGATGTAATACTGGCAAAATCCAAATTAATTGAATCATCTTAATTTTCAATACTGGTAAATATTTTTTTACCTATTAGTCTTAATTTAGTAAATCAATAATTTTTCAATTTTACGCTCTAATGGATAAGAAAAACTTCACTTCTATCTCACTTCAAGAAGAAATGCAACGTTCTTATTTGGAGTATGCAATGAGCGTAATTGTTGGACGTGCTCTACCCGATGCAAGAGATGGTCTCAAGCCTGTACAAAGAAGAATACTATTTGCGATGTACGAATTAGGCTTAACACCAGATAAGCCATTTAGAAAGTGTGCGAGAGTTGTCGGAGATGTACTTGGAAAGTACCATCCTCATGGAGATCAAGCAGTATATGATGCTTTAGTAAGACTGGTACAAAATTTTTCTACTAAATACCCTACTCTTGACGGCCATGGAAATTTTGGATCTGTGGATAATGATCCACCAGCAGCCATGAGATACACTGAAACCAGATTAGCCCCAATAGCTCATAAAGGATTTCTTGAAGAAATTGGATCAGAAACAGTAAGCTTTTCAAACAATTTTGACGGTTCTCAAAAAGAACCAGATGTTCTTCCAGCCCAACTCCCATTTTTATTGTTGAATGGCTCGTCAGGAATTGCTGTTGGGATGGCAACAAACATACCCCCTCATAACCTAGGGGAAATTATAGATGGTTTAGTTGCTTTAATAAAAAATAAAGATATTAGTGACAAAAAACTTTCTAACATTATTAAAGGGCCTGATTTTCCTACAGGGGGAGAATTAATTTATAGTGGTGCAATAGAAGAACTTTATCTAACTGGAAAAGGATCTATAACGATCAGAGGAGTTGTAAATACAGAAGAAGTAAATTTAGGCAAAGGGAAACATAAAAAGAAAGCAATAATCATTACTGAACTTCCTTACCAAATTAATAAAGCAGGTTGGATTGAAAAACTCGCAGAACTTGTGAATTCAGGAAAAATTATTGGGATTTCTGATATTAGGGATGAGAGCGATAGAGATGGAATGAGAATTGTCATAGAACTAAAAAAAGATTCTAATTCTGAACTTGTTATTTCTAATTTATATAAAAAAACAACTCTGCAAACAAACTTTGGCGCAATATTTTTAGCTTTAATTAAAGGCAAACCTGTACAACTAAATCTGAAAAAATATCTCAACTATTTTCTAGAATTTAGAGAAGAGACAATTAGAAAAAGAACTTTTTATTTTCTAAAAAACACCCTCGATAAACTAGAAATATCAGAAGGTTTATCTCAAGCTACAAAAAACATAAAAAAAGTTATCGCAATTATTGAAGAATCAGAAAATTCTGTGCAAGCTAGATCAAAATTAATAGAAAATTTTTTCTTAAGTGAAAAACAGGCAAATTCTGTTTTAGATATGCCACTAAAAAAATTAACCAATCTAGAAAAAAATCAAATTGATAATGACATAAAAAATTTAGAAGAAAAAAAGAATTATTTTCAAAAATTATTGAACGAAAGAGAATTATTACTTAAATTACTCATAGAAGAATTATTAATATTAAAGAAAAAATTCAATGTTATACGAAAAACAAAAATAATCAAAAATATAAATCAAAATGAAGAACTAGAAACGCTTAATAATCAGTTATTAGAAGACTTTATAAATAAAAAAACAAAACTATACATAGACAATAGACTTTATTTAAAAAGGATGATTTTAAGTAATTACAAGAAATCATTTGAAGTTGTAAATAAAATTATAGATAATAAAAATATTCAAAAATTTATATGTAATCTTGAAAAAAATATTAAATTAATTGGAATTACAAATACAGGAAAAGTATTTAACATTGATTGGGAATCAAGTTTTAACAAAGACTATAAATTAGATAATAAAATTCTTGGAAATATTCATCCCAATGAAATAATAAATTTTCATGCAATTAAAAAAGAAACTAGAAATTATTTATGCATATTAAATTCAGATGGAAGATTTAAAAAAGTTTTATTTGATGCAGATATGATTAAAAGCAATAGATCTTTCACTATTACAAAATTAAAAAATAATTTAAAAACAATTGATTCTTTTATTTCTAATGAAAGTAAAGATTTAGTAATATTAACTTCGATAGGAAGAATTTTTAAATTTAATTTATCAAATAAATTTTTAACGCCAACTTCCAAACAATCCCAAGGATTAATTCTTGCAAAACTTTTACCAACTGAAAAAATCGTTTCTTGTTGTACATTTGATGATGGAGAAAATATTTTTTTAATATCTAAACAAGGGAAAATCTTTTGTATAAATAGTAATGAAATTTACTGCTCAAATGAATACAGTTTGGGATATTTGAATGAAAAAACACAGCTTAAAAACGATTACTTCCTCACAATAATGGCAAGTAATCATTACCTTGATATTGAAACCAATAAAAATAAATCTGCAAGATTAGACCTAAATAAATTAAATTTCAAATCCAATAAATCAAACTTTTTAATTGATTTTTTAAAATTAGATAATGATGAATACCTTGAAAATTGTTTCCGACTTGAAAACTTTCTCGACTAAGATTTATATTCATTTTCAACCCAATTTAAATATTCTTGATTTACTGTTCCAGTTACATAATCACCAGTAAAACAACTCATCTCTAAACCTTTAATAGAAGAATCACCAATTATAGATTTACGCAAACTTTCAACACTTTGATAAACAAGGTTATCAATTTCAAGTTTATCGGCGATTTCACTTATTGTCCTATTATGAGCTATTAATTCAT
>QCCO01000015.1 GCA_003278895.1 Prochlorococcus sp. AG-347-L19
AATAAATAAAAGAAGAAGAGAATAGAATTAAAGAGCAAATTGCAATAAAAGGTGGAATAAAGAAATTAAAAAATTTAACTTTTTTATTTAACCTAAATCTTAATTTATTAGGAATGTTAGTAGTCATATCAGATTTTTTAATTCTTACTTTTGGAAATTCATTTAACTGATCAAAACAATTTATGGTATCTGAAAGCAATGAATTACCAATCTTTAGAACTAAAGGCTTAACATTTGCTTTAGAGCTCTTGAGAACAATATTATGTATGTGGAGATTATCGGCTTTTATATCGATTAATTTAGACTCATATATAGGGATTTCGTTTTTGATTAAAAGATTTGTATAAATATAAAAAGCATCCATAATAGGCCCTAAATGTTCAATTTTGCCTTCAATAAGTGGTTTATCAACAATGGTTAATTTCCATTGAGAAATTATAGATATTTGATCTTTATTTTCATTATTGGAATAATCTGGCAATCCGATTATTTCGAGACTGACTGAAGATTGATGAAATGACAATTTATTTTGCATCATATTAAAAATCGTATAAAAAATTCTTCAACTTTTGATAACCCTGATTTGAAATGCAAAAGGATAAAATAAGCAAAGATTTTATTATAATCTCACCATTATCAGCTTGATTTAAAAGCTTTTTCACTCTCATACTATCTACATTAAATCTCTCTTTAATCAACTCAATAAATCTCTTATTAAAATCATTCCAAATAATTGAATTCTCTTTAATATCTTCTTTAGATTTCAGTATCTCTCTGATATAAGGATATAAATATTTTGACATTTCAACGGTGATTTTAATTAAGGCATCGAATTCGTTTAATTTAATATTATTGTTAACATAAGATTTTCTCAATGGATTATTATTCCTTAATTTCCAAATGGTAATTTTACTTGGCAGAACATCATTTAAATCAAGTCTATTTGATAAAGCGTAAAGAGATTGAATACCATTTAAATCAATAGTTTCTAGGATTAATAACAATAAATCAAGCTTCTCGATAGATTGTCTTGATACCTGATTTCCCTTAGTTAAATCTGTAATTGTTCTCGATTAAGTTAAGGAAATTATAACAGAATTGTTAATCCATTTTTTGAAATAAAAATGAATATAACTTATCTAGTTCTTCAATAGTTAGCATTCCATAACTCCATAATAATATTGGTAATGGAGTATTATTTTTTATAGATAATTTTATACCAAGTTCAATAGTAGATTCATCTAAACCTAATACATTAAATAAATAAATTATCATTCTTCTAGATAAATAATTATTCATGAATTCTATTTAATACTTGTGTAAATGAGAGATTTAGTCATTTGATTAAGTACTAATTTTCTTGTAAAAAGAAATTTATTTAAAAGTAAAAATGAAAATTTCCTAATTGGAAATAAAAAAACGTTTCGATTAGCAAAAATTGATATCAAAGAGTCAGTTATAAAAATAGTGACAATAATATCTAAAATTCTGCTTGAAAAATACTTAAATTTAAATAATATCAATTGCAATTTAGTAATAGCAGTATTTTTATTAAAAAGATCATAAATAGTATTAACATCTCTCCAGCAAGTATTTAGACCCTGACCACCAACAGGATGAAATGTATGAAAAGCATCTCCTACAAAAACTAATTTTTTAAAATTTAAAACTGGTAAATTTAAGGATAATGAAACAGGAAAAATATTAAATTCGCCAATTATTTGGTCCAACTTAAATTCATTAGGCAAGATTGTTGATAAATTATCCATTAAAAAATTCTTGTCAGAATTCAACCTTTCAATTGCCTTTAATGTACTGGAAGTCCAAATTACTTGATATAAGTTTTTTTCTAAAGGTAATAATGCAAGTGGGCCTTCTTTTCTAAAAATTTCATAAGCTCGTTTTTCACAATGACCTCTAAGAGAAACTTTAAAAGTTAAACAAGACTGACTATAAGATTTTTTTATATCAACAAATTCTATAAATTTTTTATCAAGTGAGTTTGCTCCTGTTGAAAAGAATTGATAATCAAATACTATTTTTTTACGTAACAATCTCTGTGGTGTCATAAAAAAAATATTTTCATAATTTTCAATCTCTTGAAAAAATACGTTCATGAGATCCGAATGTTTAACTACCCAGCCAATATTTTCGGCAGAACTTATATCATCATCCAAGTCAGAAGTTGATAAATTGGTGAAAGCAGAAGTTACGCTATCTGAAATTGAAAGGGTATCAAAGCCAAATAAAAATGGTTCTAATTTTTCCCAAAGTCTGAATTTAGATAAGATTTTTCTTGTTGAATGAGTAATTGCATAAGTTTTATCTTTATAAATTAATCTATCTTTTGTTAATAAATCAGTCAAAAAAATATTGCAATCAAATTTTGAAAGTGCAATTGAAAGTAATAAACCTGTGGGACCTGATCCAACAATTTTAAAATTGAATTTATTTTTCATCGTACTATATAAGTATCTACTATCTATTCAGATAAATATAGCAAATTTCCTCAAATGCCGGTCTTAATAAGTAGGGGTACTCACCAACCCATAAGTTAATTTCAGGAAGCCAAGCATCGGTCAAATAAAAATCTCTGTCAAAATTACGGTTATCAGAAGTTATTAAACATCTAATACTAGAACCAATCCTAATTTGACTATGCTTATTTTCCATAGGAAAACTTAATTTTTCCAAATAGCCATCTTCATCTTCTAATTCAAGTACTAACCAAGTCCTTTTGTTTTCGATAACTTCTAATCGACCTTGCCTATTAGATTGTTCTCTTGAACTTTCAATCTTTTCTGTTTTATAGATATCTGATACATATCCATCAAATATAGAAAAAAATTTATATTTTCTTAATTGCAAGTTTTTTCTACTTGATTCGAGAATAGGGCCCCAGATGATATACAAAAAGAAACCTACACATAAGAATAACCAGAAATTATTAGTTTGATCTCCAGTCGAACTAATAATTAATGAGATAAAACCACCAATTGAAGAAACTATTACTCTTTGAAGAATTTTTCTAGGATTTCCCAACGCATATTTAAATTGACTTCCTGTACCAACTGCAGGAATAAGTTTTGAAAGTTGACTTGAATTAATTGGAATTATCATTTTAAAAAATCAATTTTTCAAGTCCGTAAACTAAAGTTTCATAATTACCAATTTTTTTAATAGCCTGTAAAACTCCTGGCATATATGCCTTTCTATCAATAGTGTCATGTTTAATTGTGTAAGTTTCACCTGGAGATCCCATAATTACTAACTGATGAGCGAGTAATCCTGGTAATCTTACAGAATGTATATTAATTCCTGAATCTCTGAGCCCACCACGTACACCTTTCAATGACTCAGACTCTTTTACTAAATTCTGATTAAATTTCTTTGGATATTCTTCAATCATTTCTGCAGTTTTTATACACGTCCCACTAGGAGAATCAGCTTTTTGATTATGATGCATTTCAATTAATTCAATATTGTCGTAAAACCTTGCAGCTACAGATGCCGCCTGCTGAAGAAGAACCATACCTACTGAAAAATTAGGAATTATTGCACAACCAACCGATGCTTTGTGAGCAAAAACAGACAAATCTTTTATTTGCGAAGGGCTTAGGCCGGTAGTTCCTACTACTGGTGATATCCCATATGCAATAGCTGATCTGGTATTTTCATATACAGAATCAGGATGAGTAAAATCAACCAAAACAGGTTTGATTTTTTCATTTCTATAATTTTGACTAACAGAACATAAAGTCCCTTCAAAATCATTTGAAACAAAAACATCACAATTTTTTACCTTCAATAATTGAGAAATATTTGAACCATTGTTCTTTTCGTTTATGTCGATTGCTGCGACAAGTTCACAATCTGTAGAATTTAATACAGTATTTACAACTTCGCTACCCATTCTACCTAAAGCTCCGGAAACTAGTACTGGTATGGGTTTTTTAGAATTTTCAATCATTTTTATTAAAAAATTTTTTTTAAAGGTTGTTACACGCTATTTATATTGCACACAATAACGTCTTTTCATTCGTAGGCTGGTAGAAATACTTAAAGAAAATCAATGTTTACGCAGGTCCGCTCAGCAAACCGCAGAGTATCTCCTGTTGAGGATAACAAACACAAAGTTGTAATAAAAGCAGTTTATGTTGTCCTTGAGCCACAATACCAAAATTCCTTAACGGAAGCTGCAAAGTCAATAAATAAAATGAACGGGCCTATAGGTATAGACCTTAGCGGCTATCTTATTGAAGAACTTAGGAATGATAGTAATTTTGAAGATTTTAAAGAAGATATAGCTAATGCAGATATATTCGTAGCTTCTCTAATTTTTATTGAAGACCTTGCTCAAAAAGTGGTTGATGCAGTATCCCCATTTAAAGACAAACTAAAAGCATCAATAGTTTTTCCCTCCATGCCAGAGGTAATGAGGTTAAATAAACTAGGTTCATTTAGCATGGCCCAAATTGGTCAATCTAAAAGTATTATTGGAGATTTAATAAAAAAGAAAAAAGAATCTGATGGAGCAAGTTTCCAAGATTCAATGTTGAAGTTATTAAATACATTACCTTCAATACTTAAATATCTACCAGTAGAAAAAGCTCAAGATGCTAGAACATTTATTCTGAGTTTTCAGTATTGGTTAGGTGGCACCACTGAAAACTTAAAAAACTTCTTGTTAATGATTTCTGAAAAGTATGCTGTTTCAGAGATCATAAAAGATCAAATAGAAGAATTCAAAATTCAAGACCCAGAAACATTCCCAGATTTAGGAATTTGGCATCCTCTTGCTCCTTGCATGTTTGAAAGTCTTAAAGAATATCAAAATTGGGAAAATAATAGAAAAGACCTAAACCCAAAAGACGACAAAACTCCAACGATAGGATTAGTACTTCAAAGGAGTCATATCGTTACTGGAGATGATGCTCATTATGTTGCTGTTATTCAAGAATTGGAATATAGAGGGGCGAGAGTACTACCTATCTTCTGTGGAGGTCTAGATTTTTCTAAACCAGTTAATGAATTCTATTATGATTCGATAAATAAAGATCAACCTATAGTTGATGGAGTTGTTTCTCTTACAGGATTTGCACTAGTTGGAGGACCAGCAAGACAAGATCATCCAAAAGCTATTGAAGCTCTTAAAAGGCTTAACAGACCCTATATGGTCGCTCTTCCATTAGTCTTCCAAACAACACAAGAATGGGAAGATAGTGATTTAGGGTTACACCCGGTTCAGGTAGCACTTCAGATTGCCATTCCAGAGCTTGATGGCGCTATTGAACCTATTATTCTTTCAGGTCGTGATGATGCTACAGGCAAGGCACATACACTCCAAGATAGGGTTGATGTAATCGCTGAGAGAGCCATTAAATGGTCAACTTTAAGAGTTAAGCAAAGAAAGGATAAAAAATTAGCTATTACAGTATTTAGTTTTCCACCAGACAAAGGAAATGTTGGTACAGCAGCATACTTAAATGTTTTCGGTTCAATTTATAGGGTACTTCTTGAAATGAAATCGAAAGGATACCAAATAGATGAGCTTCCAAGTAATTCAAAAGAATTAATGGAAAAAGTAATTAATAACCCTGAAGCAATGGATGGCTCTCCAGAGTTGAATATTGCTCATAAGATGTCAGTAAAAGAATATGAAGAGTTCACACCATATTCGCAAAGACTTGAAGAAAATTGGGGTAAACCTCCTGGTAACCTTAATAGTGACGGACAAAACCTTCTTATCTATGGGAAACATTTTGGGAATGTTTTTATAGGAGTTCAACCTACATTCGGTTATGAAGGCGATCCCATGAGATTACTCTATTCAAGAAGTGCTAGTCCTCATCATGGTTTTGCTGCTTATTACACGTATATAGAAAAAATTTGGGGGGCTGATGCTGTTCTTCATTTTGGAACTCACGGCTCACTTGAATTTATGCCTGGGAAGCAGATGGGCATGAGTGATACTTGTTATCCGGATTCTCTCATTGGATCATTGCCTAATTTGTATTACTATGCTGCGAATAATCCATCTGAAGCAACAATTGCCAAGAGAAGAGGATATGCTTCAACAATTAGTTATCTGACTCCTCCAGCGGAAAATGCAGGACTTTACAAAGGACTTAAAGAATTAAGTGAACTCGTTGGTTCTTATCAACAATTAAGAGAAAATAGCAGAGGTATTCAAATTGTTAATGCAATAGTTGAGACTTCTAAACAATGTAACCTTGACAAAGATGTAGAGCTTCCTTCAAAAAATGTAGAAGAACTTTCAATTGATGAGAGAGACTTATTTGTTGGTAATATCTATAAACAGTTGATGGAAATTGAAAGTAGATTATTACCTTGCGGTCTTCATACTATTGGAGAAGCTCCAACAGCAGAAGAAGCTGTAGCAACACTTGTAAATATTGCTTCTTTAGAGAGGGAACAAGAAGGATTAAGATCTCTTCCTGGATTACTCGCAGAATCCATAGGTCTAACTATTGAACAAATTTATGATGGCAATAATAAAGGTGAACTTAAATTTGTAGAGTTAAATGAAAAAATCATAAAGACAGCAAGAGAGTCAATTTTTGCGATGGTCAATTCTTTAAAAATTGTTGATGGCAGAGTTTATTTAGAAAAGTCACTTCTTTCCAAACTTTTCGATTTACTTAAAGTATTTGGTCTAAATCTACCTACCCCTTGGCTAAGAGTCTGCAGATTGAATGAATTTAATGAAGTTAATCAGAAGGAATTAAATAAATTATTTGATTACTTACTTTTCTGTCTGGAACAGGTCTGCGCAGACAAAGAAATGGATAGCCTCATTAAAGCACTTGATGGAAATTATGTTTTACCTGGACCAGGTGGAGATCCCATAAGAAATCCAGGTGTTTTGCCTAGTGGTAAAAATATCCATGCACTTGATCCTCAATCAATCCCAACTACTGCAGCAGTAGCTGCAGCGAAGTCTGTTGTTGACAAATTAGTTGAAAGACAAAAAGAAGAGCAAGGAACTTGGCCTGAAACAATAGCTTGTGTTTTATGGGGTACTGATAACATCAAAACTTACGGAGAATCACTGGCACAAATTTTATGGTTTGTTGGGGTAAAACCAAAACCAGATTCTGTTGGAAGAATTAACAAACTAGAATTAATCTCTTTAGAAGAATTAGGTAGGCCAAGAATAGATGTGGTAGTTAACTGTTCAGGAGTATTTAGAGATCTATTTATCAATCAAATGGCATTAATAGATCAGGCAGTCAAATTAGCAGCTGAAGCTGATGAACCATTGGAATCTAATTTTGTAAGGAAACATTCACTAGAACAAGCAGAAAAAGAAGGCACCTCTATCAGAGAAGCTTCAGCAAGAGTATTCTCCAATGCAAGTGGAAGTTACAGTTCAAATGTTAATTTGGCCGTAGAAAATTCAACATGGGAGGAAGAAAATGAATTACAAGAAATGTATTTATCTCGCAAAACATATGCTTTCAATGCCGATAATCCAGGTGAGATGAATCAAAAAAGAGAGGTATTTGAGTCAGTAATGAAAACAGCAGATGTTACATTTCAAAACCTAGATTCTTCAGAGATTTCATTAACAGATGTAAGTCATTATTTTGATTCGGATCCAACAAAATTAATTAAGACATTAAGAGATGACGGAAAAGAACCAAGTAGCTACATAGCTGATACAACCACTTCTAATGCTCAAGTAAGGACACTCGGAGAAACTATTAGATTAGACTCAAGAACAAAACTTTTAAATCCTAAGTGGTATGAAGGTATGCTCAAATCTGGTTACGAAGGAGTTAGAGAACTTTCTAACAGACTTAATTACACTCTTGGTTGGAGTGCTACAAGTGGTCAAGTAGATAATTTTGTATATGAAGAAACTAATGAAACATTTATAAATGACGAAGATATGAGGAAAAGATTAATGGATCTTAATCCTAATAGTTTCAGAAGAATTGTTGGAACATTGCTAGAAGTTAATGGTAGGGGATATTGGGAAACTTCAGATGAGAATATAGAACAATTGAAAGAACTATACCAAGAGGTAGAGGATAAAATCGAAGGAGTTAAAGAATAATAAATTTATTATTTTCTGTAAATCCTATCAGCTACTTTCAGGATTTGATAATTTAGTTTGACGTTGTGAACTCTCACAATGTCAATATTAAATTGAGAACAAAGACAACTTATTGCTAGTGTTCCTATATCCCTTTCTTTTGGATTATTCTCATTCAAAATTTCTCCTATAAATCTCTTCCTAGATGCACCTATCAAAATTGGAAAATTCCATTTTTTAAATACATCTAAGTTTCTCAAGATTTCCAAATTATGAATGATATCCTTTGAAAAACCAATTCCAGGATCCACTATTATATTTCTTTCATATATATTTTTTTCTAAAGCATTCTTTATTAAATTATCAAGCGAGCACTTAACATCACTCAATACATTCTGGTAATTAGATAGTTGATTCATATTTTGACTATTACCACGACTATGAGTTATGACGAATGGACAGTTGAATTTTGATACAACATCCAAAATTTTTATATCTCTTCTTCCTCCCGTAACATCATTTATCCAATTAGCACCATTTAAAAGAGCTTCGTAAGCCACTTCAGAATTAAAAGTATCAATAGAAATTAAAACATCTGGAAATTCGGATTTTATTAATTTTAGATGTGGGATCAATCTTTTTATTTCTATACTTGATCCAACTTCTTCAGCCCCAGGTCTCGTACTTTGAGCACCAAGATCAATAACATCAACACCATTGCTCAAGAAATGCTTTACTTGATCTAAAACCTTTTTTGAAGAGTTTAATTCCCCACCATCACTAAATGAATCAGGAGTTAAATTAACAACTCCCATTATTGAAGTTTTTTGGCCCCAGCCTCTTGGCCATTGATTTTTCTTATTGGAAATTTGCAATTCTCGCGAAACTATTCGGATCTAATGAAGCCCCTCCAACTAACACCCCATCTATATCACTCATTGACATGATTTCATCAATATTATTAGGCTTAACAGATCCTCCATATTGAATAATTACATCATCAAAACCTATTAATTTCCGAATCAAAGAACATATCTTATTAGCGTCTTCTGCCTCACATGTTTTACCAGTACCAATAGCCCATATTGGTTCATAGGCAACAATTAAATTAGATGGATCTGTATTTTCTAATCCTTGTTCAACCTGTCTAGTAATAACTCTATCAGCTTCGCCTCTTTCTCTTTGTTCTAATGTTTCTCCTACACAAACTATTGGAGTTAGTCCACTAGATTGAGCAAAAACTGCTCTTTTATTAATTTGTTCATCACTTTCACTAAAATATTTCCTTGGTTCACTATGTCCAACGATTGCATATGAGACACCATGTTCAAGAAGCATTTTGGGTGATATTTCTGCAGTAAATGCTCCTTGATCTTCCCAATGAATATTTTGACTAGAAATATCTATATAATCAAAATCAGAATTATCAGAAAAGGTTGAAATAGCTGTAAAAGGCGGAGCAATAACAACTTTACGATCGTCTTTTATGTTTTTTATTAAAGGAATAAACTCTTCTAAATAGGATTTAGCTTCAGCACAAGTCATGTGCATTTTCCAATTACCAGCAATTACAGATTTTCTCAAAATACTATCTCCAAGAAAAATATACTAATACAAATTGAGTGGAATAAGCTAACTATTCAAAAATTAATTCATTTTTTAGAAATATTACTTTATCTCCCTTGTTTAACTTCCTTCCTCTCCTAGTTTCAATTACACCATTAACCTTAACTGACCCGGATTTAATGAAAATTTTTGCTTCACCACCAGAAGATACCAAATTTTTCCATTTTAAGAATTGATCCAATTTCATTGTTTTTTATACCCAAAGATATTGATAAAGTAAGATAAATAATTAAATATATAATATCTTGAGACTAATACCACCAGTCAGGCCATATTCAAATAGGTTTATCAAGGGTTTTATATGCATGCTTATTTACGTAGCTTGTTGGCCTTTATTAGCATATTTAGCTGGAAACTTAATCCCAGCAATTGGGTCAGGTGATCTCTCAAAAGTTTCTAGCATAATAATTAAGTCTTTATTTGTATTTTTAGTACAAAAAACTGCTCAATTTGGACAGGATGTATTTATAGCAAAACCATCTTTAGAAATTAGTGAAGTGATGAGAGGAAATTTATTTAGCAGAATTCAAAAAATAAAGATGAATTCTGTTGAAAATATTTCAGCAGGGGATATCACATATAGACTTACAGAGGATGCAGATAGGGTAAGCGAAGTTATTTATAAAACGGCTCAGGATACTATTCCGTGTTCCTTACAATTAATTGCAGTAATACTATATATGTTTTATCTAGATTGGTCATTAACACTATCAACTTTTGTTTTAGCACCATTAATTATTCTTTCAGTTAATAGTTTTGGAAGAAGAGTTTTATGGGCATCTGAAAAAAGTCAAGAAACCACAAGTGATTTAGCAGGTCTGATAGGTGAATCTATAAATGGTATGTCTACAATAAGAGCTTTTGCTGCAGAAAATTGGATAAAGAAAAGATTTAATAAAAGATTAAGTGCGAATAAAAAAGCAAAATATAAAACATTAAAATTACTTGCATTTCAACATCCAGTTGTTGGATTTGTTGAAGCATTTGGAATATTAGCAATATTAGGTTTAGGTGCAGCAAGAATAAATCTAGGACTTTTGACAAGTGAAGAATTTAGTAGTTTCTTTGCTGCAATATTGATGCTTATTGATCCAATAAGCCATGTAAGTACAAATTTTAACGACTTTAAACAGTCAGAAGCATCAATAAAAAGGTTAAAAAACATAAATCAAGAACCTATTGAAGATGATAAAGAAAATTTAACAACCAAATCCAATATTGAAGGCAAAATAAGTTTCAAAAAAGTTAATTTCGCTTACAAAAAAAATAATCAAGTTCTTAAAAATATCAATCTAGAAATTAAAAAAGGGGAAGTCACTGCTTTCGTTGGAGCTTCTGGGGCTGGTAAAAGTACAATGTTGGCTTTGATATTAAAATTTATCACTCCAGATAATGGAGACATTTTTATTGATGAAAAAAATCTCAAATCATTAAATACAAAAGATATTAGAAAAAACATTGCTTTAGTACAACAACAGCCTTTTTTGTTTTCAGGAAAGATAATTGATGTAATAAGAATGGGTAGAAATTTTACTAAAGAAGAAGTTATAGAATCTGCGAGAATAGCAAACGCTCACAATTTTATTCAAAAGCTTCCCGAAAAATATGGAACTATGATAACGGAAAGAGGATCAAATTTCTCAGGGGGACAGATCCAGAGAATAGCAATTGCAAGAGCAATACTTGGCAACCCATCAATTCTTCTTTTAGATGAGGCAACAAGTGCTTTAGATGCAGAATCAGAATCTGAAGTTCAGGAGGGCCTTAATAGAGCCAGAAAAGATAGAACAGTTATTGTAATTGCTCATAGATTGGCCACTACTCAAGAGGCAAATAAAATAGTTGTTTTTGATAAAGGCGAAATTATTGAAGTTGGAAAACATATTGATTTAATCAACAAAGCAGGAATTTATAAAGAATTATGTGAAAAGCAATTTATTAAAAAACTTTAACACTATTTTATTTATAAAAAGGTAAGTCTATGAGCGAAAACACAAATGATTCTGCAAATCCAGTTTTAACCTTTGAAGGGAAAAAATATTTAATAAATGAACTTTCTAATGAAATAAAAGAATCTATAAAAGTATTACAAATAGCAGAGACACAATTTAAGATGCACCAAGATACTCTCAAATTACTTTCAATTAGTCGTGACTCATTAGCTAATCAACTAAGAGAAAAACTAAAAAACTTATAGTAAGGTTTTAATAATTATGGATCTCTTGTAGAGAATAAGTGTAAATTTTATTACATTGCAAAGCTTTGATTGCTTTAATGGCAGCCTTTGCTCCCGGAATAGTTGTAAAAGTTGGAATATTATATTCTAGAGCAGCACGTCTTAAATAAGCGTCATCATGAAGAGCTTGTGAGCCGATTGGAGTATTAATTATTAATTGAACAAGTCCAGAACGAATTAGGTCCTCAATATTTGGTCTACCTTCATGGACTTTTAAGACTTCTTCAACTTGGATTTCTAAATCCACCAAATATGCAGCTGTGCCTTTTGTTGCGATTAATTTAAATCCTAATATCAAAAGTTCTCTAGCAACTTCCTCAAGATTTTTTTTGTCTAAATCATTTGTAGACAAAAAAGCTACTCCTTCTGAAGGGACACCATTTCCTGCAGCCAATTCCGACTTGGCATAAGCAATTCCAAAATCTTTAGCTAAACCCATTACTTCTCCAGTAGATTTCATTTCAGGGCCAAGTAATGTATCAGATCCAGGAAATCTTTTGAAAGGTAAAACGGCCTCTTTTACTGCTTGATATTTTGGAGAAAGTTCTTGTGTGAAATTGACATCTTCTAATGTAAAACCTTGCATTAACTGAGTAGCTAATTTTGCAACTGGTTTACCTATGGCTTTTGAAACAAATGGGACTGTCCTTGATGCTCTTGGATTTGCTTCAAGAATAAATAATTTATTTTCTTTGTTACTTGTATTTGTCACTGCAAATTGCAAATTAATTAAACCAACAACGTTTAATCTTTGTGCAATTAATTTAGTCCAGTTCCTAACATTATCTAGAGTGGATGTTGAAAGAGAAATGGATGGTAAACAACAAGCTGAATCTCCTGAATGAATACCTGCAGGTTCCACATGTTCCATTAAACCAGCAATAACAACCGCACCCTTTGAATCGCATAAAGCATCAACATCTATCTCAATAGCGTTATTCAAATATTGATCAAGAAGAATTGGATGATCAGGCGATACCTTAACTGCTTCAGAGATGTATCTTGATAATTCATTCTCATCTTGAACAATTTCCATTGCCCTTCCTCCTAAAACATAAGAAGGTCTAACAACCAAAGGGAACCCAATATTTTTTGCTACTAATTCAGCTTCATTTTGATTACGTGCAATACCGTTTAAAGGTTGTCTAATACGTAGTTCTTCAAGTATTTTTGTAAATTCCTCTCTATCTTCTGCTAAATCAATAGATATTGGAGAAGTTCCAAGAATTTTTGATCCAATTCTGACCCCATCATCAGATTGAAGCCATTCAAATAAAGGTAATGATAATTTCAGTGGGGTTTGACCTCCAAATTGAACAATCAAACCATAAGGTTTTTCAACTTCTATTATGTTGATAACATCCTCCAAAGTTACAGGCTCAAAATATAAAATATCGCTAGTGTCATAATCTGTTGATACAGTCTCAGGGTTACTATTAACCATTATTGTTTTATAACCATTTGTAGAGGCTTGATATGAAGCATGGCAACAACAGTAATCAAATTCTATTCCCTGACCAATTCTGTTTGGACCTCCTCCTAGAATCATAATTTTTTTTAATTTACTATTATCTGAAATCTCGCTATCAAAAATTTGAGTGTTAGCGTTAATAAAAGAATCTTCGTAGGTTGAATAATGATAGGGAGTTGAGGATGAGAATTCTGCTGAGCAAGTATCAACAGTTTTATAGATTGGTATTACATCAAGTTTTTTTCTATATCTTCTCACCTCAAAAAACTCAGAATTAGTTAACTTTGCTATCTGTTGATCTGAAAAGCCTAATTGTTTGGCATGTAACATCAAGTCCCTATCAAGAGCATAAAGTTTCTTATCTTTCAGAAAATCATTTTCAAAATTAAAGATATTACGTAATTTTTCAATAAACCAAAAATCTATATTTGTAGCTTCTTGAATATAAGAATTAGTTTTCCCAAGCTGCATAGCTTTTTTAACTAAGAGAATTCTTTCACTTGTAGGGTTTCTTAAACTTTTTTTTATGTGGCTCTCGTTTTTGAATTCACCAAGTGAATCACATTCCCATCCGGAAATACCCACTTCTAATGACCTTAATGCTTTCTGAAATGATTCTTCAAAAGAACGACCTATTGCCATTGATTCACCAACGGATTTCATGGCGGTACTTAAAATATTAGAAGAGCCTTTAAACTTTTCAAAGGCAAATCTTGGAATCTTGGTAACTACATAATCAATTGATGGTTCAAAACATGCAGGTGTTTTTTTTGTAATATCATTAATGATCTCATCCAGTGTATAGCCAACAGATAATAAAGCAGCAATCTTAGCTATTGGGAATCCAGTAGCTTTACTTGCCAATGCAGAGGATCTACTCACACGGGGATTCATTTCTATGACAATAACTTCTCCATTAGATGGATTTATTGCAAATTGAATATTACTCCCTCCTGTCTCAACTCCAACCTCTCTAATAATTTTCAATGACAAATCCCTCAATCTCTGATACTCCTTATCTGTTAAAGTCTGCGCAGGAGCAACAGTAATCGAGTCACCAGTGTGGACACCCATTGGGTCTAAATTTTCAATACTGCAAACTATTACTACATTGTCAGCCGTATCTCTCATTACTTCTAGTTCAAACTCCTTCCATCCAATAAGTGATTTTTCAATCAGTATTTGATTACTTGGACTTTCCTCTAAACCTGATTTACACAAGTCGAAAAATTCTTCAAGGTTAAAAGCAATTCCACCTCCTACACCCCCTAATGTAAAGGCAGGTCTTATTATCATGGGATAGGAAATAATTTTTTTTGATACCTCAATAGCTTCATCGAGGTTAGATGCAATACCAGATGGACAAACATTTACATTTATTTTCTCCATTGATTCTTTAAACAATTTTCTATCTTCAGCTTTATTAATTGCTCTTAAATCAGCTCCAATTAATTCAACATTGTTTTGCTTTAAAAAATCTGACTCTGATAATTTAACCGCAAGATTCAAAGCTGTTTGGCCTCCCATAGTTGGAAGAATCGCATCAGGCTTTTCTCTTAAAATGATCTGAGAAACAATTTCAGGAGTCAATGGTTCAATATACGTTTTACTTGCGATCTCAGGATCAGTCATTATTGATGCTGGATTTGAATTTATCAAGACAATTTCATAACCAGAATTTCTTAAGGCCTTGCAAGCTTGAGTGCCAGAGTAATCAAATTCGCATGCTTGTCCAATAACTATCGGTCCCGAACCTAGAATAAGAATTTTTTTAAGATCACCTCTTTGAGGCATAATTTAAACCTTTATTTATCTCATGCTACTTATAAATCATCAGATGTTAATCAAGTTACTTGAAAAGCAACATTTGTTTCTATAGTATTGGTAGAAATTAATATTTTATGAGCGAACTTCAGCGACTAAAAAGTTTGTTGCCTCCAGAGAATGAAAGTTGGGTATTTATTGAAGCTGCAGCGGCTATAGACCCACCTCTAATAACACTTGAGGAAATCGGTCGTGACGAAGTAGAAATTCAGATAGATTTAGATGAATGGGATAACTTTGCTATTGACCATAGAAATCTATTATTTTGGCACGAGGTTGGAAAAATTCAAAATGATACGATTCCAAGGGATGGATGGGAAATGGCAGCTCTTGCAATAGGTCTTGGAGGAGCGATAGGAGAGTTATGGGTACAAGATGGCTTACTTTTATTACTTGCTCTTGGTTTATCAGGTTTTGCAGGGTATAGATTATATTTAAAAAATAATTCTGAAAAAAAACTACAAGATGCAATTTATGCAGATGAAAGAGCTATAGATCTTGCTTGTAGATTTGGATACAGCATTCCAAATGCTTATAAAAGTCTTGGAGGAGCACTAAAGGAGTTGATTGATAAGACACGAAAAAAGAAAAAAAGAAGTTATTTTGAAGATAGATTAGATGCCTTAAGAAAAAGTGCCGAAAAAGCAAGATTAGAATTATCTCAGCAAGAAGGTTCAGAAAAATCAGTTTCAAGTGAAAATGTTTATGGACAATAAAAGTTTAGTTTTAATGGCAGCTAGAGCATGTGATGAAAAAAAGGCAAGAGATATTAAACTCATAAAAATTGACAAGGTATCATATATAAGTGAATGGATTTTAATTGCAGAAGGATTATCCGATGTACAAGTGAGATCTATAACTAACTCTGTTGAGGGAGAACTTAGAGAGAAGGCTAAAATTCAACCGATACGAAAAGAAGGGGTTAACGAAGCTAAATGGGCTCTACTCGATTATGGTGATTTGATCGTAAATATTTTTCAACCAGAAATAAGAAAATATTATGACCTTGAATCATTTTGGAGTAATGGAGATAATCTTATATTTCCATAATTTTTATGAATGAATTTAAATGTCCTGTTCCTAGAGAGCAACAACCTACAAATGAATTCATAGAATTATCAAAATCTAAAATTTTTTCTTGGCCAAAAACAAAAAAGAAACTAATTTTTATACTGATAAGATTTTGGTTAGTAGCTTTTTTTCTATTTGTTGTCATTTCTTCAGGTAGTGTATATTTCAAAACATCCCTTTTAAGATATATTCTATTAAGTTTTTTCAGCAGCTTATCAATACCTTTTTTAATTTCAATAAAGTTATATTTAGGTTGGAATCATATTTTTAAGAGATTAATATCTGAAAAAGTTGAATACGAGGAATCAGGTTGGTATGACGGCCAAGTATGGGAAAAGCCATTAGTTTTGAAAGAGAAAGAATCACTTATTGCATCAATTGAGGTAAAGCCTATTTTAAAAAATTTAATTCAAGTTTCTTCTATTATTTCAGCATTAGCTTTGTCTGGCATTTTGATTTTTCAATATAACAATTTCTAAATGAGTTCTAATTTCAAAAACCTCTACACTTCTAATAATCCTCCTTTACAAGCAAACTTAATGAGAGGATCAAATATTGAGTCGATCCATAAAATTCATGCTGTTATAACTGACAATAAAGGAAGGGTTTTAATGTGCGCAGGAAATCCAGAATATAAAAGTTTTATAAGATCAGCACTAAAACCGTTTCAAGCGATACCTTTCGTTAGTAGTGGAGCTGCCTCAAAAATAAACAATGAATCAAAATCAATTGCCTTAGCATGCGGGTCACATAGTGGATCAAAACTTCATACGAGGGAGGCCTTCAAAATTTTATGGGAGTATGACATTGACATTAATAATCTGAAATGTCCAAAATCTATGAAAAGCCCATTAGAACACAATTGTTCGGGAAAACATGCTGCTTTTTTAGCTACATGCAAAAAAATGAATTGGCCTTTAGATAGTTACTTAAAGGGAGATCATCCACTTCAAATTGAAATATTCAGAATTGTTTCTGAATTACTTGATATCCCTTCATCTGAAATAAACGCAGAACGTGATGATTGTGGTGCCCCCACTCTTTATTTAAAACTATTAGAAATTTCGAGGTTATATTCACTTCTAAGTAGTTCCCAAAATGCTGAATTAGAACAAATCAGTAGAGCAATGATAATAAACCCCATAATGATAAGTGACAACAACAAATTTGATACCGAAATAATTAAAGCTTCTCATGGGAAAGTTATCGGTAAAGGTGGTGCCGAAGGGATACAGTGCCTATGTAAGGTAAATGAAGGGATAGGTTTAGCTTTAAAAGTAGAGGACGGTTCAAAAAGAGCAAAGCATGCTGTTAGCCTTCACTTACTAAAACAATTAGAGTGGATATCTGACTTAAGAATTCAAGATATCGAAGAAAAGGTGTTTAATTTTTCTGAAGGAGTCCGACTTGAAGTAAAAGGTAAATTAAAATTCCAAGAATCATAAAAAAACAGGAAAAATAACCATTTCAGATGTATGCTATTTATATGACGCGGGGTAGAGCAGTCTGGTAGCTCGTCGGGCTCATAACCCGAAGGTCGGAAGTTCAAATCTCCCCCCCGCCACCATGTAGGAGCAGCTTCACAGCTGCTTTTTTAGTCTTTGCAATAGTTGCAGAAATTATAAGAATTTAATAGAACTTAAAACATAAGGTTTTATATCAGACTAAAAGCGATTAATAAATATTATTTAAGATCGTTTTGAATAAAGAATTTCATTTCGATTCTTACTATTAGACCAATGATGATAAGTAGTATTCCAATGTATGAGCTCAAAGATAGATCCAAAATATTAAATTAATTTTCTATTTAAATCCTAACTCAAAAAACCCTTGTATTAAATACACTAGTAACAAAGAATTTAAATAAATCTGAAGTTGGCTATTTTCATCATGAATAAGTAATTTAATAAAATAGAATTATCTTTAACTAATTTAGAAAAATTATATGCAGAGTTTGCTACAGCGTGATTTAGGTTCAAGCTTGTTATCAATAGCTGTGATTTTAGGTTGGTTAGGACTTTTTTTTGTTTTCTTGAGAATATTTACAATTTCAATAAAAAGAATCCTTGAGTTGATTTTCAAAAAATCATAATTAAAGAAAAATTAATAATTAAGTATTAATCACATAATTCGGAAAACACTAGGTATAATAACCTAAAAATGTCAATTTTAGATAAGGCAAAGATAGGTAATTCTGTTCAAATAAACTTAGACCTATCAAAAGATAGACTTACTAAAGAAGTTGTTGAAGCTGTTAATTTTTCTTCAGTGGCTAAGATACGGGACTTTAGAATAACTGACGGTAAAGGTATTGGAGTTATCTTGGAATTATCTAATGGAAAAGAGCAATGGTTTTTTGAAGATGAAATTGATCTCCTTGATGAAAATGGTAACGTAATTAAAAAAAATAATGATAAAAAAGAGAATAGTAATTTTATATTTAATTTTTTAAGAGGATTAAATTATGAAAATAAAAATAAGTTAAGCGAGTTACTTAATCCAATTAACTTTTTTATCTGGCTGGTTGTATCGTTTAAAGATATTTTTTAATTCGTTAAAATATTTTCTAAAATAAAAATAATTCAAAAAAAATTTATTTAAATATAAAATTTCAATAATTTAAATTTTTAAATGGTACAAAATATTATCGATGTAAGAAATTTATCTAAGTCATTTGATATCTCTTCCAAAGAACCAGGATTTAAAGGAACAATTAAACATTTTTTTAGAAGACAAACTAAAAGTTTAAAAGTTATAAAAGATATAAGTTTTGAAATTAAAGAAGGAGAAATAGTAGGTTTTCTTGGTGCTAATGGAGCCGGGAAAACAACAATATTAAAAATGCTTTGCGGATTAATTTATCCAAGTGAAGGTTCGATTTTGGTTTCAGGCTACTTACCTTTCAGGAGAAAAGAAAATTTCCTAAAGAATATCACCTTAATAATGGGACAAAAGCAACAGCTTATTTGGGATCTTCCACCAATTGAATCATTCTATTTGAATGCATCAATATATGACTTAGATAAGTTCGAAGCTAAAAAGAGAATTAAAAAACTTTCGGAAATGCTTGAAATTGATGAAGAGCTATTCATACCTGTTAGAAAACTTTCACTAGGTCAGCGTATGAAATCAGAATTACTAGCAGCTTTGATACATGAACCAAATATTCTATTTTTAGACGAGCCGACGCTTGGATTAGATATTAATGCACAGAGAAATTTAAGAAAATTCCTTCAAAAATATAATAAGGAAACTAATGCAACGATATGCCTAACTAGTCATTACATGAAAGATATTACATCGCTATGCAAGAGAGTTATATGTGTGCACGAAGGGGCGATATCATATGATGGAAAACTTGACCTATTATTAAAAAAACTTTCTCCTGTTAAAGAAATATTAATAATTTGTCGCTCAGAAGAGGATGCAATTAAATTAGGAAATTCCGGTTTTACTGTTAAAAATAAAATAAAGAATGAAATAACTATAAAAATTGAAAACAAATCTATTACCTCTTCACTAAAAACTATCCTAAATAATTTTGATATTGAAGACCTTTTTATAAATGAACCACCTATAGATGAAGTTATTGGGAAGGTATTGATCAAAAAAGATTATGATATTTAATTTGATTAACCGTAAAATATTCACCTTATTAAAAGTCCAATATTCAAACATGTTGGAATATAGGGTAGAAATTGCATTATGGGCAATTTCAGGGATTATTCCTTTTTTCATGTTGAACATTTGGACAAACAATAATCTTAATGAATCCATAAACCTTAGTGATGTTATGCTTTCTAGGTATTTTTTATGTGCTTTTTTTGTAAGACAGTTTTCTGTAGTTTGGGTTGTATTTAGTTTTGAAGAGGATTCCCTTATGGGGAAAGTATCTCCGTATTTAATCCAACCTTTAAATCCATTTTTCAGATATTTTGCACAACATCTTGCTGAACAAATAACAAGATTTCCTTTCGCACTAATTATTGCATTTTTCTTTTTTATTTTTAATCCAGAAAGTTTATGGATACCAAATTTAGGTATTTTATTCTTATCGATAGTATCTACTTTCTTATCCTTCTTGATTCAATTTTTAATTCAGTCAATAGTTGCATGTCTATGTTTCTGGACAGAGAAAGCATCATCGGTAGAAAGATTGTTATTTATTCCAACATTATTTCTCTCAGGTCTTTTAGCACCAGTAGTCTCATTCCCCGCATATGTTAAATCCTGGATTTATTTGACTCCTTTTCCATATCTAATTGATTTCCCTGCGAACTTACTGTCAGGAAATGAAACTAATATTAGTGGAGGCTTAAGTATGCAAATTCTATGGATTTTTTTACTTTTCCCATTATTTAAGAAAATCTGGTCTGAAGGAACAAAAAAATATACAGCAATGGGGTCATGAATTTAAGAAAATATTTAAAAGTTTATAAAAAATTCTTACATACTTCTTTAGCTTCTGAATTGGAGTATAAAACAAATATATTAGTGGATTTAATTACTGCAATTTTAAGTTTAGTAGGGAGTATTTTTCTATTATCTATTTTCTTTCAAAATAATGGATATATTGGTGGGTGGAAATTTGAACAGGCACTAATAATCCAAGCTATTTATACAATTTTGAATGGAATAACAAATACATGGTTCAATCCTAATCTTACAGAAATAGTTAAACATATAAGAGAAGGTACATTAGACTTCGTACTTTTAAAACCTATTGATAGTCAATTTTTTATTTCATTAAAAAAAATAAATCCATCTGGATTTTTAGAAATTATGCTTGGATTTTTCTTATTGCTCTTTTGCATAAGAATAAATCAAATAAATTTAAGTTTAAGTTTTCTAAGCCTATCCTTGATTACGATAAGCTGCTCGATTTGTATTTTATATAGCCTATGGTTTTTTATATCTACTACCACTATTTGGTTTGTTAAGACTTGGAATGCAATAGAAGTATTAAGATCATTTCTTTATATTGGAAGATTTCCTCTAAATTCATTTTCATTTTCTTTAAGAATTTTTTTTAGTATTTTCATTCCTATTGCTTTTATAACTACAATTCCTTCTGAAGTTTTTCTAGGACTTTCTCAATTGTGGAAAATATTGGTTGAAGTTATTGTTGCTTCAGTATTTCTTATAACTTCAAGAAAATTCTGGTTATTTGCATTAAAGTTCTATTCATCAGCATCTAGCTAACTATTTTTTAATAACCTCCCTGCAAAATTCCCAAATTTGTTGTTTACTTTTCAGATTAGAAAGCTTAGATAATTTCTTAAAATGATGTTTAGATTTTTCCACAGATAAAAGCCTACAGTTGTATTCGATTTTATGATTTCTAGATATGATTCCTATTTTGAGTGCAACATCGCAAAGGATTAATATTAAAGTTATAAAAAAAACTATACCGAAAAATTGTGAAATTGATTTTGAATAATTTTCATTTTCAGTTTTTAATTCAAACTTCATTATTTTACTATATGCTGAGGGCACTTAATTGCAGCAATAGCAACAGCGGTAACTTTAAAATTTTCTGAGTTCTCAATAACCTTTTTAACCTCTAATGGTCCAAATTTATTACTTGCATCACTGTAGGAAAGAAGTAAAGATTTATAGTTATCATGACCTAGATTTCTATACTCACAGAAATTATCCCCAACATAATTTAAAAGAGTTAGTAAAGTTAATTCAATCATTAAAGATTTTTACTAGCAAAGTTCTTACGAATGATACTGTGCAGGACATTTTTAACAAGTAAAATTACCCAAAAACATTTGAATTCATAAGATAGGATTTTTGCTCATAAACTTAAAAATTACAAAATTTTTTCCAATTTTTAAATTTACATATAAGAAAATCAAAAAAGCACTATCTGTAGTGTATGGAGTAGTAACTGTTTGCACTACCGATAGGGGGTTGCATTTTTTAAGAAATTGGTTTAAAAATAAGGTTCCCCATCACCCGGCCACACATATGTGAGGCCTTTTTTTTTGGTTTTAAAATAAGGTCTAAAAGTAATATTAAATATAACGAGTAATTCATAAAACCCTTGGATAAAAAATAAAGATAATAAATAATTAATTTATTTTTTGATTAATAATCCTGAGTTAAAATTGTTCACCAAAATATACTGCTATTCTCCAATAATTTTATTAAAAGCTTTTTATGGATTTAATAAATAAGCTAATACCAACCAAAATACAAACTGTTATAAAAGTTTTCTTAATAAGTATATTCCCATTTAATTTTGACAGGTGAGCCCCGAAAAATCCTCCCGTAAAGGAACCAATTATTAAAACTATCAATAAATTTAATGGAACAGAACCTATTCTTGCCAAAAATACTGCTCCGACAAAATTCCAAAAAATCCCAACAGTAAAAAATGTCATACTTATGGCTCGAAGGAAATCCATTTCAAACGTTTTTATTAATAATATTGTTACAAGCAATCCAGTTCCTGAAGAAATAGAACCATTTAATATACCTATAATAAAAATAAAAATTATAAATCTAATTTTATTAACAAAATTAAGCTTTTTATTTCCAGATGATAAACCTAAATCTGGTTTAAGGAATGAGTAAAGAGCTAATAATATTGATATTATTCCTAAAATTAAGTACAAATACTTTTCTGATATATACTCAACCACAGAAGCCCCAAAAATTACTCCAGGTAATCCAAAAATTAAAATTTGCCAAGCAACACTAATATCATTACCTAAAGATTTGTAATTTCTTAAGGAACCCCCTATTCCTAGTGCTACTGTTGCTAATTTATGACTAGCCAGAGCCTGATAATAAGGAACTCCAGATAAAATCAAGGCAGGCAATTGTAATAATCCTGCTCCTCCTCCAGAAATAGCTGAGAACGTATTAGAAAAAAACGATATCAAAAAGATATATATACTTTTAAATAAAGAATGATCAAAATTTCCTAATACTATTGTTAATAAATAAAGCATTAACTAAAAATTGACCTTTTTATTAATAAGTGAAAATTATTTTTTTCATAAGAAACATTTGCTTTAAGAAGTCTTATCTAATATTTTTCAATCATACTTCAAAAAAAACTGTTATTATCAGAAAAATTATCAAGAATTTTATGCATAGACAAGATGCAATTTACCTTGATCAGTTTTGTCCCAAGACAAGTAATAAAAATTGGAGAGAGTCACTTAATAAACTTACTAATCATAAATGTATTTATTGCGGTAAACCCTCTGAATCACTCGACCACCTTCACCCAATGTCAAAAGGGGGGATTAGCAGTACAAGTAATTGCGTACCATGTTGTTTGTCATGTAATGGGAAGAAATCAGATTCAGAAGTTCTTAGTTGGTACAGGAAACAGAATTTTTATGATCCTCGAAGAGCTATGGCGATACGAGCATGGTTTAATGATGATTTAAAACTAGCGTCAGTTCTTTTGAACTACTTAAATTAAAAAATGGACGATAAATTGATTGAGATTCGAAAAAATTTGTATATCTTTGAATATGATCCTTTACTTAGTAAGCAATGTTTATGTTAAATTATTCTTATTTTTTTTGAATTTATATTATTGTTCTTAAAAATCGATATATTAGAATAATCATCTTTCCACATTATTGGTGAATCTATAACCTTTCTCTCTGGAGACTTTACCGAAAATATCAATCCAAATACAAAAAGAATAGTAATCAAAATTATAGTCAATACTAATTTGTCTGAAATATTATTCATTTACCTAATTTATCTTGAAAAGTTTTTATCAGGTGTAGTTTTTTCGTAAATTTCTAGAAAATATGATTTAAAATAATTAACCCCTTCCTTTCCAATCAATCCAAACGACCATCCACAATCATTTACTACTTGCAATGAAATTTGATTTGCCAAGTCACTTTTCTCAATCCATTTTTTCTGAGGATTGTATGAGAACGATATAATGTTTTCTGTTTTTACAATAGCTGATTTCATTGCTTCATCTTTAGAAAGACCATTTTGGATAGCATTGCAATATCTCTTAGAGAAATTATTAGAGATTCTATTTTGTAGTAAACTAACACTAGGATCAGAGGTATCAAAAGCCATACCTATTGCAGGTTTTAATTGAAAAATTATAAATAAAAGTAAGACAAAAAATAATCGTAACAACAGGTATTAAAAATAGTTTATAAGTAATATAATAGTATTTTAAAATTGTGTTTTCAATTAAATCTGATAATTATTCAAAGCAAATTAAATTTCAATTTATTAATAATTAAAAGTATTGCTATAAGTTCAGTAATAATAGTCAGAGGTTTATTTGATTACAAATATGTACGAATCATTGATGACATTGTTATTTTTTCCAGATTGGACAAATGGATTACCTTCAGATTTCTTAATTCTTCATTTTTTTGTAGGAGCTGTAATTTTTCCATTCAACATGATTCATGCTAAAGCAAGAAAAATTGACAGTCAAAACCCACAGGAAGCCGCTAATGGGTATAAAAATTCAGACAATGCAACATTTTTTGGATACGAGGAAATCAATTAGATTTCCATAACATTTGTTTAAGGAATTAGTTTATTGATGATAATTTCCCTAAATACAGCTTTAGATCTTAAAATATTGAGTCCAAGTGAACCTATAGGAATATTGATAATTTTTGTAGGATTAATATTTACCGGCATGATTTTCTATATTATTTATGCTGTAAGTACTAATAAAGAATCACTAGAAGACAAAAAAATAAGAACTAAAAAGGAGTACTTGCAAAAGGAGAAAATAGGAAAATTATTTCCTAAGAAAAAATAAATTTAATTGTTTTATTACTACAAAGATATTTATTTATATTATTGATTATTAAATCAGTAGGATCTAAAAACATTAGTTTTAGTTCTCTTAAATCAAACATCATCAAAGTTTAACTATAACAACAAAATTTTATTTACGAGGACTTCATATTGTTAATTGCACAGCTAAATTATTTTCATATGAAACAATAAATGTTAAAAATGGGGAAAATAATTTGAAATCTTGGAGAATTCACCTCAATATCTATTTCTTGCTAGTGGGGTGAATAATGGAGAAGGGTTTTGGATTGTGGGAATAAAAAATTGCGATGAAAATATCCTTGAGGATGAAAATCTTTTAGATTGTCATAGAAAAGAATTAATAGGTAATGAATCAGCAAAAGATATTCTTTTAGCTATTAATTTAAACGTAAATAATTTATTAAATGAACTAAGAAACAAAAATTATTTAATTGCAAGACCTACAATGGGGATTCCATTTGATATCCCTTTAGAAATCTTGGAAAATATTTTTGATTTTTGGTTAGATATTTATAAAAATCATGAAGCCTGGGAAGCTTGTTTAGGACTTCTTAAAGTTAGAAAAAGGATTCCCCTAACAAACCTAATTGAAAGCGAAATTTTAAAGGGAAACTCTAAAAAATGGGCTATAAAAATTGAAACTTTACATACTTATGTTCCTTCTTCACTTAGAATTGAAAAATTAAATGATCCCATGTGGTAATAATTTTATCTTTAAATACTCAAAATATTTACTTCGTTGGATATTTAAGTAAAAATAAAATAATTAATAATTAAAAAATGAATAAACCCTATTCTTTTAGTATCGATCAAATGAACGGTATTGTAGAGGATACTTACACCAGGATAATAAATGAATGTGAAAATTTGAAAAAAAATACTAATTGTCCAAATGAGCAATTAGTAGCACTTTTAAGTGTAATTGCTTCGAATTACGCTACGACAAAAGATAAAAAAGAAAATTAAAATGATAAGATATTTTACTTGGAACGATTTTGATAAGAGTGTGGAGACGATAGCTAATAAATGTAGGTTTAAGGAGTTTTCTGGAATATATGGAGTTCCTCGTGGCGGATTATGTCTTGCTGTAGCACTAAGCCATAAATTAAAAATTGAATTAATTTCTGAACCAATAAAAAATTCATTAATAGTAGATGATGTATATGAAACTGGTCTTACATTAAGGTCCTTAAAGGATATTGAAGGGGCAATGTTTTTTGTATTGTTTAGTAAAATCAAACCTACATGGTGGAATACAGTACATGAAACAAAAAAAAGTCAATGGATTGTTTTCCCCTGGGAAAATAATTTAAATTCAAAAAGTGACCGCGAAGAATACATCAAAAAAAGGGGGTTAAGTTGAGAAAGAAATTATATTTGGCTAATCCATATGGATTTTCAAAACAAACTCAAACTCTCTTACATGAATTTATTCAAATCTTCAATGATTTAAATGTAGAAGTATTTGAACCTTTTGAGAGAGCAAAACCATTAACAAACATAGAAAGTGAATGGGCATATGACGTTGCAATAAGTAATTTCAACGATTTAAAAGAATGTGATTGTATTTTTGCGATTGTTAATGGAAATCCACCAGATGAAGGTGTAATGATTGAATTGGGTATCGCAATTGCTCTAAAAAAGGAAATCTTTTTATTCAGAGATGATTTTAGAAATTGTTCCGATAGCGATCAATACCCATTAAATTTAATGTTATTTCTTGGACTGCCTAAAGATGATTGGGGAAAATATTATTTTGAATCATTACAAGATATAAAAAGTAACAAAAAAAGATTTGTTGAGTGGGCAAATAAATAAGCTATATAAACCATCAATTCTTGAGTTGAAGTTTAAATTTTAAATTTATCTATTGAGGTGCTAGAATATTATTTATTTAGAAAATTTTGACACAGGTTACAGTTGGAGAGAATGAGGGAATTGAGTCAGCCCTTAGAAGATTTAAAAGACAAGTATCTAAATCTGGAATCTTTGCAGATTTAAAAAGACTTAGGCATCATGAAACTCCTATTGAAAAATACAAAAGAAAGTTACAACAGAGAAGAAAAGCACGAAGAAGATAATCTCTTAGAACTTATAAAGTTTTTGTAAAGTTTTATATTATTTATTTTTTAGAGTTTTAAAAAATTTAACTATTTAAGCTTTTTAAGCTTCTTAACAAGATTAATTCCAACTCCTGACACAGCGAGAAGATCTTTTTCATCAGCAGCGATGACTGCCTTTGTTGTTTTAAATCCAGCCTCATACAAAGCTTTTGCGCTTTTTGCTCCAACACCTGGAAGTGTAGTCAAAGTTTCAATATTTTTCTTAGAATTTACCGCTTTGGTTTTTGTTTTTGTTTTTGTTTTTGTTTTTGTTTTTGCAGACTTTACTGCTTTTTTTTCTTTCTTTAAGGGAGTTTCAGGAGTTACAGCGCTTTTAAATAAAATTGATTTTAGTTTGCTGAGAAATTTAGAAATCATTGTTATATAAGTAATAAAATTAGCTCTTCAATTTAATATTATCAAATTCCAGAGGGAATTAATAACTAGACAATAACTAATTGAATAGAAATAATTTATTTACAATTATATAAAGCCACACATTTAATATTTATGCAAGCTTACGAGCCATTGCAAGGTATTCTAAATTATTTTAAAAACCAAAAAAAGATAAAAAATGCATAATCAAAACCTAAAGGTATTTATTAATAATAAAGTTAAAATTTCATTAAAGAACAGATTATAAATATGAAGCTTATTTTTATAAGTGGACCTTCCGGCAGCGGGAAAACAACTTTATCAAATCAAATAATTAAAAAAAATAAAAATGGTATTGTGTTAAGTACCGACAATTACTATAAGACAGGGATAATAAGTAAATTACTTCCAAAATTTATAGAAGGTTTTTTTGATAGAAGTATTAGTTTTAATAACAAACTATTCAAAAAAGATTTTGATTTTATTTATAAGAATGGAATTTCAATTTGTGATCGTTATTATAATTTCGAAAAGAAAAAAATTCAAACTATCTTAAACGAAACAAATAATATTAGTTTTTTAATTGTTGAGGGTATATTTGCTAAAGAATTCTCAAACACTCTAAATAATAAGGATTTTATTTTTTTAGAAATAAAAACTAAAAAAAATGAGTGCATGAAACGAGTTGTCCAAAGAGATATAAAAGAAAGGGGGAAGGATAAAAAACAAGCTGAGAATGATTTCTTGAAATCATGGAGCATTTATTACGAAAAATTCAAACCAAATAGCATAAAAAACAATACAAATAAATTCATTATTGAAAAAAACACTGATATAGATCACATTCTGAAGATCTTATTTAATTAAGTCTTTAATTTTTTTCTCCAATATTAAAGCACTTAAAATTGAGCCTTCAATTCTGCCAAATCCATCTCCTTCAAACCAGTCTCCGCAAAATCCAATTCTATATTTTCTACTTAATTGTAAAGATAATGGTACTGCGAGGCCAGAAGGCTGTGAAGCTCTCCATTTCATAATAGATATTTTTTCATCAAAAGTTAATTTATGTACTACAGAATTCTCTTCAAACAGTTTATTGAAATTTGTAATTATATTTTGTTTAAAAACTTCTTCATCTTTTGCGCTTATATAAGAATTAATTAAATCTGCGTTTTTTGAATGTACTACAATTCCTAATTTATAATTATCTTGCAGCTGAAAAATAATTCTTTCAAATCTATATTTTTTTTCTAAATTATTTTTTAAATAAAAATACCTTTGTTTTTTAGAATAATAATCTTTATAAGTATAATTTTCATTTGTATAAATTAAAAAAGTTAACCTAGGAATAAATGTTTGTTCTTCTAATAAATTTAATAGTAAATCTATTTGTTTATCGTTATTAATAGGAATAGCTTTTCTTAATGGAATTTGATTTAAGTTTAATATTTTTAAAGACCTCTTATGTAACAACAAATTAGTTGAACAAATCAAAAATTTTGACTTGAATTTGTCACCATTTTTTGATGTAAGTAACCATTCCTTATTATAAAACTTCATATCAACTATTAAAGTTTCAAAGAAAAAATCAATTTTCTCTTTAAAATTATTTGACTCAATTATCTTTTTCGATAATTCACTCATAGTATCTAAAGATAGATAATTAACACCGCAAGAAAATTCAGATTTTTTTTTGGTTTCTAAATTAGAATCTTCATTTAGAAAAAATATTTCTGAGTCGTCAATTTTTATATATTTATTTTCCAATAATTCATCAATATATCTTTTTAATAGAAAATTATTTTTACTGTTAGATATATTAAAATTTGGAGAACCATGGTTTAGTTTCCATCCTTTATATTTTTTGCTTATTCTTGTACTTGATCTCCCGCCAAGTCCACGACCAATTTCAATTAAACCAACTTTTTTTCTAGTATTATTTTTCAGATACTTCGAAGCGAAAACACACGCAGATATACCACCACCTATTATTAATAAGTCATATGTAACATCACTTTTCATAGATTTAATATTGACAGAAATTATCTTTCATTTTCTAAAAAACTAGAAACAGAATAAAGTTTCTCTGATGATGAAAAATCAGATTCAATTACAGGTGTAATATTATTTTGTTTATAAAAACTAACTAAATCGTTTGTGAAATCAAAAAAATTCTCCAAGGCATATAAACACTTTTCAGATATATATACCTCTTTCCAAGGACGAAATTTAAACCGTGCTATAAATTGTTTAGAAGGAATAAACAAACTTCCAAATAAATTTAATTTTTCTTCTTTTGCTATGTTTTTAAGATAACTCACCTCATTCTGAAGAACTTTAATATCTGTACCATATTGAAACCAAATTGAATTTATTAACCCAGTCGAAATTTTTTTTTCGAACCTTTCTCTTTCTGAAGAAATATTATAATATTTTTTCAAATATGGATTGTAAGCAATACCTAATTTAACTTTTAAATTTTTTTCTTTTTTTAAATAAGCTAATACATCAACTGAGTCAAAGTTTTTCTTCTTATTTGATCCCGATACAAGAAGAATTTCATAATTTTTATTTGTCTGAGAACATTTAACAAAATCTAAAAATTCCTGATATGATTTTTCTTTATTTTTTGAATATTGATGATAAAGACTATAGTGATAAGTCACATTAAATTCATTATAGTTTTTTGATATATATTTAATAGTTGAATTAAAAAAATCTTTCTTTATAAGTCCTTTACAAG
>QCCO01000016.1 GCA_003278895.1 Prochlorococcus sp. AG-347-L19
ATCATATTCATCCGCAAAAGAAATATTTGCTTCAACAAATTTACCAATATAATTTTTCAAATCAATTTTATCCTTAACAGATAAAATTACTGTTCCGTCAATTTCAGGAGCAAAATTATAGGACCGACCTATTAATTCGTTATTATCTGATACTGTTTCTACCAATATCTTCATTTTTGAACCAACATATGACTGATTTTTATCTTTAGAGATATTTTGTTGAACTGAAATAACGTTATCTTTTCTTGCCTTTGCAACCTCTAGGGAAACTTTATTTGGCAAATGAAAAGCTGGAGTTCCTTCCTCAGGAGAAAAAATAAAGACTCCCACATGATCAAATTTGTGCTTATCCAAAAATTCGAGAAGATGTTCAAAATGTTCTTTTTTTTCTCCCGGAAATCCAACAATAAGACTAGTTCTTAATACAGCAGATGGAATTTCTTCTCTAATTTTCTCCAAAATTGATTCATTCAAAGAAGCCTGCCAAGGTCTATTCATACTCTTCAATACATCAGGATGACTATGCTGAAGTGGTAAATCAAAGTAAGGTACTATATTCTTTGAATCTTTGAAAGCTCTAATAACTTCATCAGTTAAACCCGTTGGATAAGCATAATGTATCCTTATCCAAGGAATTGGAACTTTAGAAAGCTCATTCAAAAGTTTGGCTAATGATGGTTTTCCATAAATATCTTGACCATAATTAGTTGTTATTTGACTAATTAAAATGATTTCTTGAATACCCTGTTTTGCAAGACTTTTTGCTTCTGAAACTATAGATTCTATTGTTCTACTTCTTTGAGGACCTCTCAACTTAGGAATAATACAAAAAGCGCAATTATAGTTGCAGCCTTCAGCAATACGAAGATAAGCAACAAATTTATTTTTATCTACAAAACGAGGTATTTCCTCATCTGCAATAAATTCCGGTATTTTTGAAACTTCATTAACGATTTCCCCTTTTTCTACTCTGTCTAAAACCTTGGCTATCTTTTGATAATCTCCTGTTCCAATCAAACCTTTTATTTCAGGGATTTCTTTTATAAGCTCATCTTTAAAATGCTGAGCCATACAGCCTGCAACTATTACTTCCTTTCCTTGATTTGTAAATTCTAGAATTTTTCTAATAGATTCTTCTCTAGCGGTTTCAATAAAACTGCAAGTATTTACAACAACAACATTTGCATCATTTATATTGCTGTCAACTTGATAACCCTCTTTATCTAATAAGCCTTGCATATGTTCAGTATCAACAAGATTTTTCTCACAACCAACATGACTGAATGCAACCTTAGATAGTTTTTTTTCTTTTACATTGAGACTATTTTGTTTCACAACTTGAAAAATAAGAATTAAAAGATTTATACAGCATTTCGTATAGAACTCTCATGCCAAGATAATATTAGGATAGATAATGTAAATAACAAACCTTCTTTTTGTATGGCCCTTAAAACTTTAAACAGAAGAAATAAAAAAGATTTGAAATGGCCAAAAATCATAATTGCAATTCTTAGCACTATAGGCATAGTTGATACAGGTTCAATTACTTTAAAAAACTGGGGATTATTTACTTCGCTTTCATGCCCAGGGATACAAAATGGGTGTGAAACAGTTTTAAATAGTCCTTGGGGTACTTTATTTGAAAATAATCAAGTTAATATACCTCTCTCATTAGCTGGATTTATAACATATTTATCAATATTAGTTATCACAATAGTACTCTCGCTTAATTTAATTTCCCCAAAAGAAAAACTCAATAAGTTTTTATGGTGGCTAGTATTTCTAATTTCTTGTTCATCATCAACATTTAGCTTTTTATTGATCAATATAATGTTTTTTAAGATTCAAGCATATTGCTTTTTTTGTATACTTTCAGCAATTTTATCGTTTTCTATCTTTATAATTTCTATGATTGGAGCAAAGTTCGAAAGTAGAGAACCTATGATTTTTAGAGGTTTCATTGTAGCTATTAGTGTCCTGGTGGGGGGGCTAATTTGGTCAACAAACGTTGACCCCTCTAATGCTATTGATGTTGCAAACCCTACTGAAAATGTATCGCCAATAATTACTACTTCAAGCTCTCCCCAGAAGGTAAAGTTTGCAAAATTTTTAAGTGAAAACAATATTGTTATGTATAGTGCATACTGGTGTCCTCATTGCCACGATCAGAAACAATTATTTGGTGAGGAAGCAGTTAAAGAATTAAAAGTAGTTGAGTGTGCTCAAGATGGTAAAGATAATGAGTATGAGCTATGCCAAACGAAAGGAATCAGTGGATTTCCTTCTTGGGAAATAAATGGAGAAATTATTAGTGGTACGCGTGACTTAAATGAATTAGCAACGAAAACCGACTATCAGGGAGATCTTAATTTTTAATAAATCTTTTTTGAATTTTTTGATGTAACTTTTGTCTAGTATGGCATTCCCAATTTTTATCTTTATCAGGAAAATCATCTCTATAATGCCCTCCTCTACTTTCTTCTCTAAATAGACAAGCTTTTAATAAAGTTATGGTGGTTATTTGTCTATTCTTTAAATCAAGTAAAAGATTTAATGCTCTTCTATTACGTTCACTAAGTTTTATTTTTTGATCAAAATTTATTTTTTCAAGACTATTTAGTAAATCATTTTTATTTAATTTATCTATATCATTTTGAATATAATTTAAAAATTTACTCATATTTTCCTTATTTCGAGATACACCTAAATTTAACCAACATAGTTTTCTTAGTTCATCAATTTTTTCAGCAATTATAGAAATTTGATCTTCTTTAGGATCTTCAATATCAAACTCTTGAAATGATCGATCAAATTTTTCAAATTTAGAAAGGTCATTCAAAACAATTGAAGACATTTTTCTTGCGAAAACAAGACACTCCATCAGTGAATTACTTGCCAATCTATTAGCACCATGCACACCTGTAGAAGCAACTTCTCCAACGGCATATAATCCTTTTCTTGTTGAACATGCATTTAGATCAGTTTTAACACCTCCCATCCAATAATGAGCTGCAGGTGCTACAGGAATAACCTCATTTAAAGGGTTAACGCCATAATCCTGACATCTACTTAAGATCGTGGGGAAGCGCTCTACAATTTTTTCTGGGTCAATATAACGAAGATCTAAGCCAACATGGTCTACGTTATTATCATGCATATTTTTCATAATTGCTCTACTTACCTGATCTCTAGTAGCTAGATCACGATTTTCAAGATTTTTAACTGGACTTTCACCATTTTTATCAACTAAAATTGCTCCTTCCCCTCTAAGTGCCTCAGATATTAAAAAGCAAGGTGCACCATAAAATTTTAAAGCTGTTGGATGAAATTGCACGAACTCTAAGTCTTCGATAGCAGCTCCTGCTTTCCATGCAAGAGCAATCCCTTCACCAGAGGATTGAGTAGGATTTGTTGTATTTGTAAATAAGTGCCCACCCCCCCCCGTAGCCAAAACAACAGCTCTAGATTTAATCCAATATAAATTTGCTCCATCAAGAACCTGAACTCCTCTACATTCCTTATTTTCAATGAGAAGTTCAGTTACTCTTACACCTCTGCAGTGAAGAATATTATTTTGATTCTCAATATGATCTTCTAAAACTTCAACTAATGCTCGTCCAGTACGATCCTTAACATGTAAGACTCTTCTTCGTGAATGGGCTGCTTCCAAGGTAGTAGCTAATTGATCAGAACTTTGATCAAAAATCATCCCTAAATTCTGCAGCCTTTCTACACAACCTGGAGCTTCTTTAACTAGCATTTCTACAGCTTGAAAATCACATAGTCCATCTCCTGCTTTTAAAGTATCCTCAGCATGAAGATCAAATGAATCATCTTGTCTAACAACAGATGCAATTCCACCTTGAGCCCATCTACTGGAAGATACCTTACTAGTATTTCTATTTAAAAGAAGCACTTTTAAATTTGAGGGTAATTCAAGACAAGTCATAAGGCCAGCAGCTCCAGCACCTATAACAATTACATCCCAATTATTTATTGGTATCAGTTCTTGCGAAAAAGGAGGCCTTAACATTAAACCAATCCACTAAAAGTTGGTTGCAGAATTGCTAAAACAATAAAAATACCATCAACAATTAATGTCGTTTGAATTACGTAACCAGAAACTAAGAGTGCTTTACCACTAGTAGTATTAATTGTGCCAGAATCTAAAATTTCTTTTGAAATAAACCAAAGTATAAGAGCAACAAAAACTATAATAGATAACGATTTTATTTGAATAAGACTCTCTGAAGCTTTTTGAAGAATCATTGGTGCATTTTCAGAATCCGCTGTAATTACCTCCCTCCATTGATCCATGATTCCGATTAAAAATATCGTAATGTCGGTTACTGCAGTTCCAAATAAAGAAGAGATATAAAAACTTGAACCTATTTTCCAATTAGTACCAAATCCAATCAAAGCTAATGGTAGAACTACAGCTTCAACAGGTATGTGTAGGATAGGAAATGGGCTTAACCATCCCCAGAACAAACATCCACCAAGCCAACTACCTGATATACCAATTAATAATGAACTGACAATAAACCACTTATTTGATCCTTTCTGATTCAAAACAATTGCCACTAAGACAATAACAAAAGTAAAACAAAGAGCACTTATTGGTTCTAATCTAACCCAAGGGGCTTGAAAAAAAATAGGTAAAATTACAAAAAAAGAAGACCACAATCTTAAAGATATAGGATTTGATAAAAAACTATTTTCGTATGAATCAACTGTCTTATGGGATTCATAGTTGAATTTATCTTTTACTTCTAAATTTTTTGTAATTAATTCTTTCAATGAAAAAGTTTATTTTAATTAATCTAAATCGTGTTTTAGAAAACTGCGAATGCCATATTTTAATAAATAAAAGGCCCATATTTTCACACTTTTATTTAGTTTTTTAAAAGTATTTAATACACTTTGAGTCATATATAAGTTTAGAATAAATATAAATAAGAGTATTTGGACTTAAATTGTGTGGCAAGAAATTAATTACACAGAAGATGCCATTGATCTTTTGGTTCCTAATATTACTTATAAAATAAACCCTGCAGAAATTGAAAGTATTGAAGCTAATTCTATTGCTGAAGAAATAGGATTTGAATCAGGTGACTCTATTATTAGTATTAATGGGAAAAAACCAAGAGATTTAATTGATTATCAGATTCTGATTAGTGAAGAAATTTTAGACATATCAGTTTTAGATAAAAATGATGAGATTCACAATATAAATATTGAAAAAGATCAAGACGTTAATTTAGGTATAAATTTTAAAGATGCATTATTTGATTCAATCAAGCAATGCAATAATAGGTGTCCATTTTGTTTTATTGATCAGCAGCCAAGTGGTAAAAGAAAAAGCCTTTATATAAAAGATGATGATTATAGATTAAGTTTTTTATATGGCTCTTATTTAACTCTTACGAATTTAAAAAAAGAAGACTGGGAAAGAATTGCTATGCAAAAACTATCCCCACTTTTTATTTCAGTTCATGCTACTGATCCCGCCACAAGAGAAAAATTATTAAAAAATAAAAAAGCAGGAGTGATACTTGATCAAATTTCGTGGTTTGAAAAAAACTCTATTCAAATACATGCTCAAATTGTTGTTTGTCCAGATATAAATGATGAGGATATTCTTGAGAAATCAATTTTGGAACTTGCTGAATTTTACAAAAAAAACTCTCAAACTGTACTTTCAGTTGCAATAGTTCCTGTAGGACTTACAAAATTTAGGCCTGAAAATGACGGGTTGAAATCAATCAGCCCAGAATACGCAAAAAAAACTATTAAACAAGTAGAGAGAATTCAAACCTCTCTACAAATTACTCTTGGAACTCGTTTTTGTTGGCTAGCAGACGAATGGTATTTAATTGCTGGTATAAATTTACCTAGTTACAAAACCTACGAAAATATACCACAAGAATCTAATGGAGTTGGGACTATTAGAAACTTTTTAGAATCATTAAAAGAGAAGACTCAAAACCTACCCCAAAAAGTAGAAAAGCCAAAAAAAGTTAGTTGGATTGTTGGTAAATTAGTTTATGAAGCCCTAATTCCTACAGTTAAGAAATTAAACTTAATTAATGGATTAACAATTAATTTATATGGTTTGCCAAGTATTTATTGGGGTCAAGATCAAGTTGTTACAGGTCTTCTTACTGGAGAAGATCTAATTTACGGGCTGAAAAATAAGGATTTAGGAGAAGCTGTTTACATACCATCTATTATGTTAAAAATTAATACTGATTTATTTTTAGATGATAAAAATATTCAAGAAGTTGAGAATCAAATAAATACTAAAATTCACGTTCTTGATGATTCAAATGATATTATTAATACTTTGATTGGTTAATCGAGTATTTTCGAAACTATAAAACATGCTTAGAAGAGTAATAAATCCTTTCTTATTATTTCCGCTTACTCTAGGTATGAATACCTTTAATATTCATTCGAGCGAAACAAAAAATTATATTGAAAATGTTTTAGAAGAAAAATCAAATATTACTTATGTTGATTATCAAGAAATAGAAAAACTTGTATTAAATAATCAAGAATTAAAATCACTAAAAAACCTAGTAGCCTCTGCAAGCTTTGATCTTTCCAGTCAAATTGCAAAAAAATACCCATCCTTAGATTTTCAAGCCAATGGGTTACCAAGCTATGTCGCAGGTAAAAAGTACAATAGCAATTCACCTAATTTAAAAACATCACAATTTACGGCTAATCCCTCCCTAAACATTAAATGGGATGTAATTGCCCCGCTAAGAGGATCTGAAATTAAAATTGCCAAAACAAGTTACAAAATTGCAGAAAATAATTATGAGATCAAGAAAAAAGATTTAATTCAAGAAGCAAGAATCAGATATCACAAATACAAAAAGTCATATCAAGATATTCAAAATAAAAAATTCACACTTAATTTATCAATTACAAGTTTAGAAAATGCTAAAGCGAAGCTAGATGCTGGAATTGGTACAAAATTTGAAGTTCTTGAAGCAGAAGCTCAATTATCTCGCGATCAACAATCACTTAATGAAAAGAAAGTAGATCATAAAATTAATAAAATTTCTCTTAAAGAGATTCTTGATATTAAAGGAGATTTCGAAACTAATAAAGAGCAAAATCTTATAGGGTTTTGGAATCATAAAATGAATAAGAATATTAATGAGGGTTTGGATAAAAATCTTTCCTTAAAAAACCTTATTCTTCAAAAATCAATCAAAAAGAGCCAAGCAGAGAGCTTTTTAGCTCAAAATAAGCCAAATATCTATATCAGTAACTCATTATCTAGTACATTTTCGAGGGGTGAGTCTCTAGTAACCAATATCGACTCTAAAGAATCTGGATCTAATTATACAAATACTATAAGTCTAAATTTTGCATGGAGTATTTTTGATGGCGGACAAAATAAAAACTCCTACAAATCAAAAATAGCAGATGCAGAATCCGAAAAATACGCTTATGAAAATCTAAAAAATGTTTTAACCACAAGTATTAGTAAAGCCTATTTAAATCTTAAATTAAACGAAGAAAAAATAATCTCTTCTCTCAAAGAAATTAAATCTAGCAAAGAGTCTGTAAGGCTTTCAAGACTTAGATATGATGTCGGAATATCAACTCTAAAAGATGTTCTTGTTAGGCAAAGCGAATTAAGTAATGCGAAATCAAAAAATATTAATGCAATATATAATTACAATCTCAATATAGATGAATTAGCAAGACTAACTTTCCTTGATAAAAGTAAAAATTGTTTGGCTAGTAATAATACTAAAATTAAAGATATAGAGTCTATTTGCAATTTATAAAGATGAATCCACCCAATTTAACTAATAAGCAACTCAGTGAATTAAGTTCTTTATTTGAATTGGTTAGTCAACGTCAAACAAAAGATTTTGGAAATATTAGCGCCAGCAATAAAGCAGATGGATCATTATTAACAAGTTGTGATTTATGGAGCGACAAAACAATCGTAGATGGCTTAGCTTCAATAGCTCCAGGTGAAGGCGTCCTTAGTGAAGAAGGGCAAAAGTTAATTCCAAATTCAAAAGCTTACTGGGTGGTCGATCCCCTCGATGGGACAACAAATTTTGCTGCCGGTATTCCTTACTGGTCTATATCTGTAGCAAGATTCGTTGATGGTAAACCACAATCTTCATTTTTAATAATTCCTACATTGAAAAAAAAGTTTGTATCCATTAAAGGTAAAGGAGTTTGGTTAAATAACAATAAAATTGATCCTAGCCAAAATAACCGTCAAAGTGAATGTATTTCATTATGTAGTAGATCAATAAAAATTTTACAAAAAAAACCAAACTCAATATTTCCTGGCAAAATCAGACTCTTAGGTGTATCGAGTTTAAATCTTACGAGCGTAGCGATGGGACAAACTTTCGGAGCAATAGAATCAACCCCTAAAATATGGGATATTGCAGCAGCCTGGCTTCTATTAGAAGAACTCAATTGTTCTATAGAATGGTTAGGAACAGATCCTTTAGATTTAGTTGCAGGAGAAGACTTGAGCAATGTTAATTTTCCATTAATTGCTTGTAGATCTATTGATAAATTTGAAATTTTAAAGCCATGGGGCAATTTATTATTAGCAAAATAGTCGCATCATAAATAAAAAATTACTTGAAAAATTTCTTAATCAGATACAATAAAAATTAAGTAAATAAATAAATATTTGAAGAAAATTAATATGCAGAGAAGTTCAACTTGGATACTTAGAAGTCTATGGGGAGCTTGTGAGCGATGGAGCAAATCTGATTGTGTTGATTTAAGCGCTGCATTTGCATACTACACACTTCAATCATTTTTTCCCATCCTTCTAATTTCTCTTTCAATAGCTTCATGGTTCCTCGGAAAACAAGAAGGATTAGATCAACAAATAATTGCCATTGCTGCTCAGCTTTTACCTCCTTCAGTAGTTGAGTTAGTAGAGACAACATTATTTAATTTGATAGATCAAGGTTTTGGAGCAGGAATTCTTGGGGCTATGTTTTTGCTTTTTACAGCAGGAAATGCATATCTATCTCTTCAAAGAGGTTCGGATAGGCTTTGGGAGGACGAAATTCCTTCTAAAAAAGTTAATGCTGCTTGGAGAGTGCAAGCTTCGAAGTTTCTCCGAAATAGAGTTGAAGCCTTTTTAATAGTATTCTTTATTGGCTTTTTAATGGTACTAGATCAAATTAGTGCAAATCTTAGGATGATCCCAAGTAACGTTTTAGAAAACCTTTCGAAATCTAATAATTTTATTTCTGATTTATTATTAAAGTTGCCGTTATTACAAGTTGGTCAGTTTGCAATACCACTAATTGGCTTTTCTTTAATGGCTCTTTTATTACAAGCACTTTTACCCAGTAGAAAAGTTCCATTGAAACCACTGCTACCTGGATCTTTTCTTATTGGAATTGGCCTAACCACTTTGAACCTAGCAGTAAGTAAAAGTATTCTCTCACTTGGAGTAAGATTTCAAGCATACGGTTTTATTGGAGGTTTTCTAGTACTTACTTTGTGGGTATGGCTATTAGGAGTGATTTTATATTTTGGACAGTGTTGGAGCGTAGTAATTGCTAATATGACTCTAGTAAATAAAAAAAGAAATTATAGATAAGGATAACTAAGGTGAATTATTTTCTTAAAGCTAATAAAAATCTTCTTACCTACTCATTAATCATACTTATCGTTATTCCAATTTTTGGATTTAACTTTTTCATTAGCTTTGTTGGGAATATTCTACTTCTTTTATTTTTAATTCCTCTTCTATTATTAGTATTAGTGTTTATTGGTTTTAACTCTTACAAATCTAAAATTAATACATGCAGTAATTGTGGGGCAATATCATTAGGTTTAAGTGAAACCTGCATGAATTGCGGAGCAGATTTAGAGATTATAAATAAGAAAAATCAATTAGATAAAAAGCCTAGTGAAAGTACCATTGATGTTAAAGCAGAAGAAATTAAGTAAAATACTAACCTATTCCAATTTGTCGCAGAATACTTTGTCCAGTAATTAATTCTGTACCAAGTCCAATCAAAATGCCCATCATTGCCATACGGCCATTCCAAGTTTCTGCAAAATTTACAAATCCAAATCTTGGTTGATTGTCTTTATTCATAATTAACTAAATAACATATCAAATTATTTTAACGTTTTAAGGAAGATTTTATGAAAAATAATAAATTATTTATTTAACATGTCTTACACCATCAACAGGTCGATACTCATCTCCAGTTAATTCCTCATATACAATGGCTGGCAATCCTGTATCAAACATTGTTTGCAATGCTTCTTTTAACATAGGATTCCAACCTCCAGTACTAACTTTTCCATGTCTTACAGTCCAGTCCCAAGTTCCTTGAAGATCTCTGGGGAGTCTACCTTCTCTATCTCGTCGCGCGACTAAGTCTAAAGATTCAACTATACCAACGATAACTGGATTTTTACCGTAAGAAGGGGTAAGGCTTAATTCAAGTCTCACTGGATCTTCTTTAACCATTTTCAAACGAAACCTTGGTGGCAACTTGAGGGATCTTATTACCGCTGAAACAATTTTTGTTCTTAATTCCAATTTTTTTTCTTAGATGTATTTTGATTAATCAGTTGTTGAACCTTTTTCTTCTAATGTAGAGTCATTATCATTCGAAAACCTTACTGTTAATAACTCCTCTTCTGTTATGTTACCTGATTTATCTAAAAGTTCTGGATGTATAGTGTACTTTGTTTGTTTAAAATTGGAAGTATTTAAACTTTGATTTTTATTATCGGAGATTCCCCAGCCATTAGACATTACTTTAAAGGCTTTCCACACTAAATAAGTTAAGGCTGCAGAGTATATAATTGGAAATAAAATAGTCATTGAACTTATAAATTAGTTGGTTATATGTTTAACATCATAGCCCGAAAAAAAGAAATTTAGCTATTTTAAGTCACTAAATTATTCTCTAGATTCAATTAGTTAAATTAATGGTTATATTTAATTTACACTATTATGGTGGATTAAATCTTTCGAAAAACATAAGAAAATCACAATTGAAAAGATACTTCCAAAAGCTATTACTAATAGTCTCATTAATTCCAGTGGGCATTACCTATACATATCCTACAAAAGTAATATCCCAACCATTAAGCAAACCAAAAATTAATGAAGTTAATTTATTTTCAAAAAAATCTTTCATAACTAAAGCTGTAGAAAGAACCGGTGCAGCTGTGGTGACAATTGAGACTCAAAGATATGTTAAAAAAAGAAATTTTCCAAGAAATTCTCAGCTATTTCTAGACCCATATTTTGAAAGATTTTTTGGATTAGATTTGCCTAACGAAAATCCACCAAGAATAGAGCAAAACCAAGGCAGTGGATTTATATTTGCAGATGGACTTGTAATGACCAATGCTCATGTAGTGAATGGATCAGATAAGGTAATTGTTGGTTTAACCAATGGCAAAAAATTAAACGCTAAAATGATTGGCCAAGACTCATTTACTGATTTAGCTGTGTTAAAGATTGAAGGGAAAGGGCCTTGGCCAAAAGCAAAATTGGGAGATTCTGCAAAGATTAAAGTTGGTGATTGGGCTATAGCAGTTGGAAATCCATTCGGACTGGAAAACACAGTTACGCTTGGTATTATTAGTAATCTAAATAGAAACGTAACTCAATTAGGAATATATGATAAAAAACTTGAACTGATACAAACAGACGCTGCTATTAATCCTGGCAATTCTGGGGGTCCACTGTTGAACAGCGATGGAGAAGTAATTGGTATTAATACGTTGATAAGATCAGGTCCAGGAGCGGGTTTGAGTTTCGCAATCCCAATTAATAAAGCTAAGGAAATTGCCTATCAACTTTTAAACGATGGGAAAGTAATACATCCTATGATTGGAATTAGCCTAATAGAAGAAAGTATTTCTGAAAGAAAAAATAATGTCGTAAAAGTTGGATATGTAGTACCGAACAGTCCAGCTGAAAAAAGTGGAATCAAGATAGATGATATTTTAATTAAAATAGGCAATAAAAATATTGAAACCGCATCAGATGTAATAAAACAAATTAGTAAGAACGGTATCAAAGAACAAGTAAATATTTTATTGAAGCGTAAAAATAAATTTATTAATTTAAAAGTAAAACCAACTGATATTACTAATCTACAAAATAACTAAAAAATTGAATTTTCATTACGTTTTAGTATTTCCACACATCTAGAGATACATCTACCATCTTCTATATCGCAGGAAGTAATGCATTCAAAATAACTTTCAATAGGATCAGAAATTTGAAAATTTTTTTCTTGGAAATCGTAATTTTTCATTTTTATTAAAACCTATTTTTGTATTTACAAGAATAATGAAGTACCGGAAACTATGTAAAGATAAATGAGTGATCTTAATTAGCCAATTGTAAATTTTATTAAAAGAAATTAAATTTTTTGGCTTTGAGTTTTTTCTAAAAAATATTCGTAATTACCATCATATGAAAATAACTTAGAATCTTTAATTTCAATAATTCTATTTGCCACCTTTGAAATAAAATACCGATCATGAGAAATGATTAATAATGAACCTTTATAATTTTTAATTGCTAATTCTAAGTTTTCCTTAGATTGCAGATCCAAATGATTAGTTGGTTCGTCCAAAAGAAGGAAATTACTAGGTTTAATAATCATGAGCGCCAATGCTAATCTTGCCTTTTCTCCCCCACTGAGTTGTTTAATATATTTAAAAACAGTTTCATTTTGAAAACCAAAACCCCCTAAAAATGTTCTAACTTTTTTTTGGGACCATTCTGGAGACTTATTACAAATTAAATCAATAACCCTTTCTTCAAGTGAAAGTGCTTCAGCTTGGTTCTGTTCATAATAGCTAGTAATTATATTATGTTTACCAAGATTAATTTCTCCAATTTCAGGACATATTTTTTTCATAATAATTTTAAGCAATGTAGATTTGCCGCAGCCATTAGGTCCCAAAATTGCTATTTTCTCCCCAGAATTAATCTTTAAATTAATATCTAAAAAAAGAATTTTATCCTCGAAACTATGAGACAAATTTTTGATATTTAGAACTAATTTTCCTGACCGAGGGCTTTCTGGAAAATTAAAAACAGGACTTTTTGATTTTGTTATGGGAGCCTCAATTTTAGAAATCTTTTTTAATTGTTTTTCTCTACTCTTTGCTTGAGAACTTCTAGTTGCACTAGCTCTAAATCTATCTATATACCTCTTCTGTAACTCAATTTCTTTTTGTTGTAATTGATATGCCCTATTTTGTGATTCTTCATTCAAAGATTTCTGTTCAACAAAAAAAGAATAGTTCCCATTAAATGTTTCAGATGTGCCTCTATCTACAAAAATTATTTTTTTACATAATTTATCTAAGAAATATCTATCATGGCTGATTATGATAACTGCAATTTTAAGCGATGATAGGTATTCTTCCAACCAAAAAATAGTGTCTAAATCTAAATGATTGGTTGGTTCATCCAGTAAAAGTAAATCAGGCTTTTGTAAGATTATTTTTCCGAGTGCAACTTTCATCTGCCAACCACCTGAGAAGTTGCCAACTAATTTATCAGCATCCTCTAAAGAAAAGCCTAATTTTGGTAATATTTTTTCTACATCAGATTGCATTTTATAACCACCTAAAGCTTCAAATTTTGCTTGATATATTGCGAGTTGATTTACAAATATTTCAAGTTCATCGAAATTTTTTTTTATATCCAACGATTTCATTTTATTCTCAATTTCTAAAAGTTTAATGGAAACGATTTGTATATCTTTAAAAGAACTTTCTAATTCCTTTCTCACTGAAAAATTCAAATTACAATCAAACTCTTGCTTTAAATGGGCAATTTTAGGATTTCCCTCTTTGATGATCGTTCCACTTGTTTGCTCTTCCTCTCCAATTAAAATCTTAAATTGGGTTGATTTACCTGCACCATTAGAACCAACTAAGCCAACTTTTTCTCCTTTCTTAATCTCCCAACTAATATTTTTTAAAACAATATCTGTAGAATAAATTTTGCTTATACCTTCAAATCTAATCACTGTTTTAAAATAGAATTTACAAAATTTGTGGCTTAGTTACTAAAAAATATTTTGTGGAATAAAATTAAATCATGAAAAGAATAGAACAAATTGTAGTAATTTTCATAGCAGCAGCTCTTGCAATACCAAGTTATTGGTTTTTTTGGACTTTAGCTGGTGGAGGTGGCTACAACAAAAGAATAAAATCTATTCCTAATACAAATCATAATTATTCCAAACCTTTTGCTAAAGACCTCCTCGAGCCTTGATTAACCACATTTTAGTGGCATCATCATCAATAGTACTCAAATATTCAATAACCTCTTCTTTAGTTACAGAAATATTTAACTCGTCGCCTAGATCACATATTTTATCTAATGCCTTCTTGGGGTTAGTTAAGGCTGTCATAAACAAACTTTGTTTTTTTTTGGAATCGTTGGCTATTAACTTATAGAGCTTTTCAGCATTACTGGACATGTTTTTAAAATCTATTTATTAATAGATTATTACTTCAAGCTACATTTTGTTCATTATGTTTATTAATAGATAACTCATTATCGGTATCTTTTATTTCTTTTGCAGATGCATCTGCCATACTTCTTGCGTCTAAACATAAAACTTTTCTTAGTTTCGCAAAGTTAGCGGCGTGAGATTTTCTACCATCTTTTTGAGCATAGTGCTCTGACTGCTGAAGAATATGGTGAAGATGAGTTAACAAGTATGGGCTAATTACAGCCGATACTAAAACATCACTATTTTCATTAGTGTGAGAATCAGAATTAACTAATCTTTTTTGCTTTTTATCAATTATCGACCTTTTAGGATAGTCAATTTTTCTAGAGTTTTTCATGGGGCAATAAAAACAAATAATTGATACGGACATAAATTTCCTTACTAATAATATACACAAAGATAGTATCCTTGACTAACTGTGTATACTTATAAGTAACAGTTATCAACTTTGACTCATGGCTACCCGGCAAAATTCAACTAATGGGAAGCCTAAATCTCCTAGAATTCAAGTTGTTCTCCCAGAATTAATATGTGAGCAATTAACTATTTTAGCCAGTAATGAATCTAGAACAGTCAGTAATATGGCAAAAGTATTGATACAAGAGGGTATAAAAAAATATTTTGAGAATGAGAATAAAGCATTTTTCTCAGAAAATAATTTAAATACCAATAAATTTAGAGATGAACTTGAAAAACAAAGCGTAAGAAGGTTAAAAAGAGCTCCTCAAAGAATTAGATACTATAAAAAATCTAATTAAAAATAGTTAATTCTGAGGTAATTTCTGTAAATCTGCAGTTTTTCCCATGACTACCAAAATATTTCCCCTTTCCAAGATATATTTTGCTGGCGGATTAACTGTTAATTCTTCAGCAGGTCCTGCAGCAAGAACATTTACTAGATAATTTTTTCTCAAATTTAAATCTCTCAAAGATCTTCCAATGAACTCCTCTGGGACAGTTATTTCATCTATACCAGTTTGGTTATCGAGTTCTAATCTTTCAATTAAATTTGGTCTAACTAGTTCTAAACCTAATCTTTCTCCTTGCATTCTGGATGGGAAGACAACTTTGTCTGCACCTACTCTTTTTAACATTTTTTCATGCAGATCACTCGTAGCTCTTGCTATTACTCTTTTCACTTTGCTACCTTCACTATCTTTAGCAATAAGTGTCGTAGTTATACTTGCTTCAATGGGTTCACTTATACCAACTACAACAGTATTCATCTCAAGTATTCCAGATTCCTTCATAGACTCTTCATCAGTACAATCTACAACTCTAGCTTCTATAGAAGGTTCCAATTGTCTTAAATCATCAATAGCTTTTTCCGAATAATCTGCAGCCAAAACATCTGCGCCGTTACTTATAAGTTCTCTACAAACAGCTGTTCCGAATCTTCCAACACCAACAACTGCAAAAGTTAGGGCTTCTTTTTCTCTCTTTTGAGACCACTGCCACCAATCAGCCATAATAAAATTCAGTCAATCCTAAACATAAAGATCAGCCCTAGGATAGCCAATTCTCTTTTGTCTATCTATTCTACTCTTGTAGAGAGCCTGCCAAAGTGCACTTAAAAGCAAAAGGATACCAAGTCTGCCAACAAACATTCCGACAATAAGAATAAATTGACCGAAATGATTTAATTTTGCAGTTAAACCAATATCAAAACCGACAGTTGCAAATGCAGATATGCAAGTAAACAGAATTTCTAAGAATGTAAAAGATTCTTTCTTAACAAACGTATTAGTTGTACTTAGTAGCATTGCCATTAAAAGAACAAAAAGCAAAGATCCAACTGTAATTCCAACTGCCTTTAAAATAACCTTATCTGATATTAATCTATTGCTAATAATTACATCTTTTTGACCTCTTAAAGTTGATCTAGTTGCAGCCATTAAAGCAATAAATGTAGTTGTTTTTATACCTCCTCCAGTACCTCCGGTACTTGCTCCAATAAACATCAAAGTCATTAATAACAATAAACCAGTATCTGATATAGAGTTCAAAGAGATTGGAGAATTTGTAAAGCCTGCTGTTCTTGCACTTACTGTTTCAAAGATTGATGACAATAACCGTTCAAACAAGTTCAAATCATTAAAAAATTGACTACTTAGCAATGATTCAGTGATAAAGAATCCTAATGATCCGAATAAAATTAGAGACAAACTTGTCCTAATAACTAGCCTGGAATGAAGGCTTAATTTTTTATAAGAAAGATTTTTTTTATTACTCCAAATATCATCAATAACCCGCCACCCCAATCCACCCATAACAATGAGAAAAACGAAAACACTATTGACCAAATAATTTGTTCTATAGTCTTGGAGACTATTTGACCTTAAAGAAAATCCTGCATTGTTATATGCAGATATGCTGTGAAAAATCGAAGACCATAGTCTTTCCCAATTATTTTGAATGTCTACAAATCCAAAAGAATATAAAACAATTGCGCCAAAAGATATAATACTAAATGCTGTAATAGCAATGCTTTGAAAAGTTCGACCAATTCCTCCTACTCCAAATTCATCTAGAGTCTTTCCTTTATCTAATCTAGTTTTTAGCTTTGTCCCTTTTACAACAAACCCTTGTAAAAATGTCGTAATGGCCATTAATCCTAGACCACCTGATAAAAGCATAAAAGCCAAAAAGACTTGGCCAAAGAAATTTAAATCAACGCCAACATCTATTATGGTTAAGCCAGTAACAGTTATTGCAGAAGTAGATGTAAAAAATGCTTCCCACAAACCAACCTTTGAAGATGAACATAATGGAGAACTCAAAATTAAAGTTCCAAGGAAAATAATAAACAAGCCTGTAACAATAGTAAATTGAGGTACAGATAGCTTTTTGTAAACATCTTTTAACTTATAAAACTTACTTGTTAATTTCACGATATTACCCGTAATTTAAAATTATCAATGCTGGCACAGTGAATGACATTATAAGTGTTAATCCAGCGCCGTATTTTGCGATATCAAAAAATCTATATCTTCCAGGACCATAAACCATTAAATTTGTTTGATAACCCATTGGAGTCAAAAAAGATTGACTCGCACCGAATAAAACAAGCATTATTAAAGCGCTTGGTGAAATGCCTAAAACATTTGAGAATTCAATAACAACAGGCAAAATCAAAGCAACTGAAGCAGCATTACTAATAAATTGTGTAAGAATGACTGTCGATACAAAAATTACGACTAGTGCAAAATACAGAGGCATTCCATTAAGGGCAAAGTTTAGATTGACTGCGATTAAATCTGCTAATCCTGTTACTTGCATAGCTACACTAAAGCATGATAAGGATCCCAACAATAAAATGACGTCTAACCTAATTGATTTTTGTATCTCAGCAGGTCTTAAACATCCACAAGCAACCATGGCAATGACTGCTAAAAGGACTGAACCTACTAATGGAATATTAGAAACCGAAGGCAAAACTACCATGCCTATTGCAATTCCAATTGATATGGGTTTTTTTATCAAAAAAGGTAAATCATCTTCGAATTGATCTAAAACAAGCAAATCATTACTAGCTTGCAAACCTCTTATTGAATCTAATGGTGCTTGCAATAATAAAACATCTCCAGCTCTTAAAACAGCTTGGCCTAGTCTTTCCTGAACAGTTTGATGACCTCTTCTTAATGCCAAAACTGTTGCATTATGACGCTGCCTAAATCTTAATTCTCTCAAACTGGCACCAGCTAATGTTGAGCCAGCTGGTAAAAGGGCTTCAAAGGTCTTTGTACCTTCATCATCCGAGAAAACATTAGCCCTATCAAAAGATGTTTTATTTTCACCTAAAAGAATGGTATGTTCCTGCTGCAGCCTAAATAAGTCTGCCCTTGTAACGCGGATTATTAATCTATCATCTGGTTCAATCTTTCTATCGGCCAAAGGGGGAAGAATAACTTTTCCATTTCGTTGTAATTCCAGAACATCAACGTCAAATCGTCTTTGCAATCTGCTATTTCTGACAGATTGCCCAACTAATTCTGAATTAGATGGAATAGAAACTTCAGTAAAATATATATTCATATCGCCGTTTTTAATAAATTCCTTATCTCTTCCTCTGTCTGGCAAAAGCACATCAGAAACTAGGATCATATAGGTTGTACCTATAAGCCATACAGGAATTCCAATTGACGTCAAACTAAATAATTCCAAAGCTCCATAACCTAATTGTTGACTAATATCACTTACAAGAAGATTTACTGAGCTACCCAATAATGTGAGGGTTCCACCTAGTAAAGTAGCAAAAGAAAGAGGTAATAAAACTTTTGATGGTGATATATTTCTTCGCTCGCACCAACCTTCAATTAAGGGTAACAAAGATGCTACTACTGGCGTATTAGGTACAATTCCAGATATTGGAGCAATCAAAAAAGCGATTAACGAAATTAATTTCCTTGGCGTTCTAATACTTTCAGAAGAAATCAATTCTCTTACTCTGTCTAAAGCACCACTTTTAAATAATGCAGTAGAAACTGCAAATAAACCCATAAGAGTAATTAAGGAGGGGCTACCAAATCCAGCTAAAGCTTTTTCAGGAGAAAGAACCCCTGTAGCGATAAATATTCCAACACATAACAAACCGGTCAATTCTGGCGCGATAGTATTTTTAATAAACAAAATTATTGACATTATTAAAACAACTACCGTTATAAACGCATCAAAATTATTACTAACTACTGCAATTAAATTCATACGAGTCTTATTTAACTCAATATACCCAAAAACAATATTTCAAAAAAGTTTAATTAAAATTATCTTTTTTAAAAAACTTTTTAAAAATAGATTTTTTTTGGAATATCCATGAAGATGCGGATTTTAAGCTTTCACTAATATCAGGCAATTTGGAAGCATATATAAGTCTTCTTGCCTCAAAAGCAAATTTACCAGATAAAGTAACCCCGAGCCCAGACATTGAAGCCTCGCCTATTCCTAAACTAATCATTTCACCGTTGTCTTGAAATTCAAAGGGTAAAGGATTTTTTCCTTGAATTATAAGTTCTAAATTATTAGCCAGATACCTTCCTTCCTGCATAGCTACCTGAGCAGTTATGGGTAAATCCTCCATTCCTTCAATAATTGAAATATCGCCAATAGCAAAACAGTTTTTATGATTTTCTATTTGCAAATTTTTATTAACTAAAATTCGTCCAAATTTTTTTATTATTTCATCAGTTTCTAAGTAAGACAAATTAGGTTTAACACCAGCAGTCCAAATCACAACATCTTGATCCAGAGAAGTTATTCCAACCTCATTAGAAATACTAATTTTATTTTCTGAGACTTCTTTAACTGCAGAATTTAAAAGAACATTAATTTTTCTTTTTTCTAATGCCTTTTCTGCTTGTTCTCTATTAAAAATTTTGTTTTTATTAAGTATTTCATTTGATTTTTCTATTACGTTAATTTCAAATTGGTCTGTAAATATATCTTCAATTTTGCATGCCAACTCGATGCCAGAGGGACCACCTCCAACTATGAATAACTTTTTATGAAGTGCAGTTTTTTGTAATTTTTTTAAAAAAGATCTTAATTTATTTAAATCGTACAAATCATTAAAAAAATAACAATTTTCTTCTACACCTTTTATTAAAAAACTATTTGGAATAGACCCTGTACAGATAACAAGATATTGATAACTTAATTTCAAATCGTCGCTAAATTCAAGAATATTTTCTTTAAAAGAAATCTTGGTTAAACAATTTCTTAAAAAAGTTATACCTGCATCAGAAAAAATATTTGCAAATTTTGGGGTAGCTTCCCAAATTCTTATTTCTTTACTTAAAACTTCGTACATTAAAGGTTTAAATATAAAGTTAGGTTCAGAATCAACAACAAGGATCGGTAAAAAAGGATTAAGATTTTTTAATTGCAAAGCAAATGTCATACCTGCAAAACCTGCTCCAACTATTACTATTGGTTTTTGTATTGATTTCATTAGCGAAATATTGTTATGCGTAAATGTATTATTAAACTATACGAATAATTTTTAAATTGAGCGAAATAACATTAAACTCATAATCAAATTGAAGAATGATTGAAAACATCCACAAAGATATTCAACCTAACTTAAGGAAATATAATCAAGAGCTAGTAAATATGAAGCCTCAAGAAATGCTTACATGGGGTTATGAAAAGTTTGATAATCAATTTGCTATTACAACAAGTTTTGGTATACAGTCATCAGTCCTCTTAGATATGGTTAGTAAATTATGTCTACAAAAAAAAATTAAAATATTTTGGATAGACACAGGTTACCTACCTCCAGAAACATACCATTATGCTGAGAAACTTATTGAAGATTTATCGTTAGATGTAGAAGTTCTGCAAAGTGAATTATCTCCAGCAAGAATGGAGGCTAAATACGGCAAACTTTGGGAAACAAATAAAGAGAGTGATCTAGATAAGTATCATGAGTTAAGAAAGATAAAACCTTTAGATAAAGGGCTTGAAAAATATAATATTTATTGCTGGGCAAGCGGCGTTAGATCAAGTCAAACAGAAAATAGAAACAAAATGAAATTACTAGACGTAATTCGTCAAAGACTTTCTTTAAGACCTTTATTAAATTGGACAAATAAAGATATTTTTTACTATATGGAAGAGAATAACTTACCTGCACATCCACTTTTTATAAAAGGTTATTCTTCTGTAGGCGATTGGCATTCAAGCAGTCCCGATGGTATTGAAATAAAGGGCAGAGATACAAGATTTGGTGGAATTAAACAAGAATGTGGAATACACACTAATGATTAATTTGATCATAGAAAAATGGTTTCAGACATAAATTATTTATTAGTAGGCAATAGTAGGCTTCATTGGGCTCAATATTCTAAAAATCAATCTAAATTCTTCCATACCAAAAAAGAACAAAAAGTTCCCAAAAATTTAGATCTTGATCAATTAATTTGGGCTTCTGTAGGAAAACTACCTAATTTTTTACCGAAAAAAGAAAATGAAATAAAAACTAAAGATATTCAGTTATCAAATCTTCCTGATTATTTTGGAGTTGATAGAGCTCTTGCTTGTCTTGGAGCTCTAAAAATTATTGAAAATCCTTTTAAAAAAGATTTGCTAATTGCAGATTTTGGAACAATATTATCAATAACAAAATTAAGTTCAAGTGGATATATAATTGGAGGACAACTTCTTCCAGGTTTTCTAACACAATTGAAATCAATGGAACAAAATACAAAAAATCTTAAAGTTCCCAAAAAATATGATATTCCGATCAAAGATTTTTTAATTAATACAGAAGAAGCGATTTTAAAAGGAGTAATCAACTCTCTTACTGGCGTGATTAATAGTTTATTTAATCCCGAAAAGGATCTTTTAATAATCTGTGGAGGAGACTCTCAATTACTCATAAAATATCTAAAAACTCAAAAAGAAAATATTATCAATGCTCCTAATTTAGTTATGGAGGGGATGATTATTCACCATCTGTCCATAAACAAATTAGCTTAACCCAAGGTCTGCAATTATATGATCAGCCATTATTGCTGCTTTAACCTTTAAGTAAATTTTTTCGATTTTACCTTCAGTATCAATTAAAAAAGTATTTCTCATCATTCCCATATATTCTTTTCCCATGAATTTCTTCAGTCCATAGCTATCGTAATCAGAAGAAACTTTGAAAGGTTCAGGATCAGTTAAAAGAATAAAAGGTAAATTAAATTTTTCTATAAACTTCTTATGAGAGGATGCATTATCTTTACTAATACCAAGCACAACAATATTATTTTTTTGTAGTAAATTCCAATTCTCTTTAAAATTACATGCTTCTTTAGTACATCCTGGAGTATTATCTTTTGGATAAAAATATAGTATTATTCTTTTACCTTTAAAATCATTAAGAGAAACTTCTTTCTCAAAAGAATCTTTTAATTTAAATTCTGGTGCTTTGTCGCCAACCTTAAGAGCCATTGAAATTATTAAATGAGTATGAATATAAAATACCAAAAATTTGGTTTTATGAGATTAAAGGTGTGCAAGATGTCGCAACTTTAGAAGAAATTAAAACTGCAAAAAACCTATCTAATGCAAGATCAAAGATTTTCTTAGAAACAAGATCTTATTTGCGACAATCACTTTCAACACTTTTTGATTTAGACCCCCTAGAAATTCCAATTAATGCTCATCCTGGAGAACCTCCAAGTTTACCCTCTGGCATGGGAAATATCAGTTTAAGTCATTGTAAAGATGCCATTACAATAGTTTGGCATAAAAGCAAAATAGGAATTGATATGGAGAGAACAGATAGAGATTTTAACCATATGAAATTTGCAGAAAAATATTTTTTTAATACCAATAAATCAAACCATAATAATTATTTAACAAAAAATATGATACTAAATCAATGGTGTGCAGTTGAAGCGGCTATAAAATGGGATCATGGAAAATTAGCTAAAGACATTAACCATTGGCAATTTTTTGAAAAGCCAAAAGAATTAATTCATAAGAAGAAAAACATACATTTGCATTATTCACAGATTAACTTCCATAATTGGACTATCGCATTAGCCTACGAAGCAAAAACTTCTTTTAATCCTGAGATTATTTGTTGTTCGAAAAATTTTTAGTTTTCTTTTCTTCTTAGCAGTTCTTCATATTGAGTTTTTTCCCATCCATTATTATTTGGTTCCCATATTTTTAAACTTCTTAAAGATTTAGGAAGATATTCTTGTGCTACCCAATTGCCTGGATAATTATGAGGATTAACATAACTATTAGAATTATTTTTTAAATGAAGTGGAACATCAAAAGCATTGGTAGATTTTATTGTTTCAATTGCTTTAAAAATACACTTCGTACTATTACTTTTTGGAGACATAGCTAAATACAAAGAAGCCTGAGTTAAAAAATATAATCCTTCTGGAAAACCAACTCTATCAAAAGCATTACAGCAGGATTGTACAACTACTATGGCATTAGGATCAGCTATTCCAATATCTTCACTGGCAGATATAAGTAGTCTTCTAAAAATAAAATTAGGATCTTCACCAGCCTCCAGCATATTAGCAAGCCAGAATAAAGTCGCATCTGGATCAGAACCTCTTATGGACTTGATAAAGGCACTTATTACATCGTAATGATTTTGGCCGTTTTTATCGTAAACAATATTTTTCTTTTGAATTGCATCCTCCGCTATTGAGAGATTAATGTTAATTTCTTTAGCATCATTTTTAGCAGTTGTTTCTATGGCCATCTCTAGCGCATTGATTAATGTTCTTGCATCTCCTCCAGAAAATTTAATTAAATGACTTATAGCATCTTGAGTTAAAAAAACCTTCTTTGAATCTTTTTTTTTAGAATAGTAAGTTATTACTTTTTGTATTATTTTCTGCAAATCATAATCTGCCAAAGGAAGTAATGTAAAAATACGAGACCTGCTTACAAGCGCTTTATTAACGGCAAAGAAAGGGTTTTCAGTTGTAGCGCCAATAAAAGTTATAGTTCCATTTTCTATTGAAGGTAATAAAGCATCTTGCTGAACTGCTGTAAATCTATGAACCTCATCGATAAATAAAATTGTTTTTCTTTTTGAATTTATTAATCTATCTTTTGCATTAGCTATTTCATTTCTTAATTCTTTAACACTTGATAATACTGCATTTAACTTAATTAATTTTGAACGCGTATTAAAGGAAATAATTTCAATTAGAGTAGTTTTCCCAACACCAGGAGGGCCAGAAAAAATAAAATTACTAATCTTATCGTTTAATATTGCACTTCTTAAAAGCGAGTTCTCATTCAGGATTGGTTGTTGACCAAAAAAATCTTCCAAATTCTTTGGTCTTAATCTATCTGCCAAAGGGGAATTATTTTCTCTTTGAGAATAATTAGTAAATAAATTTTCTGAATGCATATAAATAAAATCAAAAAATAATTACTTTTAATTCTATGTAATTACTGTAGGAGTTTCCATTTGAGTAAGTTTTGAAATGTTCAATAAAGTATCTAAATCATTTATTAGAGGTTTCAAAGCGATCTGAGGATTTAACGAAAGATTCTGTTGAGGATTGAAAAATTTCTCAAAGTAAAGTCTTAATGTTGCACCCTTAGTTCCAGTTCCAGAAAGGCGCACAATTACTCGAGAATTATCATCAAGGACCAATCTTAAACCTTGATTTTCACTTATGGAATTATCAACGGGATCTAAATATGAAAAGTTATCTGCAACTTTAACTGAATGGCCAGCAAAACTATTTCCTTTTAAATTGTCGAGCTTAGAAGTTAGATTACCAAAGATTTGATTAGCAATATTTGAGGGAATTGCCTCATAATCATGCCTTGAATAATAATTCCTACCAAATTGTTTCCAATGATTATGCATCAAATCACGTACAGAACATTTTTTCTCAGCTAAAACTTGTAACCAATACAAAACTGCCCATAGCCCATCTTTCTCTCTCACATGATTACTACCTGTTCCGAAACTTTCTTCTCCACATAAAGTAATTAAATTAGAATCTAAAAGATTTCCAAAAAACTTCCAGCCAGTAGGTGTCTCGAAACAAGGTATATTTAATGCTCGAGCAACATTATCAACCGCTGAGCTCGTCGGCATGGATCGTGCCACCCCTGTAATACTATCTTTATAACCTGGGACACATTTTGTATTCGCAGTGATAACTGCAAGGCTATCACTAGGATTTACAAAACATCCACTTCCTAAAATCATATTCCTGTCTCCATCTCCATCGCATGCAGCACCAAAACTATAAGATTTTTTATTTAGTAACAAATCAGCCAAGTGGGATGCATAAGTAAGATTAGGGTCAGGATGTAAACCTCCAAAATCTTTTAACGGGCTACCATTCATAACACAATCATGTGAAAGACCCATTTTTTCAACAAAAATATTTTTTGCATATGGGCCTGTAACCGCATTCATTGCATCAAAGATTAACGAGAAGTCTTTTTTTAAAAAATCACTAATTTGATCAAAGTCAAAAATTTTCTCCATCAAATTAGAATAATCTTTTAATCCATCAATAATTTCTAAGGTAGTTTCACCGTAAGAATAAGTTCCATATTCACTAAAATCAGGTAATTGAATTTTACAAATTTTATATCTAGTTAGTAATTGGGAAGCCTTGAAAATCTTATTAGTAATTATCTCAGGAGCTGGGCCTCCATTAGAGATATTCAATTTCACTCCAAAGTCTCCATCAATCCCACCAGGATTATGGCTTGCAGAAAGAATAATTCCACCAATAGCATTTTCTTTTCTAATTAAATGCGATGTCGCAGGAGTAGATAATAAACCGAATTTTGGAACAATGACCTTTTGAATTTTATGAGCAATGCAAATTTGAACAATTTTTTCTATTGCTTCAATATTGCCATATCTACCATCACCACCAACAACTAATGTTGAACCTTTTAAATCTTCCAATGATTGTAAGATTGCTTCAATAAATATTTCTAGATAATGTTCTTCCTGAAACTTTAAAGTACTTTTTCTTAATCCAGAGGTACCTGGTTTTTGATCTAGAAAAGGAGAATTAATATCAATTACACTAGCTTGAGTCATATTTTTAAAAAACTTACAAAAATCTAACTAAATTAATGAGGCATTTCGGAAGTTCTTAACATAGCGATAAACCATAATGAAGAAATTAATAATGCACTAAGAATTCCATAGTTAACACCAAATTTAGAAATTGTAATTGGAACTATTAGTGGAAACGTTAATGCCCCAAACAATGGAGTAAAAGCTACAATTTTTTTTAGCATTAATTTAAATTCTTAAAACCATTCAGTCTCAGCATTATCCTTTTCATTTGTATCGTCAAGTGGTGTAGTTCTATCAAATTTCATTGATATACTTTTTTCTTGCTCACCGGATACATCAACAGCTTTAATATCATATTTTTGAGTACCGTCCCTAAATGGAACTTGGATTCTAAAAGTACCATCTGCTGCAAGAGGTACATCTTCTCCACCTATTGTCAGTTTTGCAGAAGGCTCTGTAGCACCATAAACAATTAATTCAGCATCAGCAACGAGCCAAAAAGATCTATTTTTAACAATTCCGCTTCCAGAATCATTTAAACCTGATGACCATTTACCAGCACCTGAGTCTGTAAGATTGTCATTGAGGTTTGTTGAATTTACGTTTTCCATAAATTCTTCAGAACCAACTTTTCTTCTGAGAGGAATGTTAGTTGCTGCTTGGTATAACCTTTCATGCAATCCACTTTGTTCTGAAACATCAGGATTAGAAATATCTGGGATTGACTCAGCAGTAGATTCTAAATTAAAAGGTACAAATTTATCAAGAATTTGCTCAGAAGGAAGAGACCCTGGGACATGGCTTATCGAAGAAAATGCCAAAGACATCCAGTTAAAACCATATTTGTAACCTAATTCAACTCTATAATCTCTATCTGCAAGTGGGATTGGCAAGTACCACTCCGTACTGTAACTATCAACTGCTATCTCCCTTAGAGTTCCTTGAGAACCAGATGCATCAAATAATCTTAAACATAATTTATTAGCACCCAAGTATTGTGCTTTCTCTCGATCAGCTTCAGAAATTTGCCAAAAAACATAAGCCCAATCTGGATCTCGGGGTAGGAAAACTACATTTGTTTTAACTTCTTCACTGCTGTTGAACGCATTGGACTCAAAAGTTTCTTCAGATTTTGACTCAGAGGCTATGGTAAGTATTTTTTTTGTAGATTTTTCTTGATATTTAATTATTAAATCAACTAAAACAGCTTTTGTTTTGCGACTATATAGGGGAACTGATAATTTACTTGCTTCTTGACGTAATTGTCTGAGGGTTAGTGAGAGTAATTGATCTTTATTCATGATCCCGTCAGCCACTTTAAAATCTCCGTTTTTGTTTGGGATCAGTATGTTCTTTTTTTTTAGTAATTGTGTGTCTTTTTGGCCTGTCGTCAGGATCCTCTGACTACTAAAAAATTCTCAAAATTGATATTTATCTTCAAAACAGTTGGTATCAATGAAATTAATTAATTTTCAGATCTTTTTGAAATGTAAATTAATTTTCTTTTTTTTTAAATTTTATTACCTGAATTTGTTAACGACTCAACAAAAATATATTTTTTCTTCGGGATCAGTTAAATAAAAGAGAAT
>QCCO01000017.1 GCA_003278895.1 Prochlorococcus sp. AG-347-L19
CTAACTACTGATAAAGATTTGCTACTTCCATGACCAATAACGCAAATACCATTCACCCCAAGTAATAAAGCTCCTCCATGTTCGGCATGATCTAACCTTTTCTTAATTCTAAGTAGATTACTTTTTAAAAAAGCTGAACCAACTTTCCCCCGCCTTCCACGTGGCAGCTCAGATCTCAAAATATCTAATAAAACTCCTCCCACAGATTCAAGGAATTTCAATAATATATTTCCAGTAAATCCATCACAGACTACTACGTCGAAACTACCTGATAATACATCTCGCCCTTCACAATTACCTCCAAAATCAAAACTTTTTTCAGAAGATAATAGTTCAAATGTTTTTAGGGATAAATCATTACCTTTACATTCTTCTTCTCCAATATTTAAAAGGCCAATTTTTGGTTTTTGAACTTGCAGGACATCTTTTGCATAAATATTACCTAGAAGAGCAAATTGATGCAGATAAGATGGCTTACAATCAGTATTTGCACCGACATCTAAAACTAAGACCGGGCGAGTTTGATCCCTTGTTGGAAATAATGCTCCTATAGCTGGTCTATCAATCCCTTTCAATCTTCCAATTCTAAATATGGCAGAAGCCATCATGGCACCTGAATTACCAGCTGAGTAAACAGCTTCAGCTTTATTATTTCGCACTAAGTCCATTGCAACATTTATACTTGCATTTTTCCTTTTTCTGACTGCAGTAGCTTCTTCATTCATCCCAATAGGCTCTCCACTATCAATTAATTCAAGACGATTATTATTAATTTCATTTTCTAATAATTCTGCTAAACCAGTTTTTTCTGCTGCATCTTTAACTTTTTCAATTTTGCCGACAAACTTTATATTTATTGGAAATCTACTTATTGCTTCGAGGCAACCTTCTAGAATTGGACCGGGAGCATAATCTCCACCCATACCATCAACTGCGATCCAAATTCTTTTAGATTTAATGTCTTCGACTTTATCTAAAATATTATCGCTATTTTGTAATCTTTTTAATGGGTCAAAAACTAATGGCTGTAATGTATTTTTCGCTATTGAGCTAGCATTTGAAACTACACTACTAGCAGTATTAACAACGGATTCAGCACTTGAAACTACATTACCTGCAACATTACCTGCAACATTACTAGCTGTGGTTACTACTGATCCAGCACCAGAAACCATATGACCGGCAACATTACTAGCCGTTGCTGCAGAACTAGCAGCGGTATCAACTATAGAAGTCACAGCAGAATTTCTTTTGTACCAAATTACTAATCTTCTAATAGCTCTGGGCTTGTTAATTTTTTGCGCTGTTTCTTTCCCCATTTATTTACCATCAAAAGGTGCAATATCGACAATCCGTTGAAAAAGATATCCTGTACCCCTTGCTGTCAATATCAACTCTGGATTTGCTGGATCAGCCTCCAGTTTGGATCTTAATCTTGATATGTGAACATCGACAACTCTCGTATCTACATGTCTCTCGGGAGTATATCCCCAAACTTCTTTCAAAATCTCTCCTCTACTAAATGGCTCTCCTGACCTACTTACCAAAAGCTCTAAGAGACTAAATTCCATACCAGTTAATCTTATTCTCTCATCACTTTTAAAAACCTGTCTTCGATTTGTATCAATTTTTATATCCGTAACCAAAATTAATCCTGAATTAGGCATTCCAGGAATTTGCTCTTTGTCGATTCTTCTAAGAACGCACCTAATTCTAGCTTCCAACTCCTTTGGGCTAAATGGTTTTACTACGTAATCATCAGCCCCTAATTCTAAACCTGTTATCCTATCTGCAACATCTCCTAAAGCAGTTAACATAACAATTGGAACATCAGAATCTTTCCTTAACTCTTGACAAACTCCATACCCATCTAGTTTTGGCATCATGACGTCGAGTACTACTAAATCAGGTTCATAATCTTTAAACAACTTTAGTGCTTCTTTGCCATCACTTGCAGTTACAACTTTGTAGCCAATCATGGAGAGTCGTGTCTCCAGAATTCTTCTTATACTTGCCTCGTCATCAGCGACAAGTATGGTTTCTTTAGTTTGACTAGATAGAGCCATTTGTTTCTATTAGCTAATCAGTAAGAGAATTTATTATTAACCTAATCTAACTTGTAGAGGGGCAATATCCCAAACATTCAGGTTCCTTCACTTAATTCAGAGACTAAATGTCTAGCAAATTATCTACTTTTATTTGTCAGAATTGCGGATCTGAAACTTCCCAATACTTTGGCAGATGCCTTAATTGCAACTCGTGGAATTCCATTGTTGAAGAAATAAAAAGTAAGAGATCAAAATATCAAGAAATAAAAAATATAAAAAATAATAAAAAATCTATACCGTTTAACCAGATTTCATCAAACAAAATATCAAGATTTACAAGTGGTTTTAGAGAATTTGATCGAGTACTTGGAGGTGGAATAGTACCCGGATCTGTTGTTTTACTAGGAGGAGAACCTGGTATAGGCAAAAGCACAATAGTTCTTCAATCAGCAGGAAAAATATCTCTTAATGAGAAAGTTTTATACATAACTGCAGAAGAATCTTTAGAACAAGTAAAAATTAGATGGGAAAGATTAAATCAAAATAGTATTGATTTACAAATTTTTGCAGAAACGAATTTATCCCTAATTATCGAAGAGATCAAACGTCTAAATCCAAGTTTAGCAATTATTGATAGTATTCAAGCCATCCATAATCATGAAATGCAAAGTTCTCCAGGATCGGTTTCTCAAGTTAGAGAATGTTCATCTGAATTGCAAAATCTTGCTAAAGAAAATAATATTGCTCTTCTAATAATTGGTCATGTAACCAAAGATGGTGCTTTAGCTGGCCCTAAAACTTTAGAGCATTTAGTTGATGCAGTAATAAACTTTGAAGGAGATGGTATTTCCTCACATAGATTACTAAGAAGTATAAAAAACCGATTTGGATCGACCTTCGAGATTGGAATTTTTGAAATGCTTGAAGAGGGTTTGCGAGAGATAAAAAACCCAAGTTCAATTTTTACAAATAAAGAAAACATTTCAGGTGTAACAACTACTATTACAAATGAAGGCACTAGACCATTAGCAGTTGATATACAAGCACTGGTAAATAAAACTTTCTACAGTAACCCAAGACGTACTACAACTGGAATAAGCATAAACAGATTGCATCAAATTCTAGCTGTTATTGAAAAACACATAGGGATAAAATTATCTGAATTTGATTGTTATATAGCTACTGGTGGGGGTTTTGAGATTAATGATCCATCATCTGACTTAGGCGTAGCAATATCAATTTTATCAAGTTTGAAAAATATTCCTCCTTTGGCGAGTAGCTCATTTATTGGGGAATTGGGTTTGAGCGGTCAGGTTAGAAAATCGAATAACCTTAGGACAAAGATAGAAGAAGCAATAAGACTAGGAATCAAAAATATCGTGGTACCAAAACTAGAGGAGGAACTAAATAATAATTTTCAAAATTTAATAAATATCAAAGAGATATCCAATATCAAAGAAGCTGTTGATTATTCTTTATCGAAATAAAAAATCAAAGGTATAAATCTATTGAGCTTCTTCCTGAGTTTTTCAACCAATTCTCAATATCTAGATACCCACCCGGATAAAGTCGCACTGCTTTAGACCAGACTTCAGCAGCTTTATCAAACCAAATATCTCGCTGATCTAAATCACCATTTTGCTCAGCATATCTTCCCCTTTTTTCATAAATTAAACCTATATTTTTCAAGCATGATGGCTGTTTGGGATTTTCTAATAATGCTTTTTCATAAGTTTCAATAGACAAATCCTCTTCACCGTTACTCATATAAATAATTGCCATATTTTTCAAAGTCTCACCCCTATCAATTTTATTTTCTTCAAGCAGTAAGCTCTCTTTGTAATACTCTAATGCTTCCGAATAATCCCCATTATTTTGTGCAGCTAAGCCATCTCTATAGTAAATATATGCCTTTTTTTCTTTCTCAGCGATAGGCATTATTTTTACAATAGATTCAGCAATTACAGTAAAAGCTTTATCAATAAAATTGTCTCTGTTTTGATTACTAGGCACTGCACAAAATCTAATAAAATTAATATAGTAATTTAAAAAATAACTATTTAAAAAGTCTATTACATTTATTATTATAGTTAAATATAAAATCAAGCATTAATTTGCTTCTACCGAAAAAAATATGGAGAGCATTCAATTAAGCGTTACAGGAATGAAGTGCGGAGGTTGTGTTAGTACTGTTGAAAAAATATTGAAAAACTCTGATGGTATTAAAAATGTTTCTGTTAACTTGCTTACTGAAAGTGCTTATTTTGAAATTACCCAGAAACATATAGAAATAGAATCAGTTCTCAAAAATCTAAAAAAAAATGGTTTCCCTTCAAAGATTTATGTAAATGATTTTTCAAAAAAAATAAATAAAGCAGAATTAGAAAAAAAAAAGAACTGGAATAATCAATGGAAAAAACTAACTTTTTCCATATTCCTTTTAATATTCTCAGGATTAGGTCATCTGGCAGAAGGAAGATATATAAATTTTCCAATATTGGGTAATATATTTTTTCACGCTTCATTAGCAACTTTAGCTCTATTATTTCCTGGCAGAAGAATAATCATTAATGGATTCAAATCATTTATTAATAACCATCCCGATATGGATTCTTTAGTAGCTCTTGGAGTAATTAGCGCATACATTACAAGTCTTTTATCCTTAATGTTTCCTACAACTGGTTTTCCTTGTTTTTTTAATGAGCCAGTTATGCTGTTAGGCTTCATACTAATTGGGCGTTACTTAGAAGAAAGAGCAAGATATCAAACTGGTTCATCCATTGGAGAATTATTAGATCTTCAACCTGAAATGGCAAATATCTACACAGAAGACAATCAAATAAAGTCAATAAGAGTAAACACTTTAAGACCAGATCAAGAGATTCAAGTTTTAGCAGGAGACAGAGTGCCTGCTGACTGCATTGTTACCCATGGCAATTCATATGTTGATGTTTCACATATTACTGGAGAATCAAAACCTATAGCAGTAAAAGAAGGCGAAAATCTTTCTAGCGGGTCTTTAAATCTTAATTCAACTCTTAGACTTAAAGTAGAAAAGGTCGGAGGAGATTCTTCTCTTGCAAAACTAGTAAATCTTATTGAGTCTGTAAACGCTAGAAAACCTCGCATTCAAAGCATTGCTGATGAAATTGCAGGTAAATTTACTTACTTTGTACTTATTTTTGCTACTTTAACCTTCTTCTTTTGGTGGAAGGGAGCAAGAAATATATGGCCTGAATTATTAAGTCACAATCATGAATTAATCACTCACTCTAGCCATACACTTCATAGTTCGCTTGGTAGTAATGCTGAGAATTTCCTGAGTTTAGCAATTCAATTGTCAATTGCCGTTTTAGTGATAGCTTGTCCTTGTGCATTAGGTTTAGCCACCCCAACTGTAATAACTGTCGCTTCAGGTAAAGCAGCAAAAAAAGGGATTTTATTTAAAGGCGGGGATAAAATAGAGATGGCTTCAAAAATTGATCAAATTATTTTTGACAAGACAGGTACCTTAACAAAAGGTAGGCCTTTTATTGTTGATTACAAAAATAATGATGATCATTCATTTTTATTAAAAATAGCTGCAAGTTTAGAAAAAGAAAGCAGACATCCAATCGCAGATGCCTTAATTCAAGAAGCAAAAAAGCAAAATTTAAGTTTATTTCCAATAAAAAAAATTTTCACTCATTCCGGGCGAGGTATTTCTGGAGAACTTGAATCAATTGACGGACCTATTAATATTGGAAATATTGAATGGCTACTAAGTAAAGGAATAATTATTGACAGTGATGCAAAAAAAGTTATTGAAAATGAAGAAACAAAAACGAACACTATCATTGGCGTAAGTATCAAAGATAAATTATTAGGATTTATTTTGCTCGGAGATTTACTCAGAGATGATTCAATTGAAACAGTTCAAAATTTGAGAGAAAACAAATTTAAAATTAATATTTTAAGTGGCGATAGGAAACAAACAGTTTTAGCTTTAGCAAAAAAAATTGGTTGTAAAGAAACAGAAGTAAAATGGGATCTTCTTCCTGAAATGAAGCTAAAGATTATAGAAAATTTAAAAATTAATAATAAAGTCGCAATGATTGGTGATGGAATTAATGATGTCCCAGCCTTAGCATCCTCAGACTTAGGAATTGCGGTAGGATCAGGGACTCAAATAGCCAAGGCAAATGCAGATGTGGTATTGATGGGAGATCAACTAAATGGATTACCCTATGCCTTAAATCTTGCCAAAAAAACTATAAGAAAAATAAAGCAAAATCTAATATGGGCTTTTGGTTACAACTTACTAGCTATACCTTTAGCCGCCGGCATTTTTTTTCCTAAATACGGTATTCTTCTTACTCCTTCAATAGCAGCATTATTGATGGCTATTAGCTCTATTACAGTTGTAATTAATGCTTTATCTTTGGATTAAATGAAAGGAAAATTTATCGTTATTGAGGGTATTGATGGATGTGGTAAAACTACCCAAATAGATGAACTATCTAAATGGCTTCCCAATAGTGGTCTAATAGAGAAAGGATCTAAATTAATAACAACTAGAGAGCCTGGAGGCAGTCTTTTAGGTAAAAAACTTAGAGGACTGATTCTTGATAATAATGAAAATAATAAACCTTCATCTCTTGCAGAATTATTACTTTATTCAGCGGATAGAGCTGAACACGTTTCCAAAATTATTTTACCTGCTTTAAAAAACAATGATTGGGTAATAAGTGATAGATTTTCCGATTCCACACTGGCTTATCAAGGTTACGGAAGAAATATAAATTTAGAAATAATTAAAAATATTGAATCTATTGTGTGTCAAGGAGCATCCCCAGATCTCACTTTCTTCTTAGAAATTTCGCCAGAAGAAAGCATTCTCCGAAGAAAAAATGAAATTCCAGACAGAATAGAATCAGAAGGTATTAGGTTTTTAGAAAAAGTAAATGAAGGCTTCAAACTAATTGCAAAACAAAAAAACTGGAAAGTAATATCTGCTTCACAAAATATTAAAACTATTTCTAATCAAATTAAAGAGACTTTGCTAAACAATTTTTCTAATAACAAATGATTGAGGTTAAAAAAAATAATTTTTTCTTGAATGAAGAAGTCAATACCCTACTTAAAAACATAATTAAAAACAAATCATTTGCTAATGGTTATATATTTTATGGTGCTGAAGGATTAGGCAAAAAGCAAACTGCTCTTAAATTTATAAAAGAGATTTTCAAACAATCTTCACCAAGCGAAAATGTTGAAGAGAGAATTACAAACAATAACCATCCTGATTTTTTAATTATTGAACCTGATTCTCTTTTAACAACAAAAAGTTCAGGAAGTTTCGATCTTGAAAAAAGAATAAAAAGTGGATCTGAGATTATTAAAATTGCTCAAATACGTAATATCAAAACTTTTCTTAGTCAAAAATCAATAAACTCAGAAAAAAAAATTGTTTTGATTATTGATGCACACCTCTTAAACGAAGCAGCCTCAAATTGCCTTTTAAAAACCTTAGAAGAACCTAGTAACGGCATTTTTATTTTACTAACATCAAAATTAAACCTTCTCTTAGATACAATCATCTCAAGATGTCAAATAGTAAGATTTCGATCTTTTTCTAGTGATCAAATAAAGTCAATTTTAAAAGAATATTTAGATACTTCTAAATTAAAGATAAATACAAATTTAAAATTTGAAGATTTAATAAACTCTGCAAATGGATCCCCAAATCAATTATTGAAAAATATTGAAATTTGGAATGATCTTTCAGATGAAATTATAAGTAAATTGGATTCTCCAATTAAAAATAGTCTTGAAATATTAGAAATATCAAAATCAATATCTGAAAAATTAGAAATTTTTCAACAGATTTGTTTAGTAAATTTAATTCAAACAATTTGGTGGAGAAAAACAAAAAATATCGGTTTAGTTAAAAAACTTGAAAATTTAAAATACCTCTTAAGAAAAAATATTCAACCTAGGTTGGCATGGGAAATAGCTTTTTTAAAAATTTCAATGGAAGATATATGAGATTAATTTACTGCAGAATTTATCAAGTCAGGATTTCTTGCTTGAATGAACTCTTGCTTAGCAGTTTCTACTTGAGAACCAATAGGCAACTCAAGACAATATCCAGCACCGTAAACAGTTTTTATATATGTAGGTTTGCGTGGATCGGGTTCAAGTTTAGTGCGTAAGTGTCTAATATGAACTCTTATCGTCTCAATATCATCATCAGGTTCATATCCCCATACTTCTTTAAGAATTAATGCTGGCGATACAGTTTGTCCATGTCTCTGCAAAAGACAATGAAGAAGTTCAAATTCAAGATGCGTTAACCTTACAGGAGATTCAAACCATATAGCCTCAAATCTTTCCGGAACTAGAGTTAAAGGTCCATAATTTAATATCTCTTGCTGGTTACTAGAATTTAATTGTGCTCTGTTGGTTCTTCTTAAAAGAGCTTTTATGCGTACATATAGTTCTTCTAAATCGAATGGTTTAGTAATGTAATCATCTGCTCCAGAATTAAAGCCAGTAACTTTATCTTTAAGGCCGCCTAACGCAGTTATCATCATGATTGGTATATTTGATGTCCTTTCATCTCTTCTTAGTCTCTGGCATAGAGTTAAACCATCAACACTTGGTAACATTAAATCCAAAAGTATTAAATCTGGTGAATATTGAAGAGCTAATGCTTGGCCTTTTATTCCATCTTCAGCTTTTTGGACATCAAAGCCAGAATGTTCTAGATGCCTAGCCACTAAATCACGCATATCACGATCGTCTTCAATTAAGAGGATTGAAATTTTCATATTTATAAACTATTAAATTAAAATTAAGTTTTGGTATAATAATTCTCTCAAGAATTTATGAAGATTGCTGAATTACTGTAAACTATTTTATCAATTAGATTTATCAAATAACTTAATGATAGCAATGGATTAAACAGAAATTACAAATTTTAAAAAATTTGAAATTTTAGAATTTCTTTCGATTCTATTTACTTTTTCTTAATATTCAAAGGATTATTAGAAACAAATAATGGTTTAAATTGAAAAAAATCTAATTAAGGTTGCCTTTGTAAGATTTGGAAAAATTGAATTAAATGGAGATTTTCAATTTTCAATAAAGTAATTAATTAAGTTTAAAAGTTTAATTTAACCAAATGTTTAAACTAATAATTCTGATTATATTAAATAAAATTTAAGTATCTATGAAAAAGAAGTCTATTATCTATTCTGATTTATCAAAAAAACAACTAGAAACTCTTAAAGAACTTTACATACAAAAAAAAGTTGAATCGATGAGTCATCAAGAACTAAAGCAATATGTATTAGAAATTATTTCTCATCAGGTAAACGATACTATTGGAAAAGAAGAGGAAATGGAGGCATGGAGAGAAATGTCAGATTTTTTTGGAGAACAATTTGAAATAAATATCTTAGAAATACAAACAAAATACACTGTCGATAAAAACGTAATTGAAACAGAATTGGATTCTCAGAAGCAAAGAATAGATTTACTTGAAAGGAATAATTTGGATCAAAAGAAAAAGGATATGTGGGATGACTAGAATTTCCTTAAGGGTATAGTAGTCCAAAAGATATAAACAAAAATAAATCTTAATTTTAAAAATGAAAATCAATCAAAAAGCTTATTTTTTTTTCATTTTTGTGGAGACATTAAAAATGTTCTAATTACTGTTCAAAAAAAACAATTTTTACAAATTTAAAATAATTACTAATACATGTAGTTTTATTATTTTTTTATGTTCTATATACTGTTCTTAATATTATATCAAATATTCTTGATTATATCTTCGGCTATCCACTATTTGACAAAAAGAGGTCGAAGAAATAAAAAAGTCACCTTTTTAGGGTGACTTTAGATAACTTTTTAGAATTTATAAACTCCCCGGGCGGGATTCGAACCTGCGACCAATCGATTAACAGTCGATCGCTCTACCGCTGAGCTACCGAGGAATATAGTTGAATTTAGCTCTTTAAAGTACCTTATGACAAGTACAAGAGTTAATTATTTTGAAATTTTGATGGTTCGTGCCAGCTAGATAAAAAACCATTTTTCAACTCTGCTACTGCATCAGCATAAGTTAATTCTTCATAACGATGAGTAATCCACAAAGCTAATAAAGGTTTTTTATGGTCACTTGTAAGATTTTTAATAGTTTGCAAAACATTTAATTGACTGGTTTGATCAAGCAAAGCCGTAGGCTCATCTAAAAGGATAAAATTTCTATTGCTAATCAGAGCACATGCAATAGTTAAGCGTTGTTTTTGTCCACCGCTCAAAGTATGAACTGGCCTTTTTTCAAAACCAGTCATTCCTACCTGATCAAGCACATATTCAATTTTTTTATTAATTTCATTTTGACTTATATTCCGATTAAGATTAATCAGAAGTTCACTCCTACAATTTGGCATCAATATTTGATGATCAGGGTTTTGAAACACCATGCCAATATTTGCATTAGAAACAATGAAGCCATTTTGGGGTTTGATTATTCCATTAATTAATTTTAAAAGGGTACTTTTTCCGCTCCCGTTTTTACCTACGATCATCCAAAATCCAGGTTTTTTTATTGAGAAGTTACATTTAAAAATTAAATTTTCTTTTTCACCTGGATATGAAAAAGAGACATCTTTAAATTGAATATGTGGTATTTCATTTTCAAGGGAATCTCGCATTAATTCTATCAATCCATGTTGAGAGAAAATCCTGGTCTTTTAGCTCCTCCTGCTACTGACGATTTTTCATATATCTGAACAGAAATAATTTCTTTAGCTCTTACAGCAATTAACTTATCTTTCACTTTGTCACAACTTAATTCGATCAAATTTAGGGATTCTAAATTTTCATACATAGAACTTTTTATTTCATCATAAATTCGTTTAACATCATCAAATTCTTTCTTCTGAATTGAAAGTGGAAAAGGTGAATATCTCAGACTTAGTTCCAACGAATACATAATCTTTATAAAAACTGCCTCTTTATATTACTAAATTTTTTTTCGCAGGAAGCATTTTAAATTAAATTCTTTTGAGAAAATTATATAAAAGGTCTTCAAATACAATTAATATAAATATAGGAGATTTCATTTTGCATTTTAAAAAATAATTTCATGGAAATAGCAAATGATATAACTTCTCTAGTTGGAAATACTCCATTAGTTAAATTAAATCGAATCAGAAAGTATTTTGATTGTTATCCAGAAATAATAGCCAAACTAGAAAGTTTTAATCCATCAGCATCCGTTAAAGATCGGATCGCTTATTCAATGTTATGTAAAGCTGAAGAAGAAGGATTGATAACACCAGATAAAACAACGTTAATTGAGGCAACTAGTGGTAATACTGGCATCGCATTGGCAATGGTTGCTGCAGCAAAAGGCTATAAATTGATATTAACTATGCCGGATACGATGAGTATTGAGAGAAGAGCAATGTTGAGAGCATATGGAGCTGAATTACAGCTAACACCTGGGAAAGAAGGAATGAAAGGAGCTTTAGATTTAGCTAATGAGTTGTCTTCAACGATTGCAAATAGCTATCAATTTAATCAGTTTGAAAACTTTGCTAATCCAGATATTCATGAAAGGACAACAGCTCAAGAAATATGGTCCCAATCCAATAACAATTTAGATGGACTAGTTACTGGAGTAGGTACAGGAGGAACAATTACTGGTTGTGCACGTTTTTTGAAAAGAGTTAATCCAAATTGCAAAATTTATGCTGTAGAGCCCAAAAAAAGTGCTGTGATTTCCGGAGAAAAACCAGGATCTCATTCGATTCAAGGAATAGGAGCAGGTTTCGTACCAAAAGTACTTAATACGAAATTAATTGATGAAATTATAAAAATAGATGACGATGAAGCATTTTATTATGGGCGTTTATTAGCTCGATTGGAAGGTCTTTTATCTGGCATAAGCAGTGGTGCAGCTTTAGCAGCAACAGTAAAAATCGGTAAAAGAAAAGAACTATTGAATAAAAGATTGATAGTTATTCTTCCAAGTTTCGGAGAAAGATATTTATCAACAGCAATGTTTGAATCGAATACCTCAATTCAAGCCAGAAAAGATGGTTATCTCTAATGCATAATTTATAAAAATGGAAAAAAATTTATATGAAGAATTAGGTCTCAAACAAAATGCAACCAAAAGTGAAATTAAATCTTCATATCGCTCTTTAGTTAAGCAACATCATCCTGATGCAGGCGGCAAGAAAGAACGATTTCTTGCAATACAAAATGCATGGGAAACTCTAAATGACCCTATTAAAAAAAAACAATATGATAGCAGTTTTTTCTCTTCAAGTTCATCACTTGATTCATTAAATGAAAATTGGGAAGAGAAATTTAACTCAAAAAAATATAATTCTTCAATTAAAGACAAAGAAGTTGAAATATGGATTAAAGAAATTTACACTCCGATCAATAGATTAATTAGTCAAATAATTAAACCTTTGAACAATGAAATAAAAGAACTATCTGCGGATCCATATGATGACCAACTAATGGAAAATTTTTGCAGTTACATAATTCTTTCACAAAAAAAAATAGAAAAAGTCGAAAAAATTTATAACAAACAAATAGTTCCAAAGTCTATTTCAGCTTTAGGCCTCGATCTTTATCATTGTTTTTCACAAGTTAAAGATGCGCTATCAGAATTTGATAGATATACACAAGGATACGTAGATAATTACTTATTTGATGGCAAAGAAATGATCAAAGAAGCAAAAAGAATTCAATCTAGGATGTCAACAGAGAAAAAAATTAAAAAATTTTAGATATAAAAATTTTATTGAGTATATTCTTTAAGTTGATCTACTTTCAACCAAACATCTGGAACAGGTCTGCGCCATCGAACCTGAGCATATTCGTCTTTGACTGAAAGAATCTCTCCAGGACCCTCAAAGACATAATTAGGTAGATCATCATCACTGGCTAGCGCTTCGATACTTTTTATATAATTTTCTCTATCGACAAAAACTAAGCTGCCTTTCTTGAGAGGTTTCTTTGGAATAGAATCTGTCATAATAAATTCAAGAAAGTTATTTGCATTCCATTATACAAAAACTTGTTTGAAAACTATTGAAAAAAATTTATACCGGAATAATAATTACAAACGTCTAAAAAATTTAATAGCCTTAAACGATAAACCCCTATAAGATATGCGTCTTTTACTACTTGGCTGCACTGGATTTATTGGTAAAGAATTAGTACCAACACTACTCAATGAAAATCACGAAATATACATTGTAAGTAGAAAACCTATTAGTAAATTAAAGCTTGATTTAGATTTCAATAAGTTTAAATTTTTTCAAATAGATTTATCAAAAGAAAAAAACTGGAATAACGAAAATCTTCTAAATATTTTAAGAGAGACAGATGGAATTATTAACTTGATGGGAGAACCCATAGCAGAAAAAAAATGGACTTCTGAACAAAAACAGGAGATTGAAAATAGTCGTATTAAAACCACGAAATTTATGATGAAAACCCTTAAAAATTTAAAAATAAACCCAAAAGTCATTATAAATGGATCAGCAATAGGTTATTACGGTACAAGTTTGTCTAGTGAATTCACTGAAAATAGTCCGGGAGGAAAAGACTTTTTATCTAATCTTTGCAAAAAATGGGAAGCGGTCGCCGCTGAAAAACCATTTTTCTCAAGGTTAGTTATTTTTAGAATTGGAATTGTTTTAGAGAAAGACGGAGGAGCATTAGGAAAAATGCTACCTATATTTAAAGTTGGATTAGGTGGACCAATTGGAGATGGTAAGCAATGGATGAGTTGGATTCATAGAAGTGATTTATGTGCATTAATTATTCAAGCATTAGTTGATAAAAAGTATTCGGGAGTATTTAATGCTGTTGCACCAAATCCAGTATTAATGAGAGAATTTTCTCAGACTTTAGGCAAATGTCTTAATAGACCTAATTTACTTCCAGTGCCTGGTGCGGTTTTAAAAATATTGTTAGGAGATGGAGCGAAAGTTGTTTTAGAGGGACAAAAAGTAATTAGCAGTAAAATCAAAAATTATAATTTTAAATATCCTCTTCTTGAGAAAGCAATTTACGCCTCCACCAAGAATTAATACCGTTTACTAAAGCACCAATAATAAGAATTGTTATCAATGGAACTATTAGAGGATTCCAAACTATCTGAATAAAATTAATAAAAATAAATATCCCGTTAAATTGCATGATGATTGCAAAAATAAAAAATATTGCAAAAAAAATGACTGTAAATAAATTTATTAATAAAAAATTATCAATAATTTGTTTTAACTTATTTTGATTATTATCCTTAGTCATTTTTTATAACAATATTCATATCATCAACCATTTTAAGACAAGCTTTGTTGTCACCCAATCTTTTTTTAGCATTTTCATCACATGAGATCATAAACTTCTTATTTAGTTGTATCAGGTATATTATTTTTATGATCAATTTAATTGTCTGATTGATTTGATCATTTTTGTCTTTAAAATTGCTGGCACAAAAAACATATTTTCCAAGCAAACGTCTTTGCGCTTCTGCAAATGTTTTTGTAAATTGTGGACCTTTACCTTCAATCTGAATAACCGGTTTTCCTAATCCAATCGCTTGCTCTGCTGCTGTTCCTGCCATGCTAATACAGCATCTACTTTTCAATAATATTTTGTCAAAATTATTCCAATATATATTCACTTCTAAAAATTTATATTGGAATTTCAAGAGATTATTATCTTTTATATTTTCAATTTTTATCCAGCCTCTTTTTTGAAATATCTCCTTTATTTTTGATGAAGATAGAGCATTAACTATTGCAAAATTAAACTGAATTTTTTGAAAATATCTTAAATCTGATAATGCCTCTAATACCTCTAAAATCAAAACAAAATTATCTAAAATCTCAGGGAATCTACTTCCTGGAAATAATCCAATACTAAATTCATCTTTATTGAATTCTTTGTTTCTTGGAAAAAACTTATCCATAAATGGGTTCCCTAAAAAAGAAACTTTCTTTTTTAATTGCAAACTTAAATCATTAGCTGTAAGGGAATCTCTCGTATATATTTTTTTTGCTTTATGTGAGAGCAAGAAAAATTTAGAAGGCCACGGTAATTTCAACTTCCCTTCATAATGGCTGGAATAAGCAACTAGATATGTAAAAAAATCTTTCTTACAAACCCATGCAAAAAAAACTGGCACAATATCTCCAACTACAAAAAAATAATCATATTTTTTTTTTATTTTAAAAGTTAAATATAATCTTTTTAGAAGATAAAATATTTCTCCTCCTAATATCTCAGTAAGTCTTCCCTTAAAAGAATTATAACCAATTCCTCCAGTTCTAAATTCCTTAGTTTTACCGATAATCTTAATTTTTTCTTTTTCGTAATGATTGCCCATACCAACAATTGGCAAAGCATGAACAGAATAACCACTTTTTATGAATTGCTTAGCTATTAGACTGCCAGATAGATCTTCTCCATGCCCATTACTTAAAATTAAAATCTTAAACAATTTAAAATTCCAACCATTTTTTTACTTTAGTTAACTCAGGCCAATCTGGATACCTACTTAGTCCGTCTTCAACAGATTCTTTCAACTCACTTTTCACGTCTGGCATCATCATAGACATTTTTTTTATTAACTCAATATGATCCCTTACACCTTTATTATTGGTAGCCAAAAGAGCTAAAGACAAATTCATTCTTGCTTGTGGATCTTGCTGATTTAATCGAACAGCTTGTCTGGCCGCTGACAAAGCTTCTTCATTATTTTTCAAAAGTAATTGAAGCCATGATAAACAAGTCCAAGCAGCAAAATGATTTGGAATTTGCTGTATAATCTTTTGAAAATCTTGAACGATTGGAATTAAATCTTGCCCTGCTTTATATCTTGATAAAGCTGCATTAAAATCCTCTTCGATGGGATTATTTTCGTTATACATTATTTATTAAACTGCAAAAGAGCTTCCACAACCACAAGTTTGAGAAGCATTGGGATTTACAAAATTAAAGCCACCTCCAATTAATTCCTTACTAAAATCTAACTGCATTCCATAAATATATAAAAGACTTTTAGGATCACAAACAACTTGAAAGCTTTGATCAGCTTTTAATGAATAATCATAGACTTTATCATCAAGATTTATTTCATCAGTTCCTATAAAATCCATCGTATAACTCATACCACTACAACCGCCAGATCTTACTCCTACCCTTAGTGCTTTTTTATCACTTTGGCTCTTTAATAAATTTGAAATTTGTTCTATAGCATCATTCGTAATTAAGATTCCTTTGCCATCATCAGAATTTTTAATTTCCTGTTTAACTTCTACATTTTCCATAAACAAGGGATATCTACTATTTATAATAGTAAAACTTAATCGATAGGATGCATGGAACAAACGTTATCCAAACTTGATTTGTTATAATTCTAATAAAAAGTGAAAATTGCAATAGTTGGTTCTGGATTAGCTGGTCTTACAGCAGCAGTCAATTTAGTTGATGAAGGCCACGAAGTAGAAATTTTCGAGAGCAGGTCTTTTTGGGGAGGTAAAGTAGGAAGTTGGGAAGATAAGGATGGGAACCACATAGAAATGGGTTTACATGTATTTTTTTATAATTATGCAAATCTTTTTAAATTAATGAAAAAAGTGGGAGCTCTGGACAATTTACTTCCAAAAGATCATACTCATCTATTTATCAATAATGATGGTGATTTAAAATCGTTAGACTTCAGATTCCCTTTAGGTGCTCCATTTAACGGACTTAAAGCGTTTTTTACCACCGAACAACTTACTTTGGTAGATAAGTTCAGAAATGCATTAGCTTTAGGGACAAGTCCGATCGTTAGAGGATTGATTGACTATGAAGGCGCAATGAAAATAATTAGAGATCTAGATAGAATTAGTTTTAAAGAATGGTTTTTAAACCATGGTGGAAGTGAAAAAAGTTTAGAAAGAATGTGGGATCCTATTGCATATGCATTAGGTTTTATTAATTGCAAAGATATTTCAGCAAGATGCATGCTAACTATATTCATGATGTTTGCTTCAAAAACAGAAGCCTCAAAACTTAATCTTTTAAAAGGTTCCCCTCATAAGTGGTTAACGCAACCTATCGTCGACTACATTACAAACAAAGGAGCAAAGATAAATCTTAACCATAAGGTAGAAGAAATCATTTATGTAAAGGAATCTTCCTCTTATTCAGTAAATCAATTAAAAATATCTTCTCCTGAAGGAATTAAAGCAGTGTTTGCAGATAAATTTCTAGCTGCCTGTGATGTTCCTGGAATAAAAAAAATAATTCCAAAAGAATGGTATCAATTTAAAGAATTTGAAGGTTTAAAAAAACTTAGAGCTGTAGCTGTTGCCACAATCCAATTAAGATATGACGGTTGGGTTACTGAATTACAAAAAGATAATACTGGAAACGAACCAACTGGACTAGATAACCTTCTTTATTCTGCTGATGCCTCTTTTAGTTGTTTTGCTGATTTAGCACTAGCAAGTCCAGCAGACTATAGAAAAAAAGATATGGGATCGCTTCTCCAATGTGTTTTAACTCCTGGTGATAGATGGATGGGAAGATCCACAGAAAGAATTACAAAAGAAATTGATAAAGAGGTTCGCCGTCTATTCCCATCCTCAAAAAACCTTAAATTGCTTTGGAGTAACGTGGTACAAATTCCACAATCACTCTATAGAGAAGCTCCCGGCATGGAACCTTTCAGACCCGATCAAAAAACATCTATATCTAATTTCTTCATGGCTGGCAGTTATACAAAACAAGATTATATAGACTCCATGGAGGGAGCCACAATGAGTGGTCATTTAGCTGCCGCCGCAATTTTAGAGAAGAAAGCCGAATTAGCAAAAAATCTTGCAGTAAGTTAAATAATGGGTACTTGGCTAAAACATGACGTAATAACAGTTGTTAATGCGCCTCTTGAAAATGTATGGGACACATGGAGCGATTTAGACTCAATGTCACTTTGGATGAGCTGGATTGAATCTGTAAAAACAGTTGACGAAGACACTAATACGTTACCAGATTTAACAGAATGGACTTTAGCTGCAAATGGCTTTAGGTTTAAATGGAAAGCTCAAATTACAGAAAGGGTTGAAAAAAGCAAACTTAAATGGAAATCAATAGGAGGTTTACCAACTGAGGGATCAGTAGTTTTCGAAAGTAAAACTGATCAAATCACAACGGTAAATTTAGCAATAACTTATGAACTACCAAAAATGATTGCTAGGTTTATGGAAGAAAATATTTTAGGCAAAATGGTTACAAACGAATTACAGAACAATATTGATAGATTCAAAGATTTAGTTGAAAAGAACTATACAAAAAATTTTTCTAATTAAAAATATTAATTGCTACATCTAGTAGTCCTTCAAAAGTATATTTTTGTGCCTGCCTATCAACTCTTCCAAAAATCTTGTTACATATTTTTGTTGTCTGAGGTCCAATTGTTAATAACTTAATTTGATCAAAATATTCTAACCATTGTTTACCAAGTTTTTTTTCTAGTAAAAAAGCAGCATTTACTACGGTTTTACCGCTTGAGAAAATAATTGCATCGACTTTTCGATTAGAAATAATATCAATTGTTTCTTCCGGAATTGATTCAGGACATCTAGTTTCATATGCAGCAACCTCAAATACACGAGAACCAGCCTTTCTAAATTGATCTGCAATTAAATCCCTACCACCTGTTTGAACTCTTGGTACAAAAACTCGAAGTCCATAACCAGATACTGGGAAATTATCAATTAAACTTTCAGCAACAAATTCTGGAGGTATGAAATCAGCCTTAATCCCAAAATCATCAAGAGTTTTTGAGGTTTTTTCTCCGACTACAGCGATTTTTGTGTTTTTAGAACATTCTTTTAATGAACTATTAAAATATCTAAGTCTTTTATCCACAAATTTGATCCCATTACTACTGGAAAAAATAATCCAATGAAAATCATTTATTTGATTTAATGCTTCATCAAGAGGATTCAAATCATCAGGATCAGCAATACTTATTGCAGGTAAATCAAATACATTCGCGCCTTTGCTTATGAATATCTTTTTTATATCCATTATCCCTTCTTTTGATCGAGTAATAATTATATTTCTTTGATCAAGGGGTAGATCAACTTTTAGCATCCTTGTCCTCAACATTATGATTTTGATTTTTATTTTTTAATTCATCGAGAAGTTTCAAGACTGATAATCCTTTATCAAGAACAACATCGTCTTTAAAAATTATCTCTGGAACTCTTCTCATCTCAATTCTTTTTCCTAAACTATGCCTTATAGAGCTTTTTGCAGTATTCAAGTTTGATACAATTTCTTTCCTCACTTTCTCTTGAGCAGTTGAAGTTATATAAATTTTACAGTGTTGCAAATCACCTGATAAATCAATCTTAGAAATATTGACGAAATGATCTCTAATAAGATCATTTTCTAAATCATTCTGCAAAATAAGGGTTATTTCTTTCTTCAAAAGAGAAGAAACTTTTGCAAGACGGTAATTATTTGGCATTATGTTTGTAAATTTATTGGGTTTGTCATCGCTTGCAAGACGAAATAAACAGTTATGAAAGCACTTAAGACAGAAGATATCAAACCTACTATTGTAAGTGGATTTGATCTATTCTTGAATAAAGGTTCAAGCAAAGCAACGAGTCCCCCAACAATGATAGATATCAAATACTTTGGATATCTCGCAACATTAGAGAAAAATTCGCCCATCAGCTCCACAAATAGATTACTTTTTTAGCTAAGTTTTAACAAACATTAAACAGCATGATTACATTATATCAATTTAGGCATAGTGCTTTTTGTTTAAAAACAAGAATGGCTCTTCATGCAAAAAAACTACAATATCGAGTTGAAGAAGTAACACCTGGAATAGGCCAATTTGAAATCTTTAAATTATCAGGTCAAAAACAAGTACCTGTATTAGTCGATAGTAATGATCAAGTTATTAATGACTCTTCAACTATTTGCGAATATATAGATAAAAAAAATGAAAACAATCCACTTTTTCCGGAGGATCCAATATTATTTGCACAATGCAAACTTATTGAAGACTGGGCAGATACTACAATGGCTACAACTTGTAGAAAAGCTTTAATAAAATCTGCAATAGAAAATCCACAGCTAAGAACTGCATTACTTCCAGATGAAATACCTTCTTCAGTTAAAAGTATTGTTGATAAATTACCTTTTGAAAATCTTAGTAAAATTTCTAATGTAGTTTTGTCTTCTAAAGATAATTTAGAACTCCAAAAATTACTGGAAGCTTTATCAAAATCCTTGATCAATAAGAAATATTTAGTTGGAGATAGTTTATCAATTGCAGATATTTCAATTGCTGCTCAACTATCCCTTATTAAATTTCCAAAGTCTGCAGGACCAATTCTTTCAGGAGAGGGGAGCCAAGAATACATAAACAACCCTTATTTAGAAAATCTTTTCATTTGGAGGAACAACTTAGAAGAATATCTTTTTAGTGCTAACTCTCAATAAATTCAAACTTCAATTTATATTTATTTGTTTTGATAGCATGAATAGAAGGATCACCAACTTTTGAACCATAAGAAGCAACATATTGCACTCCACAAATTGATGGTTTGGTTGAATTATCAACTTCCAATATTTCTTCAGAACATTTTTGAAATTTACTAATTGTTTCTACCTGATTAATCCTTGAAGCACCAGGCTTATGTGCTGTTTGTATAACTAGCTCATCAGCGAAAAAAATATCATTATCTTGGATCTGATTTCTCCCTGTAATTCTTGAATCAATATAAAAATCATCTTTTAAATAAGTAATTTGATTATTAATAGATTTAGGATCATTTACAACCTTGATTAAGCTTTCACCAAATATTGCTTTTCCAATAGATTCAGAATTTTTTGCACGATTACCAACAATTAAATCTAAATCATTCTTAAAGAAATTTACTTTATAAATAACTGGCTCTTCTGAATCATTTACTATATCTTGAGAAGTAACAAGCCAATTCCCCTCGAACCATTTAGGATAAATTAAATCCTTAGAAGTATCAGATAATTTAAAATTTGGCAAATATAATTCTGGCCATTGATTTACACGATTTTCCAAAAACTCTCGTACGTTAGAATCAACCAGTGCAAAAGAACTTTCTAAAAAAATTCCTTGAAAGATCAAGCAAAGAATTAATCCAAGAAGAATTTTCATTATGTCAAATCCACTAATAAGAGCATCAGATCATTATGTATTACTAGAGCCAGATTCAAAGGAAAAAATTGTATCAAAGCAAGAAGCAATTTTATGGTTGAAGAATTGGCTAAGTAAGACAGAAACACAAACAATATATCAAAATATAGAAGATCCTGATCAGGAATTTTTTGAAGAATTATTGGAAAGCACTTATGAATTAGAAATAAAATTAGGATACGTTATCAAATGGTTTGCAGTAAGAATTGAACCAGATTAACTGATTATTTCTCTATGAATTGCATTAATTATTTTCATAGCAACTTCTTCAATGTTTTCTTTTTTTACTTGAATTCTTAAATCTGCTTGAGAATACAAATTTTCTCTAGATTGAAAAATGCTCATATATAGATCATTTAGATTCTTTCCCTGAAGAAGTGGCCTATTTTCAATTTCATTTTTCAATCTTTCAATTGCTAAATCTTTGTCGAGATCTATCCAAGCAATTATTCCCTGTCTTAAGATTCCCCAGTTTTCCGATTTGGTAACTATTCCTCCCCCAGTTGAAACTACTAATGAAGGAATTTTGATAGTTTCTTTAAGGCAGTTTGCTTCTAATTCGCGGAAATTATCTTCTCCTTCATCCTTAAAAATTTGATTGATAGATTTTTTTGCCAACTTCTCTATTAATGAATCTAAATCTATGTATTTATACTTCAATAATTCAGCCAGCTTCAAACCAGTTTGTGACTTACCAGAACCCATCATTCCTATTAAAAATATGCTTCTGCCCTTAATGGCATGAATTGTTTTTTCGATAATGGATTGTTCCATAAAGACAAAAGCGTATTTAAAACCTTAAGATAGTATTATCGCAGACAGCTATGACTTCTACACAATCCAAACCATCTCATGGAAAAGGACGTGAATGCGTCATAACTCGACGTGCCTGCTTTAGTTCTAGTCACCGTTATTGGCTTCCTGAAAAAAGCCCAGAAGAAAATTTATCTCTTTTTGGAAAGTGCAGTATTGCACCAGGACATGGTCATAATTATGAACTTATTGTTTCAATGGGTGGAGAACTAGACTCTGATGGAATGGTACTTAATCTCTCTGATGTAAAACACTCTATTAAAGATAAGGTTACTGGACAATTAGATTTTCGTTTTTTAAATGATGTCTGGCCTGAATTTAATGTTAATAATCAAGAAGGTATACTTCCCACAACTGAAGCATTAGTAAAAGTCATTTGGAGTCGTCTGAAGGATGATTTACCTCTTACAAGTCTAAGACTTTTTGAAAACCCAAATTTATGGGCAGATTATTTTGGAAAAAACATGGAAGCATTTTTAACAGTACAAACTCATTTTGCAGCCGCTCATAGACTTGCAAAAGAAGAGATATCCTTTGATGAAAATAAAAAAATCTATGGGAAATGTGCCAGAGTTAATGGACATGGTCATAACTATCTTGTCGATATAACTGTAAAAGGAGACATTGATAAAAGAACAGGAATGGTTTGCGACTTATCTGCCCTCCAAAAGATAATTAACGATTTAGTTGTTGAACAACTAGATCATACTTTTCTTAATAAAGACATCAAATTTTTCCATAGTTGTGTTCCAACTGCTGAAAATATAGCTTTATATATTTCTGATATTCTTAAGAAACCAATACATAATCTTGGTGCAACATTACACAAAATAAGACTCCAAGAGAGTCCAAATAATGCTGCAGAAATTTATGTTGATCAAAATTTGAACAATTCGTTGAAGTTGAAATTAGAAAATAGTTTAGTCACGCAAACTTGAATATCCCTAGAGTAATAATTGTTATAGCATCAAGTCTTGATGGGAGGATTGCATTTCCTGGAGGTGGAGAATCGCATCTTGGAAGCGATGAAGATAAAAAAATATTAAGTCAAAACTTATCAATGGTTGACGCCACCATTTTTGGTTTAGGTACTTTAATGGCTCATCAATCAACTTACCTAGTTAAAAATCTAACTGATAATGACGAAGAAAATATATCAAAAAGCCAACCAGTTTCTATAGTTGCTTCAAATAGCAAAAAATTTAACAGTAATTGGAAATACTTTCGTCAACCAATTAGAAGATGGCTAATAAGCTCAAGTAAAGTTGATAATTCTTCGAATAATCAATTCGAGAAAGAACTCTTTTTTGAAGATTCATGGAAAAAAACTTTAATTTCACTTAAAAAACAAGGGATAAATGATTTAGCTCTTTTAGGAGGTGCAAAACTTATAAATTCATTTATAAAAGAGGATTTAATAACAGATATAAAAATTACAATAATTCCACAAATTATTGGAGGTAGATATACATGGATCCCTCCAGAACAAACAAATGCGATTTTTAATATCAAAAGGCGATGGGAAATAAAATCAATTAAAAATTTAATGAATAATGAAATCCATGTTCATTACAAAAAGATTTGAAAAAGTTTTAATAATAAATGAACCAAAAAATACATAAAGTTGAAGTCAAATTGTCAATTAAGGAAATCTCCAAGGAGATATGGAATGCATTAGCAAATGAAATTAATAATCCATTTTATGAATGGACTTGGATTAAAAACCTTGAGATGTCTAAAAGTGTTTCAAGAGAAACTGGTTGGCAGCCTCTATATTTTGTTGCTTATAAAAATGAAGAAATACTAGGAATTGCCCCACTTTTTTTAAAAAATCATAGCTATGGAGAATTCATTTTTGACCAATCATTTGCAAGATTGGCTCAAGAGCTGAATTTAAATTATTACCCTAAATTAATTGGAATGAGTCCTTATAGTCCTGTAAATGGATATCAATTTCTTTATAAAAAAAATAAAGACAAGAAAGAAATTACAAATTTACTTATAAACCATATAGAAAGCTTTGCGATTACGAACAAAATCCTAAGTTGTAATTTTTTATATATTGATGAAAGCTGGGGCAACCATCTTAAATCTTTGGGATACTATGAATGGATAAACTCCAGCAGTGAATGGAGGAGTAATGGAGAAAAAACATTCGAAGATTTTCTATCTAGATTTAACTCTAATCAGAGAAAAAATATAAAAAAAGAGAGGAAATCAATTATTAAACAAGACATTAAAGTAGAAATTTTTAATGAAGATGATATCAACCAAAAAATCCTCAAAAAAATGCATAATTTTTATGAACAGCATTGTTCGAGGTGGGGAGTTTGGGGAAGTAAATATCTAACATCTACATTTTTCGAAACATTGGTTGATAATAAAAAAAATCTTTTACTTTTTAGTGCATCAAAAAATGATTCAAATGAAATTTTTGCTATGTCGATGTGCGTTAAAAATCAACACAAATTATGGGGAAGATATTGGGGTAGTCAAGAAGAAATATCAAATTTACATTTTGAATTATGCTATTACCAGCCAATTGAATGGGCAATAAAAAATAGTATCCATTTGTTTGATCCTGGAGCGGGTGGTAAACATAAAAGACGGAGAGGGTTTTTTGCAAAAAGCACCGTTAGCATGCATAAGTGGTTTGACAAAAATATGGAAAATATAATTTACCCTTGGCTAAATGAAGTGAATAAACAAACCGAGATGGAA
>QCCO01000018.1 GCA_003278895.1 Prochlorococcus sp. AG-347-L19
TTAATTAATTTTGGTCCATCTGGAAGAGCTGTTGCTCAACCGATAGACAATAATTTATTGGATAACATTTTCGAACATCTAACAATGGAAAGATACGCCAATGTTCAATATTTTTCTATGTATCTATGGTTTCAAGAACGTGATTTAAATGGATTTGCCTCTCATTTTCTAAGTGAATCACAAGGTGAAATGGAACATGCTCAGAAATTTGCAGATTACTTAATCGCAAGAGGGCAAAGCGTAAAATTAGATGAAATTCCTGCACCAGTTCAAACATGGGATTCTATAGAGGAGCTGATATCTTATTCTTTTAACATGGAGGCTGATTTAACTTCATCTCTACAACAACTTTATTCCATATCAGAAAGAATTTCAGATACAAGAACTAACGTATTTTTAGATCCGATTATAGAGGCTCAAACACAATCAGAAGATGAATTTGCGAACATACTGGGTAAGGTAAAGTTTGCTTCTAATCAACCTTCGGCAATTTTATTAATAGATAGTGATTTAAAGAAAAAATAAATTACTTTCGAATTTATTTTCGTTCAATATCCTTTTGGTTATTTCAAAAAGTAAATTAGAAAAGTTAATTTTCTCATTATTTTTATTTAAGAGTTCAGCTATTTTATGTATCTCATTAACTCTTTTAAAAATATTTTTGTTTTCAGAAAATAATCTTCCCTTCAATGCTTTATTTTCTGTTGTTTTATAGGATTGCTTGATATTTCTGAGTCTATTCGATAAAACATCAACTTCCATTAACAAGTTGTTTGTAAGTGATTGTGATTCCTGCATGTTTTTACAGTGGTGATGTTTCAATAAAAGAAGGAGCAACACTGACTGTTTGTGTCCCGATAGGAGCTATTAATAACTCAGATGATCTTAATTTAGAAATTAATCTTGTTGATGTTACTCGAGTAGAACCGATTAATTCGCCAATTCTTTCGTGAGTCAACCTAAAAGGTAACTCACACCATTGACCACATCTTCTGCCTAGACGATTTACTAGTATTGAAAACAATGCTTGTAATCGCTGTTCTGCATTTCCTAAGTGTCTAATCCTAAGGAGTTGCAAAGTCCATTCATTTACTGCATCGAAACCCATATTCTCATCAATATTTACATTGCTGTGAAAAGACAAATCTGTTAGTGCTTCAACACAGACACCTTCGCTACATAAAAGGTCTGTTCTTAATTGATCTCCTGATTGTAAAAATGCGAGTGTCATTCCTTCAGTTTCTTCACAAGGACAATAAACTCTTGCAATTCCACTTTCAACTTCTAGGCAAGTCCCTTTTGGCCTTGACGAAGGATCTATTAATACAGATTGTCCAGTTATTATCCTTACTAATTTTGAGGGAGACTCTCCATAACTATGGAAATTCATTAATTTAAATTTGATAATGAGAATTATTATCAATTATGCACTATTAATTTGCTTATTGCAATAGATTCTCATTATCATCATGATTCTGAAGTTTTTCTTTACATAGTATTTAGCAATATAATTTAGATAGAATTGCTAAAAATTTTATTTTAGATGAGTGTAAATAGAGTTTGTTTTAATTGTGGAAGTTCATCGTTTGTCTCAGATCGATCTTTAGGAGGTAAGATTGTCTGCTCTAAATGTGGATCTTCTTCATTTAAAAATAAATCATCTTCATTTTTAAAAAGCAAAAAATTTGTATTACTTGTTATTGCCATAGCTATTTTTGTAATAGTTATTTAGATAATCTGTTTATATTCCAAAGTCCATTATTATTAGTCACTTGTACATCAATACCATATAACTTATTGAGATTCTCTCTATTTATTACTTTATTTTGATGACCATCAGCGATTATCTTGCCATCTTTTAGCATTATGACGCGATCATATATTCTTGTAATCATAGAAATATCATGTGTTACGCAAAAAATTCTGGTATTTAATTTTGATAATTCATTAATCTTATCAACTACAAAAAACTTTGATTTATAATCTAAATTTGCGCTTGGTTCATCTAGGATCAAGATATCTGGTTTTTTTATTAAGGCCCTAGCAATGAGAGAAATCTTTTTTTCTCCATCTGATAAATAGGAAAAATATTTTTTTGATAAATTAGATATATTCATTTTCTTCATTAATTTTTCAACCTTATAAGAGTCTCTTTCAGACTTATTTTGTACATAACAATACCTTCCATATAGTCCACTTAAAATTAAATCAAAAACTTTTAGATTTGGATTAATTCGATTTTTTATATCATTATTTACGGTACTTATTCTTTTTCTTAGTTCCCATAAATTTATAAGTTCATTGCCAAATAATTTTAATTTCGATTCATTAGCGATTACAGGATATATGTTTCTATTAATTACTTCTATTAAAGATGATTTACCTGAACCATTTGGCCCAATTAATATTACATTCTCTGAATACGCTATCTTTAAATTTAAATCTTTAATTACTCTATATCCATTTTTAAAACAATTTATATTTTTTGCGTCAAACCAAAAGTTATTAACCACTAGAACTTATTGCTCCAAAATATAATTAATTGTATTGAGCTTAAAATAAATATAAAAAGATAAAGCCAATTCAACCATGAAGGTCTATTTACTTTCCTCATAAATTATATTATTAAAATAAAAAATATAAGCGGAGCAGCAAATCTTACAAATGTTTTTCTAATAATATCTAAATTATTTGCAATTTCTAACTTCTTTATCTCAGGAGGATATTTCAATATCACTTTGTCATATACATCAAGATTTTGGGTTTTATTAGTATTTTTCCATGGTTCATCTTTATCTTCAGACTTCTTATACCACTTCCAAAAATAATTTATTATTCTATCTTCTCCCAATAATTTAATTTCATCCTTACTTATAAATCCCATATCGTGATTATATGTTTGTGTTTTTAAAATCATATAATCCTCATCGAATATCTTATAAAAAATCTTTCTTTGAGTCTCTTTAAATAATAAGAGGTTATTAAGTAGTTTATTTTGTAGAAATTTCCTATAGTGTCTCACTATTACTCTTGCTTTGTTGTTTCCTAGAGGAATATGATCTAACACTTGTAAATATCTTGATGAGGAAGGATCTCCTTTGTAAATTAAAATCCTTCCTGGAGGTATGTATTTTATCCGAATAAATTCTTTTGTAGGGTCATTCTTGTAATAATAAATACTTTCAATGTATTTGGGATTAATATTAATTTTCTGGTTAAAACTAACTAGTACGTTTTTGTTCACATCTTTATCAGGGATTGTATCGCCATGAACCCAAAAGATATGAAGAATATCTAAGTGATTTTCAATAATCCTTGACCAATCACATTTGAAGTCAACTAATACCTCCTCAAAGACATAATCCTTATGTGAAAAGCCATTTTCATGTAATTCGTAGTTACTTATAGGTGTATCTTCACTTATATTATTTAAATCAGTTTCAGATTTTTTAGAATAATGTACAAAAATATATCCATTTTTTTCTGAAGTTTTGTATTGAGATAAATGAATTCTTTTGGCGTAGTTATCGTAGTTATTATCAACTATGTGGCGACATGTTATTCTGTCGAGATTTTGGCAACTTCCTCCAGATGAAAACTTGGCTCCATGATATGGGCAGGTTATTAATCCATCTGATAATGTCCCTCCAAAAAAGGAGGCCCCTCTATGTGGACAAATATTTTTAATACACCTAACGTTTTTATTTTCATCTCTATAAAGAACAAGAGGCACATCATAGAGTGAAAAATAATATAGCTTATTTTTTCTTAGTTCTTTAGATGGACAAATTGCATACCAACCAAATAAACCTATATTTAATTCATTTTGATTTTCTCTAATATCAAACGAGTCAATTTTTACTACCGTTCCTTTTTTAAATGGTTTAAGAACGGTATTAAAGTCTTTTGATTTAAAAAAATTAATTTGTCTGTTTTCCATAAATTAATTTCTTTTTTTAATGACTGTTTATCTTTCGGAACTATAACCCAACTAAATAATCAATTTCTTATAAAAAGAAATTTCTCTATTATTTGTAGCAATAATTATGTAGTTATCGAAAAATATTGAGTCACTGTCGTATCTATGTATCTTTATTTCATATTTTTTGTATCTTTTGTGATTCTTTCAAATTTTTTATGTACTCAATAGCATCATCTATATTTTTGTGGAAATTACATTGACCCAAATAACAACCTATAAATCTTAAAAATTTTCTCTTGCCACCACTAATTTCATATCTATGTATTGTTCCTCCATCTATGGGAGCATAAATAAGTTCTGGTAGTGCCATATTAATTTTGTATTTAATACTTAATTAAACAATAATTCATCTTCAAATACATTTCCATAGCTTAATCCATATATTTAATAATTAATTTACTTATTTTTGGATAATTATTTATTGAATAACTATGTATTATTTGTTATCTATTAATTATTGATATGGTTTTTTATTATGCCAAAAGCGTTTAGGCGTTTTTTAAAAAAACTGCCAAAAAAAATTCAAACTATAAAATACTCATTTAGAGAGTTTTTATCTTCAAAAATATGAAATAGCCATTCTGGTTAATGAATTTTTAATTTCTATATTTTTAATAAAACATTGGTAGCATAATTAAATTCTAAACTATATTAAATTTCCAATTCATGTAATATTATGATCAAAAGAGTTTTTGCGATATTCACTTTAACTTTGCTTTTTCTATTTATTAGTCCAGTTTACTCATTAGATGCTTCTTCTAAAACTCTTGAAAAGTATACTAAAAAGATTTCTAATAAGTTCACTAGAACTTACTGCAACACTACCAAATTCGGTATTTCTTATGAAGGAGCTTTGGCTTTTGCTATTGGAGAGACTAATAAGGAATTTAACAATAATAAACTCAATAAGTTGATAGATTATTCTCTTCTAAAAAATTCAATACTTAATGATTTAGAAAATAATTGCCAGATTTATGATTTCGAAATTAGTAATTTAGAAAATTTAAAATTTAGCTAGAAAAATGTAAATTGTTAAAGGTTTATTTTTTTCCTATCCAATCATTAGGTTTTTCTATCATCCATTCGAAAACTCCCTTAGCATCCAGGTTCTTAGATGCATAAACAAATAAAATTGGAAATATTAAAACTACTGTGCCAATAACTGCTAACTCTATTTTACTGATCCCCATCTCAGTTACTGTTAAAGCAAAATAATTAATCATTATCTTTATTGAATTAAAATTTATATTTACATAATTTACAAAGAATTTTAATTCTTTCACCTTTATATGAGAAATCTTAATTTTTTATAGTGAAAGATATTTGTATAAAGTACCTATTTTATTAGTGAAAACTTTTTAATAATTTTAATAATATGCTCCTTTTTGATGGTTATGAATTATGAAATTGTTATTTTCACACCTATTTTTGCAGTATTGATTGGATTTATAGTTTTTGCAATTTTAAAAAAAAGAAAGAGATCAGCTAAAAGTATTTATAAATTAATAGATGATTTAGAAAAAAAATACATTTACTAAACTCTTTTTAGGAAAAAAAATCAATCAAATTCTATACCAACTTCTTCTTTTAAATCTCTCTCCAAATCTGGAAGATGTGGTTCAACCCAATGGTCTTTGTTATCAATACCAGCTGCATTTACATAATTCATAATGTGTTGATCCACTTGCTTGTAAAGATCATGCAAATTTAAATCCATACGAATATCATGTGCAATTTCAGAGACTTGTTGTTCTGTTAGACAATGATCTGGATGAAGTAAATCACAACATGGAATTCTTTTCTCAATCAATTCATTTAGATTGATTTTTATTTCGTAATCTTGATGTACAGTCATTTTTTTTTTATCTATATATTTATTCTAATTATGTTTAAGGTTTTGTATATCTTTAGTCAAGAAACAAAGTTCTTTATTGCTGATGCAGTAATTTTAAATAAATAGATCTTCTAAATCTTTATACAAATCATCTTTTTCTTTTTTATTTTCTATAAGGTCATGGTGATTAAGTGAAAGTTCTTTTTTTGAGGTGTAGAAAAGATATCCAAGGGCTCCTAAAAGTAAGGTTGTTGGTAAGATCATTAGCATATAATTGACTTATAGTGAATATAGTGCAACACTTATTACAGTCAAGTGTTGAACCTTAATTAATTTATAAATGCCTACTAAGAAAAAAAGAGTTGGTTTTATTCCTAGAGATGATGTTATGAGAATAATTGATAATTTGAGCTTAGAGAATAATTTAAGTAATTCAAAAATAATAAGTATTTTGGTAGAGGAAGCACTTTCTATAAGAGGTATATTTAATAAACAAAATGGTAAAGTTACTCAATCATATCAATTATCTAAAAATAATTTGCAAAACTTACCTGATAATTCTGCTAAATGTATAGATAATGCAAAACCCTCAATGGATACTAAATTAGGAAATCATTTTATTCCCAATAGTTCAACCCATTTAAATGGGACAAATGATGAAGCTTTTGACCTGCAAACTTATAAAAAGTTTTTATCATTCCTTAAATTTCAGGAAATGATGGATAAATATGGCACTTAATAAAGTGTTGCAAAGTGCTGTACTGTGCGTTAATTTCAATTTGTACTTATAGGAGATTTGCGTATTAGAAATTATCGCCGTTTCAAAAAAAAACTAAATTCAATTTATCTATAAAATATTTATTCCTATGAATTCATCCCTCCCAGTTTTATCTGTAAATCTTCTCCCCCCAGAAAAATTATATTGTAATTTTAGTTATTGGAGTTCTTTGTTCTCTCAGGATATGCAAATTTTATGGGATAGAGCGCATGGAGTACCTTTAGAAAAACTGCCAAAAGGAGTTTCTGATATGATTTTTCCTTATTTATTGCTTGCGCTCTCAGACTATAAGACTTCGCAAATAAATAAAATGAATGGAATAGGATTAGATAATCTATTAAGCCTTTGGTTTGATAAGTACTTATTAAATAAAAATGGTTATTTCGAGCTAATTAAAAAATAATATTTAAAGTTAGTTATTAATATCAAATTTGATTGCCATAAAAATTTATTGCGTCTACAAACTTTTTAAATGATTCTTTTCTAATTGGCACATCAATAGTCTTGCTATAAATATATTAAATAGTTTGATGATGAATTCAATTAATTTCTATTTAGCAAATGTGTGTATTGTCGTTTTGATAATGCTCATAAGAAGAGATATAAAATTGAGAAAAGCAAGATAAATGACATTTAATTCCAAAACCCTAAGCTTGATATTAAATCTATTATTTTGCTTGTTTATATTTATTATTTAATTTCTTAGATTTTATTCATTAATTTAAAAAAAAATCAAAAATTAATGTTCAAATTTGGTTGACTTTTATTGTTAATACGAAGATAATGACAAAAATAATTTTTTAATTGTGAATCCTCTCTCAGATACTTTTGATGATTTTGTCGATGATTTACTTTCATCGGATTTTAATTTGTTGAAGGGGGAACTTGATTATCTGCTTATGCAACATTTATTTAATTCTATAGATTTGAAACGTATTAATAAAACTGAAGTTGAAGATAACGAATCATTAGTTGCCTAGGTTTTCATGAAATATTTTTATGAAAAGTTTTGGGTTCCGGTTTTTGGTTATATTTTATCAAAATTTGTTTTTTTAATAGAAGGTAAAAAACAAGACTCAAAAAATAAAAAAAATTAATTAATTAATCATTGTCTTCATAAAGTATTTTTAAATACATAATTTAAGCCAATATATTTTGATAACAACAAAAGAAGTACTTTTTATTTTTGAAAATATGCATGGTTGATATATAGAAAAATTGCTTTTTAGCAAATCAAAATGAACAAAAATAATATGTTGAAGCCATATACAGTACATTACCGTGATTTTCAAAATATAAGATTAGAAAATTGTTTTTATGCTTTTGACGCTTATGAGGCCAGAACTTTAGCTATGGAATTTAATAAGTATATTAATGAACATCCAAACAGTATAGATTTGATAAGATGCGAAAAATAAATAAAATTTTTAGTAATTTAAAATAATAATCTATTTAAACACTTAAGAATTTATCAATAACTGCTTGACTCAACTCACTAGTATTTCCGCTAGCAACGATACCTCCGCGTTGCATCGCATAATATCTATTGGCTTGTCTTACAAAATGCAAGTGTTGTTCAACCAATAAAACACCAATTCCTGTATCTCTAATTATCTGATTGATTGCATTTTCAATGTCTAAAACTATATTCGGCTGAATACCTTCCGTTGGTTCGTCAAGTAATAAAAGTTGAGGTTTGCCCAGCAATGCTCTTGCAATAGCAAGTTGTTGTTGTTGTCCTCCACTAAGATCTCCCCCTTTCCTTTGTAGAAAATCTTTTAGAATTGGGAATAGATCATAAATAAATGGATCTATTTTCTTGTTCTTAGATAATCCACCTGGCAGCGACTCCATTCCCAGCATAAGATTCTCTTCTACTGATAGATATGGAATGATTTCTCTCCCTTGAGGAACGTAAGCCATTCCCTTTCTAGCCCTCTGATGAGGTGCTTTTCTGTTTATATTTTCGCCAAGCAAATAAATATCTCCTTTTTTTTGTTTTAACAAACCAATAAGTGATTTCAATAAAGTTGTTTTTCCAACTCCATTTCTACCAATTAAACAAACCATTTCTCCTGATTTAACGTTTAAATCTACATCTCGAAGAATATGACTCTCACCATAATAAGTATTTAAAGATTTGATTTCGAGTAAATTTTCCATAACTAGTCCTCTGGTCTTCCTAAATAAACATCAATAACTTTTTTGTCTTTTTGTATGGTTTCCATCGTTCCCTCACATAATACTGTGCCCTGATTTAATACTGAAACATTACTATCAAGTCTTCTTATAAATTCCATATCGTGATCTATTACCACTACTGTATTTTCTCCTGATAAAGATTTTAATAAATCAGCCGTAAGATCAGTTTCTTCATCAGTTAAACCAGCAACAGGTTCATCTACTAACATTAAATCTGGCTTCTGTCCTACTAACATTGCGATCTCAAGCCATTGTTTTTGGCCATGTGACAAAGAACCAGCTTTTGAATCAACTTTTTTTGTTAAATTAACGATTTTCAAAAGACGTTCAATCTCATTAAGCTGCTCATCCTTAATACTTTTATTTATGAGGTTTAAGGGACTTTTGGGAGTTGTCACTGATATTTCAAGATTTTCTTTAACTGTTAGATTTTCAAAGATTCTTGGACTTTGGAACTTTCTTCCCACTCCAAGTCTGGCTATTTTATGTTCCTTTCTACCTACTAAAGATTTCCCTTTAAAAATCACTTCACCTTTTGTCGGCTTAACCTTTCCAGTTATTACATCAAGAAATGTTGTTTTACCTGCGCCGTTTGGTCCTATTACAGCTCTTAATTCTCCTTTCTTTAAATTTAAATTAAGTTTGTTGAGAGCTAAAAACCCTTCGAAACTAACTGTAATATCTACTAAATTTAGAAGATCTTTATTATTCATTATTCCCCTCCTTTTTGTTTATTTCTAAGCTTGGATAGGTTTCAATCTTTCTTTTTAAACCAAATCTTTGAAGAAGATTCCTAGGGCCATCTCCTTGAAGCCATCCTAAAACTCCTTCTGGCAGAGCCGTTACAACTAAAATAAATAACCCTCCTTGAATAAACATCCAGCTAGCAGGTAAAGCTTCACTTACTAGACTTTTTGCATAGTTGATGAAAACTGCTCCTAGTATTGCTCCCAATAAAGTTCCTCTCCCTCCAACTGCAACCCATATAACCATTTCTATAGAAAAGGGAACTGTCATAAATTGAGGAGATACTATTCCAGACTGAACAGTATATAAAGCTCCTGAAATTCCAGCAAGACCTCCAGCAATAGAAAAAATTATTGTCTTGAATATTACTGGATTGTATCCTGTGAACCTAACTCTTGGTTCATCATCACGAATTCCTATAAGAATATTGCCAAATCTCCCCTTAACTACCCACTTTGCAAAAAACCATGATGCTATTACTAGTGTAGCCGTTACCCAAAAGAACAGTCTTTGCATTGACTCAGAACCTACCATTTGACCAAATAGTTGTGTTACATCTGTTTTTAAACCATTTGTTCCATTTATAAGTTTTTGTTGTCCATTAAAAAAGTTAAAGAATACAAGAAGTGAAGCTTGAGTGAGTATAGAAAAATAAACCCCTTTGATTCTATTCCTGAAAACAAGAAATCCAATTAAACCAGCAACTAATGCTGGAATTATCCAGATAGCGAAGAAGGTAAAAACAGGAGATCTAAACGGTTCCCAGAAAAAGGGTAATTTTTCAACACCATATAATGCAAAAAACTCAGGAATATTATTTGGAAATTCAGAGGAGCTGGTTATTTGCAAATACATTGCTGCACAATATCCACCAAGTGCAAAAAATATACCTTGTCCAAGACTTAGTAAACCTGTATATCCCCAGATAAGATCTACGCCAAGTGCAACTATGGATAAGGATAAGTATCTACCTAGAAGGTTTAATCTAAATACAGGGAGTATAGTTGGTGCTGCAATAATTAATGCTATTAATATTATCCAAAATGATAATACTATTTTTTTATCAAATTTAATTTTACTAAAGGACATTAGTTTTCAACCATCCTCCCTTTTTGAGGAAATAAACCTGTAGGTTTAAATTGTAAGAATATAACAATTAGTGCAAATATCATTACTCTTGCCATACTTGTGGTCGCAAAAAAGTTAATTGCATTTGATAAAGGTAAAGGCATATCTGGCCATATTGATAAGAGCCTTCCAGCTCCAATTAAATCAGTCATTATTCCTATTCCAAATGAAGCAAGTACTGTTCCTAATAAATTTCCTACTCCTCCAAGCACCACAACCATAAAACAACCAACTATATAGTTTCCGCCAACATTTGGTCCTACAGAACCTAAAAGAGATACTGCTACCCCGGCAACTCCGGCTAAGCCAGATCCAATTCCAAATGTAATTATATCCACTTTTTCAGTAGATATACCAAGGCAATCACTCATTCGTCGGTTCTGAGTAACTGCCCTTATGCGCATCCCCCAAGCACTTTGATTAAGAAATAATGTTATTGCTATTACAGAGATTAGAGTAATGACAATTATCATTAATCTTGTTTTAGGAAATGCAGTTCCAATAATTTCTACCTGGCCTCTCATCCATGAGGGTGCTGTTACATCAACATTTCGAGCGCTTGCTCTACTAAGTTTGCTGACAGAGGATGATATGACGCTACCTGTAAGGACCCCAGTTAAAGCAGCAAATATCCAAGAACTAAATTTAAAATATTTGAAATTTATTGATTCTTTTATTTTTGAAGGGAATGTTGTTGGTAAGAATAGACCAATTAAGAGACTTATAACCAGACCGGTCCCATAAGCTAAAGGTACGCTTCTGACAAATTGTTGAAGAATTAAACTTACGCCCCAAGTTGCGAGGAGCGTTTCTAGTGGACTTCCATAAAGCTTTCTTATTATTGTTTTTTCTAGGAGAATGCCTACTACTCCACTAACAATAAAAGCAAGGAAAATAGAAACTATGATGTACGAATTGTAGAAAGGTTTTAATATAGGTAATTTGAAAATTAATTGTGTTACGTATGTTGTGTAAGCCCCAAGCATCATAAGTTCTCCATGGGCAAGATTTATTACACCCATAAGACCAAAAACAATTGCTAGACCTAATGCAGCAACAAGTAGTACAGATCCGATTGCAACACCATTAAAAAGACTATCGAGAAGTAACTCCAATTTAAAAAAGAAAATATTTGATTATATAAAATAAAAGGAGGTGTTAACCTCCTTTTATTTTGAAGTATAGGTTTTAATTAGATTAAAGCTTATACTTTTCTCCTTTTGAAGGATCTGTCCAATCGCATGCAAATCCTTTTGAACTTGGATGCTTTTGGTTCCATGCTTGAGGAAGAACAACTCCTGTCTCTTCAAGGATTGTAAATCCACCCTCTGCGTTAATCTCCCCAATTCTTACTGTTTGAGATAAGTGGTGATTAGGCATAACTTCAACAGGACCTTGTGGCGCGTCAAACTTTTGTCCAACAAGGGCTTCTCTTACTGCGTTGTCGTCGAATGTTCCAGCATCTTCTACAGCCTGTTTCCATAAGTAGACCATGTTGTAAGCAGATTCTTGAGGATCAGCTACAACTCTATCTGATCCCCATCTTTTCTTGAAACTTGCAGCAAATTTCTTAGAAGCAGGAGTATCAATTGACATCATGTAGTTCCAAGCGCCGTAATGACCTTCAAGGAACTCAGGACCAATTGTACTAATCTCTTCTTCAGCAATTGAATAATTCATTACGTAGTACCCACTTGAAGGTGTGATACCTGCGTCTTGAATCTGTTTGAAGAATGCAACGTTTTGGTCACCATTAAGAGTATTAATGATTATTCCACCATCAGGTAACGCTTTTTTGATTTTTGAGATAATTGGAGCAACTTCAGTATTTCCTAATGGAAGGTAATCTTCTCCAACAACTTTACCGCCTAACTGTTTTACCTGAGCTTTCGTAATTGTGTTTGAAGTTCTTGGGAAAACATAATCAGAACCTACAAGGAAGAAATCCCCACCAGCTGCGGGAGAACGCTTATACATGAAATCCGTAGCGGGTTCAGATTGTTGGTTTGGTGTGGCTCCTGTATAGAAAATGTTGTTTGAACATTCTTGAGCTTCATATTGAATTGGGTAGTAGAGGAACGCATCTTTTGATTCGTAGACAGGTAACATTGCCTTTCTACTTGCAGATGTCCATCCACCAAATACGACGGGAACTCCGTCTTGGTCTATAAGTTTCTTTGATTTTTCAGCAAAAGTTGGCCAGTCAGATGCACCATCTTCAACTATGTATTCGATTTTGTAGCTTTTGCCGCCAACTGTAACACCACCAGCAGCATTTATCTCTTCAATAGCCATTTTTTCTGTATCAACAAGAGTTGATTCAGAGATAGCCATTGTTCCGGATAACGAATGCAAAATACCAACGGTTACTGTGTCATCGAAACTTCCGGAGGTTCCGCCTCCACCACAGGAAGTTGCGGTGACCGCAAGTGAGGCAGTAGCTAAACCTGCCAAAATACGCCTTGAAATTCTCATGAATTAGGATAAATTAGGTAATTGACCCTCATAAGGGGGATAAAGTAAAAGTTATTAACGAGTGAGGATTCGTTTTGTATCAGTCGTAACTTTTTGTTGAATCCAATATATTAGTCATGAACATTTTTCTTGTTTCGTTTGTTGGGTATATGTGATTCCAAAAATTGAGTTATTTCTTCAACTCCTATGCCGCTACTTAGGTTGGTAAAAAACCAAGGTTTCCCTTTTCTCATAAATTCAGTATCACTTTTCATAATATTTAAATCTGCACCAACTTTATCTGCTAAGTCAATTTTGTTTATTAATAATAAGTCCGACCTTGTTATCCCTGGTCCCCCTTTTCTAGGAATTTTGTCTCCTGCAGATACATCAATTACAAATATTGATAAATCTACAAGTTCTGGACTAAAACTAGATGCTAAATTATCACCTCCACTTTCTACAAAAACAAAATCCAAAGGATTATATTTATTTTCTAAATCTAAAACTGCATTTTTATTTAATGAACAATCCTCTCTTATCGCAGTATGAGGACAGCCTCCTGTTTCTACACCAATAATCCTTCCTTCCTCTAAAACCTTTTTATTTATTAGAAAGTTAGCATCTTCTTTGGTGTAGATATCATTAGTGACAACTGCTATCTCATAAGTTTTTTTCATGCTTAAGCATAGAGTCTCTACTAATGCAGTTTTCCCTGAACCTACAGGCCCAGCAACCCCTACTCTCAATTTGCTACTCATAAATTAATTTCTAAAAAGTTTTGTATAAAGGTCATTATGATTTTGTTGAGCCATAGCTAAACCTACATTGCCAAAATAGATGTCATCAATTTCTTTGTCCATAATTTCTTTAGAAATTTTTGAAATTATTGCTAATAAGTCTCTTTGAATTAATTGTGCTTTTGTTGAACCAATAGGAATAATTCTTAATGCAGCACTAAGTTGGTTTGCACTCCAAGCATAGAGAAAATTCTCAACCATCTCTAACTTGGTAATTTCAAAACAATAACAAGCCCAACTCCACGCTAATGACCAAGAGCTTTTTTTATTATTTTCATATAGATATTCAAATCCAAATTCTTTGGTTAAATCAAAGAGAGATTTTGACATTTGAATTTGTTGTTCTCTAATTTCCAGAGAGTCCTTTGATGAGAGGATCCATTTATCCAAACTCTTTAGCTTTTGCAAATTACTTTTTAAATTTTTGCGGTCGTTTATCTCATTGAAAATATCAAAAAAATCTAATAATATTTTTGCATCTAGTCTAATCTGACCAATTTTTAGTTCATTTAGGATTAATTCTTTTACCGAATTTGAGTCTTTCAAATTTTTATTATTTAGGTAACTCTCTAATCCCTCGGAATAACAAAATCCTCCAACTGGTAAGTTAGGGCTTATTAATAAATACTTAAATAAGTGACTTTTACTCATGACTGTGTGCACCTCTTTCAGGAAAAAATTTTTTCTGAGTATTTACGATATCCACATTAAAATTTTTAAGCATATTTTCAATTACGTAATCACCTTTTGTTAGAAGAATATCTTCTTCAATTTCTACTTCTACATGCCTATTTCCTAAATGATAAGCAGTTTTAATAAGTTCAATTTTAGAATTGGATCTTATTTTAATTAAATTTTCTGTTTTAGCAATTATCTCTACATAAAAATTGGACAAATTAGTTGAAAGAATATCTCCATCATTTAATTTGCCCTTTCTAGGTAATTGTAAAATTATTTCTTGATCACAATCAGTTAATCTTTTACCTCTTAAGATTCTTCTTTCATCTGAACTTAGGGTAAGTTTTAAAAATGAACCTAGTCGAGGTTTTTCCTTAATCCAATCAGTTACAACTATTTGTTTATTCATTCTCATAATCAAAATTTTTGGTTACTTTAATTTAGTAATTAAAGAAAACAATTTATGATTAAAGCTTCTTGGGAAGGTAATTGTTTCTTAAATTTTTTCAATAATAAAGCAAGTTTAGGAAATGTTGATAAAACAATCTTTAAATCTAAATCAACTTCTCCTTACAAGTTATTAAAGTCTACTCATGATCAGGAGGGTAGGTGCATTTTACCTGTTCTTCATACTGCAGGGGGATTGGTTGGCGGCGATTTACTTGAGTTTGAGGTGAATCTTGAAAAAAACTCTAAGGTATTGTTGACTACTACTTCAGCTCAGAAAGTATATGGATCAGTTGGGATATCAAAAATCAATCCAAAAGGAACTTTTTCAAAGCAAAAAAATCTCATAAATATTCTTGAAAATTCTCATTTGGAATATCTTCCTCAAGAAACAATTATCTTTGCAAATGGTTTATATGAGCAAAAGTTTGAAGTCTCTATTTCAGAAACTTCAAGTTTTTTATTTACTGATTTAATAAGACTTGGAAGATCTTCTTCCGGAGAATCTATTGAAAGTGGAGTTTTTAGGTCTAAATTAGAAATTATGAGAAATAATGATTTATATGATGATTGGGAATATGTTGATCAAATTGAATTATCTAAGGAAAGTTATATGGCCAAATCAGGTATGGATTACATGCCTGTTTTTGGATCCTTAATTTGGATCTGCAAAAAAGATTTTTCTACTTCAAAAATAAAAAATCTTGTAGGAAATATAAAAAAGATTTTCAATGAAACTGATAATAATTTATCTATTGGAATCCTTGAAAATGGAATCTCTGTTAGATTCCTAGGGAGTTCTTCTCAAGAAGCTAGGGAATGTTTTTTTTGTATTTGGAAACAAATTAGGTCTGTTAGTGGATTTTGTGAGCCAAAATATCAAGGAGTATGGCCTTTACAAGATTCTATGAATTATTAATTATGTTCAGAAAGAACCTTTTTTAAGAATTTATAGATTAATTTTTTATTATGCATCTTTCACCTCAAGAAAAGGATAAATTATTGATTTTTTCTGCTGCGCTCTTAGCTGAAAGAAGACTTAGTCGAGGTCTTAAGCTTAATTATCCTGAAACAATTGCTTTTTTGAGTTTTCAAGTTCTTGAAGGAGCTCGAGATGGAAAAAGTGTAAGTCAATTAATGTCAGAGGGAACTACATGGCTTTCAAAATCACAAGTTATGGAGGGCATTCCTGAAATGGTTGATGAAGTTCAAATAGAAGCAGTTTTCCCTGATGGGACAAAGTTAGTTACTATTCACAATCCAATTAACTAGTTATGAGTAATTTAATTCCGGGCGAAATCATTCCTGAACAAGGTGAAATCGAGTTAAATCTTGGTAAGGAAATCAAAACAGTAAAAGTTTCTAATTCTGGAGATAGACCTGTACAAATTGGATCCCATTATCATTTTTTTGAAGCTAATAAGGCTTTAATTTTTGATCGAGAATTAACATTTGGTATGCGTCTTGACATTCCTGCAGGAACAGCAATTAGATTTGAACCTGGAGATACAACTGATGTCAAATTAGTTCCATATACAGGTTTAAGAATTGTACATGGCTTTAATTCATTGGTTAACGGTTCTTTAGATACTTAAAATTATGTCCTATAAAATTGACAGAAATACTTATGCGCAAACCTACGGACCCACTACCGGAGATAGAGTAAGGCTTGCTGATACCGAACTTTTTATAGAAGTAGAAAAGGATTTAACTACATACGGAGATGAAGTTAAATTCGGTGGAGGTAAAGTTATTCGAGATGGGATGGGACAGTCTCAAGTAAGAAGAGCTGACGGAGCTGTAGATACTGTAATAACTAATGCCTTGATCGTAGATTGGTGGGGAATAATTAAGGCTGATGTGGGCATCAAAGATGGAATAATTTTTGAAATTGGTAAGGCTGGTAATCCTGATATCCAGGATAATGTTGATATTGTTATTGGTGCATCAACAGAAGTAATAGCTGGAGAAGGACACATTCTTACTGCAGGTTCAATAGATACCCACATTCACTTTATCTGTCCCCAACAAATTGAGACTGCAATAGCCTCCGGAATTACAACCATGTTGGGAGGAGGCACTGGACCTGCCACTGGAACAAATGCCACTACTTGTACTCCTGGTTCTTTTCATATTTCAAGAATGCTTCAATCTGCAGAAGCATTTCCCATGAATTTGGGTTTTTTTGGAAAAGGAAACTCAACAAACGAGTTCAATCTTATTGATCAGGTTGAAGCTGGTGCATGTGGATTGAAGCTTCATGAGGATTGGGGAACGACTCCCTCTACAATAAATTCTTGTCTTAATGTTGCAGATAAGTTTGACGTACAAGTATGTATTCATACTGATACTTTAAATGAGGGAGGCTTTGTTGAAGATACCATTAATGCTATTGCAGGAAGAACTATTCATACTTTTCATACCGAGGGAGCAGGTGGAGGTCATGCTCCAGACATTATTAAAATTTGTGGAGAAAAAAATGTTCTTCCAAGTAGTACTAATCCAACAAGACCTTATACGAGAAACACATTAGAAGAACATCTTGACATGTTAATGGTTTGTCATCATTTAGATTCAAAAATCCCAGAAGATATTGCATTTGCTGAATCAAGGATCAGAAGAGAGACAATTGCAGCTGAGGATATCTTGCATGATATTGGTGCCTTTTCAATTATTGCTAGTGATTCTCAAGCTATGGGAAGAGTTGGTGAAGTAATTACAAGAACTTTTCAAACCGCTCATAAAATGAAAGTCCAGAGGGGACCGCTATCGCAGGATTCTGATAGAAACGATAATTACAGAGTAAAGAGATATATTTCTAAAGTCACAATTAATCCTGCAATAGCCCACGGGATCGATAAATATGTTGGCTCTATAGAAAAGGGTAAAATTGCTGATTTAGTATTGTGGAAACCTTCTTTTTTTGCGGTAAAGCCTGAATTAGTTGTTAAAGGAGGATCTATAGTTTGGTCACAAATGGGTGATGCAAATGCTTCAATTCCTACTCCAGGTCCTGTACATGGTCGACCTATGTTTGCAAGTTTCGGACAATCTCTAATAAAGAGCTCTTTTACCTTTTTAAGTAAAAATTCAATTGATCAAAATATTCCAAATAAATTAGGCTTACAAAAGAAATGTATTGCCGTAGAAAATACTAGAAATATCAATAAATCACACTTAAAACTTAATACTAAACTACCAAACATTTCAGTTGATCCTCAAACTTATGAAGTTTTTTCTGACGGTGAACTACTAACTTGTGAACCACTTGATGAAGTCCCAATGGCTCAAAGGTACTTTTTACTTTAAAAGTTTTTAATTAATTCTTTTTCGGTTGTCTTTATATCTTGTGACCCAGCAATTGCCAAATCTTCTTGCAGTTTGTTCTCACATGATAGAACTCTTGACCAACTTGGTAACTGCTGTGTCGTAGGACAAGCTAAGTAATCTTCTGTAGCTGGTCTCAATAGTTTAGCAAATTTTTGTACTGATAGCTCTTCTTCATGCCTATCGTATGGAAGTTGATTAACTGCCGAATCTAATCCAAATTGTTTTACCCGATCTTCCCCAACTCTTTTGTAAAGAACTTCTAATGTCGCTAGTTGAGTACTTGTTAAGGTCTCTGCTTGATGCTCCATAAGACCTCTTAAAACACTTGAAAGAATTTCTGTGCACATTTTTTGCAATCCTTCTTTAGATGAATCACCAATATTCTTATGTTTATGATCAAATAAACCTAGGTCAACTTGAGCTATTTTGGAGGTTCTTACGTTCCTGTAAACCTCTGATAATAAACCTATCTCTAAACCCCAGTCACAAGGAATTCGTAAATTCATAGCAAGGTCTTTAGTGAAAGCAAACTCACCAGCCAATGGATATCTAAATGATTGAAGATATTGTAAAAAGGGGCCCTTCCCCACTAATTGCTCAAGACTTGCCAATAAGGGACCCACAAATAATCTTGTCGCTCTACCTTGTAATTGATTGGTCTCTAAGGATAACCTGCTGTAAAAAGCCTTTACATATGATATTCCATATGATTCATCCAGAAGTGGAAGTATCATTCTTGAGGGATACAAAGGACTAAAAGTTCTTATATCAGCATCAAAAAGAGCAACAACTTCTGATTTTCTCGTCGCAACGCCTATGCCTTGCCAGACAGCCCATCCTTTGCCTGGAGTTCCTAAAAGTTCTAACCCATTTTTTTCTTGGCTTTTTAACAGTTCTATTACAGAGGGAGAATTTGTCCATTGAACATGAACTGGAAATGGCATTGAGTTAAAAAATGATTTTGCTGCTTTAACTTGCTCAATAGTTTTTGCAGAGAGAGCAATAACTAATTCATTTAAGCCTGTAAGGTCTTTTAAAACTTCTCTTATGTCTTTTAATGCTGGACGCTCAAACTCTTCATATAAGCAAGGTATTAAAATGCTAGTTGATCTTTTTTTAAGACTTTTGTTTAATTCTTTAAGTAAATTTCTTGTAACTCCATATTCATGTATTGTTGTGATTAACCCTTGTTGGAAGTCCATTTTCTAATTGATGTGCAGAATAGTATTAATACTTCGATGATTTTTTCAAAGTGAAGCAAATTGATTCAGAGAAAAAATTAGATAGATTAAAGATTGATAAATTGTTAAAAACAATTTATTCAAATAATACTACAGAAGAAATTAATTTTATTTCAAATCAATTATTACAGATTTTAGATGATTTCTCAGAGAAATCTGCTTATGAAGAAATAAGAGATAAGGAAAGGTGGAATGAATCTCATTCGGTTTTGATAACTTATGCAGATAGTATTTATAAAAATGGAGAGGCAACATTAATAACTCTTGGTGAGTTGTTAAGTCAACATTTTGGCAGTCTTTCTAAAGTTGTACATATTCTTCCTTTTTTGAAATCTACAAGTGATGGAGGTTTTGCTGTATCAAGTTATGAATCCTTAGAAGAAAAATTTGGTGGTTGGGATGATCTCAAAAGTATTTCTAAAAATCATGATTTGATGGCTGATTTAGTATTAAATCATGTCTCATCATCTCACCCATGGGTTCAACAATTTATTAAATCCCAAGAACCTGGTATATCAAATGTTTTTTCACCGAAACAAAATCTTGACTGGTCAAATGTAGTTAGGCCAAGAAGTTCCTCTTTGTTTTCTCAAATAAATACTGAAGATGGCCCTAAACAAGTTTGGACAACTTTTGGTCCAGATCAAATTGATTTGAATTGGCATAATCCAAAAATGACTCTTGAGTTTTTAAATTTAATAATTACTTATTTATCAAGTGGCATTAAATGGTTCAGGCTTGATGCTGTAGGTTTTATTTGGAAGGAATCAGGGACAACTTGCTTGCATTTACCAAAAGCACATTCAATTGTGAAACTCTTAAGAGTTCTTTTAAATAAACTTCTTGAGGAAGGAGTTTTGATAACTGAAACTAATGTTCCACAGAAGGAAAATCTATCTTATTTGATTCCTGATGATGAAGCCCATATGGCATACAATTTCCCATTGCCTCCTCTTCTCCTAGAAGCAATTATTACTTCAAGGGCTGATATTCTAAACTCATGGATTTTTGATTGGCCGATATTAACTGAAGATACTACTTTATTTAATTTCACTGCATCACACGATGGTGTTGGGCTAAGAGCTCTTGAGGGTCTAATGAATGAGCAAAGAATTAAAGATTTATTAATTAATTGTGAGAAAAGAGGCGGGTTAGTAAGTCATAGACGTTTATCAAATGGTGAGGATAAACCTTATGAATTGAATATTAGTTGGTGGAGTGCAATGGAAGACTCTAGTAGAGATGCTAAAAGATTTCAATATGAGAGATTTATTTTGAGTCAATTATTAGTAATGGCTCTGAAAGGTGTTCCTGCCTTTTATTTACCAGCATTGCTAGCTTCAGAAAATGATATCAAAAGTTTTTCTATGACAGGTCAAAGAAGAGATCTTAATAGAGAAAAGTTTAAATCAGAAAATCTTTTAGCCGTTTTAAATAATCCTGAATCTAATGCTAATAAAAACTTAAAATATCTTCGTAATGCTATGGATGTCAGATCAGAATTGAAGCAATTTCACCCTTGTTCAGATATGAAATGTTTGTCTAAAGGTAGAAGTGATATTGTTGTAATCAAAAGAAGTAAAGGTCCTGAGTCTGTTTTTGCCATTCATAATATGACTGAAAATAAAATTAATTATCAATTGAATGATAATGATCTACCAAAAATAATTGATAATAATTTTAATACCCAAGATTTTTTAACATCCACTAAATACAATTGCAAAAATATAAGTCTTGATCCTTTTCAAGTAATTTGGCTTAGTGCTTTATAAAATGATAGAAAATTCTTCTACTTGGGTAGTAAGTGATGTCGATGGTACTTTAATGGATCACTCCTATGATTTATCACCTGCTAAAGAAACTATAAAAAAATTACAAAAATTATCTATACCTGTAATTCTTTGTACAAGTAAAACCGCTTCTGAAGTAAAAGTTATTAGAAAGGAACTGAACTTGACTGATCCTTATATTGTTGAAAATGGTGCGGCAGTATATGGTGAATCTCTTAAAAGAGTAAATGGAGAAATTATTCTTGGAACTAAATACGAATCTCTTGAAGAAATCTTAATATTTATTTCCAATGAAATTAAGTATAAACTTACTCCTCTTAATAACCTCTCTGATCAAGAAGCCACTCAGCTCACCGGTTTAAAAGGCAACTCATTGAACTTAATGCGTGACAGGCATTGGAGTATGCCTTTTTTAAATCCACCAAGTTACTTAGAAGAAAAAATTAATATCTGTTGTAAAAAGTTCAATGTTGATATTTTTAAGGGAAATAGAATGAGTCACTTATTATCTACAAAATCGAATAAAGGTAAAGCAATAAATGCTCTTAAAGAATATTCAAATCTTCATAATATTGAAATTATAGGTTTGGGAGATTCTCCAAATGATTTGCCTCTACTTTTAAACTCAGATATTAAAATTGTTATTCCCGGAATAGATGGACCTAACTTGAGCTTATTAGATAAATTAAAAGGTGTGGAATTTACTTTAGCTTCTGAACCTAATGGATATGGTTGGAAAAATGAAATTAATAAATTGATAAATGAGCGAGAACTAAGTTAGATAGATGAAAGATTTAGATATTAATTTTCCCCTTGATACATTTGAAAAATTAATTATTGATATTGGTTGGGAATCCTTGGATGATTGGTTCAATTTTTGGAATCAAAACAGAAACATTCTTTCAATTGATCAATATTGGAAAAATAAAGTAAATGATGATTGGATTTGGGGTTTAGCTTTACCTCTTTTATCTCAGGCTTATGTATTTCATAAAAATTTTTCTAATAGAAAAATTATTGGAATTTCAGCTCTCCCAGGAACTGGTAAAACAACTTTAGGTAAATGGCTTGAAGCAATATCCCTTAATTTAAATTTCAAAATAGCGGTTATTTCAATTGACGATTTCTATCTTCCTTCAGATGAAATGAAATTAGCAATTAATAACAATCCTTGGAATGTATCTAGAGGTTTTCCTGGTAGTCACTCAGTAAAATTAATGTATGAAAAATTATTAAATTGGAAAACAAATGGAGAGTTAAATGTACCTGTTTTTGATAAATCACTAAGGAATGGTTTAGGAGATAGATCTCATTGGAGATTTGATAATCCTGATTTATTAATTCTTGAGGGATGGTTTTTAGGAATCGAACCTTGCTCAATTGATATTAAGAATCAACACATACAATCAGCAGTTTTGAGACAAAATGAATCTTTTTATACATTAAAGATTCAAAACAATTTATATGAATATTTAGATATTTGGAAATTAATAGATAATATTTGGCACTTAAAGCCTTTGAAATTTGAATATATGAATATGTGGAAAAGAAATCAAGAGAAAGAAATGCTATTACAGAAAGGAAATGCCCTTCAAGATGAAAAGTTATCTAATTTCTTGAGAATGCTTAATGTCTCTATCCCTCATAAAAGTTTCGATTTTATAAATTCTTATGCGCTCTTATTAATTGACTCAGAAAGAAATTTAGTTGAGGCTAAATTAAATTCATAACATTTTCTAAATTTCTTTTTTTTCAGTAATTTTTTATACATTTTTTTTAGTTCTAAATGGTGTTTAATTAATCTTATTTATTTCTTTGAAATGGTCGAGTTTTCTTACAAAAACGAAAGCTGTAGAATGGTTGTATTGAGATGTATTGGTCCATCAAATTTTTTTTTAGAGAGAGTTTTATTCCCAACTGACATTCTCACTTTTATGGCTCCAAATAACTCAAGAGTTGAAATATGGGGAAATGAATTATATGGACCTAAGTTGGAAGAGAGAATAAGAATTACTGCTGATAGCGAAGATTCGACTTTAGTGGCATAGATCAGATATTATCTAATTGTCTTCGAGTCAAAATTTTTTACAAATCGATAGTTTTTATTGATAATATCTAACTAGTTTTAGTTTTTATAGATGTATTATTTTTCTTCCTTCGAAATAGGAGGTTTCGTTCCTTCTGCGGCTGTCGCTGGAGTTTTACTTTTAGTTGGTTTAGGAGCCTTCTTTTATCTCGGTATTAAAGGACCTACAGATTATTGAAGCTGAGTTTTATGAACAAATGGTTATCTTAATTTTTGAATAGCCTACCTAAATAAGTTATCACTATGGATTTAACAACTATTTTATTTATATTAAGCCTACCGTTCGTTTTATTAACTGTTTACTTTGGTACAAAGAATGATTTTTACGAAAGTGAAAATTATAAAGGTGATGGCTGTGCTCATGATGTTAAAAGGTAATTTTATTTTAAATCACCTCTAAATACACAAGTCCATCTACTATCAAATTGCCAGACAGGTTTATATATTTCATTAGTAATTTTTTCCCCTGCCTTATTACAAGTATCTAAATCTTTCATAGGAATGGAATGTAATGTTGGACTTGTTATTCCACTAACCTCTGGTCTTCTTCCAGGTCCTTGTCTATAAGTTCCAATTATTAACCAATAGTCAGCTTTTGCATAATCAGAAAAGATTAAGGGAAAAAGAAAAAATAATATAAAAATAGATTTTTTTTTCATTTTTCT
>QCCO01000019.1 GCA_003278895.1 Prochlorococcus sp. AG-347-L19
AAATTATGAAGTTCATGGAAGTTCATTTAAATTGCACAGTGAGTTGCCATTTAAAAAAGATTCCATAATATTGCATCCACTTGCTCGTGGACCTGAATTGTCAACATCACTGGATCAGACCTCAAAAAATTGGTATTTTGCTCAGTCAAGAGGAGCGGTATTTGTAAGAATGGCATTACTTACCTGTCTGATGGATAGAACAACAAGAGTGATGGATGTCGTTTAATTAGATGTGTGGAATAGGCGGGGTTTTTAATAAATCAAAAGATAAATCTGTTGAGCCTCAGATTCTTGTAAATATGGCGGCTATTCAAAGCCATCGTGGACCAGACGGTTTTGGATATAAATTATCAGATGATACTTCTGTAGGATTCTGTCATGCGAGATTATCAATAATAGATTTAAATGAAAATCGAGCCAGACAGCCTTTTGTCGGAGGTGTCGAAAATCATATTCTGATGGCGCATAATGGTGAATTTTATGACTTTCAGAGAATCAGGGCTGATCTTGTTGCACAGGGCGTAAGCTTTTCTTCAAAAAGTGATTCGGAAATATTGCTTAGGCTTTATGAGAAATATGGCATTGATGAATCATTATCTTATCTGCGAGGAGAATTTGCCTTTTCATTGTTTGATGCAGAAGAGGATTGTCTTTATCTTGTAAGAGATCGTTTTGGGATTAAACCTCAATACTGGATTGAGACCGATGATTCCTTAATATTTGGCTCTGAATTAAAAGTATTATTCGCCCATCCATCAGTTGAAAGAAAATTTACGGGTGAAGGACTGGTTCATCAACTGATGCAGGTAATGGTACCTGGCTCTACAGCATTCGCCGGTGTTAAACAAGTTAAGCCGGGATATATCCTCAAGGTTAAAAGAGTAAATAATAAATTTCAGATAACAGAGGAAAAATTCTGGGATATAAATTTCCCTAAGAAAAACACTTATGAAAGAGATAAAAGTGAAAAATATTTTATTGAAAATATTAGAAAAGAATTGTTGAGAGCAGTTGAACTAAGAATGGTCGCTGATGTTCCCGTCGGCTGTTATTTGTCAGGTGGTATTGATAGTTGCTCAATTTTGGGATTGGCTTCTGCCATAAGTCAACAATCAGTAAAGGCATTCACGATTGGTTTCAGTGATGAAAGATATGATGAAACTTCGATAGCAAAAGAGATGGCTGTCGCCACAAATGCAGATCATGAGATTTTAAAAATAAATGGCGATGATCTTTATGGGAATTTTGAAAAGGTTCTATGGTTTACTGAAAGATCTATTTATAACACCCTTGCAATTGCCAAATACCTTATGAGTAAAAGAGTGAATGAGCTCGATTATAAGGTTGTTATGACAGGAGAGGGTTCAGATGAATTATTTGGTGGATATCCCGCTTTCAGAAAAGATATGTATACCTATGGGGTCGGAATTTCCAATTCAGAATCTGAGAATCTAAAAGAAAATCTGGAAAATTCGAATGATATTTTCAAAGGCGCGATGCTAGCTAATGAAGAGATAAGTAATCAATCTTTCAAGGAATATTTAGGATTTACGCCAAGTTGCCTTCAACCTTGGCTTGCCTGTGAAACTTATGCAAAAAGTTTAGTCTCAAGTAAATATAAAGAGATAACGGAAGATTATGATCCTGGCGCGGCAATTTTTGGAGAACTTGATATTGGACAATTAGAAAATAGATACGCAATTGATCAGGCTCAGTACGTTTGGATGAAGACTATGCTTGAGGGCCAAATTCTCACATGGGGTGGAGATAGAGTGGATATGTCAAATTCAATGGAAGCCAGACCTGCATTTTTAGATCATCACCTAGCTGAAGCTGCCGTTGCTGTCCCCCCTGAATTAAGGATTAAAGACAATGTCGAGAAGTATGTTTTAAGAGAAGCCATGTCAGGATTGCTGCCTGAATCATTATATAAACGTGAAAAATTTCCTTTTATGGCTCCCCCCTCCCATGCAGATAAGGATAATTTAAGTTCTATGCAGGAAATTGTAGATGAGTTTTTAAGTCCTGAAAAGATAAGAGAATTTGGAATATTGGATGAAACAGAAGTAAATAAATTGCTGAATAAATTTTTTAGTTCAGAGCTTGATGCCTCAGAAAAAGTACAATTGGATGCAATAATCAATCATCTTTTAAGCGTTCAGATCTTATATAAGATTTTTATAATTGAGGATATCCCTGATAAGGCTCAAAAGATGGCTGATAATTTGGGCTGGAAAGTTTGAATTCTTTTCTTAAATTAATTTTTGAAAAGGTGTAAACCAATACAGGTTTTATTTGAAAAATAAGAGACCTTAAATAGGTTTAAGTAACAGAAGTATGAGTTATAGCGCTGGGTTAAATATCCTAGAGCCACAGGTAATAAATAGGGAGAGAATCCAAGGCTTGATAAATTCTTTTTCTTCAATCGGAGCTTCTGAGAATGGTTCTGTTTCAAGAAGAGGTTTTTCTGATGAAGATATATATGCAAGAAATTTTTTTATGAAAACCCTTAATAACTTAGGTTTGAAAATAAGAATTGATACTGCAGGAAATATTATTGCAAGATTAGATGGGCATGATAATAATCTACCTCCCATTGTTACCGGATCTCATCTCGACACTGTTCCAAAGGGAGGTAAGTATGACGGAACTTTAGGAGTGATTGCAGGAATTGAAATTGCTTTTTTTCTTCAGGAAAATGACATTAAATTAAATAGACCATTTGAAATAATTGTCTTTGCTGATGAAGAATCGACAATGATTGGTTGTAAAGGCTTTACAGGTAATTTATCTGTTAAAGAAGAAGATTTTGTTACCAGTAATTCTTGCTCAATAATTGATAATCTTTCTCGGATTGGTGGGAATTGGCTTGAGATTAAAAGTGCGGCAAGAAGTAAAAAAGATATATTCGCTTTTCTTGAATTACATGTTGAACAGGGAAAGGTACTTGAGGATGGTGGTCTGGATATCGGAATTGTTAATGGAATAGTAGGTCAAAAAAGAATAACCGTTAGGGTTAAAGGTGAGGCAAATCATGCAGGAACTACCCCAATGTCAAATAGAAATGACGCACTTTTGGCCGCCTCTAAAATTATTGTTGGCATTGAACAGATAGCTAAAACTACTTCTGAAACTGCAGTCGCAACTGTTGGTAAATTGAAATTACATCCCAATGCGGCAAATGTTATTCCAGGAGAGGCAGTATTCACGATAGATATGAGAGATTTGGATGAAGATGTAATTGGGAAGATGAGTTTAAGAATTGCGAATCTATGTTCACAAATTCAAGAAGTTACTGGATGCGTAGTACAGATAGAACCTCAATTTGAAGTTATTCCCACTAAGTCATGCCCTAAATTAGTGAGCTCTTCATTTCATGAATCTGAAAAGTTGGGGTTTAAAACTGGAATCTTACCAAGCAAAGCAAGTCATGACTCACAAGAAGTAGGAAGGATCTGTCCTATGGTGATGATCTTTGTTCCAAGCAGGAATGGTCTGAGTCATTCCTACAAGGAATATACTTCTCTTGATCAATGTGCTAATGGTATTGAGGTTTTATTAAATACAATATTTTCCATTGATAATAATTTTTTAGACAAGCCTCTAATGATATAAATGACATTTTCAATTATTGGTTTTGATCCTTTAAAAAATAGATTTGGTGTTGCAGTTTCTTCTTGCCATATAGCTGTTGGCTCAACAGTTTCATTCGTTAGATCACAGGTTGGTGCTGTTGCAACTCAAGGGCAAACTAATCCGTATTTAGGAATAAGAAGTCTTGAGTCACTCCAATCCTGCTCTGATTCGAAAATTGTTTTGGAAGATTTAATTAAAGAAGATTTTGGCAGGGAAAAAAGACAGGTTCACTTAATTGATAAGTATGGGAGAAGCGCATGCTGGACAGGTCAAGAATGTTTTCAGACAAGCGGACATATTAGTGGAGAAAACTTTTCTGTAGCTGGCAATTTTCTAGAGAATATTGAAGTTCTTGAGGTGATGGCTGATGTTTTCAAACAAAGTGATCCAAATATTAAATTAGGGAAAAGACTACTTGATGCTCTTAATGCAGGAGAAAGTGTAGGTGGAGATAAACGAAGCCTCCGTTCAACATCAAGCGCCCTAAAAGTAAGTGGAGAACTTGGCTTTCCTCTTTTAGATCTGAGAGTTGATTATCATGATTCCTCTGTAGATGAACTAATTAGAATTTATAAACATAGTCAAAGTGAGTGGGCCCAGGAATGGAGGGACTCAATGAATGACCTGCCTGAAATGAATATGAAACGGGAATTTAGGGTTGCTTAAACTTTAATTATCATTGTCAAATTTTTATAAAATGAAAAGCGATCCATTTCTCCGAAGTTGCCAAAGATTAGCAAATTCTCGTTTTATGTCGATCGATAAAGGGGCCCTTTTTTCGTGAAATACAAATAAAATATATCAAGATTACTTTTTTTTATGACAAATTTTGGAGCAGATACACCTTTTATTCTTTTAGCGAAAATCACGGTAAAAGAAGATAAAGTTTCTGAGTATTTAGAACTTGCGGATAAAACAGATAAAGCTGTTGAGGCTGCTGAGCCAGGAATGCTACATCATACTTTTGATCAGGATCCAGAAAATCCTCTGATATTTGTTTGGTCTGAGGCTTATAAAAACGATGAAGCATTTATCGCTCACTTGGCTAATCCAGCAATTGGTGAATATTTACAAGAGCATCCAAAACTTGCGGATGATTTTACTGTTGAAGTATATGGAACAGTTGGGGATAAGTGTCTTGAAGTAATGAAAGGAACTGGTGTTCCCTTTAAGGTTTTTCAATCAAAATTAGGTTACAGCAGACTCTAATGAAATATGTTTGACAGTCGATCTACAATAAGGAGCAATTCGCTCCTTTTTTTATGTCAATTGAAACAACCGTTTTAGATTTCAAATTAAGCAATACTTTTGAGGAATATGAGGCTCATATGAATGCTCCTGAACAACAGGCCATGTTTAAAGAGATGGGAGTAAAAACTTTTTATATTGGCAAATCATTGGAAGACCCCAAAAGAGCAACCGTTATGTTTCAAGGACCAGTAAATACTTGTTACGACATCTTTGTTAACCCGGAAACTAAACCAATAGTCGAGGCGTCTGGTCACATTTATGACGGGACAATAATTAACCGCTGGATTTCTGAATAATTTCTTTGTGCGATAGTGGTAATCTCACTGATACCAAGCTATCCCGAGAGTGCCCTCGTCGGGACTTGAACCCGAGACCTCTCCCTTACCAAGGGAGTGCTCTACCGCTGAGCTACAAGGGCAATTTTAAAGTGGGCCGGGTTGGACCAATCAAGACTGCCTGCAGCACAATGATTCTGAAGTGTGCAGAATAAATTTAGACGGCCAGTCTTTAGCTGTCAAATTATTGCTAGGGAGTGCTGTGATATAGGTTTAGTCCATATTTAATGAGCGGTGTAAGCAGTAACTGTTTCATTTTTTAAAATCAATTTTAAATTGTCCTTCTTGAAAGACATCTTCACCATCACAACTTCTTTCCCAACATTTCCTAAATGATTGGAAACATAAATTAAAGTCTAAATCTTTCAAAAATTCATCAAAATTTTTATAGAAACAATCTTCAGTATTTCCTATAAAAAAATAAGGACCTTCTGGCTCTTCTTCTTCTTCAAATCTAACTTTTAAATAATCCTTTAACCCTTTCTGGGTACTTGTCCATTTATAAATATCTTCTAAAAAATCAAAAAATTCAATAATTCCCTCATCATCTAAATCATCATCATCTGGGCAAATATGATCCCAAACTACAGAGACTGCAGAAATAGTTGCTGAAGAACAGCAAGTTGGTCCCTCTTTAATCATCTGATCAAGATAATTTTCTAGAATTATTGAATAAGCTGAGATGGATACAGGCTTCACTTAACTAATTTATTAGAGAGATAATAAGGGTAAAAACTTTTTCTAACAAGAAGTAGATGTTCATTATTTAGTAGGTTGAATTCATCTTCGTAATACAAATATACTTCTTGCAGAGTGTTATTTCATTTGGCAATATTAGTAACCGACTCCAAAATTGGCACATCAACATAAGATGTTTCCATTAATGGCCAGATAGAACTGAAGGAATAAAAGTCAGGGATTTTTCTAATATTTTTCTTTCGGTTCAGCTGTTAAAAAGCTCCTACACACATACTGATAGACAATGAAAATTATCAAGAGACTCAGGTCGCTGCCAGGCGATTCTCTGGGCGTTATACGCCGCACCCCGCCACTTGTTTTCGCAATGGCTGTCTTATCTCTCGGAGGATTTATAGGTGCCTCCACGGTCCTTGTGAGAGGGTTCAGAACCGTTGAGAATACTATCACTGTTACCGGTGCAAGTACTGAAAGTTTTGAGAGTGATATTGCAAAATGGTCAGTCCAGGTAAAGACCTCAGGTAAAACTCAGATTGACTCATTCACCAAGCATAAGCAGTCCATTAATAAGACAATGGAATTCCTTAAAGCCAATGGAATTGAGGACAGTGTAAAGCAGGATGTTTATCTTGGCCCTGCGAGTATCAGTGAATATAAAACTAAGCATCCAAAGACCAATGAAATCATTAGGACTGAATGGATTACTTATCAGAATATTGAGATTGAAAGTAGGGATGTTTATAACATCCAGAAGACTCATAGTCAGATAACAGAATTACTTGGGAAAGGGGTAAGGGTGAAACCAAGCCGTCCTGAATTCACCTATTCGAAGCTTGCTGATAAACGCGTTGATATGCTCGCTAAGGCAGCAAAGGATGCCAGAATCAGGGCTGAAGCTATAGCTCTAGAGGCAGGCTCTGAAGTAGGTGGTTTAAAGAGAGTGAATACTGGAGTTTTTCAGATAACTGTTCCGAATTCCACGAAGGTAAGCAGCTGGGGTTCTTATGACACTTCAACTATCAAGAAAGATATTACTGCCGTAATGGGAGTAACTTTTGCTGTTAAGAAGTAACTTAGGTTGTCTTTTTTTTGCCTTTAAGAATCATCAGCAAAGGCAGACCAATAAGCATCAGACTCCCATCAATTAATAAAAAAGTATTCAGGTTCATTTATCCATTCTTTCTGGGGTATCCCAATTTAAGGGTATCCCTTTTTTTATTGGGTCTTTTTTCATATCATCCATTTCTTTTCTGATCTTATTGTAGTAGGCCAATTCTTCTGGATCATCAGAACCAAGACCATAATTCATGGTCGCTGCAAGATAAATTCTGTGCATCCGGTATGACGATAGTGGCATTACTGAAGACAATCTCTATTAAATATATCTGAATTTAAGGTAAAATGCTGACCTCTGAGATCTTAGTCATACCAGTCAATTACGCAACCCCTTCATAATACACGGGAGGAAGGGGTAAAAGACAAGAAATTAAGAGGGGACTACTTACTGGATGTGTATACATCATCATTGTAAGTAGGGGCAAATAACCACAATCAACCACAACTAAAACACCTATATAAATTACGTGGGTATGTGTGTAAACACATAATGCACGTACTGTATATAGGTACCTATAGGGTGATGGTGAGTATATTGTTTAAAACTGATTGGTTAGATGAGTAGTGAAGTAATACATAAAGTAAGTGAGCAGAGATCAAGGAATATGTCTGCCATTAAATCGAAGGATACAAAGCCTGAAATCAAGGTAAGAAAAGTTCTACATTCAATGGGATATAGATTCAGACTTCATTCAAAAGATTTGCCGGGTTCTCCTGATATTGTCCTCCCAAAATATAAAACTGTTATCTTTGTCCACGGATGTTTCTGGCATAGGCATGAGAATTGCAAGTATGCCTCTAATCCAAAAACAAGGCAGGAATTCTGGAACAAAAAATTCAAAGAAAATATAAAAAGGGATTCGGAAATTCAAGAAAAAATAAAAAATCTTGATTGGAGATCTGTTGTTATCTGGGAATGTGAGACAAAGAATATGGAAAATTTAAGAGATAAAATAATTGATGTTTTTAGTTAATAAATTAGTTGACTTTATAAATCTCGGTGCCATAGTTAATAAGAATTTAAGAGAAAAAAGATTCAAAAATCTCAAGTTAAAAAATTAAATACTGTTCAAAATAAATTTGAATTTATTGATCTTTTTGCGGGTATAGGTGGCTTTAGAAAAGGTTTTGAATCAATAGGTGGAAATTGTGTTTTTACAAGTGAGATAGATAAATTTGCTCAAGAAACTTACAAAGCCAACTTCGAGACAAATCATTTATTTGCAGGAGATATTAGAGAAGTAAATATAAAAGAAATTCCAAGACATGATGTTTTGCTAGCAGGGTTTCCATGCCAGCCTTTCAGTCTCGCAGGAGTAAGTAAAAAAAATTCACTCGGTAAATCACACGGTTTTGATTGCAAGATACAGGGAACTTTATTTTTCGAAATTGCAAGAATTCTCGAGCACCATAGACCCAAAGCATTTCTTTTGGAAAACGTAAAAAACCTGAAAAGTCATGATAAAGGCCAAACGTTTGAAACCATTCTTGATGTATTAGAAAATAAACTAGATTACAAAGTTCAATATCGTGTAATTAATGCAAAATCTTTCGTCCCTCAAAATAGGCAGAGAATTTATATTGTCGGTTTTAGGGAAGAAAATAATTTTAACTTTGATGATTTAATTATTCCAGATATTTCTGATGGCCCAATATTATCTTCAGTGCTTCATCCAGAAGATGGATCCGAACCTTTTGAAGAACCATACACTATTCCTGATCATTCAAAAGTAAATGAGAAATACACAATCACTAATAAATTATGGGACTATCTCAAAAAGTATGAAAAAAAGCATAAAGCGAAAGGAAATGGATTTGGTTTTGGATTATGTAAACCTGAAGATGTTGCCAGAACTTTGTCTGCTAGGTACCACAAAGATGGTGCTGAGATATTGATAGATCAAGGCGATGAAAAAAATCCAAGAAGACTTACTCCTAGAGAATGTTCGAGATTGATGGGTTTTGATAAAAGTGGTGAATCAAATTTTATAATTCCAGTTTCAGATTGTCAGGCATATAGACAATTTGGTAATTCGGTTGTTGTTCCTGTTATTGAACAAATAGCAAAAATGATGGGCACTTATCTGAGTAGATTTCAATATATAAGTACGAAAAAGTGTGCTTAAGTATTTAGGAATTATTCTATTTCTAAGCCCTTTCCAAGAAGCTCTCCGAGTTGAGAAGTAGTTAATCTTGGAGCTGCATAAGATACAGCCAAACACTCATAAAGTGGTCCAACTCTCCTAACACTACTTCTTCCTTTATCTTTTTCAGGCAAAACTTTGCTAGCAGCCCCAGCTTTTAGATAGCCGGTATTGGGGTCAAGATATTTTTTTACTAAATATTGGTGCATAGATTTATGACGCCTAAGTTTTGTATATCCCCTAGTCTGTTCAAGAAAATCACTCATTTTAGACATCGTGTTCCTACTGAAATATATTTTTGATTCTTCTTTGTAATTGTCAAATAACAAATAACTTTCTCGTACAGAATGCCTATACAGTAGAGGCACTCCATTATCTCTTTGAATAACCCCCGCATCGGGTAAGTAATGATATTTTTCTAAAATATTACTAAAATCATCCGTAAGAGTATCTAGATAACTTAATGCTATCCATGCCCACATTCTATAATTGTTGCGGTAACGCTTTTCTTTAATGAACTCATTCAGAGTGGTATGTAAATATTTTGCAAAGTAAAATCTATCTTTAAAATCCAAAGTAAGGTCAAGCTCTGGAGCATTAAATAATTCTATTGAAAAACTATCATTAACTTTGGGAAGATTTTTAATTAGCTCCATAACTTTTTCAGGAGTCTTTGTTTTTTTCTTTTTAATTTCATTAATTTTTTTCATTACATTAAAAAATTTCCATAAACCATCATCAGTCAATTCTCTTAAAGAAATTTTTTTGGGCTTTTTATAATCAATCATTTTTATCACCTTTATTTAATTGATCGAAAAACTTTTGATCAAAATTATATTTATTGATCCAGGCAGTACTTAACTCTCTCAGCTTTAATTTAAAATTTCTTTCAGTAACTTTAAGTTTTTCATTATTGTCAAAAATTCCTTTTACTAATTCTCGATCTGCGAAAGCTAACCATTTTTTTGACCATTTAGGTCTTTTATCCACATAAGCTTTTGTAAATATCTCATCTAAAATTATTGGAAAGAATCCGCAAGTAAAGCTAGGGTTCTCCTTAAGAACTTTAACTAAATTTTGTCTATATATTTGTTCTCCTTTTTTAGTTTTGAAATTTGTTGATATCAAAAGTATTGGTCCATCATCATCTATTCTAAGCTCTGCAATTCTATTGCCAATTGTACCTGGTTGTAATGGCAATATACTTTTAAGTTGTGCTTTAGAATTTAACGGGAGATCTACTGTGGTGGCTAGGAGTCTATTATTATCCTTATTAAATAAATAAACTCTAAACCGACATTTTTCTGTACCAATATTTAAACCATTATTAATAAAATTAAAAGATAAGGGAAGGTTTTTTATATCATCAAGTTCTTTTGGTAAAAATGCTTCTGAGTTTCCTGCATAAGCATAAAATCCAAAACCTATTTTTTCATTTGAAATATTATCTATCTCAGGGAGATTACATTTTTCTAATGTCAAAGTAGTGAATGCATCATCTACATCCCATGAAATATCTTTTAATTTTATTTTTTTTACATCAAAGGGAAATGTCTTTGAAATAGCTGATTTAGCAATCCTTTTTTTCATGATTCCACCTCCATCTCTATATATTTATTCGCATATGCATAAGCTGGTTCTAATCCTTCAATAGTTACAGAAAAAGATTCTTCTCTAATAATTAGTTCAAAAGAATTAAAACTAATGCTACTTGTAACTATGTCACATCCTTCATAATCACTAAAAGTTGCTTCGGTTAAATCAATTTTAAATCTATCTAAATTTTTAAATGGATTTTTCCCTATCTTTCTCACTCCTAAAATTATTTTTATTCTCTTTCCTATGATTTCTTCGCTTTTTATAGAAGTTAGTTTTACCAAGCCTCCATTTTGATAAGGTTCTTTTAATAATTTTTCTGTTTTTGGAGGAGGAATTTTATTTTGATCATTATCACTTGATGAATCACCATCATCATCATCATCATCAGGTTCTTCAAGTTCATCATCATCATCATCATCATCTTCCTCTTCCTGATCCTTATTTAAATCTATTGATGGAAATACATCAGATAATGCATTAGTATTAATTTCCTCATCTTCTTTAATTAAGAATTCAATAAATTTATTAGCTACATTCCTGAATAAATACAAAACATGTTCAGCGGCAGCTCGATCAAAATCCTCTTTACCTTTAAATTTTCTTTTATTAAATTTTAAGTGAGATGGCTCTTCGAAATGAGTAAGGAGTTTATTTAAATGTGGTGAGTTTGAAATTATACAAATCATTAAATCATTTATATTAGAACTTCTATAAAAGTCATCTTCCTCCCATAAAATTTGATCTTGTCTAAACATTAATCCAAATGAAGGACGTTTAGTTTTTGTTGTTCTCATTTTCAGGCTGACTAGAAAATAGTCATTTTCAAAAGGTACTCCCTTAGCATTTTTAATTTTCACGGGGACTTTTATTTGGATGTGCTTTCCTTCTTTTTGGATATTTTTTATTAGTAGTTTTTCGTCAATATTTAAATCTTCGAAAAAATCTTTTGATAATGATCTACTTCTATATTTTTCAATGGAGTTACTCTTTTTTAAAGTATATTGTTTATCGTAATTTTCATTACTAGCATCTATAGCAAAATCAATCATATCTTCATCTAAATCAGGGTGATTAGTCCCGTATTTTTGAATTAATCCTTTATAACTTTCTGAATTTATTTCATCCCCAAAGATATTAATTCTTATTCGATTTTCAGCAATTGCTTTAAACCAGTTTTTTATAGCAAATTTTATTACTTCAGACTTACTTAAGCTTCCTGCTCTAAATTCAGGAAAAATGAAATCAGTACCTGTGCTTGTTCTATGATCTGAAAAAAGCAAATTGGATAGATCAGAATTTTTGTCACTATCAATTTCTACATCTTCGGGATCTTTTTTTCTAAAATAAACATCGCAAGAATTTATATCCGCAGGATTTTTTTTATCGGGAGTATCATCGTCTCTTAAGCATCTTCCTTGAAATCTAAATTTTTTATCTCCAATGCATGATCTTGCAAATACCATCCATAAATTAGAACTTTTCCAAACAGCAATTTTTCCTAAATTTGCAGAACCTAATTTATCTTGCTTGCTTAATTCAGTAAGATTACCAATCTTTATAAAATACTTATACCAGTTTGATTTATCATCAATTACGCTTCCACTTAATCCAGTTGTATTGTAGTCAGATATTTTTAATGCTTTATAGGTTGGAAAAAAGTCATCTTTAATATTTTTGCTATCTAGAAGTAATCTAAGAATATCAATATTGACTAATTTATCGTAAATCCCTCTAAAAGGACGACTTGAAAAATCAACGATTTCTAAATTTAAAACTACGGGTTTATTATTATATTCAACTTTTGCATCCAGAGCATTTTGAATTAACTCTCTAGAAAAAATTTCTGCATCTTCATATCTCTCAATGTTAAAAACATCTTTTTCTAGAGGCCCTCTATTGGAATAAAACCTATTTTTTATTTCCCAATCCCATTGATATTCTTTAATCCATGATTGGAAATTTATTCTCGATTTTTCTAAGTTAGATTCCATAATAAAACTCTCAAAATCTTATTTATTTGAGTTGAAAATCATTTTCTTTCCCAGTTTTACTATCAAATTTTCTGCACACTTCATTAACTTTGTCTCGCAATGCTTTTTTTATCTGATCTGATTGTGATTTGCTGTATGTATAGTTACTTTTGTTGCCAAGATTACCAACCAGTTCCAAAGCTTTTAGGGCCTTGGGAACCCTTTTGTTTGCAAGTTCAATAAAATGTTCTGAATTATTTTTTGGAGTCAATTTCTTAGGCATTATTTTCAATTATTGCATGCTATTTAAGCGTACATATTTATTTTCAGGCTTTTAAAATAAAAGCTTTTGAATCATTATTTGTCCTAGGACGAAATCCAGAAAGAGTTTTATCCAGTTCTTTTGTAAGAAATCTCTTAATTTCTACAATGTCTTTTTCAGAATAGTCTGATTTTCTTGAAGATAATCTTGATAAGTTTTCTAGTGATTTAGTCACCTTTTCAATTCGCTGATTGACTAATCTGCAGAAAGCTTCTCTGCTTGTCTCTGCGTTTTGGGCTTCATTGGGGTCCGTCATAATTAATATTTAAAGTATTATTAATATATACATTGCACACAATTATGTCAAGGATCTTATATATAAGCGTACATTTGTAATATAGACGCATATAATTTCTATTGTATGAACTTAATTAAATTAACTCACAAATGACCGATCTAGATAAATTTAGAGGAATGAATCCTCCCGAAATTGATTTAATCTCAAAAAAAATTCATGAATTACTTAGGGATCATGCGCGATTTATAGAAATAGTAAATTCTCTTTCTGGGTTGTTTTCTGAGTATGAATTGTTGATGGAATATCTAAAGGAAAATAATATTGTTTTTCAAAAAGAACAAGCGGATGAAAAAATATCTCCCGAATTACTCAGGCTGGAAAGAAATCCTATTCTAATGAGGAGAATATTAGAACAGATATCTGAACGATTTTATCTGAGTATGAGAGGTCTTGAAAAACTTGATGAAGCATTATCTCAGTCAAAGATTCTTTTTGAAAAGAAATCTTTTTTGGAGAGGAATTTTCATAAGTCATAAAATCAGATCAAAAATTAATTACAAATTTTTTTACAGGTTTTACACGTGTCATCACTTACCATATCCCCCCTATGAGGGACTAATAATGATTCATCATATGGAAAGTTGAAAATGGCTGTAGCGCATAAGCATTTTTATATCTCTGTGACCACTGCATGCACTTATCTCCAAAGCATTCATTCCTGAACTCCACATTCTGCTTATGGCAATATGCCTTAGATCATGAAATCTGAGAGTTTCAAGTCCGGCTTTTTTTCGGGCTTTATCGAATCCATTTCTCGCAGCACCTTTTGATAGTTCTATAACTTTCCCATTTCTATCATTTAATTCCTCAAGAATCTTTAGCGCCTTTTCCGGCATAGGAATAAGCCTCGGCCCAGTTGAATGATCTATGGCGGCACAATTCTTTCTATATATATAGAGTAATTTTTTCTTAAGATCTATATTTCTCCAAATCAGACTCAATAGTTCGGAACGGCGAAAGCCTGTTGCCAGTGCAAGCTTTGTGAGTCTCAGATGATTTTTATTGGACATCTGAGACAGTTCATACAAAAGTCTTTTCTCGTCTTGATCAGTGAAAAATGGAGCTCTTGCATCTCCAGTCCCTCTTACTCTTAGATGCCTTGCGGGGTTATCTTTTATTTCTGCTCCTCTTTCATCCTTTGCCCAATCGATCAGTACTCTTAATATCCTTAATTCGCGCATAACTGTATTTGGTTTCACCTTCACTAATCGTTCATCTCGCCAGACTGCGAAATGTTTTATCTGCAGTTCCTTCAGAGGAATATCTCCAAGCCAGCTTTCTGCCGTCACTCTGAGAGGATATTTTTCATTTTCCGCACTGCGGTGCAGCAGCAGCGGACCATTTATATAGTCATTGATTACCTCTCCCAGGGTGACAGGAATGTCATTTAAAACCTTTTTTGTTCTATCTTCGACTGCATCTGCCCATGATTGGGCCAGATCTCTGGAAAGAAAAGTTCTGGACCTCGGGCCTACATAATTCTTCCTTCTGATAAGAGCCTGCCAGCCGTTTCCGCTTCTTCTGATTGTTGCCATTTCGGTGTCATCGTTTGTTTGATGCACCTCCAGATATCTGCCTTTAAAACAGAAAAGTGGACCCGAAAACGGACGTCCACTTCTGATGAATTTCTTATTGCGATAGTGGTAATCTCACTGATACCAAGCTATCCCGCGAGTGCCCTCGTCGGGACTTGAACCCGAGACCTCTCCCTTACCAAGGGAGTGCTCTACCGCTGAGCTACAAGGGCAATTTTAAAGTGGGCCGGGTTGGATTTGAACCAACGTAGGCAGAGCCAGCGGATTTACAGTCCGCCCCCTTTAACCACTCGGGCACCGACCCCCACTATTTGAACTTATCAGTTAATGGACACTTTGTGTGAAATTGTTTTGGTTTTTTTGTTTCTTTCTAGATAGCATTTGTAAAGAAAAGACTTTATTGATGATGAATATTTTATTGATAAATGGACCAAATCTAAATCTTTTGGGCACTAGAGAACCTGAAATATATGGTAATAAAACATTGAGTGATATAGAAAAAGATTTAACTAAAGTTGCCAAAGAGAAAAGTACAAATCTTGAATGTTTTCAAAGTAATCACGAAGGAGAAATAGTAGATAAAATTCAGGATTCTGTACAAAGTATCCAAGGTATTCTTATAAATGCTGGCGCTTTTACTCATACCTCAATTTCTATTCGTGATGCTTTAATTGGATCAAAAATTCCTTTTGTAGAGTTGCATATTTCAAATATTTTCAGTAGAGAAGATTTTCGCAAAGAATCTTTTCTTACAGATAAAGCTATAGGAATTATTAGTGGATTCGGCATATCAAGTTACTCCTTAGCTCTTGAAGGAATCATTGGATATTTAAGTATTAAAAATTAAATGCTAGTTGATTTTAAAAGGCCGTCTTCTCATATTAAATATTTATCGTCATTTACCTCAGATGAGTGGATCAAGCTCGCATTATCTAATCCAATAGATATTCTTATTGACCATGCTCATTGCGAAAGAAAAGCAGCAGGAGTAGCTATTCAATTGATGTTTAGATATCCATCAGAATCCAATCTGGCAGAAGTTCTGAGTCCAATAGCGAGAGAGGAATTAGAGCATTTTGAAAAAATACTTTATTTTTTAAAAGATCTTGGACATTCTCTTGAGTCCTTAAAACCACCTCCATATGGTGCCGAATTATCCAAGAATATAAGAAAGGAAGAGCCCGATAGAATGCTTGATAGTTTCTTAATCGCAGGACTTATTGAAGCAAGAAGTCATGAAAGATTAAGCTTGCTTGCTCTTAATTCTGAAGATAAATCGTTTAAATCCCTTTATGAGTCTCTACTAGAGAGTGAGGCAAGACATTTTGGAGTTTACTTGAAACTAGCGCAAACTAAATTCTCTAAAAATCAAACTTTTAAAAGGTTAGAGGAATTGTCTGAAATTGAGTCAGCAATATTAGCTGAAACTTTTATATTGCCAAGGGTTCATAGCTAAAGTTTTTAAAATAAAAATGATAATAAAAAAGTTCTTAAGTTTACTTAATCGATATAAAACTGATTTACCAACATTCACCATCGTGGGTGTAGGCCCTGGAGATCCATCGCTCTTAACAATAGCTGCTGTGGATGCAATAAAAAAAGCGAAAGTTATAGTTTTCCCAATATCAGATGATAAAAAAAAGAGTTTCGCTGCGGAAATCGTCAAGAAATACACCAAATTTAAAAAAAATATCCCTATCATCTTTCCAATGGCTAGAAAGGATTTTGATCCTGATGAAATATGGTCTAATGCTGTAGAAAAAATTGTGAAATTTATAAAAAATGGGGAATCAGTTGTTTTACTTTGTCTTGGAGATACTTCACTATTTGCGAGTTCTTCAAATATTTTGAGGTTAATAAAAAATAATCATTCTGAAATTATTACCAAAACCATACCTGGAATTTCCTCTATTTCAGCAGCTGCAGCATTGAATGATTTTGATCTGGTAAAAAAAGGCGAGACATTGATCATCAAAGAATGCCCTTCTTCGGAATTTGAATTAACAACCCTAATTAGGGAAAGTAAGGCAAATAAATCGGTATTGGCCATTATGAAAGTTGGCAAAAGATGGAATTTAGTCAGGGAAATTTTAAAAAAAGAAGATATCATCAATACAACATTAATAGCTTTAAGTGTTGGGATGCCTGATCAAATTATTCAATATGCATCACAATATAAAAAGGAATTTATGCCTTATTTTTCTTTGATTTTGATAAGATTTGATTAATGTATAAAAAAGAAAAATTAGTTGAAAATCAATTTACATGGCCAATATGTAAGGATCTATTATTTCTTGTTCTCGAAGATAGGGTTAGTGATGTTTTTGTTTGTGAATTGGTTTGGGAAAGACTTTTTTATACTAAAGAACTCTCTATCGGTGATTGGGCCTTTAGCGCATTAACTCCTTCTTATTGGTCAGAAAAATTTGAAAAAGCTCCTCAAATAATTTCAGAGCGACCAGCCTCAATACATTTGACTCGATCAATTCCAAAAGAATATAAACAGGGATTGAAAAATTTTCTTAATTTTAAAGGTTATAAGATTAATGAACTCTATCCAAGAAGAACTAGAAGAGCGACGGCAGTAAATTGGTTGATTTATTGGGCTATTAAAAATGATTGTTTTTCAAAAGATAGTGGATTAATGCCAAGTCCTAGTTCACCCCCTGTTAATCCGGTTAAGGGACATTTTGGCGATCCAGAAATTAAATAAGTTTTTTTGAAAAAGGTAAATGATTCTATTAAAGGTATAGTTGTATTGGATACTACTTTCTTTGGAGAGAAGAATTGATTCTTCCTACAATAGCAATTATCGGAAGACCTAACGTTGGTAAATCTACCTTAGTTAATCGTCTTTGCCAAAGTAATGATGCAATAGTATTTGATAAGCCAGGTGTTACAAGAGATAGAACTTATCAAAATGCATCATGGGGAGGTAAGGAATTTCAAATAGTTGATACTGGAGGTTTAGTTTTTGATGATGATAGTGAATTTCTCCCAGAGATAAGGACACAAGTTTTCTTAGCTCTAGAAGAGGCTTCACTCGCTTTACTGGTGGTAGATGGGAATCAAGGCGTTACTGATGGTGATTTATCTATTGCAAAATGGTTAAGAAACTCAAGCTGTAAAACAATTGTTGCTGTTAATAAATGTGAATCGACTACTCTAGGAATATCCCTTGCTTCAGAGTTCTGGAAATTAGGGTTGGGCGAACCTAACCCTGTTTCGGCTATTCATGGTTCAGGTACTGGAGATCTTTTAGATCTCGTTATTGGCGAACTTCCTGAAAATAATATTCAGGATGATGAAGAAAAGATATTGATGTCAATTATTGGTAGGCCAAACGTTGGAAAATCTAGTTTGTTAAATTCAATCTGTGGAAAAAAAAGAGCAATAGTTAGTGATATTAGTGGTACGACAACTGATTCAATAGATACGCTTATTAAAAAAGGCGATAATTATTGGAAAATTATTGATACTGCAGGGATTAGAAGAAAGAAAAATGTTAAATATGGTACTGAATTCTTTGGTATTAACAGGGCTTTTAAATCAATAGATAGGAGTGATGTTTGTGTTTTAGTTATAGATGCTATAGATGGAGTAACTGATCAAGACCAGAAGCTTGCTGGGCGCATAGAAGAACAAGGCAGAGCTTGCATAATTGTTGTTAATAAATGGGATCTTGTAGAAAAAAATAGTTCAACAATTTATCAAGTAGAAAAAGAACTTAGATCTAAACTTTATTTTTTACACTGGGCAAAAATGATTTTTATATCTGCCCTAACTGGTCAAAGAGTTGATAATATTTTTGAGCATGCTCTTAATGCTGTAAATCAACATAGAAGAAGAGTTACAACATCTGTAGTTAATGAAGTACTTAAAGAATCAATCAGTTGGAAAAGTCCTCCAACGAAGAGAAGCGGCAAGCAAGGTAGGCTTTATTACGGTACTCAAGTAAAGAACAAACCTCCCACTTTTACTCTTTTTGTAAATGACCCTAAATTATTCGGAATAACTTATAGAAGATATATTGAAAAACAAATTAGAGTAAATTTAGGCTTTGAAGGCACACCCCTCATTTTACTTTGGAGAGGAAAACAGCAAAGAGCTTTAAATAAAGAAGTCGAAAAAGAAAATATTGAGTTAATTCAAAAAGATTAATGAATTTGCTTACTAAATTTTCTGTTGGTCAATACGTTCATGGTAATAGAAGTTGGCTGAGAATTATAGATAGTAGATTAAAAATAATTATGGTAATGATATTTTTAATCACTCCAATTTGGGCAGGTCCAATATGGAGATTGAGTTTAGTTGGGTTTTTACTATTAATTACTTTTTTAAGTTTATTGCCATCGCGAGTATGGTGGCGATCATTATTTTTTCTCTCATGTTTGTCACTATTAATTGGATGTATATCGATACTTGCCTCGTCTGATATTCAATCTCTTGATGGCTACTTAAGAAATCCCAATGAGTTGCAAGTAGTATTGGAAAGCCAAAAAGAATGGAATATTTTGCAAATTCCTTCGAAGAAGATATGGTTTATTAATTTTGGTCCCTACAACTTATCAAGAAAAGCTTTTGAACTAGGAATAAAAACCTCCACTTTGTTATTTACCGTTATTCATAGTGTGAATTTGATGCTTTTAACCACATTGCAGGAAGATATTGTATGGGGATTAAGTTGGTTTATGTATCCATTAAGAAAGATTGGATTGCCAACTAGTAAGTGGCTTTTTCAGTTGTTAATTGCATTACGTTTTATTCCTCTAGTGCAGGAAGAACTTCAAAATATCATTAAATCAGTTTCAGTTAGATCAATAAATTTTCGAAATTTAGGACTAAAGAAATCCTTTAATGTTTTATTAATCCTAGTGGAAAGGTTATTTCAAAATATATTTCTGAGAATTGATCATGGAGCAGAATCATTACTCTCAAAGAAAAAAATTATTATAAAAACCAACAGATTTAGAACTCTTTATCCCTCAAAATCTCTCAATGTAATTGTTAATACATTATCGATTTGTTTTATTTGCATAGCAATTTTTCTTAGAAAACTGTATGGTGCATTATAAATAACACAATATTTTAGGTTTGAGTTCTGAGCGTTATTTAAACCATCCAACATTTGGCATGTTATACCAAGTTTCTCCTGGAAATGATGGGAGAGATATTTATGCGACTTTATATGCTCAAAAAATGTTTTTCTTGGTAGAAGTTCGACAGAGAGAAGTTTTTTTTGAGGTTATACCTTATTTAGATGCCCGTAATCAGGCCGAATTAAACCTCCAAAAAGCTAGAAGAAAGGGATCTGAGGAACTACCTAAATGGGAGAATTTATTTACGCAAACTTTCTTATAAAATGTGAACCCCACAAATTATTTAAAAATTAAAAACAAAATACCATCAAATGTAAATATTCTTGCGGTAAGTAAAGGATTTAAAAGTCAAGAAATCAAGACTATTCAAAATATAGGTCAGAACGATTTTGGTGAAAGTAAGGTTCAAGAGGCGTTTGAAAAACAATTAATCTTAAAAGATCTTAAACAAATAAATTGGCACTTTATTGGAAGAATACAAAGTAATAAAATAAGAAAAATAGTTCAAAATTTTAAATATATTCATTCAGTAGATTCATTTGAAAAGTTGCAAAAGATTTCAAATATTTCACGTGAAGAGAAGAAAAATCCATTAATAATGTTGCAGGTTAAGTTGAGTGATGACCCTACTAAAGGAGGCTTTAATCCTGAATTTTTAATTTTGAAATGGAGAGAAATTCAAGAGTTGAAAAATATTTCATTAACCGGTTTAATGACTATCAATCCTAAAGGACTTAGCTCTAAAGAAAATTCAGGATTGTTCAAAAAATGTCGTGCTCTCGCTGATTCCCTGCAACTACCAGATTGTTCCATGGGGATGTCAGGTGATTGGGAGGAAGCTATTGACTCTGGATCAACTTGGTTAAGATTAGGATCATTGATTTTTGGAAGCAGATCCTAATTAGTTATTTTTTTATAAAAATCTTATCTATAAACTTGCAGTAAAGTTCAACTAACGTTATCTAAGTATAGGTAGTTTATTCATTTAAAAAATGAATCTATTACTTAAGGTTCTTAAACCTTAGTAATCAATTTCAAGAGGATTTAAAAGGTGTCACTTATTTCTAGATTAAAGGCAGTTGTTGCAGGGGATGAGTATCTCGATGATGATTTTGATGAGTTGGATTATGCTTCAGAGGATGAATTAAATGATATTAATAATTTCAAAAAAAATCCAAAGAATGCAAATGCCCTTGCAAATTCAAATCCATTCGATTTTATGAATAACAACAGAACATCAAAAGTAGTTGGTATGCCAGGAATTTCAAATTCATCCTCAGAAGTAAGCTTAATGGAGCCAAGAAGTTTTGATGAGATGCCTCAAGCTATACAAGCATTAAGAGAGAGAAAAACTGTAATTCTCAATTTAACTATGATGGATCCTGATCAAGCTCAAAGAGCGGTTGATTT
>QCCO01000020.1 GCA_003278895.1 Prochlorococcus sp. AG-347-L19
ATTACCTTTGGTAATAATAGACATCTTGGCAATAACACTTTTAAAGGTTGGAGCGTAATAGCAGCAGATGCTATTTCTGGTGATAACAAAATTCTATTGCAGCATTCCTCTGGCTCTCTTGTAGAGTGGACTTTTAACTCCAGTTGGTATTATAAATCTGGTAGGGATATTACTGGGAATGATATATATACGCAAGAAATTAATTATGGAGTTGATCTAAATAATGACAATCTTGTAAAAAAATCAAACCAATTATTTACTCCATCGGCATTAATTTATGGATACCATGATTTATTATCTGAAGGATTTTCTAAACCAATTATTGAGTGGGTAGGAGACAGTGAAAGGATTAATTATTTCTTGGATGACTTTGCTGGATTTAAGTATGACCCAATTGCAAAAGCAAATGTATATACGCATAGGTACGATATAGGTGAAATTAATTTTATAACAGATATATTCGAATATTTAGACAATAATATTGATCTAGACTTCACAAGAGTATTTGATCGAAATTTAGCAAATATTGAAATAACAAAAGTAGACTACAACGCAAATTTAGGAGGAAAAAATTCTTTAGGCTATGCTAGTACAAGGACAGATGGCCAAAGGAGTTGGATGGATTTATGGTGGAAAAATATTACTCCGAATAATACAGATAACAAATATACAGAATATTATCAACTTTCTGAAGATGAGTCATTCACGATCGTACATGAAATAGGCCATGGATTAGGACTGGCACATCCAAGAAACCTTCCAAATGCTAAATGGCACGATTCAAATGATACGGTAATGACCTACAACAGAAAGCAAATTACTGGAAATAAAGCACTTAATTTTACAGACGCGGATATATCTACGCTTCAACTTGTTTATGGTAAAGAGGATGACGCAAACTCTAGTCAAAACAAGATTCCAAATAATGCAGAAAGAAGAAAAATATTAACTGGGCTAACTCATAAACACCTAATTGCAGCAAGAGACTCAAATTATAGTGAAGATGAACTGATTGGACGATATGAAAATAGAGAAATTTATGAACCATTTGAAAAAGATGAATTATTTAATTATCAAATAAATGAAAGTAATTCTTCAGAAAGTATTATTGAAAATCATCTAAAAAAATATGAAAATTTTATTTCAAATAAATCAATAGAATTTGAAATCATTGATATTGAAAATGAATCAATACTGCAAGAAGAAAATATTTTAATTTCTAAAAATGACTCCAGTAAAGACATCACAAATAACTCTTTAAATGATTATCTTTTAAACAATAATGATGAAATTGATTCAAATTTGAATTCTGCAAATTTTTATAATCAAACATTCTTATAGAAATTCAAAATTGGATAATTACGAAAAAATAAATTTAGCTGAAATATCTAGGATTGGACTTCTTGGTAGGGTAAGGAAAGAGTTAATAAAAGAAAATCTTATTAAAAATATAGTGCTCACAGATAATGAAAAGGAAGTTGCAAAAAATAATTGGTTAAAATCTAATTGCATTAATAGCAGTGATCAACTTGATCAATGGAAAAGAGAAAATCTCAAAATAGATGACGATTTAGAATTTATTATCTCTAGAGAATTCAAATGGTGTAAATGGTGTATTGACAATTTTAAGGAAGAAATAAAAGATTACTTCCAAGAAAAAAAATCTTTTTTGGATAAATATATTTACTCAATAATCAGAGTAAAAAGTGAAGGGTTATCTAAAGAATTATTTTTAAGAATTAAAGATAAAGAATCAGATTTTTATTCAATTGCAAAAGAATTTTCAGAAGGAATTGAAAAAAAAACAGGAGGACTAGTAGGACCAACAAATTTGAATAATCCGCACCCAATAATTTCAAATATATTAAAAGAGAGCAGGACTAATCAAATATGGGCGCCAAAAAAAATAAATGATTGGTGGGTTATAATAAGGCTAGAAGAAAAAATCCCTTCAATCTTAAATGAGGAATTAAAAATAAAATTATCTAAAGAACTTGGTGAAAAATACCTTAAAAACGAATTAAAATTTTTAAGGAAAGATTAATAAAATCCTGACTATTTTTTTAATCAAAAATTTTATTTTGATATTTCTTAAAAAGATTTATAATTAAACAAAAACAATTTTTATATGTCTAGTAATGACATAACAAAAAGGCTTAAATATTGGGAAAGTTTTTTTAATTTTTCTGATGAAGATTTTAATTTTATAAAAAAAGAATTTATTGAAATAAATTTAAAAGCTGGAGATCATGTATATGATTTTAATGAATTTCCTAAAGGAATAATTTTAATTAATCAAGGCATATTGAGATTAGTTGGTAAAAATTCAAATAATGAGCTTTTATCTATAGATAAATTTAAAGATGGCGAAATCGCCTCCGCGACAACAATTCTCCTTGATCAAAAAAATACTTCATTAATAGCTTCAAACAATGTAAAAGGATTTTTTTTAAAAAAAGAAATATTCACTAACCTTGTATCAAAAAATGAAAGTTTTATAAAAATTTTCACAAAAATTTCCAAGGAAGAATATTACTATTTAGCTTCTTCTTGCAAAGATCCTAGATTGCATGACAGTATTAAATTATTAGATTGGGCCGACGCACAAACCCAAACAAAACAAGAGGCTTTTCTTATTTATCCTGGTAAAAGTAAAGTTCCTAATATAAAAAAAGAATGGTTGGCGAGTTGTAAAAATATTAGCGGATATAATTTCGGAGATATTTTAAAAGCAAATGAAACTATTAATGTTAAAGGAAATCTACCGGCTAGATTAATTTCAATTCCACAAAATTGGCCTCCAATTAATGACGAAAAAATATTTGCCAACTCTGATAAAAACGAAATAATTTCTAGAGATAAAAAAGAATATTTATTACCAGAGGAAAATCAATTAGAAAAGATTAAATCACTTGAGGACTTATATGGAAGGTTGGACACTGAGAAATCTTTTCCATTTGAAAAAGGTAAAGGTTTAGTTGAAGAATCTTTAGCTTGTTTTAGGATGTTAAGTCTTTATTTTGATATCCCTTTCAGACGAGATCTAATTAAGAAAATCTTACAAGACCAAATAAACAGATCAGAAAATAAAGAATTTGATTTATATAATTTAGCTGCGATATCTGACTTACTTGGCCTAAAAACCACCTTAATAAGTCCAAAGTCAGTTAAATATTTTGAGAGAATTCCCTGTCCATCAATATTTCTAATAAAAAATTCTCCTGTTGTTTGCTGGAAAATAAAAAACAATCATTTTTATTTAAGTGACCCCAAATATGGACAAAGGAAGCTTCCAATTAATAAATTGACAGATCAAATAGATTGTAAAAAAATTAATTTTCTAATTCTTGAGAAAACGAAATTAACTCCAAAATCTAGATTTGGTTTAAGTTGGTTTTTACCCTCTATTAGAAGACATAAAAGTTCCCTTTTCCAAGTTGTTATTGCCAGTTTTTTTGTTCAATTATTAGCCCTTTTTAATCCCCTTTTAATTCAACAAATAATAGATGCGGTAATAAATCAAGGAAGTCTAAAAAGTTTAAATGTTTTAGGTTTTTTACTTATTGCTATGTCTGTCGCCCAGGCATTATTGAGCTCTTTAAGAACTTTCCTCTTCTCAGATACTACAAATAAAATTGATTCTTCTCTAGGTTCATCTATAGTTAACCATCTTTTTCGGTTGCCAATTCAATATTTTGCAAATAGATCAGTAGGTGATGTAAGTAGTAGGGTGAGCGAACTTGAAAAGATAAGGAACTTCTTAACAGGAACTGCTTTAACAATTTTACTAGATGCTATATTCTCCCTTCTATATATAGCTGTGATGCTTATGTATTCAGTAAATTTGACTTTATGGGCTCTATCAGTAATTCCATTTTTTATATTTTTAACCTTAATAATTTCACCAATTATTAAAAATCAGTTAAGGGAACAAGCTGAAGCCAGCGCAAGGGTAAATAGTCATTTAGTTGAAACTATTTCTGGTATTGAAACTGTAAAGGCACAAGGAATGGAAATAGTAAGTGAATGGAAGTGGGGAAAACTATATGGTCGGCAAATTAAAGCTGGTTTTAGAAATACAATAACAAGCACAACAGCTTCATCTATTAGTAATTTTTTTCAACAGCTTTCAGGACTTATCGTGATTTGGGTTGGAGCAGGAATGGTGCTAAAAGGTCAATTAACTTTAGGACAATTAATTGCTTTTAGAATAATATCTGGCTATGTCACGAATCCAATTTTGAGAATTTCTGGAATTTGGCAAAATTTCCAAGAGATTGGAGTTTCTATAAGTAGATTATCCGATGTAGTTAATAACCCCGAAGAAATTGAGATTAATGGCAATGACTTAGCCCCATTACCTCCAATAAAAGGTAAAATTTCCTTCAAAGGTATCAATTTTTCATTTAAAAATAATAACCAACTGCAACTTAAAAATATTAATTTTGAAATACAACCAGGTAGTTTCGTTGGGGTGGTTGGAGAAAGTGGCTCAGGTAAGAGCACTATTTTGAAACTTTTGATGAAATTCTATAGTCATCATGAAGGTAAAATAAAGGTAGATAATTTCGACATATCCAAAGTTGACTTGTATTCTTTAAGGAATCAAATAGGGATTGTCCAACAAGAATCTTTACTTTTTGACGGCACAATTTTTTCAAACATATCGATTGCAAATCCAAATGCAACTTTAGAAGAAGTAACAAGAGCAGCAAAATTGTCCTTAGCGCATGAATTTATAGAAAATCTCCCAAGTGGTTATAGTAATGTCGTTAATGAAAAAGGATCCGAATTATCTGGAGGACAACGACAAAGGATAGCAATAGCGAGAATGATTTTAAATAACCCCAAATTAATAATCCTAGATGAAGCTACAAGCGCATTAGATGTTGAGACAGAAAAAATAGTAGTCAAAAATCTACTAAATATATTTAGTGGAAAAACTGTTTTCTTCATAAGTCATAGATTACATAATCTCATAAATGCAGATAAAATTTTAGTTATGAAAAAAGGATCTCTTGTTGAACAAGGTAAACATAATGAATTACTTGTTAATGAGGGACCCTATGCAGCTCTTTTTAAAAGTCAAGAGGTCTGAATTTGAAATGAGACTTTTAGATCCAATTTTGAAAATATTTAAAGCTAAGTTTAGTTTGAAAAACGATTTTGATGACTCAAAATTATTTCAACTTAAATTTTGGAATACATCATTGATTTTTTCAATTATTAGTACATTAAGCTTTGCTATTATTTTTGCATTTTTAGCCAAAATTGACGAGGTAGTTAATGCTAGAGGTGAAATACAAGCCTTAGGAGCAGAAAGGCCTGTAAAAACTAAAGTAACTGGAATTATTGATAAAGTTATGATTGAGGAAGGAGATAAAGTGAAAAAAAATCAAATTCTTATCTCAATAAATACAGATTCATTAAAAGCTCGAAAAACCTCTCTTTTAAATGAAAAATTAAATCTAGAAAAGTCTCTAAAATTGCAAAAAGAAATTATTAAACGAACTAGAAAAGTTTATGATGAAGGAGCAATCCCTCTTTTAGAAATTCTAAAATTAGAAAAAGCTCTTCTAGAAATAAATTCAAATTTAGAGAGAAAAAAGACAGAAATCAGGTTAAATCTCATTAACGTAAAGGACTCTAATATAATTTCACCAATTGATGGCAATGTTTTTGACTTAATTCCTAAGAATTCTGGATACTATACGAATGCGGGAGATACTCTTATGAAAATTGTTCCTGATGGTGAACTAGAAGCAAAAATTTTTGTAAGGAACTCAGATATTGGATTTGTAAAAGAGGGCATGAAAGCAGAAATAAGAGTCGACGCATATCCCTTTAGCAGATTTGGATCTTTATCTGGAAGTGTCCTCCACATTGGAGATGAAGCATTGCCCGCAGATAATCTTAATCCACAATCAAGATTTCCAGTTTATCTAAATATTGATAATCAATACTTAATGAAAAACAAAAACAAATATCTAATTAAATCAGGCCAGAGTATAAATGTAAATTTAATTGTAAAACAAAGACCTATAATTACAATTTTTACTGATATATTCTCAAACTCACTTGATAGTCTCAAGTCCATAAAGTAAATGAAATAATCCTTTCTGGAAATCAATTTTTGGATCCAAGAGTAAAAAAATTTTAAGATTGTTTATTTATTTGATAATCAATAAGCATAAAAAATAATTAGTGGATTTGTATGGTGGACTTATTCCTAAAATTAATCCCAAAGGCACAAATTCAACCATATTTGTATACCTATATTTGAATACCTAAATTTATCTATTTTTTTATCAATTTTGTGATGTTGATTTTTTATTAATCAGTATCTTATAGCTATAATTTTATGTTAAGGTTTTAAGCCAAATTAAACTTAATAAACCTCTGCAGGGGTGGTCGAATGGTTTAAGTCTCTAGTCTTAAAAGCTAGATTTCGTTTTAGTTATACCAGTAACTTGAGAGACAACTTGACGTGCAGTTCCGGATCAGATCCTAAAACTTTAACCATCTTTTGATATAATTATGAAGTTAAAAATTTAATATTTTTTGCCTGGAGGGGTGGTCGAGTGGTTTAAGGCTCTAGTCTTGAAAACTAGCGTGTCTGCAAGGGCACCGTGGGTTCGAATCCCACCCCCTCCGTTCAAATAGAAAGGACCGAATAATATAAACGCCCTTTTGAAAGGTTCTTGTTAGTATAAATTTTATTTAGATTATGAGTAAAGGATTTGCCACAGATAATTTAATAACCAAAAAGTCCAAAAAAAAAGTTATTTCAAATGAACCGCAAGGCAGATTAATATCTTGGTCTCCTTGGCCACCTGCTAATTTTCAAACACGATATCCTGCTTTCCCTTTTGTTCTTACAATATTGATTATAGTAATAGGGCAATGGTATCTTTCTCTACTCAGGTGACCCGAAACTGATTTTTTATTTAAATTAAGATGAATTAAGTTTGAGAATTTATTTTGTTTTTTTCAATTTTATTATTTGCCCACTTTCAAGCGGCAATCATCCCAATATTATTAGGTATTAGATCGATCAATAAATTCAAACATATAAGTAAGAACAAATTGATACCTTTCGGTTTTGTTTTTTTAGGATTGGCATCGATTTCTGAAATGATAGATCATACTCAAACGTCTTGGATTTATGTAGATCACTCCTCTATATTTAATTGGTTATTTTATTCTTTCCTATCTTTAGGTCTAACATGTTTATCAATATCAGTTATAAGAAATAAGTTTATCCAAAAAACTAATTTTTGCATTTCTTTATGTTCAATAATCTCATATTTTTTATTTGATAAAACTATTGCTCTCCTTTTTCAAGTAATAATAAGTATCCTGCTAATTATAAATTGGCAAAGAGTTTTTAAAGATTGGCTTTTTATTCTTTACCCAATATTTGGTATTTTTTTTACGACTTTCTTTGGCTCAAGGCTTTCAATTAGTGGCGATCAATTTTGGCATGTTTTAATAGGCCCATCTGGAACAATTAGCGTTCTTACCTTTTATTTAGTATTAAAGAGATCGGACAAAAAATTTACTTAAGATTCTTATGAAAATATTTGTATTTGTAAGTTTTATAGTGTGCTTAGTCACAATAATCTCTCCGGTTGAAATCTTTGCTGATACAGCACTTGATGTTTACATGAATGATTTTTATTCTAAATCGAATGAAGCTAGCCAGATTCTTAAAGAAATCGAAAATAGTTTAAAAGAGGGATCAAGAAAAAAAGTATGCTCTAGGCAAAGAGAGGCAGCAAGATTAGGTCTACTAGCTAATAAATCATTAATTAAAGCCTTTGAAATAGAGGGAGCAAATCCGCCAATGCAAGCGATAAAGGCAAGTCAACAAAGATGGGAATCTATTCTGAATGAGTGCTGAAGAAAATCAGTAAATCCATAAATCTTTTTAAATTTGCATTCTTACAGATTTACTAATTAAGGGAATTTCAGGTTCAACTCCATAAATACATTGAGAAATCGAATAAATAAAAATACATAGTGTAAATATAAAAATTATTGAGCCTAATTCAACTATGGGAAATATTCTCAAGAGATAAGAAATTATTATTAAAGCAATATCAATTAATAAAGCTTGGCATGCGTTATATCTAACGAAATAGGGAACATTTGGATTTCTTACTAATCCAGCAAACAAAATTATAAATAATAAAAAACTACCAAAAGGCAAAGATTTTTCAATTATTGCTATCGGAAAAGTTAGTAATAATAGTATTTTTAAAAAAGAATATTTATAGAACAAAAAATATCCAAAAGGTATTGATGCCTTTAATGGCAAAGTATACAAAAATACTGATGAGAGTCTTTGGAATATCTGATTCAATATATTATTGAAATTTCGTATTTGTATCTTAACCTAATTTTTTGAACATAATAAAAAGACTTACTTTCGAAAAAATCAACTTTGGCAGATGGTTATTAAATATTAGATAATTGATTCAGGTTCATAATTCAAAATGCGCATCCTACATACAATGTTGAGGGTTGGAGATTTAGATAAATCCATTGATTTCTACGTCAATAGATTAGGAATGAATTTATTGCGAAAAAAGGATTACCCTCATGGAAAATTCACTTTGGCATTTGTTGGTTATGGCTCAGAAAAAGAAAACTCAGTTATTGAATTAACTTATAACTGGGACAAAAAGTCTGAAGACTATGAGCTTGGAGATAAATATGGTCATATAGCTATTGGAGTAAAAGATATTCATCTAATTTGCCAAGGATTAGAAAAAAATGGTTGCAAAATAACAACCAAACCTAAAACAATGAAAAACAGTACTACTGTCTTGGCTTTTATTGAGGATCCTGATGGTTATAAAATTGAACTTATTGAAAGAGATTAAAAGCTCAGAAGTTTTTAATTAAAAAAACAAATAACTAAATTTTAAAATGATTGAATTATCAAATATATCGTTTTCAATTAGCTAAAAAATACCTCTAAAATCACTTTGGATTGATTCTGCAGTTTCAATTATTGTAAAAGATTATTTCTAAAACGAGGAATTATAAAAAATAAATTCTAACTTTATGCAATCTATATTAAGTCTAATTAGAATATGTAGACAATCTATATAGATTTATATATCATAGAATTATCTTATAAAGCTTATGCCTAGTAATTGGTCAAAAATAAGAGATGAATGGCTTGATAGAACCGCGGTTGCGAAAGATGATGCTAAATGGGCATTAGAAGCTTTAATTAATTCTGAAGAAGAGTTATTTGAAATAGAACAAAAAATAAAGAATAAAGAGGACGCTATAAGCCAAGTAAAATTTTTGAAGAAAAAGGTTAAAGAAACTATTTCCTCTAAAGAAATTAGTCTCGATGATATTGCATTAAATACTTCAAATTCAAACAAAGTACAGATCTCAGTACCATCAAATCTTACTTATCTTTTGAAAGTTTGGGCCGCAGCAGAAGGAAGAGATCTATCAAGTGTTGCTTTTCAATGTTTAGAAACTGGTATAAGGGAAATGAAAAGCAAAGGTTCAATACCTTCAATAGCAGTAAATAGATATGACTCGGCCTGTCAAAAAAGGATTGCACTAGCAGAAGTAAACAATCTGTTGGAGAAATACGAATTAGCTCAGGATGGAATCAAATAATTATGAATAACAGAAAAATCATTAAAGGATACAAAACATTAATATCATCAAGATTTAATGTAGATACTTCTTTAGATAAATCTAAAGATGGAATAATTTATACTCTTTATTCTGATGCATTTAATTCACTTAAAGTTGGTTTTGCTGAAAATGATAAAGTACTAGAAAAAAAATTATCAAGTAAAGCATTGATATTATTGGATATGAAAAAAGGCAAAAAGAAAGATCTATGTTTATTAATAAGCACTATGAATGAACTTGGCATCAAATATTCAGACAATTTTTATTTCAAATACTCAGATTCTTTAATGAAACATTTATCCACTTTAGGTTGGCCTGTTGGAAGATCACTTTATAAACAAAGAAAGATTAAAAAAGAACTTGTATGTGCATAAATTTAAATGTAATCGCACTCTAAAGTTTCTCTGGTTTCTCTATTTGTAATTGGATTAGTTCCAGTAGCACTTTCACAAAATTTCCTAATAATATCTTTTGGCAAAAAAACATTTGTGAAGTCTGCGCCTTGGATTTTTACATTTTCAAACTGTGTACTATAAGCAAATGAATCCTCTAAGTTAGTATTTGATAAATCTGTTCCATCTAAAATAGCCGAGTCTAAAGTTACTTCTCTTAAATTGGAGTTACTTAAATTAGTATCTTTCAATTTTGCTCCATAAAGAGTAGCATTTTGGAGCTCACAATCTGATAAATTTGCATCTTGTAAATCAGTCAAATAGAAAGTTGCCCCTTTTAAGTCAGAGCCAGAAAAATCAACTCCTATTAAGGATTGTTTCCCATAATCCAATGCAGCGAAGCTTTTAGAAGGGAAAGTTAAAACAATCATTAAAACAGTTAAAATTATCAATCTCATTTTTTAAGTTGTATTTCAATAAATTCTAACTTCTTAAGCTGAAATCTAAAAATTTTTTATTTACTGAATGCTATATTTATTGCAATAACAAATCACGAACTAGGTTTTGGATATAAGTCCTTATGATGCAATTGTTGTTGGTTCTGGAGCTACTGGAGGAATAGCAGCACTTACATTGGCAGAGCAGGGGATAAAAGTTTTAGTTATAGAAGCAGGGCCTCAAGTTAAACGGCATGAAGCTAGTAATAATGAGCCTAAAAGTACATTAAAAAGATTATCTGGAGTTTTAACAAAAAAACATGCTAATCAATGCCAACATCCAGGTTATTGGAAAAATAATCCTGACTTATATTCAAATGAATTGAAGCATCCTTATGACTTCCCCCCAAAAAAGCCATTTCTTTGGAGTCAAGGTAAACAATTTGGGGGGAGATCATTAACTTGGGGAGGTATAACATTAAGACTTTCCTCAGAAGATTTTCAACCCGCTAAAAAAGACGGATTCGGACCAAACTGGCCTATTTCATACAATGAACTATCCCCTCACTATGATTTCATTGAAAATTTCTGTGGCATCTATGGACGAAAAGATGATATCAAGGAGGTCCCAAATGGTAAATATAGTGGTGAAATTCCTCTTACAGAAAACGAAAATATTTTTGGCAGCAAAGTTAAATCAAAATTAAACTATCCATTTATCCAATCAAGAGGATTTGACCGTAATTCATCTGTAAAAGAAAAAAATTGGCCCAAGTCCTCTAGCGTAGGAAGCTCTTTAAAAAAAGCTTTAGATACTGGAAATGTACAAATAATCTCTAATTACCTAGTGGAGTCTTTTGAGATTAATAAGATAACAGAGCTTGCCTCAAAACTAAAGATTGTAAACCTAGAAAATGGACACAAAGAAGTATTGGATTGTGATTTGATTCTTCTTTGCGCATCAACAATATCAACACTGAGAATACTACTGAATTCAGAATACAAATCAAATTCCTCAGGGTTTAAAGATAATTCTGGGAAATTAGGTAAATACCTAATGGATCACATATCTATCTGTAGATTTTTTTCAGTCCCAAAAGCAAAAAACTCAGATAAATCAATAGATAATCCTCCCGATCTTTCTGGAGCAGGCAGCTTCTTTATTCCTTTTGGTTCAAATTTACCAGAAATTGACGACATAAATTTCCATAGAGGTTATGGAATCTGGGGGGCAATTGATAGATTAGGGATACCTAAATTTTTACAAAAAGACGCAAACAAATCCATTGGCTTTCTTATCGCCCATGGTGAAGTTCTTCCTAGAGAGAAAAACTCAGTTTCTCTCTCAAGAAAAACAGATGAATGGGGTATACCAATTCCCTATATTGAATTCGAATGGAGCGAGAATGAGTTAAATATGGCAAAACATATGGAAAAAACAATACAAAAATCAGTCAAAGCTGCAAATGGGAAAATAAAAAATATTGATGAACTAATGAATATTCCATTAGGGAGTCTATTTACAAAAAATTTGATAGCACTTTCAGATAGTCCTCCTCCTCCTGGATATTATATTCATGAGGTAGGGGGAGCACCAATGGGGTTAAATGAAGAAAATAGCGTAGTTGATAAATATAACAGATTATGGAGATGTAAGAATGTACTGGTACTAGATGGATCATGCTGGCCCACATCATCTTGGCAAAGTCCCACACTTACAATGATGGCCTTGTGTAGAAGAGCCTGTTTAAATATTAAAAAGACTTAGAGGGTGTAAATAATTGATTTAAATAAATTTCTGAGACAGAATTATCTGTACAACCGTTTTGAACGAGAAAAGTAGCTAATGCTGAATTTATAAGCTTATATTGATCCCAAGTCGGGTTACTTAATACGAAATCTTTCATAGTGTTATAAAGAGTTTCTGAAAGCTCTGTTTCTAATGAGACTTTATTTGAAGAGCACTCTACGAGTTTCTTATCAATTAAATTTGTTTGGTTGATTTGATCCATTAATTTATTTTCTACCTCAACAATAATGATATTTTTCTCTAAAAATATCAAGAAAAATGTTCTGGTAAACTTTTCAAATTATCAAATAAGACTCATGTTATAAGTGGGTTTTTAAAAAACTTCTTTTTCAAATAAGGAAATTGAATAGATCTTAAAAAAAAGTCAACAATAATGTTGAAGTCCTGTTTTTTTTGAAAAATACTGCCATTTCTAATCCAGTGTGGATTTGGACGTGGAAAACAACCTTCAAATTGTGGAAAATCTAGCTCAAAATACTTTCACGATTTTATATTAAGAATACTTATATATACTGAGTCTATTAAGACTAACTCGAGAAAGAGACAGGTGATTCATTGATTTCAACGGATTTTCTTAAGATTTAGTCTTTATTAGGCAAGCGAAGCGTGACAGGTCCTAAAGGGTGTTTTGAATTTGGATAAATACTGTGGTGATGGTGATGGTGATTATGTTTATGTTGATGTGCCTCTACATGTTCAAGTTCTAAGTAATCACCACCTCTTGTGTCTGATTTTTCTTGATTATGAGTTGGTATTTGATTTTGTATTTCACAAGCACCATTACATTCAGGATCACATAAATCACAGCTGATACCCAAGCCCTCTACATGGTCATGATGACTTTCTTGGAGCATTCCAACTTCTTTTTCAAAGCCAAATAAATTTGATCTATATTTACAAGTTGAGCAATTCATAAAATTATTACCTTCGTTATTAAGAATCTCTTCAATCCTTTCTACAAAAGTGTCGACCACATAAGACTGTGACGAAAGATATTTTGCATGTATAAATGAAATATTTGGATTATTAATCGCAACTAAATCACTTTGCCTTTTTATTCTTGTAACAAGGACACCTGAGAAAAGAAAATAAGGGAAAACAATTATATTTTTATAACCAAGTCTCACAACATTTTTCAATCCAGGTTCAACAAGGGGGAAAGTTACTCCAGAAAAAACTGTTTCCCCCCACCCTAAACCAATACCCTCTACGATCATTCTCGTAATTTTTGAAACATTAGAATTCGCATCGGGGTCAGAAGAGCCTCTACCCACAACAACTAATAATGATTCTTCAGGTTTGAGATTATTATTTTGTTTAAATACATCTTTTACTCTTTCACAAGCTGCACTAATCATTAAATTATTAATACCTAATTCTCTTCCATAAATTATTTCAATTCCTGTTTTACTTGAATAATTCATAAGCAGGCTAGGAATATCATTTTTTACATGGCCAGCAGCGAAAAGCATTGCAGGTATTGCAATTACTTTTTTTATAGAAAGATCTTTTAACTTGTCTAAAGCATCAACAATCGAAGGTTTAGCAAATTCCAAGAAACCATATTCAACTAAAAAGTTTGGATATCTTTTTTGGATGAAATTAGTTAATTCTTGAAATTCAGTAATGGCTAGTTTATTTCTACTCCCGTGTCCACAGATAAGTATCGCGACTTGATTATTTAACTTCAAATCTAAATTATCCAAATTCAAGGTATTACTTATAACATAATAGTAAAGAACAAGATCATGTAGTGAAAAATAATAATAACTTGCTTGAAGTTCCAAATATCAACTCAAAGGATGCAAAATTAAAAAAATTAATTTATGACGTAAATGATTCCTTATTTAGTCAGGATAATTATTCTAAGGAACATTTGGAATACCTATGCGTATGTAGTGGAGGAACAACCTCTAGCTGTGCAAAAAATGGGTTTTCAACTCTTGATCTAAGAAAAAATCACAGCAAAATTCACCTTGATAGAGAAAGTAATTTAGTAACAATTGGAGGTGGGGTACTAATGGGAGATCTAGTAAATTATTTACAAAAACATAATCGAAGTTTTCCAATCGGACTTTCTAAACTTCCCGGAGCAGGCTATATACTTACTGGAGGAGTAAGCCCACTCAGTAGAGCCTACGGATTAGCCATTGATAATATTGAATCGATAAAAGGTTTCTTGGGTAATGGCACATTTGTCTCTTTAAAAAAAAATCAAATAAATCCAGAAGAACAATTGATTTGGGAAGCAATTAAAGGAGCAGCACCATTCTTTTCAATTATTACTGAAATAGAACTTAAGACTATTCAATCTAATCCAATTAAGGTTATTGAAGGATTTGTAAATCTAAATGAACTTTCAGAAATAATAAAACTATCAGAGGAATTTCCAGAAAATATTAGTCTTCAATGGATTTATGCCCAAAAAATTTACTTATATATTTTTGCTGAGCTCAAAAGTAATTTAGAGGATAAAAGAACAGAAGAATTCTTAATGCTTCTAGACAAATTTCCTACTCTAAAAACACATTTCCATGAGAACTTTAACGAAATAAATTTCTTCCCAAAGGGATTGAATTTATATGAGCTAAATGCAAATAACCATTCTGAGGTAATTAGTCTTCTTGGAGAAGATTTAAAAAATGATATCCCAATTTTTATAGGATGTTTGAATGAAATAATGGACAATAAACCAAATAATTCCTGTTATGTTGCCTCTCAACAATTAGGTTGCAAAACTAAAAAGTTAAATCATGGCTCAAGTTTTTTTGTTCATAGAAAAAGTACTTGGAAACCATGGATATATGCATCATGGAAAAAAAATGATCTTCAAGAAAAAAAAGTTGCTTTGGAATGGATGTATAAATCGTGGAGCAAGCTAAAAAGGTTTTTTCCAAATATTCACTTAGCCCAGTTGCATAATCATTTAAATTTTCATGAGGAAGAAATTACATTAGCCTTTGGAAATAGAATGAATGAATTAAAAACTTTAAAGAATATTTTTGACCCACAAGGTATTTTGCCTCCTTTATGAGGTAACTTCTTAATTATAAAGAAACTTAAAATGTCAAATTTCTCAAGATATTTATCTAAAAATTGGTTAAATGATCCAAAGTCAAATATTCTCTCTGGCTTAGTTGTTGCTTTTGCAATGATCCCAGAAGCAATTGCTTTTTCAGGGATAGCTGGAGTAGATCCTAAAGTTGGCCTTTTTGGTGCATTTTGCTTATCCATAACAATTGCGATCGTTGGAGGAAGAAGGGGTATGATCACTTCAGCTACAGGTTCAACAGCTCTTTTAATGACTGGACTTGTTGCTTTTGGAGAATCACAAGCTCCTGGATTAGGTGTCCCATATCTTATTGCAGCAGGAATACTAACTGGAATATTCCAAATTCTCTGGGGATATTTAAGACTTGCTTACCAAATGCGATTCGTGCCAACAGGAGTATTAAGTGGATTTGTTAATGCACTGGCACTTTTAATATTTCAAGCACAACTACCTCAGTTAGGAATAGGTATTAAAGAATCAAAAGGATTAATTGAACAAACTATAAGTCAATATCCAGTTAACTCTCAGATTCCAGTAGTTTGGATTCTTGTAATCCTAGGATTAGTAATTATTTATGGACTTCCAAAAATCACAAAAGTAGTTCCATCTCAACTTATAGCAATAGTAGTAATTACTCTTATAAGCATATTCTTTAATTTAGATGTCCCAACAGTTAGCGATTTGGGTAAATTACCTGATGGATTACCAAGTATTTCTCTTCCTTTTGGATCAATAGAAAATGGGAAAGTACCTTTTAGTCTTGAAACATTAGGGATAATTTTACCGACGTCACTTGCAATATCTCTCGTAGGTTTAATGGAAACCTTTTTAACTCAAGATATTTTAGACGATGTGACTGATACAAGTTCTAATAAAAATAAAGAAGCAAGAGGACAGGGAATCGCCAATATTGTGGCATCCCTATTTGGTGGAATGGCAGGATGTGCCTTAGTTGGGCAATCTGTTATGAATACTGAAAATGGTGGTAAATCAAGATTATCAACCCTCTCCTCAGGTATATCTCTACTAATTATGATCATCCTCTTGAAGTCTTGGATTGGGGCAATACCAATGGCTGCTTTAGTAGCAATCATGATAACGATCGCAATAAGTACAGCAGATATAAATGGATTAAAAAATATTAGAAAGATACCTAAAAGCGATACTGCAGTAATGCTTATGACTTTTGCAGTGACAATGCTTACAAAACCTCATAATCTTGCACTTGGAGTTATTGCAGGAGTTGCATTAGCTGCAATACTTTTCAGCAGAAAAGTCGCAAAAGTTATAACTGTCTCAAGAGCGAAAGAAAACAATTTGACTACCTACAAAGTAAAAGGACAATTATTTTTTGTAAGTAAAATTTATTTTTTACAAGGATTTGATATTCATGAACATCCAGAAAATATTGAAATTGACATGTCTTTAGCTCATATTTGGGATCAAAGCGGCGTTGTTGCTCTTGAGCAAATTATTAGAAAATTCCAGAATGGTGGTTCTAAAGTTGAAATTGTAGGATTAAATAAAGAAAGTCTTAACTTATTTGAAAGACTAGGTGGTGTGGAAAGCGCTCATTAAAAAAGTTAATTAAGACTAACTTGTTGATAACAAAACCATAGCCATTGCTGAAAAAGCAAATTCCTATGAGATCTCCAAGCGGTTTTTGAACTATTTATATCAAAATTTTCAGGAGGAGGAACATCTCCCTTTTCTTTGTCTCTTTCAATTTCACTAATAATTCTGTGCACCGTATATTCAGGATGACCTAAATGCATAAGTTGTTTTTGATCGTTAGATTCAAATATTGTATATCCAACATTTTCTCCATAAGCCAACAAATTCAATTTCCCATTTTTTTGGGCCTTCTCCATTTCCAAATCTGGTAATCCAGCAAATCTACTTTGAGGACAAATAAATTCATCATCTTGTGTACCCATCAAAGGATGACCAGGAACAAGACTTTTTAAGGGGAATACCCCAAATAATTTCCTATCAAAAACTTTCTTATCTACTCCTGCCAAATAAGCCAGCGCAAAGCCAGCCCAACATAATCCAAGAGTACTCGCACAAGAATTTCTGGCTTCATTTACAATTTTCACAAATTCATCCCAATACTTAACCTCCTCAAAGGCTAGGTGCTCAATAGGTGCTCCAGTAATAATGATTCCATCTAACGGTTCTGGATTATTTGCTTCTTCCCAAGTAATGTATAGATTATTCAGATGATTAAGATCCCATGTTTTATAAGAGTGAGTTTTAAGCTTTATCCAAACTGGCTCAATTTGAAGAGGAGATAATCCAAGTGGATGCAGTAAGTTAAATTCATACTGCTTCCCAAGAGGCATTATATTTAAAATACCAATCCTAAGAGGACGTATATCCTGTCTTTTTGCCAATTCTGGTTCAATCCAAGATATATGATTTTTCTCAACATCACTAATCTTGTGATAGTTACTAGGAATTATTAAAGCCAATAAATCTTCTATCCTATGTGATTTGTGAAAGTGCTTGTTCGAAATCTGCTTTTATATCATCAATATGTTCAATTCCTACAGAAACTCTTACCATCGTAGGAGTCACACCTGCAGATAATTGTTCTTCTTCAGATAATTGCTGATGAGTTGTTGAAGCAGGATGAATTACTAATGTTTTTGAATCACCCACGTTAGCAAGGTGGCTCGCCAATTTTAAGGAATCAATAAATTTTACTGCATTTTCATAACCCCCATTTAGGGAGAACATAAGCATGCAACCCATTCCCCTTCCAGTAGTGTATTTTTTGGCACTAGAGTAATATGGATCGGATTCTAGGCCAGGATAATTAACACTACTCACATTAGAATTAGAATCTAACCATTTTGCTAATTCAAGAGCATTAGAAGTTTGTCTTTCTATTCTTAAACTTAGAGTTTCCAAACCCTGCAATAGCAAGAAAGAATTAAAAGGACTTTGAGCTGACCCCCAGTCTCTGAGGCATTCAAGTCTTGCTCTTAACGCAAAAGCTATATTTCTGTTATCAGGTACTCCCAAAGATTTGCAGATATCACTACCGAAACCAAAAGCGTCCCAATGAACGAGCCCATGATAAGCAGCGCTTGGCTCACTCATTAATGGGAATTTACCATTTCCCCAATCAAAGGTTCCTGCATCAACAATAACCCCACCGATGCTTGTTCCATGTCCACCGATCCATTTTGTTGCACTTTCTACAACAACATCGGCTCCAAAATCAATTGGTCTTATTAAAGCACCACCAGCACCAAGGGTATTATCCACTATTAGAGGAATTCCATTCTCCTTCGCCAAAGCGGATAGTCCCTCAAAATCTGGAATGTTGAACCTAGGATTTCCCATTGATTCGACATATATTGCTTTTGTTTTATCATCAATTTTATTTCTAAAACTATCGATACTATCACCATCAGCAAATTTAACTTCTATTCCTAATCTTGGAAATTGTACTTTAAATTGATTATAAGTCCCACCATATAGAAAAGATGTAGAGACAAAATTATCCCCTGCTGTCATGCAGTTCACTATTGCCAAGAATTGAGCAGCTTGACCTGAGGAAGTTGCAAGTGCTGCCATACCCCCCTCCAAAGCTGCCATTCTTTTTTCGAAGACATCTGTGGTGGGGTTCATAAGTCGAGTATAAATATTTCCAAATTCTTTTAATCCAAACAAATTAGCTCCATGCTCTGCATTATCAAAGACATAAGAACTAGTTTGATAAATGGGTACTGCTCTAGAATTTGTAGTTGGATCAGGCACTTGGCCTGCATGTAACTGAAGCGTCTCGAACTTTTGGTTGCTCAAAATTTTAAAATAATCCTATTATCTATTTAACTTAAAAAAGTCCCAAAAAAAAACAAAAAAAAGATAAATATTTATAAATCCTTTTTTAATGAGGGGTAATTATCTTTCATAAATGAACTTAGATCTTCCTTTATAGCAGATCTAAGTTTCTCAATATTTGCAAAATCAATTATGGGAAAAGTTTTATTAGCCTCAGGATCTTTTTCAGTAATTGATTTCCAATTTTTACCTACATCTTTTTCAGAGTTGTTAAGAACCTCATTAAAATTGAAACACTTATCATTGTTCTTAGCATCAAATTCGATAAAAGCTTTATTTATAAGCTCTTTTCTATTTTCGAATAGATTCTTAGCTTTTAAAGTATCTGGAAGACCCATAACTGGTTGTAACTCCTTAAGAAGTTTTATTTCCTCTTCAATTAAGAGTGTCCAAACACCATATTTATTTTTTGGAAGATTAGAATTACTAAAAATATTAATTTCATCGAGGTAAAAATTTAACCATAGATAATAAGATTTTTCTTCAATAGTTTTTTTAACGGATATCTTTTTATTTTGGATCTTTGGGAGTAACTTTTCTGCCTTCTTTAAAAACTGTCTGTCTTCTCTTTCTAAATTTATTAATCCCCATCTTTGACTGTAGTCCCATAAATCTTCGTATCTTGTTAAGTCTTCTTGATTCCAACCAAGAGCTTTAAGTTCATGAGAACGATGAGTTAATTCCTTTTTCAAAAAAAACCTTTTAAACCATAATAATTCTAACCCTGCAATCAAGATTAGTAAATAAATTAAGAAATTTGCTTTCTAGCAAATTAGAAAAATAATCAATTATTAAAATATTTATTAATAATTTTCAATACATTGATATAACTAGCATTTTTTTTAGAAATTTGATTACTATATTCATTTGTTTTAAGGGCGTTTTGCTCTTTGTCAATAGATAATTTCTTATAAAATTTACCAATATCATCAAAAAGATAATCTCCTTTTAATTTTTCATTTAGTTCGAAAGATAATTCAGATTTCACAGATTCTTGGCAAAAATTAGTGATTTCTTCTGAACTAATTAAAACCTTATAAATTTCTTTTTTTTCTTCTGAATTAGCATTAAAACATAAATA
>QCCO01000021.1 GCA_003278895.1 Prochlorococcus sp. AG-347-L19
GCAGGACCTTAATTTTTTCACTAGAAACATTTTAAAAATATCAAATGAAGAATCGCTAGAAATTATAAGACAAACTATTCCTGAAAAAAATCCAATTATTTACAGAGAAACAATATTAAAGATTCTTTAAATTAAATTTATTTAAACAAGCTTCAAAAACAATCATGTTAATTTTTTGCGAAGTTAATATCTTGTGGTTAATTAAAAATTATTTGACTATCTTTAATCTATAAGTATTTGATATTGAATTAAGCAATTGGATAGTAACAAACTAATTTTAAAACCAGGATTAGAGGGTGTCCCAGTTACTAATTCATCTATATGTGATATTGACGGCAACAAAGGTAAATTATTGTATAGAGGCTATTCCATTGAGGAACTATCCAAAAAAAGCAGTTTTTTAGAAACTGCCTACCTATTGATTTGGGGAGAATTGCCCACAGCTATTCAACTAAGAGATTTCGAACAAGAAGTTCAGATGCATCGAAGGTTAAGTTTTAGAGTCAGAGATATGATGAAATGTTTCCCTGCAACTGGTCATCCTATGGATGCTCTTCAATCTAGTGCGGCTTCTTTGGGGCTCTTCTATTCGCGTAGAGCAATAGATGATCCTAATTACATCTATAACGCAGTCATAAGACTAATAGCAAAAATACCGACAATGATTGCAGCGTTTCAACTTATTAGAAAAGGACAAGACCCCATTCAACCTAGAGATGATCTAACTTACTCATCAAATTTTCTTTATATGTTGACTGAAAAAGAACAAGATCCTATAGCCGCAAAAGTTTTTGATAGGTGCTTAATTCTGCATGCCGAACATAGTTTAAACGCAAGTACATTTAGCGCTAGAGTGACTGCAAGTACTCTTACAGATCCATATGCTGTCATCGCCTCTGCAGTTGGAACCCTGGCTGGCCCATTGCATGGAGGAGCTAACGAGGATGTGATTGCGATGTTAGAGGAAATTAAAACCCCAGAAAATGCTGGGTCTTTTTTAGATAATGCAATAAAAAATAAAAGTAAGATAATGGGCTTCGGCCACAGAGAATATAAAGTCAAAGATCCCAGAGCAATAATTCTTCAAAAACTTGCAGAAGAACTTTTTATTAGATTTGGAGCAGATGAAATGTATGAAGTTGCTAAATCACTTGAGGCAGAGGCAATACCAAGACTTGGACCTAAAGGTATATTCCCTAACGTGGATTTTTATTCTGGTCTTGTTTATAGAAAACTTGGTATTCCTCGTGATTTATTTACTCCAATTTTTGCTATATCTAGAGTCGCTGGTTGGTTAGCTCATTGGAGAGAGCAACTTGGAGCAAATAGAATTTTCAGACCATCGCAAATCTATACAGGTTCAGCACCAAGAGATTGGATCAGCTTAGAAAGTAGAGAATAATATTTGCAGCTTTTCATAAAAAACACACATATTGTTTGTGAAGAGTTAATCTATTAAGTAAATAACATAAAAATTTTGGAATACGGATTAGATCTCGAATATAGTTTTAATGAATTCTTAAAAGGTTTTGGCCTTTCCAGCGAAATCGCTCATATAATATGGCTCCCTCTTCCTATGCTTTTGGTTTTGGTAGCGGCAGTTGTTGGCGTTTTAGTAACAGTTTGGCTTGAAAGAAAAATATCTGCTGCTGCTCAACAAAGAATAGGTCCAGAATATGCTGGAGCGCTCGGCGTCCTCCAACCAATTGCAGATGGTCTTAAGTTACTTGTCAAAGAAGATATTATTCCTGCTAAAGCGGATGGGATTCTCTTCACTGCAGGACCTATATTAGTTCTTGTCCCAGTGATTCTGTCCTGGCTTATTGTTCCTTTTGGACAAAACCTTTTAATAAGTAACGTTGGTATTGGAATTTTCCTGTGGATTGCTTTAAGCAGTATTCAGCCAATTGGCCTTCTTATGAGCGGATACGCATCAAATAATAAGTATTCTTTATTAGGAGGTTTAAGAGCAGCGGCTCAATCAATAAGTTATGAAATTCCTTTAGCTTTATCTGTACTGGCTATCGTACTAATGACAAATTCTCTCAGTACTGTTGACATCGTCAACCAACAAAGTGGCGCTGGAATCCTAAGTTGGAATATATGGAGACAACCAGTTGGTTTTGTAGTCTTTTGGATTTGTGCTCTTGCAGAATGTGAGAGACTTCCATTTGACTTACCCGAAGCTGAAGAAGAATTAGTTGCGGGATATCAAACTGAATATGCAGGGATGAAATTCGCATTGTTCTACCTGGGTAGTTACATTAATTTAATTCTTTCCGCTTTATTAGTATCAATTCTTTATTTGGGAGGATGGGGTTTTCCTATTCCAGTTGAATTAATAGCTAAGTTTCTTAATTTACCTATTAATGCACCCTTTATTCAGGTTTTCACTGCATCAATAGGAATTGTAATGACTGTACTGAAAGCGTATCTTTTAGTTTTTATTGCAATATTATTACGTTGGACAACTCCTAGAGTAAGAATAGATCAACTCTTAGATCTAGGATGGAAGTTTCTTCTGCCAATTTCTCTTGCTAATCTTTTGATAACAGCAGGATTAAAACTTGCTTTTCCTCAATTCTTTGGTGGTTAAATTTAAGTAAAAATACTTAAATCCAAAATTATTCCACTAAAATAAAGTAACTAAGTAAATTTTTCGAAATGAACAATTTCCTTCAACAAATAAATAGCTATATCAAAGAAGCATTTAATGCTGGCAAATATTTATATAATGGTATATCGGTAACTTTTGATCATCTTCGAAGAAGACCTGTTACTGTTCAATATCCATATGAAAAATTAATACCTTCTGAAAGATATAGAGGAAGGATACATTATGAATTTGATAAATGTATTGCTTGTGAAGTTTGTGTGAGAGTATGTCCCATAAATCTCCCAGTAGTTGATTGGGTAATGAATAAAGAAACCAAAAAAAAGGAACTTAGAAATTATTCAATAGATTTTGGAGTTTGTATTTTTTGCGGAAATTGTGTTGAATATTGCCCAACTAATTGTCTGTCAATGACCGAAGAATATGAATTAGCTACTTTTGACAGACACAATTTAAATTTCGATAATGTCGCACTTGGCAGACTACCCACAAATGTTACAACAGATCCTTCAGTTAAACCTCTAAGAGAACTTGCCTATCTTCCAAAAGGTGTCATGGACCCTCATGAAATCCCAGCTTCAGATGCAAGAGTTGGTAAATTACCTGAAGAAGTTTATGATTGGATGAGGCCTGAATCCAATGAAAATAAAGATAAAGTTTCTAATCCAACTAATTAATTTCCATAATTTATGTCCATTGCCATAACAACACAATTTATTTGTTTTACAGTTTTATCTTTAGTTGTCATTATTGGAGCACTTGGTGTTGTGTTGCTCGAAAGTATTGTTTATTCAGCCTTTCTGCTTGGTGGAGTTTTCATGAGTGTTGCAGGATTATATCTTCTATTAAATGCAAGTTTTGTTGCTGCAGCTCAAGTTTTAGTTTATGTGGGTGCAGTGAATGTATTAATAATTTTTGCGATAATGCTAGTCAATAAAAAAGAAGATTTAAAGCCTATCAATGACATTAAATCGAGAAGAGTTATATCAACATCGATATGTTTAACCCTTTTAAGCCTCTTAATAAGAGTTGACTTGACCAATGTATGGAGCCTATCAAGTCCTCAAAACGCTATTGGAGAAGAATCAACTATTAGGATTGGTGAACATCTTTTTAGTGATTATTTACTCCCATTTGAAGTAGCTTCAGTCTTACTTTTAATGGCGATGATTGGGGCTATTGTTTTAGCTAGAAGAGATGTAATGAGCAAAGATATTTCGACAGGACTACCTGTTGATCAAGAGTTAATTGAAAAATCATCAGAACCATTACTTACAAATAAAAATTAACCTTTTGAGTTTCTTATTATGAATTTAGAATCAATTCCTCTTCAAGCTTTTTTAGTAGTTTCTTCAGCACTATTTTGCATTGGTATTTGGGGATTATTAAATAGCAGAAATGCAGTCAGAGTTCTTATGAGCATTGAATTAATGCTCAATGCGGTAAATATAAACTTGATGGCGTTTTCTTCCTATATTGATAATAATTTAATTCAAGGACAAGTTTTTACAATTTTTGTGATTACTGTTGCTGCTGCAGAAGCAGCCGTTGGATTAGCTATATTGTTATCTCTTTATAGGAATAGGGTGACTGTAGATATGGAAAGTTTTAATTTACTAAAATGGTAAAAGCATTAAATGAAACTTTCATTAGTGCTCATTGTATATCGTTCAGATAGTCTTATAGCTCAAGAGGCTTCAAAATTCTGTGAAGAAGTTCTTAAAACAAAAAATATTAAATCAAACAGGATTGAAAGTGATTTTCATAAAAATGAAATTGAAAAATATCTTTCCAATTCAGAATCACAACCAAATATTGGCATAGTTCTTGGTGGAGATGGAACCTTCCTGAAATGTGCAAATGCATTAGCTGATTATGATATTCCTTTATTGAGTATTAATATTGGAGGTAATTTGGGGTTTCTTACTCAAGAGAAAGAATTTTTATTTGACAAATCTTTTATTGAAATCCTTGAAAATGAAGAATATTTAATTGACTTTCGTAATAGATTAAATTGCAATGTTTGTATTGAGGGGACAAGTTCTGAGAAAAAAATCATAAAAAGCTATAACGCCTTAAATGATTTTTATTTTAAATCCGTTGAAGAAGATATTTCTCCGACCAACCAAATACAAATTGAAATAGATAATGAGAAGGTAAATGAATATAAAGGTGATGGATTGATTGTATCTACATCTACGGGTTCAACAGCCTACTCAATGGCTGCAGGAGGTCCAATAGTACATCCCAGTATAGATGGAATGATTATTAACCCTATATGCCCAATGAGTTTGGCTAGTAGACCAATCGTCGTACCTAATACAAGTAAGGTAATCATTAAGCCAGTTAAAAAAAGTAAAGGGGAAATTAAATTATGGACTGACGGTTCAAAATGTATGACCATTAAGGAAAATTATTATTGTGAGATCAAGAAAGGGAAATCACCTTGCAAAATAATAAAGTTTAAAAAAAGCACAAGTTACTATAATACCTTAATAAAAAAACTAGATTGGAAAGGCGATTTGTCTCCAAAGAATCCAGGAAATTAGATGGCTTTAGAAATAGAAAGACGTTTTCTAATAAAAAATGACAAATGGAAAGAATTCATCAATAAAAAAATTTATATTGAACAAGGATATTTATCCAAAAGTTTAGATGGTTGGATTATTAGGGTAAGGCTTACAGGCAAAAACTCTAAAATTGCACTTAAAAAACATATCAAGGGTTTTACCAACTTTGAATTTGAATACTCAATCCCACGAAGCGATGCCGAAACAATAATGTCAAATCTTTCAAATACAATTAAAAAAGATAGATTCTTTTTAGAAATTGAAAAAAAATCTTGGATTATAGATTGCTTTAAAGAAAATAATTATCCACTTGAAATTGCAGAAATTGAACTTTCTAATGAAGAGGAAGATTTATTTCTTCCATCTTTCATTTCAAAAGAAATTACTGGGCTGACCCATTACTCCAATTTCAGTCTCGCTAACAATCCTTTTTCAGAGTGGAGAGAAGACTACTTAAAAACTTTCAAAAGTAACTAGTCAAAGGAGCCACTTATCCTTTATATTTTCTTTATATTTAAGCAAAATAATTTTTATTTTCTTCAGATGTATGGTCTTTACGACAAAGAAGGAATATTGAGATTTGTTGATTCAGACAAGGATGCATGTATTGCGTATGCTGAACTATTCGAATTAGGTTCTACAAATTATTGTCTAATGAATTTGGCAAATGATACAAAAAAAGTAATGGGTAATACTAATCTTGATCAGAATCTGGGAGTGAACAACAATTAAATCCATCTCTACAAATCTTGCCGTTGTCCATTGCCCAATTCAAAAGTGCTACTCTGTTCTTAGAACCGGTTTTTGTAAACATATTACTTACATGATTATCAACAGTTCTTTTACTAATAGTTAGTTTTACCGCAATTTCTTGATTTGTAAGCCCATCAGCTACGAGATCAATGATTTCCATCTCTCTTGATGAGAGACCCATCATATCAATGTTGTTTACTTCTTCTTCAACCATTTGCATTTAAACAGTTCCTTTTTTATATTAATTAAGTTTAGCAATCTCAGTACACTTGTTAACCAACTAGGAAACAAAAGCAATTGAAATCAAAACTTCAGCAGACTTTAGAAAAAAGATCTAAGGTAATAACGGCAGAGTTAATGCCGCCAAGAGGTGGAAGCCCCATAAGATCTCTTAAGATAGCACAACTTTTGAAAGATAAGGTACATGCTGTTAACATAACTGATGGAAGCAGAGCTGTGATGAGAATGTGCAGCCTGGCAATGTCCAAACTATTACTGGAAAATGGGATAGAACCAGTAATGCAAATTTCTTGTAGAGATCGTAATAAAATTGCTTTACAATCAGACATTTTGGGAGCAAATGCTCTAGGAATTAGAAACATTTTATGCATTACCGGTGATTCAGTGTACGCTGGGGATCAACAAGATGCTAAAGCCGTACATGAGTTTGAATCAGTTAAATTGCTTCAACAAATACAGGCTTTCAATAAAGGAATTGATCCTACTCTAGGAGAACTTTCCGATAAAGAAACATTTATTTTTGCTGGGGCTGCAGCTGATCCAAGTTGCAGAAATAAAAGAAGTTTAGAAAATAGAATGAGAAAGAAAAAAGAGGCTGGAGCTGGATTTATACAAACTCAAATGGTTATGGAAAAAGAAAATTTAATAGAGTTTTGTGAAAAAATTAGCAATCCTCTTGAAATTCCTGTAATTGCAGGTGTATTCCTATTAAAGTCTTACAAAAACGCACTCTTTATAAACAAATACGTTCCAGGCGCAAACATCCCTGAAAATATCTTAAATCGTCTTAAAGATGCTAAAGACCCATTACAAGAAGGTATTAAAATTGCAGCTGAACAAGCTCATGATTTTATTAATATCGCAGATGGTGTTCATCTAATGGCCGTCAAAGCAGAGCATTTGATTCCTGAGATTATTGAAAAAGCTGATCTTAGTCTGGAATATTAATCAAATCAGTACCTAATAATTCAGCCATAGCTTTCTGCTGAGGCGATGGCTCAGTCAAGTCAGATCTTCTTGAATCTGCTATTAACCAATCTAAAGATGCATCTTGCAAATCAAAATGATCTCCATTTTTCCCAACACAATATTTACCGAACACTAACTTATCCATAAGTCTTACACCTTTACCAATTTTAGAATAATCAAAAATAATTGAGTTATCTATAGTTGCTCCCTCGCAAATGCAACAACTTGGTCCAATCATGGAAGGACCAATAATAGTTGCTCCATCCTCGATCCTAGTCATGCCTCCTATATAAACAGGGCCAGTAATATTAACCTTTTCCCAGTTAGCCGCAACATTTAAACCGGTAAAAACTCCTGGTTTTATTTCCTTACCTGGTATTTGCACTTGTCTTACCTTCCCTTGTAATACATTTCTAATAGCACTCCAATAATCAGGAACTCTCCCAATATCTACCCATTCAAAATCCATTGGTAATGCAAAAAATGGTAAATCCATTTCAACAAGTTTAGGGAAAAGATCAGCTCCAATATCAAATTTCTCTGCTGAAGGTATGTAATTAAAAATTTCGGGTTCGAAAAGATAAATTCCTGTATTTATAGAGTCACTTAAGGCTTGATCCACTGATGGCTTTTCCTGAAAAGCCTTTATTCGACCATTTTCATCAGAAACTACAACACCGTAACTTGATACTTGATCTTTAGTTACCTTCTTTGTTATCAAGCTCGCAATCGCTCCTTTCTGCTTATGTTTTTTAACAGCTTGAGTTAAATCTAAATCAACTAAAGCATCACCACATAAGACAACAAAAGTTTCATCAAAGAAATTTTGAAAATCCTGAATTTTTTTTAATCCGCCTGCGGATCCTAAAGCATCTCCTATTAATTCCCCATCTTCAATTCTTCCCTCAAAACTATAAGCTATTTCTACTCCAAATCTTTGCCCATCCCTAAAATAATTTTCAATTTCTTCAGCAAGATGAGAAACATTTACCATTATTTCCTTAAAGTTATGTTCTCTCAAAAGTTCTAGGAGAAACTCCATAACAGGTTTTTGCAAAATCGGAATCATCGGTTTCGGAATAACATGCGTAATAGGCTGAACACGTGTGCCTTTACCTGCAGCAAGTATCATTGCCTTCATAAATTCAAAAACCATTTTTTAAATTATACGTTATTACTATGAAGCTTCTAAGCAGCCGAAGAAGATGCATTACTTACCTCAAGATTTTCTATAGGTAATTGAGCTAAGCCACCATCAGGTATTATTCTTTTAATTTGAATTGGGCCATATAAAGAATTAATTTGTTTAATTTCAATTTTGTTTTCAGAAGATAAAAATAACAAAGCCCAAAAAACTCCCAAACGATCTTTATCTAAATCATTTTTTACTACTGTTTGCCATTTCTTTACTAGATATTCAAAATCTGTCCATTGTAATGCCTTTTCCCATCCTTCAATAAATTTCCCTAATGCTTTAGTGGTTTCTGGAAGTTTCTCGCGATGCGCTAATGACTTTACTTGAGAAATTAAAGCCTTATCAGAATATTTTTTATTTCTTTTTCGCTTCATGAGCAGAAGATCTTGGGTTTCTATAACTTCTGCTATGGACTCTAACTGACTTACAAGTTCTCCCAATGTTGTAGTACGTTTAAGAATTGGTTGTGCAATTGATCTTCTCCTTAGATATTTTTCAGGATATTTTGGAATATCAAATTCTTTATCAATCCAATCTTGATCATCCAAATCAAATTCATCTCCAAAATCAGAAGAATTTTCTTTGAAAACATCAGATTCCAAAACCTGAGCCTTAAGATTAACAAGCACGGAAGCCGCAAAAAATGCTTCGCTGGTTTCAGCTAAATCCTTATGATATGAGATTTGACTATTGGAAGATTGATTAAAAGTATGCGAGTATTGCTCTAAAAAACTATCAATTACGCTTATTACATCAATATCCCATGGATCAAGCTCACCTTTACCTGCGGCGTCTTGAAGAAACTTAATCAACAATCTAGGGCCTAATTGTTGCTTATCAATAGGATTGAAATAAGATATTTTGAAATAGAAAAAATCTATTCACAAGATATCTTTTAATTTATTTAATGCCAAACAATATTGCATTAATTTAAAGAATTATATTGTTGGAGCTTTTAGGATGTCATTTGTTTTGGTTCCTGAAAAAATATTTGTTTTCATAGCACCTTTAACTGCAGTTAAATCACGATCAACCAAATTATTGATAGATGCAATGTAACTTTCAGTAACTAATCTTGGGTACAAACCTATTCCAATAATCGGTAAAAGTAAACAAGCAATAATATAAACTTCCCTGGGCTCTGCATCTATAAGTTTTCTTTCTTCGATTAATTTAGGATTTTCTTTACCAAAGAAAATTTCTCTTAACATTGAAAGTAGATAAATAGGAGTCAGTATTACACCAATAGCAGCTAAAGAGGCCATCACCACTCTAAAGGGAAGTGTATAAACTTCATCAGTAACAAATCCTGTAAAGACCATCAATTCGGAAACAAATCCACTCATACCGGGCAAAGCCAGGGAAGCTAAAGAGCAAGCAGTCCAAAGGGCAAACATAATTCTCATTTTTTGTCCCACACCACTCATTTCATCAAGTTTAAGAGTCTTTGTTCTGTCATAGGTAGCACCAACAAGAAAAAATAAACTTGCACCGATTAATCCATGACTAACCATTTGCAGCATAGCTCCGCTTGTTCCAAGGCTACTAAAACTCCCTATACCAATAAGAACAAAACCCATATGACTTATCGAACTGTATGCAATTTTTCTTTTAAGATTTCTTTGAGCAAAAGAAGTTAATGCAGCATAAATTATATTTACTACACCTAGAACTATTAATAATGGGGCAAATTGAGCATGAGCAACGGGTAATAATTGTGCATTAAATCTTAAAAGAGCATATCCTCCCATCTTTAATAAAATTCCTGCTAGAAGCATATGAACTGGAGCTGTAGCCTCTCCATGAGCATCCGGAAGCCAAGTATGAAGGGGAACTATTGGAAGTTTCACACCAAATGCAATTAAAAGCCCTACATAACATAATATTTGGAATTTTTGACTAAAATCTTGAGCTGCCAAGTGGGAAAATTCAAAGTTAGGAATTTCTGTACCATAGAAACCCATTGCTAACGCTGCAATAAGAATGAAGATAGAACTGCCAGCTGTATAAATAATGAATTTTGTTGCTGCATATTGTCGATTTTTGCCACCCCATATAGCCAGCAATAAATAAACGGGAATTAACTCAAGTTCCCAAGTTAGAAAAAATAAAAGCATATCTTGTACTGCAAAAACAGCGATTTGCCCACCATCCATAACCAATATCAAAAAGAAAAATAACTTTGGTTTGAACTTGACTGGCCATGCAGCGAGAACTGCTAAAGCAGTTATAAAACTAGTCAATAATATTAAAGGCATAGACATGCCATCAGCGCCAACAGACCAAGTAAGACCTAGATCAGGGAGCCAACTAATATTTTCTTTAAGTTGAACATTCTCATTACTAATATCAAAGCCATTTATGTATGAACCTACAGTTATTAAAAAAGTAATTAATGCAATAGACAATGCAAACCATCTCACCTCTTTGCCATCCCCTTTATCTGGAAAAAACGGTATCACAAATGCACTAGCAATTGGGAATAAAATTGAAGCAGATAACCAAGGAAAATTAGATAATCCAGCTCCCAAAGTTCCCAACATTTGTGTCGCAAAATTTGTATAAAAGTAAGTACTCAATTTAATAAGAAATTTATCTTAAATAAAGTCTAGAAATTTTCTGTATTTTTTCACCCCAATGGACAGTGAAGACACACAATTGTAATTAAGAAACTTGAGGAGATTGAAAACCAAATATAGCAACTAGTAAAATTACACCTCCAAAAACAATAAGCGCATAAAATTGAGCCCTACCAGTCTCAAAATATTTTAAACCTTCTCCACTACCTAAAGTTACAAGTCCAGTAAGATTGACAACGCCATCAACAACCTTAGAATCGACCTCTAAAACTTCTTTAGCAAGTTTTCTACTACCCTTAACAAAAAGTTTTTCATTAATATCATCTAGGTACCATTTATTGGATAAAAATCGATTGATGCTAGGAAACTTTTCGGCAAATAAAACTGATAAATTAATTTTTTTCACAAAATATGCCTGATAAGCAATAATGATTCCAGCTGATGCAATAAGTATTGACGCAAGTGCTAAGGGCAAAAATTCTTTTAATTCGAAAGCTTTTGCAGCAGTCTCTGCTTCTTCAGGATCTAGTAAATTTGCAATTTTGCTATCCCATGGAAGTCCCATAAAACCGATTATTACAGACGGTACAGCTAGAAATACCAAGGGAAATGTCATTGACCAGGGTGACTCATGAACAGAACCATGTTCTTCATGCTCTTCTTCATTTTCATCATCTAGGTTTGTTTTGGAGGCTATTAGAAGCTGTTTTTGCAATTCTTTATTCTCCCCTCTGAAATCTCCTTCAAATGTCAAGAAATAAAGCCTAAACATATAAAAAGCAGTCATACCTGCTGTTAAAAGTCCTACAAACCAAAAAGCTGGAAATGATATAAAAGCATTTCCGAGGATCTCGTCTTTACTCCAAAAACCTGCCAATGGGGGAATTCCACTTATTGCTACACAACCTATTAAAAATGTTGTTGATGTATATGGCATTTTTTTTCTTAAACCGCCCATCAATCTCATATCTTGAGCTAATACAGGCTGATGGCCAACTACTTCTTCCATAGCATGTATTACTGAACCAGATCCCAAAAATAGCATTGCTTTAAAGCAAGCATGAGTTACTAAATGAAAAATTCCTGCAACTGGTGCTCCACAACCCATTGCGAGCATCATATACCCAAGCTGAGAAACTGTGCTATATGCTAAACCTTTTTTTAAATCCATTTGGGTCAAAGCTATAGAGGCTCCTAAAAAACAAGTAATGGTACCAACTAAAGCAATAATGAACTGAATAGATGGGAATATTGAATACAAAGGTTGAAGTCTTGCTACAAGAAAGATTCCTGCTGCAACCATTGTTGCAGCATGGATAAGTGCAGAAATTGGTGTAGGACCTTCCATTGCGTCAGGTAACCACACATGAAGAGGAAACTGAGCGGATTTAGCCATTGGCCCTAGAAAAACTAAAAAACAAAGTAATAAAGCAGCCCAAATGGGTATCGAATGGTCAGATATCGATTGAGAAATTCCAGTAGCTATTTCATTAAAATCAAAACTATTTGTTGCCCAAAATAGGCCAAGAATTCCTAGTAATAAACCAAAATCGCCCACTCTATTAACAACAAATGCTTTTTGTGCAGCGTGTGCAGCGCCATCCCTGTCATACCAAAAACCAACTAATAAATAAGAACACATCCCAACTAATTCCCAAAAAACATAAATTTCTAATAAATTCGGACTAACTATTAATCCCATCATTGAGCTACTAAATAATGCTAAATATGTAAAAAATCTGACATACCCTTTGTCATGCGCCATATAACCATGGGAGTAAATCATTACCAGCAGAGTTATTGTAGTTACTAAAGCAAGCATTACACTCCCCAAAGGATCAAGGACAAAGCCCATTGGAATTGTGAAATCCCCTGCATTGGCCCATACAAATAATTTTTCTACTGTTTGATAACCATTAACTTGTTCAATTAAAGCTTTATAACTAATTACCGCAGAAATCCCAACGAAAGAAATCAGACCTACAGAAACAATTTCTCTTGAATTATTAATTTTCTTATTAATGCTTATTAGTCCAAAGCCAGAAAGCACTGCTCCGATAAGTGGGAAAACAGGAATTAACCAGGCAATTTCTGAAGCTTGTGGCATTTTTTAAATAATTTATATTTTGATTTTAAACTGTCAATTGAAAAATTCAGACAAAAATGATGAATTAAATGTTTTAACAGCAATATTTATATATTGATGAGACCACCAAAGTACTCCTATTGCAATTAATATGCCAACTTGAGATAACCTAAAAAATTCTTTAACCTTAAATTCTTGCCTCCCCTCAAGTATCGCCAAGAAAGGGATTATCGAAGTATTTTTTTTAAAATTTTCAAATTCTTCTCCAAATCTATTTGCTAATCTCTTATCGCCATGCCAGATTGCAAAAAGGTGATGCAAAACTAAGCCAATAGAAGTTACTAATGTGAATGATGTACCAATCCATAAAGTATGAGCAAAACACCAAATTATCTGACCAAATGCTTGTGGATGTCTTGTGATTCGCATTATCCCAGTTCCATAGATTCGTACTTTAGGTTTTAAAACGGAAGGAATTTCTAGCAAATTGTAAGTAGCGGGATATAAAAATAAAAAACTTATTGCAGTTAATAACCAAACGACCATAAAAACAAAATTATTGCCCTGCAAATTCCATAATCTGATTCCATCATATCTATGAGCTAAAAAATAACTAATCAAGATAATTGCAGATGGCAAACTTAAAAAAACAAAACATAACCGCCATAATCTTGGACCCATAATAGATTCTGCTTTGATTCTTAAAGCAGCCCCCCCACTATGAATGACCGCAAAAATCAAAATCAAAATTAAGATAATTAGCGAAGTTTTATGAGTCTCCATATATTTAAATTGTTCAAATAATTTTTGTTCTTAACAAGAATGCTACTAAGCATTAGAATTATAAGAAATTGCAGGCATAATAGATGCCAGAATTACCATTTACACTCGACCAATTAAGAATATTAAAAGCTATAGCAGCTCAAGGAAGTTTTAAAAAAGCTGCAGATCTCTTATATGTAACCCAACCTGCCGTAAGTTTACAAATACAAAATTTAGAAAAACAACTGGAAATCACAATTTTCGACAGAGGTGGTAGGAAAGCTCTATTGACTGAAGCAGGGAGACTATTACTTGAATATTGTGAACGAATTTTGAATCAATGCGACGAAGCTTGCAAAGCTATTGAAGATTTAAATAGCTTAAAGGGTGGAACTCTTGTCATTGGAGCGAGCCAAACAACGGGTACCTATTTAATGCCGAGAATGATAGGACTATTCAGACAAAAATACCCAGATGTGTCCGTTCAACTTCAAGTTCATAGTACGAGAAGAACTGGTTGGAGTGTTGCCAATGGACAAATTGACTTAGCCATTATTGGCGGACAATTACCTGGAGATTTGGAAAATTTGCTACAAGTAATTCCATATGCCACTGATGAATTGGCATTAGTTTTGCCATCTAAACATCCACTTTCGACCAAAAAAGAGCTTCTAAAAGAAGACTTATACAAATTAAATTTTGTAACATTAGACTCACAATCTACAACTAGAAAAGTTGTTGACAAACTTCTCCAAGATTCTGGGCTTGATATTCAAAGATTAAAAATTGAGATGGAACTTAACTCTCTTGAAGCAATCAAAAATGCAGTTCAATCAGGTTTAGGAGCTTCTTTTTTACCTGTTGTCTCTATTGAAAGAGAATTATCGGCTGGAACAATCCACAAAGCATTTGTTGCTGATTTAGAGGTAAAAAGAGAACTTAAATTAATTACTAATCCATCAAGATATACATCAAGAGCATCAGAAGTATTTAAGAAAAACATTCTCCCACAATTCGCTAGTTTAGAAAGCCCTTTGAGACATATATAATTTCTATCAAAACTGAATTGCTTCTTTGTTAATACCTACCCCGCCGTCTTCAGCTTGTCCATCACCTTTTATTATAAATTTATTTTCATTTACATCAGTCTGATAAACGCATTTAACTATTGGCTTATCTCTTATAGAACCAATATAAGCAAAAGTATTCATCCTTTGCTTACATTCTCTTACATCTTCATTACTAATTGCGCCCTGTTTTTGTAACACTGTCCAATTCTCTCTTCTAATAACACACCCTGGCTGAAGAGCTGGTTGCGTTACAAAACTCGTTGATGGATTCAGAGTCGTATACATTTCAACATCAATTACAAAAGCACTAGCTCCCCATTGTCTGCAAAATTCAGGATCTGGAACAGCCATATCTAATTGTTGTTGACTTGCTATATTTCCCTGCCCGCCATCAGTTGTACTGGTAATAGCGCTCCCAATACCAACTCCTAAAATTAAAACTCCAGCAAGTACGGCAATAGTTCCAGTACTAAAGTTGATCTTTTGTTCAGAAGAAGCAGGCAATCTATTGCTTCTTTGACCATACGGATCCATGTCCCTTGGATTTGGTGGATAATAACTTCTATTTGAGCCTCTTCTTGGCCTTCTATTTGAGGATGATCTATTCACAGTACTTCATTTGTCTTTGGTAAACCCATTGAATAATTCATTACTCTACAATCAGGGTTATAGCTAAGCTGACCATTTTGAAGCAAAAATTTAATCAAACCTTCAATTTCTGATCCTATTTTTCGAAGTTCATAATCATCTAAATCCTTTCCTGCTCTCTCTTTTATTAATTCATTGAATTTTTCATTTATTTTGTTTAGAGAATCTTCGTTCCAAATAAATTCGTTATCAGGATCTAAATCAAGAGTTAGTTTATTGGGATGAAACTTTAATTCTTCATCTACCACTTCGGCAGTAAAAATTCTTACATGCCTTGTAGTCGATTTTAAAAGCATTTTTTCCATAATTTTACGAAATAATCAACGAAAAAAACTATTATGTTCTAACTTTAATGTAGCTTATTAGTAAGTGTTAATTTATTTCTTGATTTAATAATGCGTGTTGTAATTGCTGGTGCTGGTTTAGCAGGTTTATCTTGCGCTAAATATTTAGTCGATAATGGACACATTCCGATAGTACTTGAAGCCAGAGACGTTTTAGGTGGAAAAGTTGCCGCATGGAAAGACGAAGATGGAGATTGGTATGAAACTGGATTACATATATTTTTTGGAGCCTACCCAAATATGTTGCAACTTTTTAAGGAATTAGATATTGAAGACAGACTTCAATGGAAAAGTCATTCAATGATTTTTAATCAGCCATCAGAGCCTGGAACTTACAGTAGATTCGACTTTCCCGATATACCTGCTCCAGTTAATGGAGTATCAGCAATACTAAGCAATAACGACATGCTTTCATGGAATGAAAAGATTCTATTTGGATTAGGTTTAGTGCCTGCAATGCTAAGGGGCCAAAAGTACTTAGATAAATGTGATACAAAATCATGGACAGATTGGCTAAAAGAGCACAACATACCGGAAAGAGTTAATGATGAAGTATTTATAGCGATGAGTAAAGCTCTTAATTTCATTGGACCGGATGAAATATCATCTACAGTTTTATTAACAGCTTTAAACAGATTTTTACAAGAAAAAAATGGTTCTAAAATGGCATTCCTTGACGGAGCTCCTCCAGAAAGACTTTGCCAGCCAATGGTTGATTATATTACTGCTCGTGGTGGTGAAGTTCACATGAATAGTCCATTAAGGGAAATCAATCTTAATGAGGACAGCACTGTTAAAAGTTTTACTGTCGCCTCTTTAGATAAAAACGAAAAGAAAGAGCTAACAGCTGATGCTTATGTAAGTGCAATGCCCGTAGATCTCTTTAAATTAATGATCCCAAAACAATGGAAAGGGTTAGATGCATTTTCTAAATTAGATGGTTTAAATGGTGTGCCAGTCATTAATATCCATTTATGGTTTGACAAAAAATTAACAGATATTGATCATTTATTATTCAGCAGATCACCTCTCCTCAGTGTTTATGCAGATATGAGTATCACCTGCAAAGAATATGAAGATCCAAATAGATCAATGCTTGAATTGGTTTTTGCACCAGCAAAAGATTGGATAAATAAGAGTGATCAGGATATTGTTGATGCAACTATGGAGGAACTCAAAAAATTATTCCCAACGCATTTCATGGGAGACGATAAAACAAACTTACGAAAATACAAAGTAGTCAAAACTCCAAGATCTGTCTATAAGGCAGTTCCTGGATGCCAAGAGTTCAGACCTAGTCAAAAATCCCCAATAAAAAACTTCTTTTTAGCAGGTGATTATACTATGCAAAAATATTTAGCATCTATGGAAGGAGCTGTTTTAAGTGGTAAATTATGCGCGGAATCTATCAATAAGGAGTATTCCAAAACTCCTCAAAATGTTTCTTCATGAGATTTACATTCCAGTAATTTAAAAATTCATCTAAAACTTTTTGAAAAATTCAATTTCTCAACTAGATCAAGCATACGAGATATGCCGAAAAGAAACCCAAAAATGGGCTAAAACCTTTTACTTGGGAACCCTTCTGCTACCTGTAGAGAAAAGAAAAGCTATTTGGGCTATTTATGTTTGGTGTAGAAGAACAGATGAAATAATGGATAGCTTAGAAGCTTCAACTAAATCGCAAGATGAACTTGCAGAAAATTTAAATGCATGGGAAGAAAATACAAAGAATGTTTTTAAAGGCAACATTAAATCGGAATTAGATGCCGTTCTACTAGACACCATCGAAAAATATCCACAAAGTATTCAGCCTTATCTAGACATGATAGATGGCCAGAGAATGGATCTTAATAAATTTAGATACAAAGATTTTGATGAATTAAAACTTTATTGTTATAGAGTCGCAGGGACAGTTGGTTTGATGACTCAGAATGTCATGGGGATTGATAGTGCTTACACATCCGCTCCATGGAGTGCCAAACCTGACCCTTCAGAAGCTGCTATAGCTTTAGGTATAGCTAATCAATTAACAAATATATTAAGAGATGTCGGCGAAGATAGGCAAAGAGGTAGAATTTATCTTCCTCAAGAAGATATTGAAAAATTTAATTATTCTGAAGAAAAACTTTTAAAGGGTGAAATAAACAAACAATGGAAAGCACTAATGAAATTTCAATTAACCAGGGCTCGCGATTGGTTCCAGAAATCTGAAGATGGAATCAAATGGTTATCTTCTGACGCAAGATGGCCTGTTTGGACATCCTTACGTCTTTACAGAGGAATACTAGATTCTATAGAAAGGCTAGACTATGATGTCTTTAATAATAGAGCTTTTGTAAAAAATTCAGTAAAAGCTTTTGAAATTCCCATATCTTTTTTAATTTCTAGAATTAAATGACTAAGCAGGAGTCTTCTGATTAGCCAACAAATCTTTTAATTTAGATAGTTCTCCTGCCCATCTTGGATCGGGAGCTTCTAAGTTAGGAGCATCACTATGAACAATTTTCTTAAAGTCTTTCCTCTTCTTATTCTTATTTAATTTTCCACTATTTCTTTTATTTGAAGCAGAATCTTTCTTTTCTGATAGCTCTACTCTTAATTTAGAACCATTAAATTCAAAACCATTTAACTTTTGAATTAATAAATTAGCATTATCTTCATTATTAGAAGTCGCAAAACCAAACCCCCTGCATTCCTTAGTTTCCTTATCTAAAACTGCTTTAAATCTAATCGAATCAGAAACTGACTTTAAAAGTTTATCAAATTCTTTTGGATTAAATCCTTGTGGTAAGTTGCCAATGTAAATGCGAATACTCATAAATTTTTAAAAATGATTTTGAAGTCTGAACTTCTAAACAAAACTAAGCTATGTGTATTTAATCACATTTTGGCGCATTTTGTTCAATCCATCGCTTTGCTTTATAAATAGCTTCATCAAAATTATTCAATCTCTTATATGCAAGTTCCTTAGAAAGATACTGTAAAAGCTCTCCCAAGATAGGTCCATCTTTGATTTCCAAATTTTTTTTAATTAAATCACCATTAACTAGGTTTGAGGGATGAAATAATTTATCATCGTTGTCACGCCACCTATGAAGCCAATCTAATTGTAAGTTTTGAGGTAAATAAAAAATAAAAGATGGCAGAAACATTTCTAATTCTTGATGTAATTTAAATCTGTCAAATTCATCTAACTGAGCGATATTTTTGTTTTTCAAGAAAAGGTGCCATTTTCGCAATAACTTAGTTTTTGCAATATCAGCTTTACTAAATTTAAGTTTTTCTAAAGTTTCAACATCTAAGATTTGAGCGATAAAAAATGATGGTAAATATTTATCTTTTTCTTCCTGATCAAGTTCCCCATAATTAATTTTCTCTAAATCCAAAAAAAAAGAATCTTCAAATAAATTTTCAGTATCAAATATATTTAATTTTTTTATCAACAATACTGCATCAAGAGCATTTGCTCCATTTACTATTTTCTGTATTTCATAAGTTATTCTCTCCTTTGCGACAAGATGTAAGTTT
>QCCO01000022.1 GCA_003278895.1 Prochlorococcus sp. AG-347-L19
CAATTGTCTGGTCAGTTCTTTTGGCCTCCCATTTACTTTTCGTAATTTTAAAAAAACCTAAAGATACTTCAAAACAACCAACTTAAATCAATTTATAATTATGGACTCTCAGATAAGTATAAGTGATCTAGAAAATGTTATTTCCGAAAGGGTTTTTATTAAAATAGAAAAGTGGAATTTGTATCTTGGAGACGCTGGCCTAGCACGGCATCTTGCTATTGAATGTATCAGCAATAAAGATCAAGGCTCATTGGAGGCTGCAAAATTAAGTTTGAAAGCAATAAATGTAAAAGTAGGGGATGGTGTTAATAGTATTCCACTGATTAATTTAATCACTAACTCACAAATTCTAGAATTAGAGGAGATTTTGGAAAGTTTTTTTAAAAACTAAATCTCTTTATTTTGAAACTTTTAATTTATTTACTTTCAAGCATTTTGTAAGTAAAAAATAAATCACAAAAAAAGTAAGAGTTCCTAATATTAATAACAAAAATTCCGCGAGATTTGAATTGAAGGTATTCGTAGTTTTGAGAATAGTAAAACAAAGTGTGCTGTCTATAAATGCTGCTAATGACATGAGGCTAATTTTCCTAAATAATTCCAAGTTAGGCAAAATGATATTTTCATTGCGCAGATTTAAAGAAAGAAAGATACATACAATAAAGTTGACTATTACTGAAGATAAAATTATTCCCACAACTCCAAAATTGTAAGGAGAAAGATTCCCAAAATTCTTAATTGGGGCACCAATTAAAAACCAATCGAAAAAAATATTAAATATTATCCCTGCAAATGAGGACTTAAAAGGGAAGTTTGTTTTTTCTATTGAATAGTAAGTTCTTACTAATAAATCTCTATAAACATAAAAGGGTATTCCAAATGCATAAGCGATTAATATATTCTTTACTTTTAAAGTTGCTGAATAATCAAAAGATCCTCTTTGAAAAACTAATTCTACGATTTGATTATTGAATGTTATGAAAAATCCCGTTAAAAAAATAGCTGTCAAGAAACAGTACTCTATCCCAGATATCAATTTTTTCTGGAGACCTCTTTCGTCTTTTTCACTTCTCAATTTAGAGAATTTTGGAAGTAATGGCAGAATCAGAGAGTTAGATAATATGCCTAAGGGGGCTTGTATAAGAAAGTTTCCGTAAGCTAGTCCAGATGCTGCGCCTTGAAAACTTGAAACGAAAAACATATCGATAAAAACATTAATTTGACTTAGACCTGATGAGATAGATGCTGGAATTATTAGTTTGAAAATCCTCCTTTCTTCATCTTTAAATAAATTGAAGGTTGACTCTAATCTCAAGAGGCCAATTCTATTTATTTCCCAAATTTGAACAACAAACTGAATTAAAGTTCCTGTCAAAGTTGCAAATGCCAGTAGTCCCGTGTAAGTAAAGAAATTAGAAGATGTATTTTCTTGGTTATAATTCCAACTAAATAAAATAAAAAAAATAATAGTTACGCTTGTTATTGCTGGACTAATACTTGATAAAAAGAATTTTCTTTGGGAATTTAAGGCGCCAAAGCTTAAACCTAGGAATCCGGATAAAGGGATGCAAGGTGTAAGTATTTGTAATTGGTAAGTGGCAATAGATTTAGCTTCGAAACTTAAATTCGGAGCCAATAAATCAATTAATAAACTGGAGTTCGAGTAAATCAATATGGCTAAAATTAATAATAATATTGAGAGTTTTATGCTTACTTGAGTTAAAACAATCCCTCCATTTTTTTTGTTAAGCGGAGTTAAAACTGCAACGACAGCGTTATGCAATGGACCATTAATACCCCCAATGATTATTAGTAAAAAACCAGGAATTATATATGCATAATTAAACGCGTCGTAAGTTATACCAACCCCAAAAGCAGCAGCTATAAATATTTGTCTTATACATCCAGCTAATTTACTTAGACTAGTTCCAAACGAAATTGAAAAAACATTATTTTTTAAAAATGAATGCATTTGGATTCGTCTTAATTTTTCAATAAGTTTAAGTTTCAATTATATTTGATTTCTAATTAACGACATATTTATGAATGATCGGATAATTGATTTTGATCCATTAATTGAAGGGGTTTTAATTAAAAGGTATAAAAGGTTTCTTGCAGATATCGAATTAGAGAGTGGAGAGGTAGTAACTGCTCATTGCGCTAACACTGGCCCAATGAAGGGAATTTTAAGTGAGGGAGCAAAAGTAAGAATAAGTATTTCCACTTCTCCAAAAAGAAAATTAGCTTTTACTTGGGAACAGATATGTGTTTTAAATGCAAAAAATGAGGAGGTATGGGTCGGTATCAATACTCTATTTGCAAACAAGTTAATCAAAAAGGTTATTGAGAAAAATCTGCTAATAGAATTAATAGGGGAAATAGAGACAATTAAATCTGAAGTTCCTTATGGAAAAGATAAAAAAAGCAGAATTGACTTTTTTTTAACCCCAAAATCTTCAAATCCTGATAAACGTAACATTTACATAGAGGTTAAAAATACGACTTGGATTAAAGAAAATGTAGCTCTATTCCCAGATACAGTAACGAAAAGAGGCCAAAAACATCTCATGGAATTAAAGGAATTAATTCCTGAAAGTAAAAGTGTTCTATTACTTTGTATTACACGAAAAGACGCTTGCTTCTTTGCTCCTGGAGATGATGCAGATCCCTTATACGGCAGTCTTTTTAGAGAATCTTTTAGTGCAGGAATGATAACTATCCCATGCTCCTTTGAATTTCATAAAGACCACGTATCATGGAAAGGAATTAAACCTTTGAAATTAATAAATTCTTGATGATTTGAAACTCTAAAAAAAAAAATTTTTTAAATTTAACAGATATAGTTTTGAGGCGCAACTATAAAATTGGTAACAACGACTACTAGACACTAATAAGTTTTTTGAGCAAAATTGAATATGAAAGGAAACAGCACAAACTGTTTTTTTGCAGATCTAATTTTTTTTTATGACCACTGCTTTGCAAACGCCTCAAAGGCGCTCTAGGTCCAAATTACAGGATGCAAGTCTTGTAAACGGACCTATGCTCCTTTTGAGGAGTATTCGAGGATTTAGTTCAAACCGCTCTATGTTGTGGCTTGCGACTGTTCCTTTAGCTTTGTTTGGTTTAGGTATTTTTAATCTTTCAGCTCATGCAGCTGATTTACCTGAGTTGAATGCAGCTTTTCTTGCTAACAATTTATGGCTTTTGATCGCTACTATCCTAGTGATCTTTATGAACGCCGGTTTCGCTATGGTTGAAGCAGGAATGTGTCGTTCTAAGAACGCAGTAAACATCCTTGCTAAAAACCTATTCGTATTTGCTCTAGCTGTAACCTCTTATTGGTTTATCGGCTATTCCTTAATGTACGGAGGTAGTGTTGCTGACGGATGGCTTTATTTTGGCGGCTTATTTTTTGATCCTACAGTTACTGCAGATATGGTAACTGATGCTGGATTAGTCCCAACAGTTGATTTCTTGTTCCAGTCTGCATTTGCAGGAACTGCGGCAACTATCGTATCCGGTCTTGTTGCTGAAAGAGTTAAATTTGGAGAATTTGTTGTTTTTGCTGTTGTATTAACTGCATTTATATATCCAATTGCTGGTAGCTGGAAATGGAATGGAGGTTGGCTTGATTCTTTAGGTTTTGTTGACTTTGCTGGCTCTTCAATTGTTCACTCAGTTGGAGCATGGGCGGGTCTTGTAGGAGCTATGCTTCTTGGACCAAGAATTGGCAAATACTCCGATGGGAAACCACAGGCTATGCCAGGACACAATATGGCAATAGCTACTTTAGGTGCATTAGTTCTATGGATAGGTTGGTATGGTTTTAACCCTGGTTCTCAACTTGCTATGGATCAATGGGTCCCATATGTTGCTGTAACAACTACTTTAGCAGCAGCAGCTGGAGCTATTGGTGCAACTATTGTTTCAACATTAACTTCTGGCAAGCCTGATCTTACAATGATAATTAACGGAATCCTTGCTGGTTTGGTTAGTATCACTGCTGGTTGTGGTGATATGACTCTTGCTGGAGCCTGGTTTGCAGGACTAGTGGGCGGAATTATTGTTGTATTTTCAGTTGCAGCACTCGATGCCGCTGAGATCGATGATCCTGTAGGTGCATTCTCTGTTCATGGAGTTTGTGGTGTATGGGGTACTGTAGTTATCGGTCTTTGGGGAACAGCTGTACAAGGTGATGGAGCAGGTATGGGATTGTTCAATGGTGGAGGTATTACTCTTCTTTTAGTTCAAGCTCTTGGTGCCGCAGCTTATGCTATCTGGACACTGGTTACTTGCTGGATTGCCTGGTCTGTAATTGGAGGATTATTCGGTGGAATCCGAGTATCTGAAGAGGAAGAGACTCAAGGCCTAGATATAGGAGAGCATGGAATGGAAGCATATCCAGACTTTGCATCTGCTAAATAATCTAACTAAAAATCGATTTAAGAAACCTGACTTATGTCAGGTTTCTTTTTTTTTACTAAAAATTATTTAAAACGTTGTAATATAAAAAGATGGATACTCAAGCTTTTAGAAGATCTCTTCATCATTCTGATAGATATAATAGAAGGGGTTTCGATTCTCCAACAAAAAGAGCTCAAGCGTTAGAAGAAGCTTACCAAAGTGATTTGATAAGTTCTATTAGAGATAATGGTTTTACTTATACTAAAGGCAGACTAAATATTAAATTAGCCAAAGCCTTTGGTTTCTGTTGGGGAGTTGAAAGAGCTGTAGCAATGGCTTATGAAACTAGAAGACATTATCCTAATGAGAATATTTGGATAACAAACGAAATAATTCATAATCCCTCGGTTAATGATCATTTAAGAAAAATGAATGTAAAATTTATTTCAGCTAAAAATGGAATAAAAGATTTTTCTTTAGTTTCTGACGGGGATGTTGTTATCCTTCCTGCGTTCGGAGCTACTGTCCAAGAGATGAAACTCTTGCATGAGAAAGGTTGTCATATAATTGATACAACTTGTCCATGGGTCTCTAAGGTTTGGCACACAGTTGAAAAACATAAAAAACATGTTTTCACATCTATTATTCATGGAAAATTCAAGCATGAAGAGACTCTCGCTACAAGTTCATTCGCTGGTAAATATTTAGTTTTACTTGATCTAGAAGAAGCAAACTACGTATCTGAATATATTCTGGGGAGAGGTAATAGAAATGAGTTCATGAACAAATTTGCTAAAGCTTGTTCTAATGGATTTGATCCAGATAAAGATTTAGATAGAGTCGGAGTTGCAAATCAGACAACTATGCTTAAGAGTGAGACTGAAGAAATTGGAAAGGTTTTTGAAAGGACGATGTTAAAAAAATTTGGTCCAGAAAACTTAAATAGTCATTTTTTAGCTTTTAATACCATTTGTGATGCAACTGAAGAAAGACAAGATGCGATGTTCTCTTTGGTTGATGAAGATCTTGATATTTTGGTAGTTATTGGAGGATTCAATTCTTCTAATACTACTCACTTACAAGAAATAGCAATTACTAAAAATATTTCTTCTTTTCACATTGACGCGCCAGAGAGGATATCAGTCAAAGAAAACTCAATATTTCATAAACCACTTGGATCAGATTTAGAACTTAAAAATAATTTTCTACCTAGTGGAAAAATTAATGTTGGAATTACCTCAGGTGCATCCACTCCTGATAAGGTTGTCGCAGATGTTATTGAAAAGTTAATTGATATTGCTTCCTGAATTTGATATTTCATTTATGATTTTGATTAGTTTTTTTAATTTATAATTCAGATAATTCCAAAAGATCTACTTTATTAACTAGAATATTAAAAAATTTATGAAGTATGGAAGACAAAGAGCAAACTAATCAAGTTCAAACTGCAAGTATGAATAGAACTAAAGCACCACAAAAAGTTGAAGTTGTAGTTGCTAATTCATCTTCAGGGGCAGAAGTAAATATTCTTGGGGAACTATCGATTTTTGTGTTAAGGATAGGTTTTTGTGCGTTGATGATTCATCATGGCCTAGAGAAACTTCAGGATCCACAGGGTTTTGCTGAGTTTGTAGTTGGCAAGTACTTCCCATTTTTGCCAGGTGACCCTGTTATTTGGACTTTTGGAGCAGCAATTACTCAATTAGTATGCCCATTAGGATTGGCTGTAGGAATTTTTGCGAGACTTTCTTCTCTTGGTCTATTCTCCACGATGGCATTTGCTGTTTATTTTCATCTCCTTGATACTGGACTGGAAGGTTTTCCTCTGGCAGTGGTTGAAGGTCACAATTATGCTTTCGAATTGTCTTTTATATATGGGGCTATTTCTCTCTACTTTCTATGCGCAGGTCCAGGCAGGCTCTCTTTATTCAGAAAAACCAATAAGATTACATATTATCCAAAGTCAACATAATTTAATGCAAAAAATGCCTCTTTTGCGTAAATACCATCGATATACCTTTAGAATTACACATTTCAATACTCTCTTGGTCTCTTAGACTTCCTCCAGGTTGGATAATAGCCTTTATACCGTATTCATTTGCAAGCTCTACGGTATCTGCAAATGGGAAAAAACCATCGCTGGCTAAGACAGCATCTGAACATAATTTTCCAGCTGCTTTTAATGCAATTTTTGCTGCTCCGACTCTATTCATTTGTCCAGCTCCAATACCAATAGTTTTTTGATCTTTTGCAATAACAATGGCATTAGATTTCACGTGTTTACATATTTTCCATGCAAAATTAAGATCTAAGTTCATTTGATTACTGGGATTTTTATTAGTTACTGAAATCCAATTTTCAGTTTTTTCTTCACTATGATCAGTATCTTGGACGAGTAATCCTCCCATTATTGATCTAGTAGAAGTTTGATTTTTTTGTGGCAGTTTATCTTTAGTAAACTTTAAAATTCTTAAATTCTTTTTAACTTTTAATATTTCTAAAGCTTCCTCATCAAAAGATGGAGCGACTACACACTCTAAGAAAATATCTTTGAGGTGAATTGCGGTCTCACTATCAACATTTGAATTAAAAGCAACAATTCCTCCAAATGCACTAACAGAGTCGCATTCCAAAGCATTCAAAAATGCTTTAGAAGCTGAATTACTTCTAGAGGCACCACAAGGATTATTGTGTTTTAAGATAACAGAGGCAAACATTTCGGATGTAAGTTCATCTTTTTCTGTGTAACCAAATTCTAAAACTGTTGAAAGTGCTGACTCTAGATCTAATAGATTGTTATAACTCAATTCTTTTCCTTGTAATTGTTCTGCTGAGTTCCATCCAATGTTACTTAAGCCATACCAGAAAGCTTTTTGATGTGGATTCTCTCCATATCTTAAGCTTTTGATTAGTGGATAAGATTCAATATATTTGGAGGATTGTAAATCTCTTTCTTTTCTTATCCAATTAGATATTGCAGCGTCATAGTCTGCTGTATGTTGAAAAGCTTCAAGGGCTAATTTTGCTTTATATGATTCCCTTAATTCACCTTTTTTACTTTCTTCAAGAAAAATTTGATACTGACTAGGATCTACTAACACGGAAACATCTTTATGATTTTTAGCTGCAGAACGAATCATTGATGGCCCTCCGATATCGATATTTTCAATAGCATCTTCCCATTTAGCTCCCTGATCTACAGTTTTTTTAAAAGGATATAAATTTACAACTACTAAGTCAATTAACTCAAGATTGTTAGTTTCTATATCTTTTTTATGTTCCTCATCAGTTCTTTTAGCTAAAATCCCCCCGTGTATTTTTGGATGTAAAGTTTTAACTCTTCCTCCAAGAATTTCAGGAGAATTAGTAAAATCAGCAACTTTAATAACTGGAATTTTAGCCTCTATAAGATGTTTGGCAGTTCCTCCACTTGATAGAATTTTATAATTAAATTGCTCTACCAATTCCTTACAAAATGGGATTATATTTTTTTTATCAGAGACACTTACTAAAGCTAATGGAGACATTATGGAAAAATTTACTTACATAAGAATATAAACATGAAATATGCTATCAATCATGAATTTGTCTCGATTAGCTCTCAAACTGCAACTCATAGAATTATTTTGATGCATGGTTGGGGAGCTGATTTAGATGACCTTTTAACATTTGGAAAGGAGATGAATGAAAAAATAAATCTTGATTTTGAGGTAATTTCTTTGAGGGCTCCTGGATTACATCCAAGCGGTCAGGGAAGACAGTGGTATGGATTATACCCACATGATTGGAATGGAGCTGAGGTTGAAGTAAATAAGCTTTTAGTTACATTAAAAAAATTTGATACTGATGAGATTCCACTAAGAAAAACAATTTTGTTAGGGTTCTCTCAGGGGGCGGCAATGGCAATTGATGCGGGATTTAAGTTGAATTTTGGATTAATTGTTGCTTGTAGTGGTTATCCTCATCCCAACTGGAACCCAGGAGAAAAATTCTCACCATTGATTATTAGTCATGGTTTATTTGATAACGTCGTGCCTATAGATGCTTCTAGGACTATTTTTGAAAAGGTAAAAAGTAAATCCTCTAAATTTTGTGAATTATTAGAATTCGATGGCTTCCATCAAATTGATTCAAATTTAATTAATTTTATTAGTTTAAATATTAGTAATATTTTTTAAACAAAAGCATATTCGTATTCTTCAATTTCTTCCCAATCATCTGCAGTAAGTTCTAGACCCTCAAATATTTTTTCTTCACCAATTCCTTCAACTACAACTTTTAGTGATGGAAATAGAAAATGATTCTCTTCAGCATATTGGGCGCTAAATAAACCTTTTTCACCCCAAAAAAACCTATCGGTGGTATGTTCATTTCTTCTGACATTGAAAACTGAAGGCGCAGAAAGACCATTTTCAGCTATGAATCTTCTCGCTGCTGTAACTGGTTTATGTTTACCAGTTTCGATATGATAAATAGGTACATGTGCCATTACTCTTTGGCCAGCCAATCTTCTTCTGCTGATTCTTTTTCTTTTTTTTGACATTGATTGGTACTCCCGAAATTATTAATGAGATTAGTCTTATTTATTTTTACTAATCTATATATGTGATTTTAAATTCACTTCAAATTACATAGAGGACCCATCAACCCCTGATGTAGCTTAAAATATGATTAAATATTCATATTTAAGGCTGGCTAAAGTCAGACCTCTTTATATATCTTAATACTTTTTTCATATTTTACAAGCCCTTTTTCAAGTTTTTTTTTTATAAATTTCTCAAAATTTCATTAATTATGAATCTTTCAAAAAAATTTGAAGAATTAATCACAAAACAGTTAGAGAGTTTTGGTTGCTCAATGGGCGTGACTAATTTAGTTATGTATCTCGCTTCAGCTAAGCAGGGATCCAAAGCATCTTTTGAAATGATTGGTCAATGGCCACAAATTGATAGACTTCTTACCTCAATAGATGATGATCCTTCACTAAAAGTTTCATCGCCTAATAGAAGGTGGTACCCGCTTCAAGAAAACGATATTCTACTTGGTGTCCTTAGGGTAGAAACTGATTTGAAAGGGGGGAATTGGCCAGTATCTCTTGATTCTAGATTGAAAGCGCTTTCAATATCTTTAGCTAAATGCGTCTCTATCGAATTAGAACGTCAAAATAAAAATGAAGAAATCAATTATTTAAAAAATCAGGTCAATGTCATAATTCATCAATTAAGGAATCCATTGGCGGCTATTAGGACATATGCAAAATTACTAATAAAAAGACTTGGTTCAGATTATGATTCTATTGAAATAGTCGAACGCATGATAATAGAGCAAAAACAAATTAATCAATATATGGATTCTTTTGCGCAATTAAATTCACCTGTTCAACTTCCTCTGGAAATTGGAGATGAAAGATTATTATTACCACCAAATTTAGATAATAAAGAGGTAATAACTGTACAGAGTTTATTGAGGCCAATATTAGAAAGGGGTAAAGCTAATGCGGACTTAGAGAATAGAGATTGGACTGAACCTTCTCTTTGGCCAGATTGGACTATTTCGCCATTAAAGGCAAAATATGCTGTAATTGCTGAAATTGCGGCAAATTTATTAGAAAATGCTTTTAAATATGCCCAAAAAGATGCTGAAATTGGACTCGCAATTACGAGTAATGGACTTTGCATATTTGATGATGGCAAAAAAATAACCAAAAATGAAAACGAGAAAATTTTTGAAAAAGGTTTTAGAGGGTCTGCCGCTAAAAAGAAGGACGGCACTGGCGTGGGACTTTTTTTGGCGAGGAAATTAGCAAAGCAAATTGGAGGAGATTTGAGATTGCTGGAAAATAACTCGATTGATAATACTGAGAAATCAGAAAATCTTAAGATGAAAAATATTTTTTATTTAGAACTACCTATAAAAGAATTGCATGTATAAACAACATTGCAGTTTCAACAAGTACAACACTTGCACCGCATGCATCTCCATTGAAGCCTCCAATTTTATTACCAAGTATGTTTGGAATAGAGTAGCTTAGAAAAATACCAATCAAAATAAGAATTAAAAATTTAATTAATATTGCTTGAGATGTAATTGAAACAAATTGGTATGCAATGAAAATTAAAAGAAAAATAATGGAGATCAAAGATTCTTTTTTGAATCCATTCCAATGCTTTTTGTGACTAATAGATTTTTTCTTATAACTCATATATTTGAACTTTTCTATAAAAAATAGATTTGAAAATCTTCCCCAAAATAAGCATATAGGTAAAACAAAAATTATTAGGTTTTGAATTTTCAGTATGCAAGCAATTTGAATTAGAGTGATAAAAACTAAAGCTTGAACTCCAAAGGAACCAACTTTACTGTCTTTCATGGCTTTTAAACGCCTCTTTTTGCCTGCAAAAATACCATCGAAAGTATCCATTAAACCATCGAGGTGTAGACCACCAGTAATTAAATATCCCGAAGCCAAACAAATTAATGCAGATGCATAAATTGACCAAGAGTTTGTTCTTAAAAAAAGAAAAATATAACTCTGTATTGTTCCAATAAAAAATCCTAAAGGCGGCGCAAATTGCGCAATATTTTTAAATTCGGGATTAATTAGAGGTATTTTTGGAAATGTCGTATAGAAAATCCAAGAGCCTGCCAAATTTTTTATTAAATATTTTTTGATGAGATAAAAATAGATTCAATTTTAAATAATAGGTTAGATTAATGAAAAAGGATCAAAAAATTTTATAAATTATCGTGTTTGAATTTGAAATTACATCTAATTGCAGTAATACAGGTGCAAGAACTGGTATATTTCATACACCAAATGGTGATGTAAATACACCAAAATTTATGCCTGTCGGTACTTTGGCAACGGTTAAAGGAATTTCATCTAAGCAGTTAAACTCTACAGGATCAGAAATGATTCTCTCAAATACCTTTCATCTTCATTTACAACCTGGAGAAAAATTAATTAAAGAATTTGGCGGAATACATAAGTTCATGAATTGGCCTAAGCCTATTCTCACTGATTCAGGAGGATATCAAGTTTTTAGTTTGGCTAAATTAAACAATATTTCTGATAAAGGAGTGGAATTTAAAAATCCAAGAGATGGTAGTCAAGTATTTTTATCACCTGAAAAAGTAATACAGATTCAAATGGATCTTGGATCCGATGTTGCGATGGCTTTTGATCATTGTCCTCCGCATACAGCTAATGAAAACGATATTGAGGACTCTTTACAAAGAACTCATTCATGGTTGCAAAAATGTGTCGAGACTCATAAGAAATCAGATCAAGCATTATTCGGTATAGTTCAAGGTGGGAAGTATCCGAGATTGAGAGAATATAGCGCAAAATATACAAGTTCTTTTGATCTGCCTGGAATAGCAGTGGGAGGTGTAAGTGTTGGCGAGGCAGTAGAAGAAATACATAGTGTAATCAATTACGTCCCGAAATTCTTACCATTAAATAAACCAAGATATTTAATGGGAATTGGCTCTTTAAGAGAAATTTCTTTAGCTGTTGCAAATGGATTCGATATATTTGACTGTGTTTTGCCTACAAGACTAGGAAGACATGGTACTGCATTTTTTAATGATGAAAGATTGAATTTGCGAAATGCTCGATTTAAAAATGACTTTTCTCCAATTGATAAAACTTGTACATGCGAGACATGTAAATCCTATTCTCGAGCATATTTGCATCATCTAATTAGAAATGACGAAATATTGGGTCTCACCCTCATAAGTTTGCATAATATTGCTCACTTAATAAGATTTACCAAGGCAATTTCTACTGCAATTAGAGATAATTGTTTTACAAATGATTTCGCTCCTTGGAAAACATCCTCTATTGCTCACTATACGTGGTAACGTCTTATCATAATTAATTAAATTATCAAAAAAGGTGCTCATTCTATTTAATACATTCGCTGAATTGCCCGAGGCTTACAAGGCCTTTGCTCCAACTGTTGATGTTCTTCCACTTATACCTTTATTTTTCTTTTTATTGGTATTTGTTTGGCAAGCTGCAGTTGGATTTAAATAAAATTCTTTTAGTTTAGATTGTTTTTATTAGAAGGGATTTTCTAGTAAAATCGCATCTCCAGAGTTATCTACAGCACTCTCTATAAAATCAGCAATTTTTAACGCTCTAGAGGCTTGCTCACCATCTACCTCGGGTATTTCTTTGCCCTGAACGCATTTAAGAAAATGCTCCAGTTCTGCATAAAGAGGTTCAATGGAAGTTGTGCTAACTTCTTCGACATATCCATCATTTCTATAGACTAATTCTCCATGCTCTGCTGTGTATGATTCATGAGACTTTCGATGGATTTGTAAAGTGTGATTTAAGAAATCAGTTTCTACTAGGCCATTTTGGCAGTGAGCACTTAAATTTCTGATTTTTTTGTGACTCATTTTGCTGGCAGTTAAGCTTGCAATAACATTATTTTTAAAAACTAAAGTAGCATTGACATAATCTATTAATCCTTCGCTATTTCTTCCTCCAACAGCTGCTAATTTTTGTATTTTTGAGTTTACAAGCTCTAAAATAAGATCAATGTCATGAATCATTAAATCCATTACTACAGACACATCATTTGCTCTATCTGCATGAGGACTGTGCCTCCTTGCTTCTAAAACAACAATTTCTTCATTATTTACTATTTTATTTAATTCTCTAAAAGCAGGATTAAATCTTTCAATATGCCCAACTTGTAATAGACAGTTATTTGCATTAGCAGCCTCTATTAGAGATTTTGCTTCCAACTCGTTTGCTGCAATTGGTTTTTCAATGAGAACGTTAGTCCCTCCCTTTAGACAATCTAGTCCTACTCTTTGATGAAGTAGTGTAGGGACAGCGATACAGATAGCATCAACTTTTGGTATTAGGTCCTTATAATCCCTGAACCATTCACATTGAAATTGCTCAATAGCTAATTTGCCTCTTTCTTCATTAGGATCTGCGACTCCAACGAGATTCGCATCTTTGAGTAAACTTAGTACTCGAGCATGATGCCAGCCCATATTTCCTATACCTATGACTCCAACCTTTACGGGTGATGAGGTTGGTTGCATAATTTCAAATCCATCTATTTATTATCATTATCCTCTATGAGGAGTCACATTTAGCTTCTAGGAAGGATTATTTTAACACGATCAATTTTTGGACCTGACATAGAAATAACTTCAAATTTAATATTATTGAAATCTAAAACGTCGCCAATTTTTGGAACCATTTGAAATTTTTCTAACATAAATCCAGCAAGGGTATGATAATCAGTACCTTCTGGAATAGAACATCCTATCTTTTTATTGATTTCAATAATTTCTGATTTTCCAGCTATTGACCATTTTTTAGAGAAATTATCTAACATTCGCATGTCTGAAAAAATTCTATTATTGAGCATTTCCTCTCCAACTATTTCGCCATTTAGATCAGCTGCAGTGATAAGTCCCTCTGTTCCACCATGTTCATCAACTACTAGTAAGAACGGATTGTAGTCTCTTACCATTGGAAATATTTCTGCTAGTGAACATGTTTCTATTATTTTTGTTACTGGTAAAAGGTATGGCTCTAATAATGTATCTGCTTCCATTTCACCTTTTGATATTGGCTTAGCTAGATAACGCAAATCTAATACACCTAATACATCATCTAAAGACTCACCAATCACAAAGAAGCGAGCATGTCGAGTTTTATCTACTTGTTTCATAAGTTCTGAAAAGGTTATATTTTTCGGCAAAGTTACCATTTCAGATCTTGGAATCATCACTTCTTTAACCTGTGTATCTTTTAAAGCAAAAACTCCTTCAAGAATATTTTTCTCATCTGGTTTCAAACCTGTTACGTTATCTGTTTCTATAAGAGTTTCTAATTCTCCAGCAGATAAATCCGAATTTAAAGAGTCCCATTTGTTATTTAAATTGAACAAGCCTAAACAGGCGCTGGCAAAGAATTCTATTGTCTTAACTATAGGATTCATACCTTTTCTTACGGCATCGAATATCGTAGTTAACCTCAGTGCAGCAGATTCTGGATTGTTAATTACTAAAGCTTTTGGAATTAGTCCAGAAACAAGAGTAACAACTAAAACAACAAATAAAAATAATAGAAGATCATAAAATCTATTTGATAAAATATTGCTTTTCCAATAATCATTAGCCAGGTTATTGCTGAGCCATCCAATTGCAATTAATGAAATTGTTACTCCAAATTGAGAAGCAATTAAGGAAGATCTAAATCGTTTTTGAATTTTTAAAATTGAAAATGCTCCTTTCTTTTTTTCTTCTATTAACCTTAAAACTTTACTTGGCCTTATTAATAAAAAAGAGAGTTCACTCGCCGCGAAAAAAGCTGGTAAAAATAAAAGAAATAAAAAAAGAGTTATTTTCATTCAGTGACAAATGAATAATGGGGGTGGCGAGGATCGAACTCGCCTTAGCCAAATTATGAGTTTGGTGCATTCACCAGATTGCTACACCCCCAAGGGAGCTTATGTAATTTTAATTACATTGAATTTCAATATACAATATAAAAATAATATTTCAAAAAACACCTCATTAGGAAGTTTTTGTGAGATTTCTTTTTTTTCTTCTAATCTTTAAATATAAATTTAACTTTTACAAATGGGAAATTTTTCTGAAAAATATGATCAAAATAAAGCAAAATTGTTGAAACAGCTAATTGAAAATTCTTACAAGAAAGGAAACTTTACCTTATCTTCAGGTAAAAAAAGTAATCATTACTTGAACTGTAAACCAGTTTCATTAAATGGCGAAGGCTTAAACTTAATAAGTGATTTATTTTTAGAGTTAAAGGACTCAAGGTCAAAAGCTGTAGCAGGATTGACATTGGGTGCAGACCCTATAGTAAGTGGATTAATTGTCAAAGCAGCTTTGCATGGCCTAGACCTTAATGGACTAATAATTCGTAAAGAAATCAAAAAATACGGAACCAAAGCTGGAATAGAGGGCCCTACATTAGAAGAAGGAACTTTGGTAACTGTTTTAGAGGATGTAGTTACAACTGCTGGTTCAGTGATTAAAGCTATAAAAAAGTTACGCGAAAATAATTATATTGTTGAGGAAGTTTTGTCTATAGTTGATAGGCAAGAAGGGGGATTAGAAGCCCTTGAAGATGAAAATGTTAAATTAAAGAGTCTTTTTACAATAAAAGATTTTTTATAATTATTTCAAAATGAAAGATATAAAAAAAAAGTTTTGGCTTGAAAAATTTGAGTGTTTTTCTATTACTGGAAAAGATTCTAGAAAATTTTTGAATGGAATAACAACTGGTAATATTCTTGATTCAGAAAATAAAGTTATCAAAACTTGCTGGTTAACTCCAAATGGAGTTCTAAGGTCGTTAATTGAAATTATTTTTTTAGAAAGAAACTTAGAAGTAATTATCTTGGCGGGTAACACTAATGAAATAATTGATTACTTTAATCAAATTATTTTTCCAGCGGACGAAGTAGTTCTAGGTGAACCTTTCTTGATAAATAGAATTCAGGAAATTGATGAATCTAGTTCATGGAGAACTTACCAACCTTTTTTCTTCAAGACAGAAGATAAAGAATTTGAAATATATAAAAATACACTAAATTTACTAAACCCCAATGATTTAAAACTTTGGAAGATTAATCAGGCAATACCCTCATTAGAAATGGAAATAAACGGAAAAAATAATCCTCTTGAGCTTGGATTAAAAGATCTTGTAGATTTTAATAAAGGTTGTTATTTAGGACAAGAAACAATGTCAAAAATAAAAAATGTTTCTTCTTTAAAACAGGAAATAAGAATTTGGCAATCATTTGAATCTAATTTGAATTTAGATGTTGAAGATAAAAATTTATATATAAATTCTGCCAAGGATATTTCTGTAGGCAAAATCACTAGTTTTTTTAAATCAGATTCTCAAATAAAAGGTTTAGCAATGATAAATAGAAAATATTTAGAAGAAGAAAGTTATTTTTTTTCAGAAATTTTTGGAAAAATTATTATAAATAAATCTATAGGATCAATTTTTCTTTAATTGATTTTTGATTAAATATTCTGCAATTTTTAAAGTAGCCAAACAATCATCTTTGTTATATTGGACAATTTTTTTTAAAAATATTTCGTTTTCTGTAATTTGATATTGAATCCACCAATAAAGGGCTTTCGAGCCACTTACATTTTTCTGCATCCATTCAAATCCAAGCCAATTAGAAACAGTTTTTAAGCCATAGTTTTTTAGTGGTAATATCCAAGACTTTCTTATTAGGGTATGTAAGTCTATAAATCTTGAGGCAAGTGAATCAATTTCTTCAAAACTAAAATTTAGGTTTTTAGCAATATTAATTATTGCTATCTTTTCAGTTTCTCCGTAATGTAAAACTGGCCATTCCTTCTGTGAAAAAAGTATTTCAACAATTTGCCTGTAAGATTCTCCATTATTGTTTTTAAGATTTAAGATTGGTTCATAAATAAGATCTTCTTTTTTTATAGATAAATTATTTACTTTTAAAAATCCATATAAAAAATCATGCTTTTCATCTGGATTTGACTCAATATCAAATATATAAAATCCCGAGCATGTTTTTTCTAGTAGATAGTTAGTATTATTTTTATTAGAAATGAAATATGGTTCTCCAGAGATATATGCTTGTGCTTGCTTTACAAATATGGACGCTTTTTCATTCTTTTGATCGTTGAATTGAGATAATTTCTCTCCAAGTTGTTTTTCGTCATACGAAGCTAATGTTTGGGTATTATTTATTCCTTTTGCTTTGAGTAATGAGGCCGTTTTGGACCCTATTCCATCTATATCTGTTAGATATCCATTTTCTTTTGCTTCTTTGTCACAAAATTTTTGCCAGGAACAAATAGTACATTTTTTTCTATCTTGAGTTATTTCTGGTATGGATCCCTCTAAGCATTCATTCAAATTTAATAAAACATTAAAAACTTTTTTTCTTAATTTTTTATTAAAATAAATTTCTTCAACTTTAACTTTTTTATCAAAAGTTGAAATTACTAATCCTTTATCAGTTTTAGATTCTTGAAAAGATTCCAACAGCATAGAACAAAAAGCTAAGTCGAATAAATGTTCTTTTGTTGTTTTGTGGCCTAACTTATAAACAGCAGGTAAATATTTATATTGTCCCCATTTACTTTTACCTTTAGTCTTTACAAGTAATTGAGGACATATTTCTGTGTTTATATTTTGGAAAAGATTCCCTTTGATTCTTAATCCAATTACCCCTTGATAACCATTTTCACAGGCTTTTAATCCTGTATATATTTCACCATTACAAAATTCAGAGAAAATTTGAAACTGATTAATTTTATCTATAGCTTTATGGGGAGACCAAACTTCATCAGATTTTTTACCCTTAAAATCAAGCCATGCTTTTCTTTTGCATCTTGTAAAACTTTTTAAATAAAGAGAATTCAAATTATTTTTTAAGGGCGGTTTTAAAATTTACTCATATAAATTAGTATAGATAATTAAAAGAAATCAAGGAAATTTTAAATTTGACTGCTGATAAATTAGACAAGATAAATTTTGGAACCGATGGTTGGAGAGGAATTATTGGTTTTGACTTTAACCTGTCCAATCTTTCAAGAGTTGTTGTCGCTGCATGTCAGGAGTTGCATTATCAATACTATAAAGAAGTTAATTCAAAGAAAATTATTATTGGATATGATCGTAGATTTATGGCTTGTGAATTCGCCAAGCAAATAGTGCCTTTTGTAAGAGGATGTGGTTTCGAACCGATCTTATCTGATAGCTTTGTTACAACACCCTCCTGTAGTTTCTATGCCAAAGAAGTCGGTTGTCTTGGAGCATTAGTGATTACAGCAAGTCATAATCCATATAATTGGCTAGGTCTGAAAATAAAGAGCTTTAATGGATGTTCTGTTGACGAATCTTTTACAAGTGAAGTTGAAAAAAGATTAATGCTTGGAAATTCAATTGAAAAAATAGATGGTGTTAATCAATTGGTAGATATTAAGAAATTTCATTTAGATAGAATTAAATCCCTTTTTGATATTAACTATATTTCTAAGAGATTAAAAAAAATGAAATTGAGAATTTTTGTAGATTCTATGCATGGTTCAGCTGCAAATTGTATGGCTGAGATTTTTGATTCTAATGATTTAAAAGTTATTTCAGAAATCAGGAAAGATGCAGATCCTTTTTTTGGAGGTAAACCTCCTGAACCTCTTTTAAATTATGCAGATGATCTAAAACAAATACTAATGAAAAATTCAACAAATGAAGTGAAAACTTTAGGAATTATATTTGATGGCGATGGTGATAGAATTGCGGCTATTGATGAAAAAGGAAGATACTCTAGTACTCAAGATTTACTCCCATACTTTATTAGCTATTTGGGCGAAATTAAAAATAATTCTTATCCAGTTTTAAAGACTGTTAGTGGTTCAGATATTATTAAAAATATATCAGAGAGTCAAAATAGAGATGTTTTTGAACTTCCAGTTGGCTTTAAATATATTGCTGAAAAAATGATCAAAGAAAAAATATTTATTGGAGGAGAGGAATCTGGGGGAGTTGGTTTTGGTGACTTTATGCCTGAAAGAGATGCACTATATGCAGCGATGGTTTTATTAAATGGAATTGCTGAAAAATCTCAATATTTATATGAAACCTTAGATGAAATTCAAGAAGATTTTG
>QCCO01000023.1 GCA_003278895.1 Prochlorococcus sp. AG-347-L19
TTTTACAATACAGCCTAAGGCGTTATATATGTATAAATATTTGTTTTATGCAATAGAAAAATTATTGATCATATTCAAGAATACTCGTTTCTAACTAGATGCTTATTACATCCAATAATGTATGATATTTTTAAGGTTTTGACAGCCGCAGTTTGCTGAAAAACCCTTGCGGACGTGGCGGAATTGGTAGACGCGCACGTCTAAGGAGCGTGTGGCTTTGGCCTTGCGAGTTCAAGTCTCGCCGTCCGCATTTAATGTATTCTTGTTTAACTGCAATGAAAAAAAAATCAGTTGCAGTAGTTATAATTTCTAATGGTCCTGGTGAATTAACTACATGGGTAAATCCTGTAGTGGATGAACTTAACAAAATAAATAAATCATTATGTAATGACGATAAACACAATTTCACTCTTAGGTTAGTCCTTGTTCCTTGCCCAAATGCCACTGGTAAAGAATTTTTAGTTGCAAATTCATGGAATAAATTCGAATTAATTACAAAATCTAAAAGTTTTTGGAAATTATTAATAAAGCCACATTCTTTTGCTGGTTGGCCAAAAAAAGGGGTGGTTATTTTCCTTGGTGGGGATCAATTTTGGAGCATTTTATTAGCTAAAAGATTAGGTTATTTAAATATCACATATGCTGAATGGGTTTCGCGATGGCCTAAATGGACCAACGAAATTGCTGCTATGAATGTAAAAGTAAAAAAGTTAATCCCTAAAAGATATCAATATAAATGTAAAGTCATTGGTGATTTGATGGCAGATATCAAACTTAGTAGCGAAATATCATTCAGAAGTAAAGGAAAAAACTACATTGCACTATTACCTGGTTCTAAGAAAGCAAAGCTTTCTGTTGGAATTCCTTTCTTCTTAGAAGTTGCAGATCATATTGCTGAAGAAAATGAAAATATAAATTTTATAATTCCCATTGCCCCAACTACTGATAAAAGTGAATATTTATTTTTTCAAAGCAACAAAAATCCAATTGCTAAATATTACTCATCAAAAATCAAAACAATTAAAAACTTCAAAGACTCTCGTTTTGATTATGTAATTGAAACATCAAAAAATACAAAGATATATCTTATCGAGAAACATCCTTGCTATGAAATATTAAAAGAATGTGATCTTGCAATTACAACTGTAGGAGCAAATACTGCAGAATTAGCCGCAATAAGTCTTCCAATGTTAGTTATTCTGCCAACTCAACATTTAAATATGATGAATGCCTGGGATGGTATTTTTGGAGTAATTGGAAAAATTTCAATTGTAAATAGATTCCTAACTTTTATAATTAAAAATTTCTATTTTAAAAAAAAGAAATTTTTTGCTTGGCCAAATATTAAAGCTAAAAGAATGATTGTCCCTGAAAGGATAGGTAATATTTCGCCCATAACAATTGCAAGAGAAGTATTATTTCTTATTAAAAATAGAGATCAATTACAAAGTATTAGAGATAATCTAAACAAAGAAAGAGGCGAAAAAGGTGCCGCAAAAAAACTTGCTTCTATAATTGTTAATTCAATAAAAAAACTTTAAAAATTACCAGGGATCATCAATTTCAAACTTTTCTGATTTTTTATTATCTTGAACTAAATTTTGTTCATCTAGTGGTTCAATATCTAAAGTTTCAGCTGCATTTTGAATTGGTCTTTTCGAAGTTAAATTAGTAGTTGATTGTTTCTTTTGCTTAAAATAAATATTGTTTTTTTCATCTACTTGATTAACGCTATTTTGATCCTCGATCTGATTAGAATAATCATTATCCATATATAGCTTTTTTCTATTATTTATTTCCTCTGCAGAACCCCTTATTTCAACATATTCAAAGTCATCTTCATAATCATCTTCATAATCATCTTGTTCAACAACTTCTTCATATTCCTCGACCAAACTATTTTGCTGTTCTGATTCAGAACCTGAAAGTAACTGATTCTCAACAGGTACAAGATTTGCTGAGTATCCATTTGCTTCCCTTTCATCCCATGAAGAACCCCCGACTCCAAGTTTCTCGAGTAGTCCACTACTTAGTTGCTTCAATTTCTCTTCAGCGCCTTCATAAACAATAATCCTATCGGTACCACTACTTACAATTTCCTCAACAGGTATTTCCCAAGTACTTAAAACTCCCTCACCTAAAAGTGGAACACCAACAGCACCCATAACAAGAGATATCAAATCCCCAGTCTCAATATCAAAAGAAAAGCCAAGAACTCTTCCTAAAAGTTGTCCAGATTCTGTAATCACTTGACAATTAATTACCTTTCCATATCTTTCTGGAGAAAAACTCTCACTCAAAGAATCTAGGGAGTCAACTAATATGACATCTCCAACTTGCTTTATACTTTCTAAAGGCATCCATTTTGGCAAACCTGGTAAAAATCTTGTCAGTGGATTATCTCTTAATCCCAAAGCGACTACCTCTCTCCTATCGATATCAACAACAACTTCGCCAACTACGCCTAGCCGCCTCCCAGTATCAGTAGTTATCACTTGTGTTCCCATTAATTCTGACCTTAACCATAAACGTTCACTTGGAACCGAATTAGGGAGATTATTATTAGCAGATGTGTTAGACAAGCTCATAAATTTCTTTTTATCATTCTGACGTAAAAATTTAAAAAAGTGTGTTTATGCAGCATTTGGTAACCCAAGAACTTGAGTATTAGCACCTCTTGCTTGCGCAACCCCAATTGTTCGTTCAGATGCACTAATCATAGGCCTTCTATGACTTACGACTATAAATTGAGCATTTGATGACTGATTCGATATTAGTTTTGACAATCTTTCAACATTAATACCATCTAAAAAACTATCAACCTCATCTAATGCATAAAAAGGTGAAGGTTTATACTTTTGCAAAGCAAATAAAAAACTTAAAGCAGTTAACGATTTTTCACCACCTGACATAGAGGCTAATCTTCTGACATTTTTTCCCTTAGGATGAGCCACTAAAGTTAATCCTCCTTCTAAAGGAGAATTAGGATTTTCAAGTTGCAGAAATCCATCTCCATCAGATAAATTTGCAAAAATTTCTCTAAAATGTTTATCAACTTCTGTAAATGCTTGCATAAAAGCCTCCTGACGCATCGTTGATACAGTTTCTATTCTTAGCAATAATTCAGATCTTTCATTAGATAGAATTTCTAATTTTTCTCGCAAACCATTTAATCTCTCAATTAATTCTTCTAGTTCATCAAGAGCCAACATATTAACAGGTTCTAAGCTTTGTAGTTTTGTATTTATGATCGAAATTTCTGATTGTAAAGATTCAAGACTCTTCCCTTCATATTCTCCAAACTCCGGGGAAGGATAAGGTAGATCTTTTTTATAATTTTCTAATTTTATTCTCTCGCTCCTCATCTCTTCTTTAAGAGAATGCATATCCCTTTCAAGATATTCAAGCTTCAACAGATAGTTATTATATTCTTGCCTTTTATTTGAAATTGAAGAGTTCAGTTCATCTCTTTTCCTTCTCAATAAACCTAAATCCTTCTCTAGAGAATTTTTTTGATTATTGAGATCTAAAAGCTCTTTTTTAAATTCATCTCTTTTTCCTATCCATTCACTATGAGCAATTGCGAGTTGTTTAATAGATTCCTGCAAGTTTTTTTCTTGTAGCAGAGTAATTTTTAATGAATTATTGATGCGCTCCTTATTTAAAGCAAATTGATTCTTTTTTTCTATTAATGTATCTCTCTCCTTAATAAGTGATTCAAGTTTTTTATCAAGATTATCAAAATCTTTATTAAAAGCTATTAATGATGATTTTTGATTTTTTTCATAATTTGCCTTTTGAATTATTTGTAATTGATCAAACTTATCATGATAAGGCTTCAATTCATTTTTTAAATTATCTAACTCGTTAACTAATAAATTATTAGCAGTATCAAGTTTATTTAATCTCGATTTACAATCCTCAATTCTTTGCGAGACAGCATTTAGAGAATCTTGATTGACCTCAATTTCTTTATTAAAAGAGGCACAATCCTCAATTATTTGACTGTGGTTAGAATTTAATTTACTAAGTTTATTATTTTTAATTATCAAATTATTATTTGACTCTTTTAAAGCTTCTTCGATAACTAATAATCTTTCTTTTATGGGACTAGAATCATCAATATCATTGTTAATTCCAAACCTATAAGCCAAATCTTTGTTTAACTTACTGCCTCCTGTAATGGCACCACTTGCTTCTAATAATTCACCACTTAAGGTAACCAACCTATTTTTTTGTGTAGATAACCTAGCTGAGGATAAGTCTGAAAAAACCAAAGTATCTCCAAAAACATATCGAAAAACATCTGAATACACTGCATCAAAAGTAATTAGATTAATAGCCTTATCAATAAATCCATTTTCCGTGTTATTTTCAAATCTTGAAATTGCATAATTCTTTTTTTGACTTTTAATTCTATTTAAAGGTAAAAAAGTTAATCTTCCCGCTTTCTTCTTTTTAAGAATTTCAATAGCTTTAGCAGCAATATGATCATTATCAACAACAATTTGTCCTAATCTATTTCCAGCTGCAATTTCTAATGCATATCTATTTTTCTCGCTGACCTCTCCAAGTTGAGCTACATAACCATGTATACCCTCTAACCCTGCTTCTAATAGAATTCTTAGAGCATATGAACCTCTAGATTCGTTTAAAGCCTCCTTCCTGCTTTCGAATCTAGATAAATCCTTTTCAAGCCTTAATTGCTCGTTATTTAACCTTGATTTAGTTTTATTTAATAAATCAATTTCATTTTTTAAAGAATTAATTTCTGAGCTATTACTTGCCAAGTTTTTATTCTTTGTATCGGATGTCTCTTTTTTTCTTTGATTTCCCTCAAAAAGTTTCTGCTTTTCCAACTCTAAGGAGTCAATCTGTGATAATATTTCATCTTTTTGAATATTATTTTGAATAGTTTCTTCTTCAATTTTTCTTTTTTTTATTTCCAAAGGATTAATTTGATTTTTTATTATTTCAAGCTCAGCATTTAATTTGATACTTTGTTTTGAGAATTCTCCAGATTCTCCAGCCGCATCAGAAAGTTTTTTTCTGGATAGTTTGTGTTTTAAAGTAAGATCATCAATTTGCAAGTTCAATTGATTTAAAAAATTATCATCGAAATTTTCTTGTCTCATCTTTTCTGACTCGATATTCCTCTTAGAAATTGCAATTTCATCTCTCTGCTTTTGTAATTTAATACCTTCTTCTTTATTCAGACTTGCTATCCTATCAAGTTCTCTCAAGCTAGAATTAATACTTCCAATATCAGAATTCACTTTTATCAAAGTATCCTCTCCTTTCTCCTTAAGATCATCAACAAGTATTTTCAAAGCATCTTCTAAGACTGATATTTCTTTACTAATAGATTCTTTTTGTTTAATAAATAAAATTTTATTTTTTTCAATTTCACTCTCTTTTTTTTCTATAGATTCAACATGCTTAACTTGTTTTTCAAAAATAAGAACTTTCTCTAATTCCATTATTTGTAATAGTTTTGCTTTTAACTCTTTATATCGCTTTGCTTTTTCACATTCTTTTTCAAGCTTATTTTTACTAGATTGCAATTCATTTTCTAAAATTTCACATCTCTCTTGTCTTTCAAAAACGTCATTTAATTTTGCATTAGTTTGTTCTATTCTTGTATCAAAAAGTGCGACTCCTGCTAATTCATCAATAAGATTTCTCCTCTCCTTACTATTCATTGATACTATTCTTGTTACATCCCCCTGCATAACAACATTGCTGCCCTCAGGATCAACACTAATATCTCTTAATATTCTCTGTATTTGTTGCAATGTACATTGTTTTCCATCAGAAGTATAAGTAGAAGCATAAGAGCCACCTGGCATAAGCCTTAATTTTCTAGAAACTATCCATTCTTTTTGACCTTTATTAAGGGAAATTTCTTCTTCTTCTAGTTCCAAAGGCGGAAGGTCCTCTCTAGGGGACCAGTCTTGAATATTAAATTTTACCGACACAGATGTTTCTGATGACTTACCCTCTTTAACTTTGGAGTTATTTATTAGATCTGGCAATCTTTCAGCCCTCATCCCTCTACTATTAGCAAGGCCTAAACAGAATAAAATTCCATCCAAAATGTTACTTTTCCCAGAACCGTTAGGACCCGTAACCACCGTAAAACCTTCTTCAAGAGGAATTTTTATATTTCCCCCAAAAGATTTAAAATTTTCAAACTCGACCTGATTGATATGTACCAATCTCAAGTCTCAATAGCTAAATAAGAATAACTAATTTGCAAAAATTCTCAATAGAAATATTACGTTTATTTATAAATGAATATTAATAATTTTTGCTCAATCTACAAGAATTACCCGAAATTTCAAACAAACCACAAAGAAGTTGACCATCCAAAATGAATCGATAATATTCAGAATCCAATTTATCAGAAACGCTTTTAAATATTCCATGATCAATTCTTTTTGCAAACCCTCTATTATCAGAAAGTTTATGTTCTATCCTGGATAACCATACAAGTCTATGATTTGGTTGCTTAGAAATTTCTATAGAAGCTTGATTTAATAAAGGTATTTTGAAAAATTTCCAAGTTAAACAATCTATGCCATTTTCAACAAGAAAATCATAATGAATATCGAAAGAGTTACCAGAATAAACTTTATGTTCAAGCAAAACCCATTTATTCATTATCTAATTGATAAATAAATCGATTCTTTTTTAAACACAGTCGAGACAAAGATATATTTTATTAAAGATGGTTCCTGTTATTTAATTACTTGCATCAGGAACAAATCTTAAGGCAATGAATAGCAAACTTCCAGCTCCAGCGATAGCTGCAGCTACTAATCCAAAATCTGTAGGGATTGTGCGAGATGCAAAAATTAATGATGCAAATGTAATATCCATGATGAAATTTAAACTCATTTAATAAATTCAGTAATAGCTTAACAAAACCTTATTACAGAACAGAGTAGATAAATAAATTGTAAATAAACTTTGATATGTTTATATCTTATACAAATAGAACAATTCTTTAGATAAGGGTTCCAAATTAAGAAAATAGGGTCTAATCTAAAAATAAATAAGTTTAAATAATGGAGACTTACCATCCTCCCAAAGAAGTTGAAGAAAAAGAAAATAACTCTGATCTTCCTGAAAAAGAAGTTATTTCGGAAAAATGGTTACTTGAAAAAATTGACAACTTAATACCTTTAATAAAGGAAAAATGGCCTAACATTACACAACAAACCCTTGAAGCCACAAAAGGGAGTATTGATGATTTAGTTGAAGTAATAGCTAGCCATAGTGGAACCTCAGTAATTGGAATAAAAAGCCAACTATTTGAAATCATTGATTCAATAAGAGAAAAAAATTGGGAAATATCAGAAAAAATTGAACCTATCGAAAGTCAATTAGAAGAATTATTAGAAGAACTTAATAATACACTTAGACCAAAAATAGAAAATCCAATAAGAAAAAAACCACTATTATCTATTGCTATTGCGGCTGGTATTGGTTTACTTATAGGAACTCTCCTAAACAGTGGCAGAAAATAATATGGAAAAACCAAAAAATAAAAACTTTGCGAATACCGCCTCCAGAATTTCAGCGATCGCAAGTTCAGTAATGGATTTGCATGTAAGAATAGCTCTTCAAGAAGTAGATAGAGAAAAAAGAAGATTAATTAGTGGTGGAATATTTTTGGCGATTGGCAGCATATTATTATTATTAGTACTAATTTGCATCCATATTATTTTTTATCTTTTTCTAGCTAAATATAATAACTGGAATATTGAATATAATTTATTACTCATAATATTTATCGATTTATTTCTTGCAGGCGTAAGTTTGAAGCTTGGAGGAAAATTAGCCAAAGGACCTTATCTTCCTCAAACATTAGAGGGTTTAGGTAAGACAACAAAGGCCGTTTTAGGCAAAAAATAAATCACCTTATTAAATACTTTATCCATCTACAATCTATTCCCCCATTGCTAACGGGAATTTTCAATGAAGATTTCATTTTCAAATATTTTGTTAGTTTTGGATTTCCACTGAGCAGCCAAAATTCCCAACCTGAAAAATTATTCTTTAGGAAGATTCCCATTTGTTCATATAAACAAATCAATTCATTTTCATCGCCTAATTTTTTGCCGTATGGAGGATTACATATGATTATTCCAGGAGTGCAACTTATTTGGAGTGCTAAAAAATCATTATTAATAAGCTCAATATAATTTTCAAGTCCAGCTAATGATATATTTACATTCGCCTGCTCAAAAACCTTTTTATTAATTTCACACCCTATTATTGTTGGTAATTTTTCATAATTTATAATTTTATTTTTCGCCTTATTTTTTTCATTAAGATAGACATCTTTCCTAAAGTCCAACCAATTCTCAAAAAGATATACTTGATCAATATTTATGGGAACTCCAAGGAATTGGTTGACTGCCTCAATTAAAAAAGTTCCCGAGCCACACATAAAATCTATTAATGGAACTTTGCCATTCCATTGAGTCATATTTATCAATCCAGAAGCTAAATTTTCTTTTAATGGAGCATTTCCAATTGCGGGTCTATAGCCTCTTTTGTGTAAGCTTTTTACACTGCTTTGAAGACTGATAATTGCTTTATTATTATTCAAATGCAGATGAATTATAAAATCAGGATTATCTAGAGAAATATTTGATCTTTTATTCCAAACTGCCTGTTGCAAATCAGTTATAGAATTTTTAACTTCAAGAGCAGTGAAATGAGTATGACTTAAGGAAGATGTTCTCCCAGTTACTTGAACATTAAACGTTTTATCAAAGTGCAACCAATTTAACCAATCAAATGAATCTCTAACCCCCGCATATAAAGATTGCTTGTCATGACAATTAAAACTTGCAATTTCTCTATAAAAACGAAAAGCTAATCTGGAATAGAAATGAATTCTATAAAAAGTTTCAAAATCACATTCAAAATTAATAAATCTTTTATAAGTATTAATATTAAAGCCGCCTAAATTTGAAATTTCTTCTGCTAAATATTTCTCTAGTCCCTCCGGAGATGATGCTACTACATTCATATACGATAAAACTTAGTAAAAAACTATTCAATAACCATTTTGCCTGTCAGAATATAAATGTCCAATTGGACTAGGTGATCTCAACCGATGTTTCGGACAGCGGTTCGATTCCGCTCAACTCCACTATTTGGGGTTGTAATGGTTTCGACGGGGCATAAGGAAGGTGACTGAAGCCGGCTCGGTTAGAGCAAAAACACAAATGCTAACAAAATCGTTAGTTTCTCCCGTCAAACAGCACCAGTTGCTGCTTGATCCTAAAGGAGATGGGGTTATATCAGCCTTATCAACCAAATGATACGAGGAGTCTGGAAGGACTCCACTTTTTTTAAATAAGTAAGAAGTTGTATTAGATAATTTATTAGTGTGTAAATATTGCTGCAAATGCTTGTATTAAAAAGAATTTTTTTAATTTTATAAGTATAAATACTGAGAAGATAAGTTTTAAATTAATTTATCTTATTAAAAAATCGAATCTTGCAAAATGGAATCTAATAAAAAACTGAATGACTTGATAATAAATCTCAAACCAAAAGTTATTAGATTCACTGGCGAAAAATTTCCCAATGAACTATGGAATATTGATTGTCAAAAAAAAAAAATAAGAAAACATTTAGCTAAAAATTTAATTAAATGCTTGAAAAAGGATTTTTAGGCATTTTTTTTAAACATTTTTTTGACAATTCCTGAAGTACTTTAAATTCACTTTTATTTAAATTCCACTTGAATACATTCGATACATCTATAACTTGAGATTTTTTTCGCATTCCAACGAGGGGAATAGCTCCTTGATAACAACACCAATTAATTGCTACTTGCGCTTGGGAAACTGATCTTTGATTTGCAATTCTTTTTAAACACCTCCGCAATTCATATGTTGGTTTTTTATAGTTTTCAAATAATGCATTGCGAATAAAACTTTTTTCTTTATTTTCTTCTTTATCTGGATCAATACAAAGTATTCCAAAGGACAAAGGACTATAAGCCAAAAAATCAATATTATTTTCGTCACAAATTTTTTTTACCTGATATTGTTTTCCTAAATCGGGAGCAAGCAAAGAAAACTGTATTTGAACACTCTTTAGGTTCTGATCTCTTTTTGCTAAAAAATTAATTAATTTCATCAATCTTTTAGGGCCTATATTTGATAAGCCTATTTGAAAATCAAAGCCTTCATCTTTTAAATCGCAAAGATTATTCAACAGACCTAATTCCTGCCAAGGATTGTATTTTGCAGTTGACCAATGTAATTGCACTATATCTAATTTGTTATTAAGTCTTTCTAAACTTTTCAAAAAAGGTTTATTAAAACCTCTGTTACCTATTCTCCAAGGATAAGGTGCAAGTTTGGTAGCTACTTGAATTCTTTTTTTCTTTGCTGAAGGAGTATTTAGTAAAAATTTTCCTATCAACAATTCACTTCTGCCCTGGAGATTCCCAGTACCGTAAGAATCTGCAGTATCAATTAGATCGAAACCTCTTAGCAACGCTTCATCATATGTCTCACGTAAATCATCGTCATTTGTAGATTGGTAATTCCAGAAAAGCTTATTCCCCCAAGACCAGGTGCCTAATCCAATTCTTTTCTTCACTAGCCAATTTAAATAAGGAACTTTATAAGGTTATCTAAAAATATTAACTTCTTTAAAATATTTCAAAAAATAAGTTTTAAAGCATTAAAAATCAATTTCTCTTGACATTAAGAAATTATTCTACAAAGTAAGAGAAATAAAAATAAAAAATTGTTCATTACCGTTTGCGGACAAAAAGGGGGGGTGGCCAAGACCTGTACAAGTATTCACCTTGCAAGTGTTTGGCATTCTGAAGGTAAAAAAGTTTGCATAGTCGATGCCGACAAGAATAGATCTGCTTTAGCATACGCATCAAGAGGCAATCTTCCATTTCCAGTTTTCCCCGTAAGTTCAGCTGCTAAAGCATCAAGATCATCAGAAATTGTAATAACTGATGGCCAGGCTAGCAGTGATCAAGAAGAACTTAAACACTTAGCGTATGGTTCAGATTTAGTTATCTTACCTACAACTGCGAAAGCAAGATCAGTAGAATTAACTGTTGAACTAGCTAATTTATTAAGCAGCTTAAAAGTTAACCATGCTGTAGTAATAGTAAAAGTTGATTTTAGACAGCAAAAAGCAGCGCAACAAGCCAAAGCAGCTTTAGAAAATTTTGGTTTATATGTTTTTGATACATTTATACCCTTACTCTCAGCATTTGATAAAGCAGAAGCCTCTGGCAATGCTGTATTTGAAGCTGTAGACGATTTAGGCAGATCAGATCCTCGTCGAATGACGGGCTGGTCTGCTTATTGTTCAATTGCCTCACAAATTCCATGCCTGATTTCGAAGCCCTCATCCGACACCAACAACTTAAACAACCAACAACCAATAAGCGCTTAAAAGTAGTTGATTCTCCTAATTTTGAAGAAGAAAAAAAAGAAGAAGCAATAATTAGACAATCTGGATTATTAGTTAATTTTTTTGGAGGTTTTATAGGCTCTGTAATTGGAACTTTAACAATACTTTTTCTTTATATTAATGAATATCTACCATTAGATTTACTAAAACTTAAGTAGTATATTCGCTATTTATTTCAACATATTTTTTAGAAAGATCGCACCCCCAAGCTGTGCCTTTCGATTCGCCAGAATTTAGATTAATCATAATCTTTACAATATCATCTACCAAATATCTACCTTTCATTCTGGACTTAATATAGTCTGTGACTTTTTGTGGATCATATTTATTTAACTGGCCTTTTTCCAAAATGTGGGCGTTTCCTATATACAAGTCAACGTCATTTAAATTAAATTTAACTCCAGAATTACCTGCAGCAGAAATGATTCGTCCCCAATTTGGATCACAACCATGTATCGCAGTTTTTACCAAGGAAGAATTACAAATAGATTTCGCGAGCATAATTGCATCATCTGTATTTTTTGCTCCTTGAACCAAAACTTCTAATAAACAATTTGCTCCCTCCCCATCCCTTGCAATATTTTTTGCCAAGTTCTGACATACAATATCAATCCCTTGTTGGATAATTGGAAAAAACCTTTTTTCAATTGTCTCTCCTGCATTTATTCCAACAAAAGAATCATTTGTGCTTGTCTCTCCATCAACTGATATTGCATTAAAAGATTTTTGAACCGCAATAGCAATCATTTTATCCCATTCTTCTTTTTGAAAACCAGCATCACAGGTTAGAAAAGCAAGCATTGTAGCCATGTTGGGGTAAATCATTCCTGAACCTTTTGCAAATCCTGCTATTTTTATTTTTCTACCTTGAATAATCGTCTCTATTGACACTTTTTTCAAAGTCAAATCAGTTGTTAAAATTGCTTCTGCTGCATTTTCAAAATTATTACCCTTTAAATCACTAACTAAATTCGGTAAATTTCTTACTAAATCATTTATTTGTATTGGAACACCAATTACACCAGTTGAGCACATTAAAACTTCTTCTTCTTTTATTCCTAAAAGTTCCGCAATCTTTCCTGTAGCAATTTGAAAATGTTGAATGCCAAGATTTCCTGTACATGCATTTGCTTGACCAGAATTAATTAGTATTGCTCTTACAAAACCTGAAGTTGTTTTAATCCTTTCCTCACAAATATCCACACAAGAAGCTCGAACTATTGATTGGGTAAACATCCCACTAAAAATACTTCCTTCTGGAGCGAGTATTAGTGCTAAATCTCTTTTATTAGAAGCTTTTAAACCAGCAGATATCCCAGCAAAAAGAAACCCCTTGGGTGTTACCTTACTGTCATCAACAAACGACCAATTGGAATCTAACTGGCTCAAACTTTTTGGTATTTTAATTCATACTAACTACTCTTTAATACTAAAGAAACTAAGTAATTAGATTATTATTAATTATATGGATATTCTTCAAAAATTAAAAAACAACCAAAGAAGGATTGGTTTAACAGGAGGTATTGCAAGTGGGAAGACAACCATAACTAATTTCATAAGAAAACATAAAAACATACCAATATTAGATGCAGATCATTTTTCAAGAGAATTAATCAAACCAAACACATATGGATATAAGAAAATTTTAGATTATTTTGGAAATAAAATTATTGATAATAAAAGCAATTCAGAAAGGGAAATAAACAGAAAACTTTTAAGGAACATTATTTTTAAACATTCAGCAAGCAAGGAATGGATTGAAAAACTACTTCACCCTTTAATTAAAGAAAGAATGATAGAAGAATGCAGTCAATACAGAAATAATCAAACTATAGTATTGGTTATTCCATTATTGTTTGAAGCAAAATTTGAAGATATTTGCACTGAAATATGGTTAGTAAAATGTCCTAAAGAAATACAAAAAAAGAGACTTATCACAAGAGATAAAATTACCGAAAAAGAAGCATATGAATTGATAAATTTTCAATTAAGTTTTGAAGAAAAAAGAAAATTCTCAGATATTATTTTAGAGAATTCGGATGATCAAAATAAATGGATCAAAACGATAAAAGAGCTTCTTTAAACTTTAGCTATTTAATTTTTCCATAAGAAGTTTATTTGCAAGTTTAGGGTCAGCTTTACCTTTTGTTCTTTTCATCAGTTGACCAACAAAAAAACCAAGTAACTTAGTTTTACCATTTTTAAATGCTTGAACTTCATTTGGATGTTCATTTATAAGTTCATCAATTATTGGTGAAATACTTGAAGAGTCAGATATCATTGCCAACCCTTTTTCTTCAACTAATTTTTTCGGGGAAATATTTTTTTGAATAAGTTCAGGTAAAATTTCTTTTGCAATTTTTCCACTAATTATATTTTTTGAAATCAAGTTAATCATTTCAGCAAGATTTTCAGGACTAAGCTTTAATTCACTAAAACTTAGTTTGTTTGATTTTAAATAGCCCACAATATCACTTGTTACCCAATTTGAAGCTAGTTTAGCCTCAGCACCATTTGCTACTGTTTCTTCAAAAAAGTTTGCCATGCTTATTTCATCAGAAATTACCCTTGCATCATATGCAGACAACCCAAATTGACTTACGTATTTATATCTTTTCTTTGAAGGTAATTCTGGTAGTTCTTTAAACCATATTTCTTGTTGGGCTTTTGTTATTTCAATTGGACCTAAGTCAGGATCAGGAAAATATCTATAGTCACTGCTACCTTCTTTTAATCTCATACTTTTCGTTAATTGCTTAGCTTCATCCCACAACCTTGTTTCTTGGAAAATTTTTCCTCCATTTTCATAAACTTGTATTTGTCTGGCTATTTCATAATCACAAGCTTTTTGAATTGCAGAAAATGAATTCATATTTTTTATTTCCACTTTGGTACCAAAAGGAGCACTAGGTCCTTTTCTAACTGAAATATTGACATCGCAGCGTAATGAACCCTCTTGCATATTTCCGTCTGATACCCCTAGATATCTAACTGTTCTTCTAATCTCTGAAGCATATTCAGATGCCTCTTTACCTGATCTAATATCTGGTTTACTTACAATCTCACAAAGTGCTATTCCGGCACGATTGTAATCAACTAAAGAATACTTAGAGCCAGCTAATCTATCACTTCCTGAGTGGACTAGTTTTCCGGCGTCTTCTTCCATATGTAGCCTCTCTATACCAATTTTTTTGATATAAGGTTCTTTGTCCTTTTCAATGATTTCAACCTCTAACCAACCATTTTCAGCTAGTGGCTCATCAAATTGTGAAATTTGATAATTTTTAGGAAGATCAGGATAAAAATATTGTTTTCTATCAAATTTACAATGTTCTGCAACGTTTAAATTTAATGCTAACGAAGTTTTTACAGCATACTCAAGAACAGTCTCATTCAGAACTGGAAGAGTTCCTGGTAACCCACAAACTACAGGATCTATATGGGTATTAGGTGCATCACCAAAAGCTGTTGACGCAGATGTGAATATTTTACTTTTCGTATTAAGCTGTACATGAGTTTCCAAACCAATCACAGCTTCCCAAGATTCCAAATTTTTCATTATTAAAAGTCTCTTTATTAATATTATTGGATATAAAGGAAAAGAGGACCAAAACACAAATAAAAAATATTAATTTTTAAATGGCACAAGAAACCAAAAATTCAATATTAATCATTGGAGGTGGACTTTTAGGTTTATCTATTGCTTATGAATTTTCTAGAAATAACTTCAAAGTTTTAGTTTTAAGCAAAAACAGAAATGAATCAGCTGGATTTGTTGCTGCAGGAATGTTAGCTACTCATGCCGAAGGGCTCGAAGATGAATTACTAAAATTTGGCCAAGAAAGTCAAAATCTAATTCCAAAGTGGATAAAAAGTATTGAACAAGATAGTAATATTAAATGCGGTTTAAAAAAATGTGGCATAGTAGTTCCTTTTAAAAACAAAGAAGATCTTGAAGAGTTTCCCACTTATGAATATGGAAAATATTTAAATCACAAAGATCTTCAAACAGAAATCAATGGAATGAATTCTATTTGGAAACATGGTTTACTTTTTGAACAAGATGGTCAAATAGATAACCGAAGAAAACTGATGCGTGCTCTTGAGAGAGCATGCTCCTTGAATGGAGTCGAATTTCAAGAGGGATCAGAAGTAGAGGATTTGTCATTCGAAAAAAACAAAATTACAGGTGCAAGAGTTTTATGTGCCACTGGGGAAATAAAAAAAATTAACTGCGAAAAAGCAATTATATGCAGCGGTGCTTGGAGTAAAAAAATTTTTAATAAGATTCCAGTCTTTCCTGTAAAGGGACAAATGCTATCAATACAAGGTCCAACAAATTTTTTGAAAAGAGTTATTTTTGGTCCAAAAACTTATCTAGTTCCCCGTGATGATGGACTTATCATAGTTGGAGCGACAGTTGAAAAAGATTCAAAATTTAATCATGGTAATACTCCTAATGGAATAAAGCAACTGCAAGAAGGCATTCGCTCCTTATTACCAGAAGCTATTAATTGGCCACAAATGGAACATTGGTGGGGATTTAGACCTTGCACACCAGATCTGAAACCAATAATTGGAAAATCAAAAATTGAAAATCTTTTTATAGCTACAGGACATTACAGAAATGGAGTTTTATTTTCTGCAATAACAAGTGATCTTCTTTTGAAAATAGTTCAAAATAAAAATCTCAACGAAATAGAAAAAAGCTTTTTAGAAAAATTTAGTTTAGATAGATTTGCGATTTAAATTTTAATTTTCAGATCGCCATTTCGAATCAGAAGTTTCCCACTCACATAATTCCTCTTCGTTAAACCATAGATCAATTTCAAATTTTGCTGTATCTTCTCCATCAGAACCATGAATAATATTCCTTCCAATATCAATAGCTAAATCACCTCTAATTGTTCCAGGCTCTGCTTCCAGAGGTTTTGTTACACCTATTAGTTTCCTAGCACTCAAAATAACTCCTTCGCCTTCCCACACCATTGCTACAACAGGACCACTTGAAATAAAGTCTACTAAATCACCAAAAAAGGGTCTTTCTCTATGTACTCCATAATGATTTTGAGCAAGTTCTTTTGAAGGAATTAATTGCTTTAATCCAACCAATTTAAATCCTTTTTTTTCAAATCTGCCAATAATCTCAGAAATATATCCTCTTTGAACTCCATCTGGTTTAATTGCAATAAAGGTTCTCTCTTGGGTCATTTAGTTAATAATCACTCTATGTATATTCAACTTTTGGGTGGTAACTTGGCAAGTAATCATTAAAATAAAAGATATTGTTTTGAGTTATTTTCAAAAACATTTATTAATTACTAAGACATAAATTGACCAATTTTGAGCCGAAAAAATTAAAAAATATTTGGACTATTAAAGATAGTATTGCGACTTATAACATAGACAAATGGGGAGATAAATATTTTTCTATAAATTCCAAAGGAAATATATCAGTAACTAAAGATATAAAATCTGAAAATAAGATTGATCTTTTTAAGCTTGTCAAAGAACTTAAGAGTAGAGAAATAAATCCTCCATTAATCATAAGATTTAATGATATCTTGAAAGATCGAATAAATGCATTACATGACTCTTTTTTAAAAGCAATAAAAACCTATAAATATAAGAACATTTATCAAGGCGTTTTTCCTGTCAAATGTAATCAACAGAAAAATGTTCTAGAAAAGATAATAGAGTTCGGTAGTCAATGGAATTTTGGTTTAGAAGTAGGAAGTAAATCAGAACTATTAATTGGCCTTGCACTTCTTGAAAACCAAAATTCATTATTAATATGCAACGGATATAAAGATAAAAAATATATTGAGATTGCTACTTTGGCCAGAAAACTCGGCAAAAATCCAATAATAGTTATTGAACAACGAGATGAGGTAAAAAGAATTATTCAAGCAGTTCAAGAACTTAACGCGACTCCATTGATAGGAATTAGAGCAAAGTTATCAAGTAAAAGTAGTGGTAGGTGGGGTAAATCTATTGGAGATAATTCCAAATTTGGATTATCAATCCCAGAAATTATGTTGACAATAAAAGAACTAAAAGAAGCAAATCTTATCAACGAAATGAAATTGCTCCATTTTCATATAGGCAGTCAAATAAGTGATATTGCTGTGATCAAAGACGCATTACAAGAAGCGAGTCAAATATATGTTGAACTATGCAAACTAGGAGCCCCAATGCAATATATCGACGTTGGGGGAGGATTAGGAATAGATTTTGATGGAACTAAAACCTCCTCCAACACTTCTACTAATTATTCTCTCCAAAATTATGCTAACGATGTAATTGCAACTATTAAGGATTCATGTGAATTAAATAATATCAAGCATCCAACCATAATCTCAGAAAGTGGAAGAGCAATAATTAGTCATTGTTCAGTTTTAATT
>QCCO01000024.1 GCA_003278895.1 Prochlorococcus sp. AG-347-L19
ATAGAACAGTTATTTACTGGAGACAATTGATTTTTATCTCCAACTAAAATAATTTTACAGTCTTTTGCTAGTAAATTTAAAACTGATTCAATCAAATCGATATTAACCATTGACATTTCATCAATTATGAAAATATCAAGCTCTTTTAGTTTAAATTTCAATTTAAGAGATTTATTTTGAGAATTTAAAACCCATCTATGTAAAGTTTGAAATTCTATTTGGTCTAGAAATTTGCTAAAGAAAATATTTTTTTTATCATTCAGAGCTTCTTTTAAACGAGCTGTAGCTTTACCAGTTGGAGCAGACAAACCAATATTTAAAAAATTATCAATTTGAAGGAGTTCTAGTATTAACTTTATTATTAAAGTAGTTTTACCCGTACCCGGTCCTCCTTGAAGGAAAACTAAGTTTGAATATTTAAATATATTTTTAATTTGATGAATTTTATTATCATTTTTGTAAATTATTGAGTTCGTTAAATTATCGGTATCTATTTTTTTTTGAAATGAATTAATAACTCTTTCTATCTTTTTTGACCATTTTGATAATGATAATTTTCTATTTAATAATACGAATGGAGAATGAAGGGAACCAATCAAACCTATATTTTTTAGAACATCTATATGTTTATTGGGCCAGCCATCTTCTAATAATTCAAAGATTATTAAACTATTATCAACATCAATAATAGTTTCACCATTTTTTTCAAACTCTAATAAAAATTTTATTACATCTTTTACAAAATTTCCGTATTTTTTTTCACTAAATTTGAAAATACCTAAGATTAAATTAAATATATGATCGTATTGGAACTTTTCAATATCTGTAGCAGTTTTAGTCATTCTAAAAAAGTTTATCTAAATAATTAATTCTTTTTAAAGGTGCTTTGCTAATAAAAATACCTGGAGATATATCTTCAGACTTAGATTTTTCAAATAATTCAAAATCTGGCAATCCCTTTAAAAAAAAATAAATATATCCTCCTAGATGTTTATGTGGTTGATAATTTTTAAGTCGCCACTTTAATAATCTATGCAATGCTAATAAATAAAGATGAGATTGCAATGGATAATGATGTTTAATCATTTCATTTCTCATGTTTTCATAGTTATAGTTTATTGGTAAACAGTCACTATTATCACTACCAGAAATAAAATTACTTTTCCAATCAACTACCCACCATTTACTATCTTCTAATTTATTGCCTACAGGGAAAACACAATCAATACATCCTGAATGAAAGCCTTTATTCATAATTTGAAGATCATTTATTTTATTTGCATATTCTTCACCAAATTCATATTCCTGATCTAAAAAAAAGCAATTTGATATATCATTAGAATTAATATTTCTACCCTCATAAGATAGGGTTAAATCATATTTGAGTTCCTTAATTAAGAATTCATTTGGAATATCAACTAGTTTCATATTTTGTAATTCTCTTCCTAAAGATATATTTATGATTCTTAAAATCGCATCTTTTACTTTAAAAGCCAAAGAAGTATCGATCTGATGAAAGTTCAATTCCTCAATAATTAAATCAATTAATTCTTGATTATTATCGTTTCTAAATTCAAATCTTTCTATTATTTTGTGCAGGCAAGTCCCAGCAATAGTTCCTTTTGGAAATTCACTTAAGGGATTTGGATAAGAAAAATAATTAGGATAATTCTTTGAATTCTTAAAATTAGAATCTTTAATAATTGATATTTTATCTTCATAATCCTTATATTGATTAATGACTGCATCAATATTTTTATCTTTACGTATCCAAGAAGAATAACTTGAATAAGAAATATATTGATCAGAATTAAATACATGAGATATTTTTTTATTAAGGTTATCAATTTTCCAAAGATTATTATTCAATCGGTTGGCTTGGAACTTAGAAAAAATTTCTTTTATTTTCTCTTTTTCTATTCTGACTTCAAAAGTAGATTTATAAATATTGATATTTTCCAAATTATTAAGTAAATCATTATTTAAAATATTATTTGTATCCTCTAAATCATTAAAAACAATAAGTTTATATTTACTCCTTGTAAGTGCTACATAAATTAACCTCTCACTCTCTTTAAATAAATCTTCTTCTTCTATTAATTTAAATTTTTCAACCTTCGCGTAATTATTAGAAACATTAACGTATATATTTCTATCAATATTTGATTTCCAAAGAGGTCCTTTAATTTTATTTGACTTATTTGAAATAATTGAAAGATATGGACATAGGACTATTTCAAATTCGAGGCCCTTACTACTATGAATAGTAGTAAGATTTATTCCATTTTGAAGATTATAATCTTTCGTCAAAAAATCTTCTCCATTAGAAATTCTTAAAATATGATCTAACTGATTTTTATACCAGTTGAAGACTATATTGAGATCAAAATCATTATTTATTAATTCTATTTCAACAATTTCTGAAAGTTGAAATAAATTTGAATTTAAATCTGAATCTTGAATAATCGAGGATGACTTGTAATTTATAAGAAGTTCATTAACAATGTTTAAAAAACCTTTTTCTCTTAGTTCTTGGGACCAAGTAATACATTTATTAATTAAAATTTCTAAATTATTTCTAATTCCATGATCAAGTAAATCTTCTAATTTTATTTCTATAAACTTTGAATTAGCAAGCAAAGTTATATTTTTTGAAGACCTTGGATTTAATAAACATTCAATAAATAAAAATAGTAGAGAACTTGCTTCTGTATCAAAAATATTTTGTTTATTTTGAATTTTGCAAGGAAGGTTAAACTGATTTAATTTTTTTTTAAAATCTAAGCATTGCGAATTATTTAATGTAAGAATCGCAATTTTATTAATATCAATTTCTTTATTATTTAAAATAAAGTCAACTATGTAATGAGTTACAAGATCCTCTATATCAGTCTCTTTTTTTGAAAATTCTACAATTTCAAATACATCCTTAAACTTAAATTCAGGATTAATATTTTCATTGATTCTTGAGGTTAATTTACTATAGTTTAGTTTTGATTGTTTAAGTCCATTCTTATAAAGTTTATTTAGAACATCGATTAAATTTTTTGAGGATCTATAGTTATCTGTAAGACTAAAAACTTCGATCGCATTAGATCTTGCATCTAAGTAAGTTTCAATATCTCCACCTCTAAATTTGTAAATCGCTTGTTTTGGATCACCTACACAAAGTAAAAAATGATTTTTTGTATTAAAGAACTTTTTTATTAAATTCCACTGAGTAATATCTGTATCTTGGAACTCATCAACTAAGACACATTTAAATCTTTTTTGAATTTTAGATAGAGTATTACTATTACTAATTTCCGAATTTAGAAATGTATTTTCTACAGTCTTTATGAGATCATTGAAGTTGAAAATAGAAAAACTTTTCTTTAATTTAATTAATTTTATATAAGCTAATTGAGTAAATATTCTTACAAATTCAGTATAGAAACCTTCTTTTATTTTATAAATTTTATCTTGTAATAAATTAAATTTAGTAAAATCTAATTTTAGATTATGTTTATTAATTTCTTTGGATATATTTTCAATGTAAAAATATTTAGATAAAAGATCATCCTTAGAAATATCATATGCAAAATCAATAACATTTTTAGAATTAAGACTTTTATTAATCTCCTCAATCCAACAATTTATTTGATTAAACTTATCATTCCTTGGTTTTGAAGCATATATTTGACTTTTTCCTCCACTCTCCTTAATTAATTTTCCCAACTCTATGAGGTGTATAAATAATTCCTTACCTTTCTTATTCCATTCAAAACAAAACTCGTTCCAATTTAAATAAAAAAATTCATTAAAATAATTATTTAAATCAATAATCTTATATTTATTATTTATTTGAAATTTACAGATATTTTCTTGATCTATATTTTTTAAAATTTCTACAAAAAATGACTTATTGATCTTACTTCCAAATCTAGAACTTATTTTTTTTTGGTTGACTGCTGAAATAAGCTCATGATTAAGATTCAGAAAATCATCAATCCACAAATTATCTATTACATCTTTATACAAATTATCAATATTATTCTCAATATATGGATCTTGAGTAACACCTATTTCAATACTATATTCATCAATAATATTATTACAAAAAGAATGGAACGTAGTTACTTTTAACTTATAGAATTGATTTATAAAATTATCAATTTCGGAAATTATTTTTTCCTTAGATTTATCTTTATCCTTAAAATTTAGATACCAATTCTTAAGAGTATTATCTATTTTACTTTCATTCTGACTTTGCAAATATAATTTTAAGTTATGAAATCTCGAGAGTATTTTATCTCTTAATTCAGAACAAGTATTTTTTGTAAAACTTAGCAAGAGTATCTCATCTGGTTTAACTTTTTTCTCCAAAACATTTCTTAAAACTATGTGGGCCAAAGTAAAACTTTTACCAGTTCCTGCACTTGCTTCTACTAATTTAAACTTATTATCTAATTTAATTTGATTAATATCCATTTCTTTATTTAATTAAACTTTGACCTCATTTTTATAAAGTAAGTAATTCTTAAATTTATTCATTAAATATTTCTCTTCCAAGGCAATCTTAAATTTAATTATTAAAGCTAAACTTATTGACAAAAATAAATAATAAATAGATAATTTTATTATAAAAACTCCAATGGAAATGAATATTAAAGAATAGTACATAGGATGACGCGTAAATCTATAAATACCTGTAGTAACTAGATTGCTATTATTTATAGGTCTTGGGAAAGGGGATAAATTTCTACCTAAGTCTTTAACTGAAAATAACATTATTATGAAAGCGATTATGATAATTAAAATACCTAGAAAATAAGAAAAAGGACTTGCTTTAATTATTTGTTTTTGTGGAAGAAATTCCCATTGAAAAAAATGAAGACTAATAATAAAGAACTGTAAAAAAACAAGCATTAGATCATAAGCAGCTTTAAAAAAATTTTTTAACTGAAATTTAGACATTTTTTATTTCTTTAGTGCTTTTATTAGAGGACCATATAATCTGTATGATAATTGATCAAAATTATTATTTCCAAGAAAGAAATCTGGTTCTTTTTCATTACCAAAACACATTTTCATTTCGATATTATCTCTTTCTCCTTTAGAAAAATTTTTATTACCGATCCATTTATCTGTAAAAGCTTTTTTTTCATTTTTTGATTTTATTTTTGCTTCTACATATTTATAAGCACTTTCTGGAGGAAGAGGTAAACATTTTTCAGAATAATTTTTAAAAATATTTATGTAATCCTCCAAAATTAGATTTGATTCAGTTGCTCCCGGTGATTGAATAATTTGCGATTTATAATTATTTTCTGCTCTAAAAATTACTTTAGTCATTTTTATATTCTTCTTTAAAGAAGAAATAAAGAGTAATTTTATCCAAGCCTCAGTCAAACGACTTAAACTTAACTTCGCATTAATTAATTCAATTACGGTGTCATCAGCGATTAAATATTCTTCTTTATTCGCATTTAACTTAACATATATTTTATTAATCTTATTATGTGGACTCAAACTTGCAGATAGACTGCTTAATAAGTCTTTGATTTCTTTTTCTTTTGTAAAAATACTATTTTTGGGCATAATAATACCATTTTCAGCCAATTGATCATTAATATTTAATTCATTTAAATCATTAATAATATTATTATTATCAATCTCTACTAGCTGGATTATTTTTGTAATTAGTTGCGACTTTTGCAGATTGCTGACATACTCCTCGTCTGGATGATGAATAAATATTTCCTTGGGAGAAATATTGTTTTTATTTAGCCAATATTTTTGTGGAGTCTTTAACCAATAAATCAATTCTGATAATTTGTAATTTTTAATATCAAATTTTTTTTCATTCCAATTTATATCTTTTATTAAAGAATAATTACTTTTAACAATCTTAGATTTATCGAGATCAATTATTTCATTTTTATTTAAATCAAAATCTTTAATTATTAGTTTTCTTTGGCTTTGGTTTAAGAAACTATCAAAAAAAGAAATTAACTCTTTTACAGGAAAAGAAACATCTAATTTTTTATTGTCTTTATCATTTTTTACCCAATTAACTATAAATTTATCTCTGCAGGCAATTAACAACTCCAGAAATGCATATTTCTCCCTTTCAAAAACAGATGGGTCACCCAAATGATAGTTGTTTTTTAATAAATTAATGTTTTCACTTTTTGGTAATTTTGGATAATTAACACTATTCATGTCTATTAGGAAGATAACCTTATGTGGAATATGCCTTGAATTCTCAATATCACTTACTAGGATCTTGTTGACTCGTGATTTGCTTTGATATTTAGCTTTATTTATGCAAGAAATTAATATTTCTCTAAAAACTTTTAACAAGATAAGATCATCAGGTATTAAATGTATTGCGTGATTATCAAGCATTCTATTTATTTCACTTATTTCTAAATTGAAATTTGCATTAAAATCAGCAATACTTTTTAATATAAAGTTTATCTTTTCAACCCAATTCGAGTAAGAAAAAGATCCCCTTATCAAATTAATATATTTTTTTAAATGATTTAATATTTTAACCCATTTATTCAAATCCAAACTTATATTTTTATAGCTAAATGGTTTTAAATTAAAAGTACTTAAATTTACTTCTTTGTCATAAATTAAGCCTAAAGTAATTCTATTGATACACCAATCTAGAGTATTTTTCTCTTCACCTAATCTTTCTTTTTCATCTAATCCCCAATGAAACCCCGCTTGGGTAAGTAAGAAAATAATTTCATCCTTCTCAGTAATATTAAAATCAAAAATGTTCTGAGTTACTTTTTTCGAAAGAATATAATCTATTTTTTCAAGTGTAATTTTTTCACTTGCTATTTCAGTGATGTCAATTAGAAATTCATAAATGCCTGAAGAGTCATGATTATCCTCATTAATAAAAAAATAAGGTATCTTTTCACCATTAATTAACTCATTATTAAATATGTACCTTAGGTAAGGTTTAATTAAATTAGTTTGTGGAGATAAAACAGCAATATCACTATATTTAATATATTTGCAAGAATTTATTATTTCTATAATTTTATTTCTTAAATATTCAAATTGACTATTCTGATTAAAATGCTCGCAAAGTAATAATGAATCATCTGTTTCACTTACTATAAAATCAACGCTATTATTATCAATTAGTCTTTTTTGTATTTGATTAAGAAGAGGAATATCTTTCTTATTATGAAAATTAGTTGTTGGATCGAGATAAATAAGATTTTTTTTTAAATTTATACCTTCTGTATAAATATTTTCATCAATTAATTTCTGAAAGTTTGCTCCAAATTTACCAAATATGTTTTCTATATTTGTATTATTTAAATTCAATTTACTTTCATTATCATCAAATTCCAACTCACCTTCAAGACAATTTATTCTATTCCATAAATCTTCTCCAGGAGATAATAAATACAAATTTACCTTAATAAATTTTGAAAGTTCTGAATAAAAATTAATATGAAGTTTAGATAAGTTGTTATCTGAAAAAATGTAAATTTGATTTGGTACTTGAAATTGAACTTTTTTAATTTTTCTTAAATTCTTTATTACTTCAATCATGTATAAACATGATGGCTTTTCAGATATCTTTTCCTCTAATAATTTATATAAAATAGGTTGCCAAAATTGATCTGAGTTTAAATTCTTAAATAGATTAGATGAATTAATTTCATATCTATCCCATTGAGCAATCATTTCAGGTCTAAAAATCAGATAATCAATAAAATTATTCGTGATCTTTTTTGTCAGATTATATATGTCTCCATCAATTGTTTTTTTATTATCCAAATATTTATTAATCCAATTTCTAAGCGGAAATGATTCTTTAAAGCTATTTAATTCTTCCAAGGAATCAATAATGCCCCATTTAATTGACTCAAAATTCCATGCGCTCATATCAATTGCAGGGAAAAAATTTGTCAATAAAGATTCGGTATACGTTGATATTGTCTTTAATTCATAAAGAGCACTTATTTTGTTTTTTATAGTTATTTGTTCACGTAACCAATTCCCTAAAAAGTAATTTGGGACAACTATTTCTAATTTCTCATTTATAGGCGGAGGACATATTTTTAATTCCTCTGCTAAAAGCTCACTAATTACTTCAATTTTATTTGACTTATAAAGATTGAGCAATTTACTAGATGGTTATATTACTCAACTTTAAATGGATCAGTTATTTCTGCATTAGGACATTCGAATTCCCCCACAGCAACAAACTCTAAACGCAGCTTTAAGAAAGTTATAAATTTTTTATCCGTCGATAAAATAGCTGCTGGAGGTGATGGAATTTTTGCTTTTAGATCAACAAATTGGGTGGTTTGTAAAAATGATGGATTTTTTAAAAGCCAAAAATCTATTTCTTTATTATTTTCTTTATAGTTCCTTATCCTCTCTTTCAAAATCTCCTCAATTGGTTCTTCAACTGTTAAAAACTTTTCACTTGCCGCGACGAAAAAATATGTTGTCATTTTGAAATTTAATTTGTTGTAATAAGGGACTTCATTTCACGTACAGACTTTTCTAATCCTATCGCTAAAGCCCTTGCAACAATACTATGACCTATGTTTAACTCGTTCATATTGTTAATTGATGCAATTTTTTTAACATTATTGTAGTTAAGACCATGACCAGCATTAACAACTAATTCAAGGTCATTTGCTAAATGTGTAGACTCTATAATCCTTTGGAGCTCTTTATATTGTTCAGATCCCGATAGCTCAGAATATTTTCCAGTATGTAACTCTATAAAATTAAACCCTATTTCTTTGGAATAATTTATCTGTTCACTAAGAGGATCAATAAATGCACTTACTTCTATATTTGAATCCTTTAGATTCCTAACAACCTTCTTAAGGTATGGCACATTACTTTTTAAATCTAACCCGCCTTCAGTAGTAACTTCTTCTCTTTTCTCGGGTACAAGCGTTACGTAATCGGGATTAATTTTCTTGGCAATTTCTAACATTTCTTCCGTAGCAGCCATCTCTAAATTGAGTTTTGTTTTTATAGTCTCTTTCAAAAGAAATACGTCTCTGTCTTGTATATGTCTTCTATCTTCTCTTAGATGCACTGTTATGGAATCTGCCCCTCCTAATTCAGCTAAAAAAGCAAATTGCACAGGGTCAGGCTCGACAGTTTTCCTTGCTTGCCTCACATTTGCAATATGATCAATGTTTACTCCTAAAGTAGCCATAATTTTGAAAATCTTAGTTTCTAGACAATCTAGTAACCGCCCAATAATAGCTAATAAAAAAAGGCAAACACTTAAATTATTAATATATAGTAAATAGAATTTGAAGAAGGAATCCCTAAATATTTGGCATAAAATCAACCCTGTATTGGGATTTATTGCAATGTTCGTTACTCAGGACGTTGTTTTGAATTTCTTTTTTAGAAAAAAGAAAATATTAAAAAATGGTTTTTCGATTCCCATAAATTCATCTATCATTTTGGCTCCAACCCACAGATCAAGATGGGACGGATTAATACTCACAATGGCAATGGGTAGAAGAGTAACGAGAAAGGATTGTAGATTTATGGTTACTAAATCCGAAATGAGAGGAATACAAGGTTGGTTTTTAAAAAGACTTGGATGTTTTTCAATAAATCAATTATCGCCATCTCTCTCAGCTTTAAGGTATGCGATTGATCTTATAGAAAAAGGAGAACAACTAGTTGTTTTTCCCGAAGGAAAGATTAATAAATATGGAAAAAAATTAGTTCTCAAAGAAGGACTATATAGATTAGCTAGATTAGCTACCAAAAAAACAAACTCTATTGCTATTATCCCAATTGGAATTGCTTATAGCAAAATCCCTCCGAACTTTAGGGGAGAATTTTGTTTATCCTTTGGAAAACCAATACCAATTAATAATTACTTAAATTTTTCAATCAAGGACTTTAATAAATTTCTAAATGAAAAAATGACTAAAGAGGAAGAAAAAGCATTAAAAAGTGTAGGTAGATGAATCTGCAATAAGTTACTATGATTTTTAATAATTGAAAAAGAAAATGAAATTCTTAAAATTAATTCCAATTTTATTTATATTTTTTGGGAATGTTCCTTACAAAAATGAAGTTCATGCAGATATAAAGAATCCTGAAAACTTCAAAGCACTTTCAAATGAGAGTAAAAACCTTTCCATCTCAAACGTTGAATATTTTTTAAAAGAAGGTGATAACCTTGTTAAAAAAGGGGATTTTGAAAAAGCTAAGGATTTTTACTTAGACGCTAGAAAATTAGCAAAACAACTTGCATCTTTTTATTCTGATCTAAATTCATCTTTTAAAGGAATTGATGCGAGGATACCAAATGAAATGCAAAGGAAAGGTAAGCAAACATTACAAATTTTGGCAGAATCAAATAAGAGATTAGCTTCTTTGTATATAAAAACTAAAAAGCCTGAGGTTGCAGTACCTTTACTTGTTGAGACAATTAGAATAATGTCACCTAATAGTCCAGAAGGTAAAGAAGCTTATGAAAGATTGATCCAACTAGGATTTGTTGAAACTAAATACAAAGGTTAATTAAAGTAAATTATGATTACGAAAAAAGAAGTTATTAAATTAATTACTAAAAAAATCCCAAGTTCCAAAGTTTTTGTTGAAAACCTCAAGGGAAATGATCATTTGCAAGTAACTGTAATATCATCTGAATTCAATGGATTATCATTAGTTAAACAACACCAGCTGGTATATTCTGCTTTGAAGGAAGAATTAGCTTCAGAAGCTATCCATGCACTGGCATTAAAAACAAAAACTCCAAATTGAATTATGGACAACCTAACAAAAGATAAAATACAAAAACTTGTCGATTCTAACCCAGTGATGGTTTTCATGAAAGGGACAAAATTAATGCCTCAATGTGGTTTTTCCAACAATGTAGTTCAAATACTAAATTCCTTAGGAGTAGAATTTGGTACTTTTGACGTTTTAAGTGATTTCGCGATAAGAGAAGGTATCAAAGAATATTCAGATTGGCCAACAATTCCCCAAGTTTACTTAAAAGGAGAATTTCTTGGTGGATCAGACATTCTTATTGAGATGTACAACTCTGGATCTCTAAAAGAAAAAATAGAAATTGAATTAGCGTCTTAAGACAATTAGTGAGTATAAATACTGCATTGATTAATAAAAATTAATATTTTAAATCCTTTTTTTTTCAAAAAAACCTTTATTTCCATCTCCATCTGGATCAATAAAACTTGAAGGATCTAAAATCCATCTTTCAATTAATCTTTCTAATTTCTCTTGATCCTTTTGCTCTAAACTATTGCAATTCCTTAATGCTTGGAGATAACCATCACTATATAATTTAAGATCAGATGGGGTATGAAAACGAGTAACTAAGTCTTGGCAACTATCGCAAATTGATTGAAAGTGACGAATTGCTTTTGGGTTTTCAAATGATGTCATAATTCGATAAATTCTTCTTTTTATTTTGCATTTGTTATACCTTATTAAGAACGACCAAAAATTGCCTGGCTAAACAGTAATTAAGAATGCAATCAACTGAGCAAATCTTAGCTTCAACCCCTGGCAGTTCACAATTGCCTGCGAGCTCTCAAACTCCCTCAAGAGTTCTTGTTGTTGAACCTCACCCCACACTTAGAACGGTCCTAGTACAAAGACTTCGCCAAGATGGCCATTTGGCTGCTGCTGTTGGCTCAGCGGCGGAAGCCATTGACTTATGCAGAGAGCAATCTCCTGACCTATTAGTTAGCGCAGAAATCCTAGAGCAGAACACTGCAATGAGACTAGCCCAACAATTAGGATCTTCTGTAATAGTTTTAACAGCAAGATCAGGTGTTGAAGCATTAGTTAATTTGTTAGATGAAGGCGCAGATGATGTTCTTAGAAAACCATTTGGACTAGAAGAGCTTGCAGCTAGATGTAGAACTCTTTTAAAAAGAGGGAGAATTGGATTACAAGAAAAGGTTGAGGTTGGCCCACTTGAGGTTCATCTTCTTTTAAGACAGGTAACTCTTAGCGAGAAGCCCGTAGAATTAAGTCCTAGAGAGTTTGCACTCCTTTGTGCACTATTGATGCCACCTGGCATGGTTAGGAGCCGACAAGAGCTTCTGAGAATGGCATGGCCGCCTTTCAGCGGGGGGCCGAGGTCTGTAGATACTCAAGTTTTAACTTTAAGAAGAAAATTAGAACAGGCAGGCTTGGGAGAAGGTGGTGGTATAACCACTGTTAGACAACAAGGTTATAGATTCAGTATTGATAACATTTAGCTTAAAAAAGCAAAAATCTCCCCAGCAATCATCATTATTGAAAGTAAAGTCAATAACTTATAAGTCCACAATGGTGATATGTAAGATATTTCATTAATATCAATCCCAGTATTACTGGAAACAATTAATAAAAATTTTTCAAATTTTTCAACCCTTTGCGGGATAAGAAAGTTTTCACCTTCATGCGTATTAAAGTAATAAACTTTACTACCCTGACTAGTTGGTAAAGATTTGATTAACTTAATATCTTTCCAAGAAATCTCCCAATTTTTTTTCCCTAAGAATTTGGAAATAAAGCTATTTTTATATGAAATTTTATTACTGCAAGTTTCTACATAATCACTAGTGATATTGATTATCAAATAAAGTCCTAGGGCAAAAATTATAATAGAGGGGATTTTTAATTTTTCGATTGAAATAAATGGTAAAGGAATAGTAAGCGCTAAATAAAGAGAAATTAATGAACTTTTCACAACCAAAAGAGTTTTAAATTTTTCTATCATTTCAGAATGATCCTTTTAATCGGGCAATTTAAAACTGTTTATGTTTAACTTTGCCCCTATTTTGTGAGCGCATGCGTATCCACTAAAAGCAACTGCATTTAGCCCCTGCCCAGGGAAGCATGAATCCCCTACACAATAAAGGTTTTTAATTTTTGTAGTGTTGAAAGGCATTGGTAAAAGTCCAAGCAACTTTTTACTAGGAATTGGCCCATAACTACCTTCATATCTTCCAAGAAACTTTTTATGAGTTTTGGGAGTACCAATTTCTTTGTGATCAATATTTTGTTCAAGATTAGGGAGAACTGTTGATATTTTTTCAACAAGGAAAGAAAAATATTTTTCTTTCTTTTGCAAATATTCTTTCCTTGAAAGGCCTTCCCATTCACTCATCGATGAAGGAGTAAATGCATGCACAATATGTTTTCCTTTAGGAGCCAAAGACGAGTCAAGCAAAGTAGGTATAGAAACAAAAATAACTCCCTTTTCGCTTTCTAATTCATCCCAATTTTCAACGATTATATGATGACAATTAAAATTATCGGGTATTAGATTTTTTTCTACTCCAAGGTGAATGGAAACAAAAGAGGGTGAGGGTTTATAAGTTTCTGACCACTTATATTCACTTTTTGGCACGTTTTTGCTAGAAATTAACCCTTTAGTATTATCTTTTAATCCAAATGTATCCCATCTAGTGGAGTTGGATACAATAATATTTGCATATATCTCTTCCCCATTTGAGAGCTTAACTCCTACTGCTTTCTCATCCTTTAAGAGGATTTCAGTCACATTGGCTTTATATCTAACTTTTCCTCCTAATTTTTCAATACCAGAAACAAACTTCTCTGCTATCGTTCCAACTCCACCTTTTGGATAATTTATCCCCCCAGCATGCCTATCTGTAAATACCATTCCCGCATTAATCATAGGAGTTTTTAGAGCTGGCATTACAGACCAACAAAAACATTCGATATCGATAAATTTTAAAAGATCAGGATCTTTTATAAACTTTCTCGCAACATCTCCTGCATTTGCAGGTAACCATCTAGCTAATCCTAAACAGGATAATGGAGATTTAAAGAAAACTTTAAATAGATAACTTGGATCCTCTATTGATAAAAGAGGCATTGAATCTAAACATTTAAATACACTTGCACAAGTATCATAGAATTTCTTAATACCTTTTTTTTCATTGGGGAAACTAGCTGATAATTTGCTTATAAATTCCTCATAATTTTTATCTACAGATATATTAAAGTTATGTGGTAAGTGATATTCCAGTTGAACAGGATCCGGAATAGTTTCGCATTTTTCATTCACATCTTTCAAAGCACGAGTTAATAAATTGGTATAACCTTTTTCTCCAAATCCAAAAATCATTGAAGCCCCGACGTCAAAGGTATAGCCTTTTCTCTTAAAAGAGCCTCCACTCCCGCCTGGAATAATATATTTTTCAAGAACTAATACTTGAGCTCCTTTCGCTGCCAATTGTGAAGCAGTTACTAACCCTCCTATTCCTGAGCCAATAATAATTGCATCGAAGTTTTCCTTATTTAATTCCATTTTTTGGATCTTTGATAATTAATCTTAGTAAATTTTGCTGAGTAAGTGGTCTTTATCAAAACAAGAATCTAATTTATTTTTAAAGTCATTCAAGGCTTCTGTAGATCTTTCTTGATAAGCTTTGTACCTTAATCTTTTGTCTTTTATTCTTTTAGTTAGTTCTGGAACTAAACCAAATGAAGCAGGCATTGGTTGGAATTTATTCTTTTTCTGATTAGATAATATTTGATTTTTGTTACTAATAAAATTCATCAGAGAACCAATCATTGATTCATCAGGAAAACTTACTGGTTTTTTACCCTTAGCTAATAAGGATGCATTTATTCCGGCAAGCAAGCCTCCTGCAGCTGCTGCTGCATAACCTTCCGTCCCAGTAATTTGACCCGCAGCAAAAAGGTTTTCTCTTTTCATAAATTGCAATGTAGGTAAAAGTAATTTTGGAGATTCTAAAAAAGTATTTCTATGCATTACTCCAAAACGTACAAACTCAGCCTTTTCTAAACCAGGAATCATCCTAAATATTCTTTTTTGCTCAGACCATTTGAGGTTAGTTTGAAAACCTACCATATTTAGTAATTTCCCTTCTACATCTTCTTTCCTTAATTGGACAACTGCATGAGGTCGCTTTTTTAATCTATTTTCTCTATCAAATAAATCTCCCCATTTTGGATTCCACAAACCAATAGATTTCAAGGGTCCATATCTCATTGTATCAACTCCTCTTCTAGCAATCTCTTCAATTGGTAAGCAAGCTTCAAAGAAATTAGCAGATTCTTTCTCAAAGTCTTTTAAATTAGCTTGTTCTCCTTCTATAAGTTCATTCCTGAAATGGATGTAATCGCTTTCATCCATAGGGCAATTTAGATATGCAGGATCTCCTTTGTCGTACCTACTAGCTTTAAATACAATCTCTCGATTAATAGTATCTCCGTAAATAATAGGACTGGCGGCATCAAAAAAATGACATGCATCGATACCTGTAAAAGCTTGAATTTCATAAGACAATTCATCAGAAGTTAATGGACCAGTTGCGAGGATCGTTATATTTTCATTGCTTGGGATATCACATTGTTCAAATCTCTTAATTTCAATTAAAGGATGATTATGTAAAGTTTCAGTTAAAGCGATACTAAATTTAGATCTATCAACCGCCAAAGCACCTCCTGCTGGCACAGCAAATTTATCTGCTGTTTGAACTATCAATGATTCAAAAATTCTAAGTTCTTTTTGTAATAAACCTGCAGCTCTATCAGGACTTAAAGCTCCAAAACTATTGCTACAAACCAATTCTCCAAATTCACCAGTATGATGAGCTGGAGTTGATTTAATAGGTCTCATTTCAACTAGTTTGACTGGTACACCAGAATTTGCCACTTGCCAAGCAGCTTCTGATCCTGCAAGTCCAGCCCCAATAACTATTACTTCTTTATCTAACAAATTGGATTAATCCTTGCCCAAAAAGTCCCTATTGAATTGCTCTCTTGCTGGTTTTTGTATATTAAATATAACCCAAGCTAAAGCTGCAATAATGGGTGCAAAAACTACGATTGTTCTAAGCATTTTAGAAATCCTATTAACGATTAGATTATTTTAACTTTTAACTGTAAATTTAGAGAGAAATTTTAATTTTTTATTTCATAAGTTAAGAATTGTTTTTCTATTGTTCAACTTGAGATAAAAAGTTGTTTTTTTTACCTTAAAAAGGGATAATTCCATATGTACTCAATTTTACAAAATGGGTCGCTAGCTCAGCGGTAGAGCATCCGGCTTTTAACCGGCTGGTCCTGAGTTCGAATCTCAGGCGACCCACATTTTTTATTGAGTTCATCTTCTTTACATAGAAAGATAATAGATACCAAATTTAATATTTACTCTCTTAATCATGTTGCTTTAGATTATTTATGTATTGATAAGTTTTATACTTGCAAATTCCTCCTTAGACAAATCTAGGATTATTTATCATGATGGTTAAAATATAAAAAAATTTTAAATCACATTAAGCTACAAATAATACTATTCAATTTTATTTAAAACCTTTTTCACTTGTTTTAAATTATCTGGGATTTCTTATTTCAAGTCTTACCGGAAAAAATAATTTTCAACGCATTTATGTAACAATACTGTAAAAAAAAGGCAAAATTACTACTTGATAATGAAATCTCGTAAAAAAACTAATAATTACTTTACAAAGCTTCATAATTCCTGTTACAATAATTTATATAAATCACTCTTTTTATCATGACACCTGAAGCAGAACGTTTTAATGGTTGGGCAGCAATGTTAGGTTTCGTTGCAGCAGTTGGCGCTTATGTAACAACTGGACAAATCATCCCAGGTTGGTTCTAAACCTAAACATCCAGAACCTAAATACAATTACTAACATTATTCTTTGATGTTAGTTAATTGATATTATTTACATTTAAATCAATTACAAGTGCTTTGAATTTTTTGTTTCATACAAATTTCAGAGTAGCTTGTTTTTTTTTTGAATTTTAATCTTTAATATCTAATTTCATTCCTGAAAAACTATTGCCAATAGCTTAAAGTTTTATGATCATTATAATTCAATGGTAAATTTCATTGTTGTCTCTATTAAATTACTCTTTTATTTGAATAGGGATCTTTAAGTTTGCTTAAATAACAAGCTTAAATCAAAATTTTTTTAAACTTCACAATTCAAATTTTCTTTTTGTCTATGTTATCCAAGCATGTAGAACATAATAGGTGACCTTTTTTACTCCAAAATGTTTTTGTTGATCTTTCTATATCCTTTCTACATATTAAACATTTAAAAATTGGAGTCATTCAATTCGTCATTTAGAATATGAGTTTTACTTCTTATTATTAAATTAGAAGCTTACTCAAACACATAATAATAAAAATTAAT
>QCCO01000025.1 GCA_003278895.1 Prochlorococcus sp. AG-347-L19
TAATTGCTATTACACCAAAAGCTAAATGATGATGTGAAACATCAGTCATCCATAAGCTTCCTGTAACAGGGTTAAGTCCACCTTTGAAAGTAAGGAAGTCTGAGAAAGCTAACCAATTTAAACTAAAGAAATTACCCGTACCACTTGCTAATCCTGGAAATATCTGACCGATAATTTGTGGATCGCAGAGTTGATGCGGCATAGGCATATCTGCAATAGTGGCTATTTCTTTTCCATTAATAACTAAAGGAGAGCCTGCATCAATTGCATCTAAGAGAGCTGCAGTAGGAGCTCCGATATGAATACAATGACCAGCCCATGCTAAAGATCCTAAACCTACTAAACCAGCTATGTGGTGGTTAAGCATAGACTCAATATCTTGAAACCACTCCATTTTTGGAGCTGCTTTGTGATAATGAAAAATTCCAGCATGAAGCATAAGTGCCGCCATTACTACAGCACCTATTGCTAAAGCCATAAGTTCACTCTCATTAGTGATTCCCCATGCTCGCCACATGTGGAATATTCCTGAACTAATTTGAATACCGTTGTAGTTGGCACCAAGGTCAGCATTAAGCATTTCTTGACCAACGATTGCCCATACTTGCTGAGCTCCTGGTTTGACATGAGTTGGATCAGCTAACCAACCTGAGTAATTAGAAAATCTTGCTCCATGGAAAAATGCAGCACTCATCCATATAAAAATGACTGCAAGATGTCCAAAATGAGCTGAAAAGATTTTTCTTGTCGCTTCTTCAGCATCGCCTGTATGCACATCAAAATCATGTGCATCAGCATGCAAATTCCAGATCCAAGTTGTAGTTTTAGGACCTTTAGATAATTTACTTGACCAGAATCCTGGCTTATCTAATTTGGCAAAATCAATAGGTCTTGGATCGGCCTTGACAGGGTCTTCCAAAACTTTTTTGTTTTTTTCTCCACTTTCTGGTGGGCTGATGGTCATCTAGCACCTCGAAAATAATTGACATTAAAGCCGATTGATCGGATCTTGAACTTATTTTGAATGATAATGTTCAAGAGAACGAATCCTTCGGAACTTTATATATTCGTTTCAAAAATAATAAGGCAAAGATTCTTTCGTTATGCATTAACGTAACAAATGTTCTAATGATTGTTACTATATGAATATTTTGTTAAATTCTAGTCTATGACTAAATTATGAGTATTTTTACTCAAAATTTATACAAATTTCTTAAATTTTTTTTTATATTTCAAAGAAAATTTTTTAAATCCAGCGACAGGATATAATTTCAAAGTTACTATCAATAGTTTCTAATTTGAAAGGCATTGCGATAGGTCTATCTAATAATTCAAAAGAAATTTTAAAAAGGCTTAAAAAAACCGAATTTGTCAAAGACATATATATTGCGGGTTCTTCAAAAGAGGATGGGAAGGAAAATGAACTTATTCAAGTACAAAAACCTAGAGAAATATTGCTAAAAAAATGGCCGAAGATAGATTTAATAATTTTTATAGGCTCAATTGCTGCATCAATACGCATAATAAATCCATTTTTAACCTCTAAAGATCAAGATCCAGGAGTAATAGTTATAGATAACAAATGTTCCAAGATAGTTCCATTAATTGGCTTACATCAGTCAAATACGCAAAATATTTCATGTCAAATTGCTAATTTACTTGGTGGCGAAATTATAGAAACTAATAATTCCAATGATCGAAGCCTCTTGAATCTTGATGCATTTGGAAATCAATGGGGGTGGAAAAGATCTGGCAAAATAAACGATTGGTCAAAACTAGTAATTAAACAAGCTAAAAACGAAGAAATATTTTGCAAACAATTATCTGGTAATAGCTTATGGAAAACTTCAGAATCAGCTGAGATTATTAATCAAATTGATAAAAAAGAAACTGAAAAACTAGATTCAACATTTCATGTGAGTATATTCGAAAATCATGGAACAACTTGGCACCCGCCTGTATTATGGATTGGCATTGGATGTGAAAGAAATACAAGCAAAGAATTAATAGCAAATTCTATAAATAATCTTTTGGAGTCAGGAAATTTATCGCAGCAATCAATTGCGGGATTTGCAACTATAGATATAAAAAAAGATGAGAGAGGCATTTTAGAACTTTCTGAAGAAAAAAACTTGCCTATAAAGTTTTTTAGTAAAAAAGATCTTTCAACAATAATTGTTCCAAATCCATCAAATGTCGTGCAAAAGGAAATTGGTACACCTTCCGTAGCAGAAGCCTCTTGCTTACTCGCAGCAGGAGAAGAATCAAAATTATTAGAAGAAAAAAGAATTTTCAAAAATCAATCTGGAGCAGTAACTATCGCTGTCGCAGAATCAAAAAATCAATATAATCCAACTCATGGTGAGATCCATATTATTGGAAGTGGGCCAGGTGATATATCCTTCCTAACCAATAATGCAAGAAAAGCACTTTCAAGATGTACTGTTTGGATTGGATACAAAATGTATTTAGATTTAATAAAACCTTTAAAAAGGAATGATCAGGTTTTAATTGAAAGTAAACTTACTGAGGAAAAAGAGAGATGCAGTAAAGCAATTAAACTAGCTGAAGAAGGAATAAAAGTAGCTTTAATTTCTTCAGGTGAATCTGGATTTTATGGAATGGCAGGTTTACTTTTAGAGTTACTACAAAAAATCAAAAAAGAATATAGACCTTACTTTGAAGTACATCCAGGTATAAGTAGTGTTCAATTAGCTGCTGCAATTAGTGGAGCACCACTAATGAATGACTTTTGTTCAGTAAGCTTAAGCGATAAATTAACTCCATGGCCTTTAATAGAAAAAAGAATTAAAGGAGCTCTTATGGGCGAGTTTGTAATAGCTTTATTTAATCCTCAATCCATTGAGAGAAATTGGCAGCTTAAAAGTGTAATAGATATATGTTTACAATCTAGGCATGGTGATACTCCAGTTTTATTAGCTAGACAAGTAGGTAGAGAAAATCAAACCAAAAAATTTTTTACTTTAAATACCATTCCTTTTAAAGAGATTGATATGTTATCAATCATTATTATTGGCAATTCTCAAACAACCTTAGTTGACGAAATATTTCTCACTCCCAGAGGATATTTACAAAATTAAGTTTCGCTAATCCATAATTTTTATAAATAGAATGTTTTTCTTTGCTTTTTCTTTATAAGAATACTAATCTTTTATAATAATTATGTAAGAAAGTTAATTGAAAAACATTGGTTTAATTTTGTTTGACATTGATGGGGTAATCCGCAGCGTAGAGAATAGTTACAGACTTTCATTAAAAAAAACTGTCTACAAATTTACCGGATGGGAGCCAAGTTATATAGATATTGATAATGCCAAAAATGAAGGGATCTGGAATAATGACTGGGATTTAAGTTTAGAACTTATAAAAAGATGTATAAAAAAAGAAAACTTAAAACTTAAAATTCCTTCAAGAGAGGAGATAGTAAAATGTTTTGACAAGTTTTACTTTGGTGGAGATCCAAATAAAGATAGTAAATTCTGGTCGGGTTACATAACAAATGAGGAGTTATTAGTTGATAAAAAGTTTTTTGATTTAATTCAAGATAATGGAATAATCTGGGGTTTTGTTAGTGGTGCAGAGTCTGCTTCTGCAAAATTTGTTTTAGAAAAAAGACTTGGACTAAAATCACCACCATTAATATCTATGGGAGATGCTCCTGATAAGCCTGATCCTAAAGGTTTTATTAACTTATCAAAAAAGCTTATTGGAGATAAATTTGGCGAATCAAATATTCCCATTGCATATGTAGGAGATACTATTGCAGATATAAATACAGTTATAAACGCTAGAAAGGAAATACCATCTCAGAAATTCATAAGTATCGGAATAGCTCCCCCTCATTTACATTTAGATTCTCGATTAAAAGAACGTAATTCTTACGAAACAAATCTTAGAAATGCAGGCGCTGACTTGATTTTAAATTCTATTTATGACCTAGAAGATATTGATCTTGACTTGTTTTAAAACAAATATTAATTAAAAATTTTCTAAAATAAATCACGGAGAGGGAGTGTTTCTGATAAGTCCATAAAACAACCGTATAGAACCAGATAAGACCGATTTTGAGCGTGTTTTGGAGTCTCCCAACAACATTCCCAACAACACATCTCAATTCGTATAAAATGTACACCTATTTACTGGGGTCTATTTCTCCAAATCCATTGACATGGTTGATTTTTCAGCAACTTTCGTCTATAATAATAAGTATAGAATCGGATCTAAAATCAAGTGCTTCTACATGGAGCAAAAATATACCAGAGATCTCAGATTTTCAGAAATTAGTAAGCGATAACAGACTTTATCCCGTAACCCACCTACTCAAAACGCCTATGAGCGACCTCAAACTGCTGTCGTGCAAAGAACTGTGCAATCTATTTGGTTGCCACAAATCCAAGATCTATAGATTGATGGATAATGATCAATTCCCTAGACCACTACGCTTTGGTAGTAGTGTTCGTTGGAAGTGGATTGATATCAGAGACTATCAAAACTCTTTGGAGGTATCAGAATAATGCTTACCTACAAAGAGATAGAAAACCTCAAACCCAAGTCACAGACGTATAATAAGGGATGTGGTTGTGGTAATGGTCTAATACTTGAGGTATCCAGTATCAAGAAGGGTGGATCTAAATGCTTCGTTGGTAGAACTAGGTTTAGAAGCAGACAAGTCCCTGTTTACGTATGCTCTTATGGCAAAGGTCATGGTAGGACTACAAGCGTAAAGGATGCTAATAGTAAATGGATCAAAATCCTTGACTGGTCAAGGGAGTCAGGGAAAAACCCTGCTGATTATAGTAAGAAGAGTATCTATGAATCTAAGACTCTTCTTGATGCTGTGAATGTATACCTCAAGAAAAAGCGAAGAGAACTGAGTGAGAGTACATACACCGAATATTCAAGGAAGTTACATAATACAATCCTTACAAAGATAGACCCTGCAACACCTTTGAAGGAATTGGAGTGGACTACAGATGGTAATGGTAGAGCAGAAGTAATGAGAGTAATACAAGAGATAACAGATGCAGGTAGGGGTAACAACTTTGACCAAGCAGAACGCTGTCAGGATCTATTGAGATATGTCTTTGATGAAGCGACTCGTATTGGTTTGATGAATCCAGAGTTGAAAAATCCAGCAGCGAGAATGGATGGTGATCCTAAAGCAACAGGTCAGAATCATCACCCTGCTGTACATACAGGTGGACTACCTCAACTATTGAAGGATGTATCGCTCAATAGGATAAACGCTGATCCAGTAAGCGTACTATCAACAAAGTTCACTCTTATGACAACTCTCAGAACAGGTGCATTGGTTCGTTTGCAATGGGACATGATAGAAAAAGTTGATGGTATAGAGTGCTTCGTCATTGATGGCAAGACATCTGGACTAAAAAGAGAAAAGGGTAAGAATGACCATATCCCTCATCATGTACCGATCACACGTCACATGAAAAAGATAATGAAGCAGATCAAAGATTATAGTGACGGTGAAAAATATCTTTTCATGCCTATAAGACAGAGTAGGTTTGAGCATCTAGATCCTTCTACACCTAACAACAATCTTCGTAACCTTGGATATCAAGGTAAGCAGGTTGCCCATGGAGTCAGAACACTTGCAGAAACCATTGGTCAAGATGAACTGGGTTACATGTCAGAGATTATCCAAAGACAGTTAGGTCATCTTGTAGGAGATAAGACCAGAAGGGCATATGATAGATCGCTTCAACTGAAGAAAAGAAAAGAGTTCCTTGATGACTGGTGTACCTACCTTATTGATAATGGATTGAGGATATAACGCTTCAAATAGAGTTTTCAGGTAATTTGCTCCACCTCAGATGACCTACAAGGTGGATGAAAACTACCATAGGCATAATAGTATCCCCCAAAATAGGCACGTCAAGATGTCATATGTACAACGGAGACCTACTCCGAATGTATGCACAAGTGTACGGTAATTCAAAAGTTATCGTACGATAAGAGATGGACCACTATGACTGGTGTCTACTTGTACGTGATATGTGTATGTAATTGTATTATCGTACAGGTATGAATTGGGAATGAATTATGACTGTTTACGGCGTTTGGAGATGTAGTACCGACCATCAGGATCAAGAGCGTCAGATCAGAGCATTACAAGATGCAGGTTGCTTGCCAGAAAATATCTACGGAGACAAGATCACAGGTGTATCCGACTTCAGCAATAGACCTCAACTTCAAAAGTGTCTAGCAGCAATGAAGGCAAATGATACCTTGATCATTTCAGAATTATCCAGACTATCAAGAAGTTTCATAGGAATGGTCAATGAAGTTAGTAAGTTACTTGAGAGAGAGATCAATATCAAAACACTAGATGGAAGACTGGATACGACTGCAATGCCTAAAGAGATCACTATGCTAATAGTCTCAATACTTGGATACGCTGCATCTCAAGAGTTATCACAACTGAAGTCTAGGACTGCTGAAGGTAGGGCAGTTGCTAAGAGTAGAGGAGTCAAGTTTGGTGCTAAGCGTAAGTATGACAAGTTTCAGATACAAGAGATCATGCAAAAAAGATCTGAAGGTGTAGGGTTTGGAACTATTGCAAGATCTATGGGTATGAGTAGATCAACAGTTCAGACCATAGTGAACAGGGAGGTAGCAGCATGAGAAAATTTACAGTCTCTGCACTCGTCGAAGGATACCGTATTGATGATGAGGTGATGGCGGTATCTATTCACCATGCCATCAAGGTAATGAAGTCTAAGTACAATAACGCTCGTAACATTTATGTCCTCAACTAGTTGGCAGCATTATAAGCGTGAGTCAGATAAAACTTTATGGGTGCATATCTGTGAAGATCGTAGTCCTAAGTATCAAATCAGCATGGCAATCAACAAGTGGTGGCATACAAGATATCCCACTTACAAGATGAGGATATGTAATAAGGAAACCTTTGATGAAGTAAAGAAGGGTGGGTAAAAAATTAAAAGATAATACTATAAAATCCTATAAATCTAGACTGCTACATGAACTTTGTATCGTTTCCGACCTAAATAATTGCAGGTATATCATGGATAGAAAAAGGACTTTTGCCCAAGAGTCCTTTTTTTTATGTCTCTTCGTCTGGATCGTATGTTATCCAACCAGACTTATGTCTTGGACAACAGTCCTCAACCACTACCTTCTTCTTCACTACACTCATCCATTCAAAGTGCATATTGTGCCATCTCTTCCGTTGAGTTGCATTTAGTTTGCCTTGAGGTTTCTCCACCAGAACCACCATCTTCACCTTCACTTGATCTCGTTCAACCTTTAGATCAAAGTTCCTCTTCAGCATTTCTATGAACTGATTTCTAGCGTATCCATGTGCAGGTTCAAACTTTTGAGTTTCCCATCTACGGATCTTTGCAACGTATGCCAAGTCATCTTGCTTTATATAAGAACATGTATATTCCCGATTAGATACTATTTCTTCCATACTTCACTTCATTAGATTTTTGTCGAAAGTCAGCATATGTTATGCGTTTCTTGAGGAGATCCATCCCCTTCAAAATTTCTCTTTTTTTCTTATTTTTCTTCTTTTCTTCTTCGTAGTAAAGATGATTACCTCCGACATGATACTCACTAGGTGTGGATGATGTATCAGGAGCATTGTCACCTTGCATACTTGATACATGCAATGGTGTACCATCCCTGTTGCTGACTGACTTCTTATGTTGCACCTTATGTTGCCCTTTAGTCTTAGTCTTCTTTTTCATAGAATCTTCCTCCCGAATGAGTTCTTCATCTTGTCATGAGTATCAGAGATAAACTGCTCTAAAATCTCAGACTCTTTCTTGAAATGTTTTCTTGCTATCTCTCTAAGTTGTTGTTTTGCAGTAGATGAGATATACACACTAGATTGAGACATCAGACTCCTAGTAGTTGTCGGTTACGTTTTTTAGATTCAATCTCATCATGCTTCTCTTTCATAGTCTGAAAGATGGTATCTGCCATAGAAAGATTTGTCTCTTGCATGACTGCATGGATGATAGGAATATATTTTTTATTTCTTTTAGATACATTGAGGCAAATACGTTGTTGTTTAGTGTTTTGCATTGATTGATAGAAACTTATAGGATTTTCAGGTAATCAAGGAAAATCTTTATAGTAAGATAACTGTCGGTCAGATACCTTCAGAACCATTTAGGCAACACAGATATTGGAGTTAGTAGTATCTAGAGTGTTCAGAAACATATCCTTCTTATAGACATTCTTGAGGCAGTAGTTCAAAGCACCATTCCAACCTTTACCCCAACTACTACCACTTTTACGGAACTCTCTACGTTCATCTATAAGTTGAACATCAACAGACTTACTTCCATTAGCAATGAATGAAGGACATTTTTTTCTAATAACCTCATCAAGTGTGTCAGCAATGAGTTCCTGATGATTCTCTTCTTCTAATAGGTGCATAGGTGGTCTTCCGCCATATTCCCAGTACATTGTTTCCCAGACTTTCCTGAGATTTTTGTTAGGAGGGTCTAAAGGTGAAGTGGGTAAAGATAACAGCAAGTGAGTACCATAAGATCCATCTTTTAGAGTCATCTCCTTGTCATAGGAATACTTGCCACTCATAGTGTTCAAGACTAATTGACTTCCTTCTGGTACAAGTTTCTTTTTACCTTTCTCTATGAAATATGCTTTACAGATGATATTGAGGTCATAGGGATCAAAGGTGTCCTTGATAATATCACTTATCCTTTTATGAATCTTATTCACAAGATATTTCTTGGAATAGGACTCTAGATAACTAATGCTTATAAACCATTGAGGATTGTATGTGTTGAAGTCTGATTTAGTTATCAGGTGATTACACATCTCCTTTAGTTCATGTCTTGCTCTTCGGTTCATGGATCTTAGGTTGGATATTTTTATAGTCCGCCTTCCTACTACCCTGCTAGAGACTTAGGTTGGACTATTCAGTCACAGTCTGATGTTCAAAGGGTGTAACCACTTACAATCACACCAGATCGTGATTCAATATCTATTTATAAAAATTGTTTTTTCACTCGATATTTGTGTGCCTTAGACAACAAACCTATATTTTTTTAGACATTTATAAAAAACAGCGTGTCACGCTAAATTCTTCCGCTTCGTGCGGTTCCATTGCAAACACTAGGGTTTTGGCAATATGAGCGATTATATAATACCTACAACAAAATGTTCCCAACAACATATTCCTTGAAAACTACTGCTACAGTTGAGATGTAGCGTAAGCGGACTCTAGCGTCCCAACAACATTCCCAACAACATAAAGGGCAAAATGTATGCGACTACATGGGAACTGATAGCACTTCATTATCTGTTCTTATATTGGTATATCTACGTTTTAGTACTATATCGGACTTCCTGAAACCGAATTACTACGGAGAGGGAGGGATTCGAACCCTCGACAAAAGTTACCTCCTGTAACTCCTTAGCAGGGAGCCGCTTTCAACCACTCAGCCACCTCTCCAGTTCTTATACATTATCAATTTTTATGCAAACATTCAAAATTTTTTATTTAATCGAAATGTCTAATCTAATCGAACTTTAGGTAATCTATTTTTAAAAGAACAAAGAATTTCCCAAGGAATAGTATTAGATTCTCTTGCCCAATCAAGAGGAGAAATTGTTTTATCTCCATCAGATCCTAGTAATACCATTGTACTGCCAACTTTAATTTCATTCGAATCTGTTATGTCTATCATCATTTGATCCATAGTTATAGATCCAACTTGGAGATAAAATTTATTATTATAAATAACCTTTATCTTGCCTGAAAGATTTCTTGGTACACCATCTGCATAACCAATACTTAATACAGCTAACTTAGTTTTTCTATGACTTACAAATTTGCCTCCATAACTTACACTTACACCTTTATCAATATTTCTTATAAAAGCTACTTTGACCTTCAAAGATAAAGCTGGTTTAAGTAATAAATTTTTATCTATTTTGTCTAATGGACTGTATCCGTACATAGAAAGCCCAACACGTACCATGTGAAAATGAAAATCTTTGCTAAGAAGCATTCCCGCAGAATTAGACAAATGAATCTTAATTTCATCATTTCTATCAAGATTAATTTGCTTTAATAATTCAATAAACTTCAGTCTTTGTAATTGTGTAATACTTTGAGAATCTATTGCTTTAGCTTCATCTGCAGAGGATAAATGACTATATATTCCTTTTATTAAAATGTTCTCAAAAGATTTTATTTTTTCAAATTGCTGAACAAATTTATCGTATTCAAATCCTAATCTTGACATTCCGGTATCAACTTTAACGTGTAAAGGAAATTTCGATCCAAAGTGCTTACCAATGTTATTGCAAATTAAACATTCTCTTATACTACTGATAGTTGGCATAAGATCATTTTTAAAACATATAATAAGATCCCTTTTCGTATAAAGATTTCCGAGGATAAGTATTGGTTTTTTAACTCCAGAAGAACGGAGCTTAATGCCTTCATTTAATGTGGCAACACCTAATTGAGATGCTCCACCTTTGATAGCATACTGTGATACTAATTCCGCATCATGTCCATATCCATCAGCTTTAACGACTGCCATAAATTGACAATTTTTACTTAATTTTGATCTTAACTGTCTAACGTTTGTTTCTATTGCTTTACCTTTAACTTCAATCCATGCTCTTTGTTTAAAATCTATATCTTTTTCAAAATTTGGAAATTTGTCAAATTTAAATACCTGATTTGTTTGCCTATTTTGCATTAAACTTTGCACAAATATATGCGCTTATTGAAATATACAGTTAGCATGACATGTAAATTGTATTTTGGCATGGGCCAGACTCTAGTTTTAAATGCATCTTATGAACCTTTAAACATCACTTCCTGGCGAAGAGCAGTAATTTTGATGATTAAAGGTAAAGCAGAAAGCTTAGAGGAAGATAAAACATATTCAATTCATAGTGGGAAAAAGTTGCCAACAGTTATAAGACTTCGTTACTACGTCAAAGTTCCTTTTAGAGAGGTTTCTTTAACAAGAAAAAATATTCTTCTGAGAGATAATAATTCTTGCCAATACTGTAACTATAGGGGTAGTGACCTATCAATAGATCATGTTTTACCAAGAAGCAGAGGTGGAACAGATAACTGGGAAAATGTTACTACAGCATGTCTAAGATGTAATGTACAAAAAGGTAATCGAACCCCCGAAGAGGCGAATATGCCCTTAAAACGTAGGCCTTATCGTCCATTAAGTAATCTAAATTTTGAAGCTACAAGACAAATTGACTCTGGCAAGCATAAAGAATGGAGTAAATACGTAATAGGGGTTGCAATCTAATAAAAAAATCTTAATTTACTTCTTTATTAAAATCTTCCATCATTCTTTTTTGTTCTTGAGCTATGCATGCATTAATCACTTCTTCTAATTGACCAGCAAGAATTGGCTCAAGAGAAAAATTGGAACCTAATCTATGATCAGTTGTCCTGTTATCTTTAAAATTATAAGTTCTGATTTTTTCACTTCTATCGCCTGTTCCAACCTGGGAAAGCCTTTGTGATCTCTCTTTTGCATTGGCTTCTTTTAATTGAATTTCATACAATTTAGCTCTTAAAATTTCCATTGCTCGTTCGCGATTTTGCAATTGTGATCTCTCTTGAGTACAAAAAACTCTTATTCCTGTAGGCTTGTGGAGAAGATCAATAGCTGTTTCTACCTTATTAACATTTTGTCCCCCTGCACCTCCTGATCTTGCTGTTCCAACCTCTAGATCTGTTGGATCAATTTTAACTTCAACAGGATCAGCCTCAGGCATAACGGCAACTGTAGCAGTAGAGGTGTGAACTCTACCTTGAGATTCAGTAGCTGGAACTCTTTGGACTCTATGTACACCAGCCTCAAATTTAAGTTGACTATATACAGAATCTCCTTTAACGGAGATAACTAACTCCTTAAATCCACCCATATCTGACTCGGAAGCACTAACAGGTTTTACAGACCATCCAATTTTTTGTCCATATCTTTCATACATTCTTGCTAAATCGCCCGCCCAGATACAAGCCTCATTACCTCCAGCACCGGCTCTGATTTCTAGCATTACACTTCTTTCATCTCTTGGGTCTTTTGGCAATAGGGCGATTGTGGTTTTTTGAATCAGTTCATTCTTAGATTCCTCTAGAGTTATTAACTCCTCATTTATCAAAGATTCCATTTCTTTATCATTTCTATTCTCTTTTAATAGATTTTTTGAATCTTCGATTTCTTTATCAGTATCAAGCAACTTATTAAAATCAATCACCAAGGGTTCTAATTTTGACCTTTCTCTTGCTATTGATTCTAATTTTTTTGGATCATTAGCTATATCAGGATCTGCAAGTTGCACTTCCAAATTTTCAAAACTTTCTGAAGCAGTTTTCAACCTTGCAATTAATGTTGAGTATTCCAATTGAAATTGTGCTTAATTTTGAAAATTTTATTTTTTAGAATCTTTTTCTTCTTTTTGATCTTTTGATGTGGCTGAATTAGCTGAACCCATTCCATATTTTTTCATAAACCTATCAACCCTACCTTCTGTATCAAGAATCTTTTGAGTTCCGGTGAAGAAGGGATGATTTCCACTCCAAACATCAACATGTAATTCAGGCTGGGTGGAGCCAGTAGTCATTACAACTTCTCCATTACAAATAACTTTTGCATCTGGATACCATTTTGGATGAATTTCTGATTTTGGCATAATTTAAATTCCTTTAACGTTTAGAGAATTGAGGAGCTTTTCTTGCTTTTTTAAGACCATATTTTCTTCTTTCCTTAGCTCTAGGATCTCTACTCAGATGGCCTTCGGTTTTTAGCGGTTTCCTATTGTCAGGAGATAATTCACAAAGTGCCCTTGCTGCACCTTGCTTTATAGCATCTGCTTGACCAGTCAATCCACCACCAAAAACATTTACCAAAATATCATAAGAATTTTCAAGGCCTAATGTTTGCAAAGGTGCTTTTATTGAATTTAAGTGCAGGGGATTAAAGTTTAAATAATCATCTCCAGAACGACCATTAATTTTTATAAGTCCATTTCCTGGAATCAAGCGAACTCTAGCTACTGAAGTTTTTCTTCTTCCAGTTCCCCAATACACAGCTTTGTTTTTTATTTGACTATTCATTTTGATAAATTAACTATTTAATAATACAGGATTCTGAGCAGCATGAGGATGATCAGCACCTTTATAAACTTTTAGTTTTTTAAACTGCTGTCTTCCTAAAGAATTATGAGGCAGCATGCCCTTAACAGCTTGCTCGATAATTCTTTCAGGAATTCTTTCTTGTAAAGACTCAAATTTTTCAATTTTCATTCCTCCTGGTCTTCCAGAATGTCTCCTGTACAATTTTTGTGATGCTTTTTTACCTGTTACCTCAACTTTCTCGGCATTTACTACAATGACAAAATCTCCAGTATCTAGATGAGGTGTAAATGTTGGTTTATTCTTACCTCTCAATACAGTTGCAATTTCTGTAGCAAGTCTACCAAGCGTCTTATCTTTTGCGTCAACTAAAAACCAATTTCTTTCAATTGTTTCTAAAGATGGAGTAATTGTTTTATTCATTTACCAAATCTCTGCAAATAAATTTAAATTAGTATTAAATTCTACCTTATAGAAGGAATATTAAACAACAGTTTTGAAAGATTTAAACAAAAAATTCTCTTAATTAAAACTTACTTAGGAAAAACCCTTAATTAAAAATACAGGGAAAAAATCATTGTTATTAATCTTTTTAAAAACATTTTCTTCATAAACAGCATTTACAAAACATAACCCCTTAGCTGGAGCAGATTCTTTAACATCATTTTTCTTTTTGTTTACCCATCTATCTGTAAAAATTTCTGGCGATATTTTGTTTTCTCCAACTAAAACTAGTTGACCAATAATTAAGCGGACCATTCCATATAGAAAACCAGTAGCTTTAATATCAACAAAAATCAAATCTTCAACTCTTTTAATATCTATATTGTTTATTTTTGTAATTGAGTTTGTTCTATTACTACCACTTTTCTGAAAAGCAAAAAAATCATGTTCTCCTATCATTTTCTTGGATGCATTTAACATTAAAACTTCATCTAATACTTTTTGATATCTATGCCATGACCAATTATTGATGAACAAGTTTGGGAATTTACTGTTATTAATGACATATCGATAATGTCTATACATTGCTGAATAGCATGCATGCCAATTATCTTTTACCTCAACTGATTCTAAGATCCTAATTGATGAGGGTAAGAGACTATTTAAGACATCAGAATAACTATTTCCTGGAACAACACAATCAACATCAAAGTGTACTACTTGACCTGATGCATGAACCCCAGCATCAGTCCTACCTGCTGCAAAAGTCTTTACTGTATGATTCGTAATCTTTAAGAGAGCTCTGTCTAAAATTTCTTGAACAGTGGTTGCATTTTTTTGTTTTTGCCAACCTGAATAATGAGTTCCGTCATATTGGACTAGTAAAGCTACCCTTTTCAAAAGTTATTTTTTAGTAAAAGCCCCTTTAATTAACTAACTTAAACAAGCTCGATTATGGCCATCTGAGCATTATCACCTTTTCTAGATACAGTTCTTACTATGCGTGTATAACCACCATCTCTGTCTCCATATCTTTCCTTTGCTTTTTCAAATAATGAATGAACTAATTTTTTATCATAAATATATCCAATAGCCCTTCTCCTAGAGGCCAAACTTCCATCTTTAGCGAGTGAAATCATCCTTTCAGCTTCATTTCTTAAAGCTTTGGCACGAGCTTTTGTTGTAGTTACTCTACCTTCCCTAATTAATTGAGTAGTTAAACCTCTTAGAAGTGCTTTCCTCTGGTCAGCAGGTTTACTTAATAATGGAATTCTAAGTTGGTGTCTCATAATCTTTAAAATTGTTAAACAGATGTTCTGCTTTGTGGAATAGAAATGCCGATGCGCTCAAGAGCCTCAATAACCTCATCTGCAGATTTAGAGCCAAAGTTCTTAATTTCAAGAAGATCTTCATAACTGAAGCCCATTAAATCTGAAACTGAGTTAACTTGCGCCCTTTTCAAACAATTATATGCTCTAACGGACAAGTTTAGTTCCTCTAGAGGAATTTGAGCTTCAGGAGATGGTTCAGGTTCTTCAGGAATTTCCTCAACCATTGTGACAGTAGCAAGGGGTTGAAAAAGTTCTATTAACTGATTTGCAGCTTCAGCAATAGCATCGTCTGGACTTGTTGAACCATCTGTTACGACTTCCATTTTTAATCTTTCTCTTCCCGTTCCGCCTTCTGCTACAGCAGTTTCATCAATCGTAAAATTAACTCTCTTCACTGGCATAAATACAGCATCTATTTGAAGTAAATCAATTGCAGTTGTTTCTTCACTCTTACGGTCAACAGGTCTATATCCAACACCTCTTTCAACATGGATTTCCAACTCTAAGTTATGACCCTCCTGGATAGTCGCAATCGGTTTTTCACCATCAACAATTTCAACTTGAGAAGAGAATTGGATGTCATTTGCCTTCACCTCCATTGGACCACTCGCTACTAACCTGCCGATTTCTAGCTCTGGATTTGAACTATTTATTGATAGTTGCTTGCAATTAAGAAGAATATCTAAAACATCTTCTCTAACTCCAGGAATAGTGGCATATTCATGATTAATTCCCGCTATTCTTACTGCAGTAACTGCACTCCCTTCCAGTCCTCCCATAAGGACTCTTCTAAGGGAATTACCCAAAGTTGTAGCTTGTCCCCTTTCTAGTGGGCCAATTAAAAAAGTTCCTGTTTGGGAGCGATCAT
>QCCO01000026.1 GCA_003278895.1 Prochlorococcus sp. AG-347-L19
CCAGGCGATAGATTAAAGACTAGGGAGAGAATAAATCCAAGAAGTGAGATGCATAATCCAAAAAATGAAGACCTCATCATTGCAATTCTTAAACTATGAGCCTTATTTAGGCCTAACAAAGTTGGGGTAGAAAGAAGAGCAATTACAAGAATTACTCCTACTGCTGACATAGAACTAACAATTACTAATGCTGTTGTAAAACTAAGAGCAAGATTTAATAAAGAAACATTTATACCACTCGCAGATGCACCTTCTGGATCCAATCCAACGTAAACAACCTTTTCATATCCAAAAGTTATCAAGATCATAAATACTAAAAATGCAATTATTGTTCTAAGTAAATCCCCAAAATTTGCTGTCAATAAATCGCCAAATAGTACTGCTTCCAAATCAATCCTTATTCCGAGTAGAGGAATAATAAGTACTCCAAACCCAAGCATTCCAGCAAGAATAGTATTCATAACTGCTTCATAATTTTCACTTTTTCTATTAGTTAAACTTTCCGCAATTACAGAGCCTAAAAGACCACTTATAACACCACCAATTGAGGGGTGAACTCCAAGCGCTAATGCGAGAGCAAGTCCAGGCAACACACAATGAGAGATTAAATTAACTTGTAATAATCTTTTATGAGTAATTAATACAGTCCCCATTGCTGGACATAAGATCCCTGAAAAAATTGTTATTATTAATGGAACAAACCACCAGTTGTTATTAATAAAAGACATTATTCAAATGATTCGGTATGATCAGAAATACGGTCCATAAAAAGATCTCGAAAACAATGATAACTAAGCCTGACATTACCAAAAGACAAGAACAACTTCTTGAAGAACTGAATAATTGTGATGATGAATTGAGCGGACAAGAGTTGCATAGGCAGCTGATGACTAAAGGTAAATCTATGGGTTTGACAACTGTTTATAGAAATCTGCAAATCTTGATAAAACATGGCTTAATTCGTTCTAGACATCTACCAAATGGAGAAGTTCTTTATACTCCCGTTGATAGAGATATTCATCATTTGACCTGCGTTCAATGCGGAGAGACTTCGAAAATGGAAGGTTGTCCTGTTAAAGATATTCATACGCCTAAAAAAAATCCCCAAAAGTTTCAACTTTTGTTTCATACACTCGAATATTTCGGACTTTGCCAAAACTGTTACCAAGCTCAAAATTAAGAGAGAAAATTTTTTAATCACGGAAATTATTTATTGATAGAGCTTATATTTATTGCCTCTAATTTATCTTTTATTGAATCGGGACAACCAACTGCTAAAACAGTTTTATCGAGAACTATTACTTGATCGTAATTATTTAGAGACTCTCCCCAATCATGGCTACTCACAACTAAAGAAAGACCTACATCCGCAAGTTGACGAACAATTTTTAGAAAATCCTCTTTTGCAGGTGGATCCAAAGCCGCGCAAGGTTCATCAAGAAGAAAGATTTTTGCAGGGGACATAAGAGTCTTTGCCAATAGAGCTCTTTGCTGTTGACCTCCAGAAAGAGAATCAAGTCTTCTATTAGCTAAATTAGCGATACCGACCCTTTGCATTGTCGCCTCTAATTCGCAACATTTATTAATCCAAGCATTAGGATATGCGAGAAGGGTTTTGATTTGAAAAGGAGTATTACTTTTAGATTTCGAATACTTTATTTGCCCAAGAGATACCAATTTTTCTACTGTAATTGGAAACTTCCAATTCATGGAACTTCTTTGTGGCATTAGAGCGACTAGGGATCTAGATCTATGTAAATTCTCACCATCAATTTTTATTTCACCTTTATCTGGAGCATTCTGTCCTTGCAATATCTTTAATAAAGTGGATTTCCCTGCGCCGTTTGGGCCAACTAACGCTGTTAGAGTTCCAGGTTTAATCTCAACCGATACTTTATTTAAAGCTGGCTTACTTTTTTTTGTGTATGAATAGGTTAAATTTTCAGCAACTAAAGTAGCCATTAATCAAATTTTTTAAAAATCCATTTAAAATAAGCTTACCAATAATACAAGCTTCGTATTATTTTCATAACATTTGATACTTTTGGTTGTCAGTAAAAATGAAAATGATTATCATTTTGAAATGTCAATAAGTTTTTTATGTCAATTTTCCAAAAAGTTTTATTCAGTAAAAAAGCTCCATCAAAGTCAATTATCAAAAACTCGTTAATCGCAGGATCCTTAATATTTTCTGGTTTTGGGCATGATGTATTGGCTAAAGGCAAATCATATGTTGCAGTAGAACCACTAGTTTGTGATTTAGTTAAATCAATTGCACTACCTTCTGACAAAGTTACATGCTTAGTAGATAGAAAACAGGATGTTCATGACTTAAAGATCAATCCAAGGCAAGCTCAATTATTAAATAGCGCAGACAAAGTTTTCACTTTAGGTAAAGAAATGACTCCCACTATGAAAAACTGGGAAGATAAGTCAAATACTGTTGTGGTTGGTGTTAGTGCCATCGAAGTTGAGAATCCTTCTAGCGAAGAGGGAGGAGCTTTTGAATGGGCTGGCCTCTTCGAACTTACAGCAGGAAATTATAAATGGTCATTTGCGAAGGTTGATGGTGAATATGCAGACCCCGCCATGAAAATGGTCATTCTTGAATCAGATGACATTGAATTATCTGAAGAATTAGCAGAAGAGCTATTGGGATCTGATCAAAATATTGAAAAAAGCAATAATGGTATTCTTTCTGCAAGTGACAAAGCCTTCGTTTTAAATTTTGATCAAAGTAAAGATATCACGGAATTTAATGTAGAAATCAAAAAAGATGGTAAGTATGCTTTCTTTACAGAACATATGCCTTTTGAATTTGAAACAGATGAACACTTCTTCAAAGATCTAGCTAAAAATGATATCGAACCAGTCGCTCAAGAACCTGATATGGGAGGCCATAGTGAACATGGCGCAGAAGGCTTTGAATGGGCAGGAACTTTTGATCTTAAAGAAGGATCATATAAATGGTCATTTGCAAAAGTCGATGGTGAATATGCAGATCCTGCTATGAAAATGGTTATCCTCAAATCTGGCGATATTGAAGAATCTGAAGAACTTGCAAAGGAACTTTTAGAATCCGATGACTCTATCTACAAGGCTGATAATGATGTTTTATTAGCAAGTTCAAAAGCAATATCACTTAATTTTGATCAAGGTAAAGAAAGTACAGTATTTAATGTAGAAATTAAAAAAAGTGGTAAATATACATTCTTTACAGAACATATGCCTTTTGAATTTGAGGCAGATGAACACTTTTTTAAAGATGTATCCAACAATGATGTAGAGCCTATCGCGCAAGTTCCAGATGAGGGAGATGGGCATCACCACCACCATCATCATGGACATGGAAGTTTAGACCCTCATGTATGGCATGATCCAGCCAACATTATAAAAATGAGTAAAGTAATCTCAAAAAACTTAAAAAAGGATATCTCTATTTTTAACAGAAAAGATAGAAAATCCATCAATGAAAGAATTGATTCAACTGAATCTTTACTCAGTGGCCTAAATGAATGGATTCTTGACCAGGTAACAACAATACCTGAGCAAGACAGGGTGCTTGTCTCAAAACACAAAGCTATGGATTATTATGGTGCTGCATTCGGATTTGAGACAGTTAGTTTACTAGACTTCCTTGGCGATTCATCAAGCTTAAGACCTGAAAACATAAGTTCAACTTTGAATATGCTAAAGGAAGAAAATGTTAAGGCAATATTTCCAGAACAAATACCAGCCTCTAAGTTATTAAAAAATTTAAGTAGGCAAAGTTCTGTACCTTTAGCTTCTAATCAAATATTCGTTGATGGTTTAATGATGAAAGGAAATACTATAAGCGTTGCAGTTCACAACACTTGCACTATTGTTGATTCATTAGGTGGAAGCTGCGATAAAGAATCTGGCTCCAATCTTGAGTCTGACTGGTACAAACTTTCAGATTAAATTTTTCTAATAAAAACGGTTTTCATTTCTTATTATTACTATTATTAAACTATTGTTTATTTAGTAAAAATCAGTAAATGAGCATCAAAGATAAAGTTCCCGTTACTATTCTCACTGGATTTTTAGGTTCAGGGAAAACTACTTTACTTAATAGAATACTAAGTGAAGAGCACGGGAAAAGGATAGCCGTAATTGAGAATGAATACGGTGAAGTAGGGATAGATCAAGGGCTTGTAATTAATGCCGATGAAGAAGTGTTTGAGATGTCAAACGGGTGCATTTGTTGTACTGTTCGCGGTGATTTAATAAGAGTCCTTGGCAACCTTATGAAAAGAAGAGATAAGTTTGACTATGTTTTGGTAGAAACGACAGGATTAGCAGATCCTGGGCCAGTAGCTCAGACATTTTTCATGGACGAAGAAATTAGTTCTGAATTTACTCTTGATGGAATTGTAACTTTAGTTGATGCTGCTCATATTGATCAGCAGCTAGGAAGGAGTGATGAAAGTTCAGAACAAGTTGCATTTGCAGATGTTCTTGTACTTAATAAAACTGATTTAGTCTCTGATGATGCACTAGATACTCTTGAATCTAGATTGAGAGATATGAACCGAATGACTCGAATTATTCGAGCCGAAAATGCCAAAGTACCAATTGAAACAGTCTTAAATCTAAGTGCATTTGATCTTGATCAGATCCTTAAACGCAGGCCAACATTTCTTGAACCAGAATATCCTTTCGAATGGACAGGTGTTTACGATCTTGATGCAGGTAAATATGAATTAATACTAGAAGAAGGACCAGATCCAGAAATGTCCCTAGTAGCTCTCGTTAACCAAGGTGAGAGCGAGGAGGAACTAAAAGATGGTGCTGAATCCTCCGTGAGACTTTATGCAGAAAAAGCTAATACTTTAGAGCCTGGAAATACTATCCCATATGGAGAACATATAAATCTCAAATTGGAGGATAAAGGTAATAAATCCTTCATCCTGAATGCAGAAAAACCAACAAAAATAGGTTTGTTTACACAGCACACTGCTGAAGAATTCAATATGAAAGTCATTAAAAGTATCGAAAATAAAGAAATTCCATTTAATACTGAAAGGTTTTGGCAAGCAGAGCATGAACATGATGATGAAGTTGGCTCAATTGCTATAGAGCGTTTTGGAGATGTTGACCCAGAAAAACTAAATACTTGGATGGGGAGGCTTCTCTCAGAAAAAGGAGTGGATATATTCAGAACTAAAGGTTTTATAAGTTACTCAGGGAACCCAAGGAGAATAGTTTTCCAAGGAGTACATATGTTATTTACTGCACAGCCTGACAAAGAATGGGGTAACGAATCTCGAAGAAATCAACTTGTTTTTATCGGTAGAAATCTAAATGAGAAAGAGATGCAAGAAGGCTTTGATAAATGCCTGATATAGAACCATTTAGCCCAAGAGGCATGTTCCATGATGGATGGACAGCTGAAGTTAACGATTATGCCATAGCATGTGGTTGGGCTCTTAAAGGTAAACAATTTATTGTTGGTGACGTGGCAGGTGGTCTTTTTGCATTCGAAGGAGATACTGGAAAAATTATTTGGGAAAAAGAAAATACTCACTCTGGTGGTCTACTAGCAATGGCCATTCATCCAGAGGGTGAAATTTTTGCAACATCAGGTCAGGATGGATATGTTCAAATTTGCAATTGCCATGAAGGTAAAGTTATTAAAACACTTGATCTTGGCAAAGGTTGGGTAGAACACCTCAAGTGGTCTAATGACGGTTTATTTCTAGCGATAGCTTCCTCAAAAAAAGTATATGTTTTTAATGAAATTGGTGAAGAGAAATGGATCTCAGAAGACCATCCAAGCACAGTAAGTGCAATAACATGGTCAAATAAAAATGAGCTAGCAACTGCTTGCTATGGAAGAGTGACATTCTTTGACATAGTTAATAATAAAACGAATCAAAAACTTGAATGGCAAGGATCATTGGTATCTATGGAATTAAGTCCTGATGGAGATATAGTTGCCTGCGGTAGTCAAGACAATTCAGTTCATTTTTGGAGAAGATCAACAGGAATGGATGCTGAAATGACGGGGTATCCTGGGAAACCAAGTCACCTTTCTTTTGATGACAGTGGAAAATTACTAGCGACTAGTGGCAGTGAAAGAATTACAGTATGGAGCTTTGTAGGGAATGGTCCAGAGGGGACTATGCCAGGCGAGCTATGTCACCATACAGAACCCATTTCGAGTCTTGCCTTCTCAAATAAAGGTATGCTCGTAGCATCAGGATCTAGAGATGGTTCTGTTGTCGCAAGTTTTCTAAAAAAAGACGGCAATGGAGACCCTGTTGGAGCTGCATTCGCTGGAGATTTAGTAGGGGCAATATCCTGGAGACCTGACGATTGTGCACTTGCAGCAGTTAATGCAAAAGGTGTTGTAAATGTATGGGAATTTAAAGTTCGTACAAACCTTTTTTCTAAGGGGTTTAAGTAAAATTAGAAATTTATAAAATTACCAATAGTTAGCTTTTAAATGTCTTTCCATACAAATGACTTCACAGTCATTATCAATACCTTTTGGGTGAATATCACAATATGAGAGGCATTGAAAATATTCGTCTATAGGATTAGATTGATCAGTTTTCCTAACTTCTTTCGAATGATTCATAAAAGAGTTCCTCAATTATTTAAAATCAAGATAGTCGAATTAAATATCAAAAGAAATAAGCAAAACTTACTAAAAATATCCCAAAAAAATTAACGCAATTGATTACCACTCTCGGACACTTTTAATAAAAAAGCAATGCGTATAAAAACGGATTGTCTTAAGAGAAATATTTTCTTAATTTTATATTGTTGAGTTCTAGGAGGTCTTTCAAAATGATCGATAGCCTGCCTGAAATTTCGGAATAAACCGAACTAATTTAATTAACTGCTCCAATTATTTTTTATTAATGTCTAAGCTTCCTTCTTCTGCATCGTTTAGGTGCCCTTTAAGAAACAAGCTTAATTCTAGAGTTTTTGCCCCAGTTAAAGACAATTAGTTAATTTTGGTGAGCATTAGCTTAAAAGAAGTTAGCAACAAGGATCCATGATTTAGGTACGTTATTAACTTCAGTAAAAAATATAAGTAAGAGGTAAAAGAGGGCTTAAATTAGCCCTCTTTTTTTTATAGGATGACTTTCTTCTAGTTTTATAGATAATGATTAAATCAATTAAATTTAAAAATGGTTCGATATTATTGCCCATATTGCAATCCTAAATATCAATTTCAAAAACAATCTTCAAAAGGTAATTTGATTTGTGGCTTGTGCGGAGAGGATCTTGTAAAAAAACCATTTATTAGATTAAACCAGATAATCGCTTTAGTTGCTGCTTCATCATTACTTTTACCGTTGATATATACTTTTATTTTTTTAATTAAAAATCAATTAAATCCTCCTAATAAAAATTATCAAGCAAATAGTAGTTTGATGATAGTTATCAAAGATAAATTTTCTAAATTAACTTGAAAAATTTATGCATATCAACTTTTATCAAAATGAAAATGATTATCATTTTTATGTCAAAAGAATGCCTTGTCCAATGAAAATGATAATCATTTTTATAATTAAATAATTTTTAACTTAACTAATATGATTGGTTTCTTAAGCTATTTTTTTATAGTTTGTGATATATCTTTATTCAAAAATATTTATACTTATTGTATTTAAATAGTATTTATTTATACATCTCAAAAATAACTCTAGATGAATAATTTAAACAATGAAAAAAATTATTAAATGATTATTCCAGCTAGTAATTTCACTCAAAAATATAATTTTGAATGTAAAATTTCAGATCAAGTTTCAGAAAATAATTCATCAAGTAATAAAACATTTCTTAAAAATAACTTTTTAAATCCATCTAACGATCATGGTTATTTCTGTGCATGCATAGAATGTAGGCCAATAGGAAATGATCATGAAAATTTTATGGCAGACATGCCAGATGACCCTGCTGAAATAATTTCAGATTTTTCTAGGATGGGCCTCATCAAAAATGAAGCTTATGAAATTGCTGATGCTATTTCAACTGCAGAAATGAGAGATCTTTTATTTTATAAAAATGCTTCTAATGGTGACCCTTATAAAGAGCAATTGCTTAGAGAATTAGCTAAAGAAGCAGGTGGATTAGATCAAGCCTTTCGAGCAGCGTTTGGACCTCAAGCAGGTAAGTTTTTTGCCAAAACAAAAGCCTCTTCACCAATGGGTAGAAGACAATTTTTATCTAGCTTGGCTGCAGGTGCAGCACTAATTACAGTTGCTTGTTCCAACCAAAATAAACCTGCTAAACAACCAATTGATGACACCCCTATCAATGTAAATAATTTAGAGAAACAAACCTTAAGAGTGGGTTTCATACCTATAACTTGTGCTTCTCCCATCATTATGGCCGAACCAATGGGTTTCTATAACAAGTTCGGCATGGATGTAAAGGTTGTCAAAATGCCTAGTTGGGGTGCAGTAAGAGATTCAGCAATTGCTGGTGAATTAGATGCTTACCATATGCTAGCTCCAATGCCAATTTCCATGACACTTGGATTAGGAACTGCACCATTCAGTGTAAAACTAGCAAGCATTGAAAATATAAATGGACAAGCTATTACCGTTGCTAACCGTCATAAAGGAAAAGTTAATGGTCCTGCAGACATGAAAGGATTCGTTTTTGGGGTTCCATTCCCATATTCAATGCATAATCTTTTATTAAGATATTATCTAGCCAAAGGTGGAGTTGATCCAGATAAAGACGTTCAGATTCGTCCTGTTCCACCACCAGATAGTATTGCTCAGTTAGTTGCTGGTGATATTGATGCATACTTAATGCCTGATCCTTTTAATCAAAGGGCGGTTTACGAAGATGCAGGTTTTATACATCTTCTTACTAAAGAATTATGGCCAGGTCATCCATGTTGTGCTTTTGCCGCAGGGGAACCATGGATAAAGGAACATCCTGAAACTTTCAGAGCTCTAAATAAATCTATTATTGATGCTGCTGCTTATGTCTCAACTCCTTCTAATAGAAAAGAAGTTGCAAAAGCTATATCTGGAAGAGGATTTTTAAACCAACCTACAGAAGTTGTTGAAGCTGTTCTTACAGGCAAATTTGATGATGGATTAGGTAAAAAACAAAATGTACCCGACAGAATTGACTTTAAGCCTTATCCTTGGCAAAGTTTCTCTCATTGGATCCAATCTCAATTAATTCGTTGGGATTTAGGAGGTGCAGTTGCTGCAATTCAGGCAGGAGATTTTAATCCTAATAGTGCTTCAATATTTCTGACGGATGAAGCTCAAGCTTTAGAAAGAGAAATGGGGGGCAATCCACCAACTGCGAGATTTAGAAAAGAAATCTTAGCTTATGATGAATTTGATCCAAGCAACCCAATGCAATACATTAAAGATCAAATTAAAAGGGACGGTTTTTAATTTATAAAAATTGTTTTTATTAGTATTTATTAATACAACAATTCTGAATTTCTAGTTAAATAATCTAGGTGATGAACAAAGCTATTTCTACGCGGCTTGCTTTTGCCGTAGCAATTTTGAGCCTCTTAATTTTTATTATTCTTTGGCAAGTAATTGCTCAACAAGGTTTATTAGTCAAGAATTTCCCAGGTTCATTTAAAACAATAGGATCATTAATTTGGTGGGTATCAGATCCTTTTTTTGATAATGGTCCGAATGATTTAGGAATTGGAACTAACTTACTTATAAGCTTAAGAAGAGTATTAATTGGATATAGCTTAGCTGTTTTAGTCGCTGTTCCTTTGGGTGTTCTAATGGGGATGTCGAAGTTAGCTCAGTCCTCTTTAAATCCATATGTGCAACTTTTAAAACCTGTTTCCCCTTTAGCATGGCTTCCTGTAGGACTTTTTGTTTTTAGAAACTCAGAGATCACAGGCATTTTCGTTATTTTCATAACAAGTATTTGGCCAACATTAATTAATACTGCTTTTGGTGTAGCTAGTATTAATCCTGATTATTTGAGAGTTTCTAAATCTTTAGGAGCAAGTAAATCAACAACTATTAGGAGGGTTATTTTGCCAGCAATCATGCCAAACATTCTTGCAGGGATGAGAATATCAATGGGAACAGCTTGGCTTGTGATTGTTGCTGCAGAAATGCTATTGGGTACAGGAATTGGTTATTTTATTTGGAATGAATGGAATAATTTATCTCTTGAAAATATATTTGTTGCAATAATAATAATTGGATTTACAGGATTTATTTTGGATCAATTTTTTGGATTTCTTCAAGATAAATTCGACTACAGTATCTAAACTTATTGATTAAATGAATAAAAAATCATCAAAAAAATCTTCCTCTAATGAAAATTATTCTCACCTTGAATTATTCAATTTAGGTAAGATTTTTTTTAAAGAAAAGAAGTTTATTGATTTTCGTTCCAAAGGAAATAGAAGTGGATTTGAAGCTATCAAAGATATTAACCTAAAGATAGAGAAGAACACATTTGTATCAATAATAGGTCCTTCTGGTTGTGGCAAATCAACATTGCTAAATTTAATAGCAGGCTTACAAGCTCCAACATCTGGGAAAATTGTTATTGACGGACAAGCCATAAAAGGTCCAGGTCCCGATAGAGGTGTAATTTTTCAAAATTACGCTTTGATGCCGTGGTTAACAACTATTCAAAATATTGAGTTTGCCTTAAATACTGTTTTCCCGGCGAAAACAAAAGCTGATGTTAAAGAAAGAGCTAGAAAATATTTAAGAATGGTTGGTTTAGAAAAAGCTTCAAATAAATTCCCAAAAGAATTATCTGGAGGAATGAAGCAAAGAGTTGCAATTGCCAGAGCCTTATCTATTAATCCAAATATGTTGTTGATGGATGAACCCTTTGGGGCTTTGGATGCATTAACCAGATCCTATTTACAAGATGAATTATTATCCATTTGGAGAAGAAATAAAGTAACTGTTGTTTTAATTACTCATAGTATTGAAGAAGCATTGCTTTTATCTGACAAGATTGTTTTGATGTCAAGCGGTCCTTCTGCCATAATTTCTGAGGAAATTTCAGTTGATTTAGAAAGACCAAGAGATCGAGAAAAAATTGAACAAGACCCTAAATATTTAAAAATTAAAATGCGTTTGGAAAAACATTTATTAAGAGAAACAAGAGCTGTAGAAGAGGTTACCTAGACTTCTTCTGCACTAAAAAAAAACAACAATTAATTATGACTTTACCCTCATTTACACAAATACTATTAAAAGCAAAAAAAGAAAAAAAATTATCCTTTGAAGATTTAGGTAAATTGATTAATAGAGATGAAGTATGGGTTGCAAGCTTATTTTATGGGCAAGCTACAGCTTCTGGAGGAGAAGCTAATATTTTAATTAATACTCTTGATTTGCCATCAGAACTAGAAGATCAATTAACAACACCGCCAGTAAAAGGCTGCCTAGATCCTGTTATTCCTACAGATCCTCTTATTTACAGATTCTATGAAATTATGCAAGTATACGGGCTACCAATGAAGGATGTAATACAAGAGAAATTTGGTGATGGAATTATGAGTGCAATTGACTTTTCAATCGAAGTCGATAAGGTTGAAGACCCAAAAGGGGACAGGGTTTTAGTAAAAATGTGTGGTAAATTCTTGCCCTATAAAAAGTGGTAGAAAACTTTTTCGTTTTTTAACTATAGAAAACAGAAATTATTAATCATCATTTTCATTAAGTTTGAGAGTCTTATTTATTTCATTCTCGAATTCTTTAGAAGCAGTTTGTAATCCTTTTAAGGTCTTACCTATAGTTTTCCCGAGTTGAGGCAAACGTTTTGGGCCAAAAATTAGCAATGCAAGAATAACAATTACTGCAATTTCTGGTATTCCGATTCCAAAAATGTTCATTAAAAATTCAGTATTAAGTTCATTTTAAAAAATTTTTCTTCCTCTGAAGGTAACTAAAGTCACACATTTATTTTTATTAATCAACCAATTAACAATGGAAAGAAGTTGGGATCCCTATTATAAATATTTCAAAGAATTTGAATTTAATCTTTTTGAGATTTTTATATTTTTAGAATATCAACAAAAAATTATTGATTTAGGATATATCGGACAAAGTCAAATTAATCAAAATGTTCTTAATCCTGGCCAGTTTTGTGTTGTCGATGGATTAATAAAGATAGTTCATGATTTACCAAAATTTTTACATGATGAAAAATTTAAAAATAATTTAGATATAGAAAAATGGAAAAATGATTCTTATAAATTACTTTCATTAGATGTAAAGTGGATAAAAAAATCATCAATAAAAATAATTTAATGCTTAAGGAATATTTATTTTAAATTATAATTTTTGAATATAATTTTTAATTTCTAAATAATACTTAAGAGCTAGTATTTACCTTACAATAATGATAATCATTTTCAAAATATAGTTATTAATTTTTTTTTAAAAAAGGGCAAAAATCCATACTAGGATTTATTTTATAAGCTATATTATTAATAATAATAGTCAAATTCATTATCATGATTACTACTAAACAAAATATATTACTAACAAACACTTCTATTTCTAATGAGAAAGATACCTGCCCCAGTTGCGGTTGCATTTGTCCTTGTGAATGTACAGATTGTGAAGAATGTTCACCTTGTAAAGATCATTAATCCTCTAAATCAAATCAAATAAAAAATAAGTTTATATTTCGGTAAAGTTCCCAAAAATTGAACTATCAACTGATATTAAAGATTTTTTACTTCAATTTAATATTTATAAATTCTAAAGACCAAGTTCAGTTAGACCAGGAAAACCTTCCGGACGTGGACCGTCCCCCCATTTAAAAAGACAATCTTTTTTGTTTATAGAAATATCGTTTATACTTGCCTCTCTTCTACGCATCAAACCAGTTTCAGAGAATTCCCAATTTTCGTTACCATGTGCTCGAAAATAATTATATTCTTCGTCATGCCATTCATATTGAAATCGAACAGAAATTCGATTTGAATCATACGCCCATAATTCTTTAATAAGTTTATAGCCAATTTCTTTATTCCATTTTCTTTTCAAAAATTCTACAATTTCTTCTCTTCCTCTTAAAAATTCGCTCCTATTTCTCCAAAAACTATCTTCTGTATAGGCAAGTGATACAGTCAAAGGATCTTTAGTGTTCCAAGCATTTTCAGCTAATCTCACTTTTTTAATTGCTGTTTCTGCGTTAAAAGGAGGCAAAGGAGGTTTTGTTGACATTTTTCTTTTTAGATTAATTGGGTTTAAAAAAAACTTACTCAATGATAATAATCAAAGATCCAATTTAGAAAATTTGGAAATTTTTTAGGTTATCATCCTCTGCAAAGAGATTTATTTAAACAAGAATTTTTGCTCTCAATATTTATTTGATCATCAATATTTTTTAATTTGTTTTTATTACTTGTTACTTTAACTTTTTGCCCACAATGTTCTTTGCAACCACCATTAAATAAGTTATGTGCATATAAATTTGAAATACTCGAAAGTAATAAAAGAAAAATTATTTTATAAATTTGATAAAAATAAGACTTCATTTTTAATATGATTTTCCCAAAATTATTAAATAAATAATATCAGTTAATTCCAAGGAGTGTTTATCAGTCCCCAGATATCGAAGAAGAAAAATAAAACTGCAATTACAACAAGATCCCATGCTCTTTCCCTAAAAGCCCAAGGCGCAATAAAAACTTCTCCAAGTCCATGAAGTGCCGCCCCTACTGGTAGATGATCAAGAACCAGCAAACTGTGAGAGAGGATAAAAAGAAAGCTTGCAAAATATCTAAAAAAAACAAATTGCCAATTACTAGAATTCATGCCCTTTAGATTTTTAAAAAATATACTTCAATGATCAAAATAATGATATAAATCGAGTAAAGAGATATTATTT
>QCCO01000027.1 GCA_003278895.1 Prochlorococcus sp. AG-347-L19
CATATTAATTTTAAATGATGTAGATCCAAAAGATCCTACGGAAGAGTTAAGTTCCATATTAAGTAATTCTGAGGTAAATTTTGAAATAGAAAAGATTGAACGTATCTTAGATTCAAAAAATAAAAGTATGAATAAAAATTAATTAAAAATATTCAACAAAAAATGAAAATAACAACAAAAACAGAAGCATTAAATATTGTCGAGACCTCTTATTTAGCATCTCTTTCGTCTTTATTATGGGTTGCATTATATTATCTGCCAATTGGGGGAGCTTTATTAAGGTTGATTTTACCCCTCCCAATCATTTTGTTGCACTTGAGAAGAGGAACTAAGATTGCATTGGAAGGACTTTTAATACAATTTCTACTTTTATTTATAATTATGGGTCCTGTTAGAGGAACTTTATTTTTATTTCCTTATGGGATCTTGGCTTTTTGGTTAGGTTGGTGTTGGTTTAAAGAAAAGAGTTGGAAACTTAGTTTAACTGGGGGAGTTGTTATTGGAACCCTTGGCTTCTTAATAAGAGTAATAGCATTATCTACGTTGGTTGGAGATAATCTTTGGGTGTTAATTACTAGAGCGAGTTATGGTCTAATTGAAAAGTTCATTGGATTATTTAATTTACCTTTATATCCCTCAATTTTGAGTATACAAATAGGTGCAATTTTATTGATAATTTTTCAAGAAATAGTTTATGTTTTAACTGTACATGTAGTTGCCTATTCTCTGTTTCCTAAATTTAAATTAACCATCCCAGATCCTCCAAGATTATTAAATAGCTTAGTTGATTTTAATAATTAAAAAAAGTAAGAATGTACAGTACAGAATTAGGGATAAATTTTTTTGGTAATGAATCCAATAAAAAAAGACAACTTCATAAGATAGAAAAACTGAAAAAGACTATTAAAAATTTGAAAATTTTTCTTATAATTGCTGGCACTAATACATCTCAAATTCCAGGTATTTCCGCAGCAGGTATTAATGCAAAATCAAGGAGAACAACTGCGCTCGCAGATGCCGAATTTTTGCTTAAGGGTGCTTCAAAATATCATAAATATAAATTGCCTCTTCTCAATGCAGGAGTAACTCCTGCCCTAATCAGTCATGTTTGTTCAAAGCTTATAAATATTCATCCAGTTATAGTTCCTCTGGGAATAGGAGCAAAGCCTTATTTTAATCATTTGGTTGTAGAAGATAGAAATTTGGGCCCATCAAATTGTCTTACTACTGGTAAATCGATGACTAAAGAGAGAGTTTTAAACCTCTATGAAAAAGGTCTTGCGATAGGAAAATCCTTAAAACAACCAGTTTTAATTTCTGAATCTGTACCGGGGGGCACCACAACTGCTCAGGCAGTAATGGAAGCTTTTGGTTTGCAGGTATCTAATTTAGTGGGGAGTAGTTTATTTAAAGCTCCAAGAGAATTAAGAAGACAAGTAGTTGAAAGAGGACTTTTCAATGCAAATTTCAAGGCTGATTTCGACTCTTTTGATGTTCTCGCGGCGGTAGGTGATCCTTTCCAAGCTTTCTCAATGGGTCTTCTAATTGGTGCTAGGTTAGCAAAACAATCTGTAATTTTGTCTGGAGGAAGTCAGATGTTAGCGGTCATTTTGCTTGTATTAGAATTTTTATATGAAAAAAATAAAGATGAATTTATTGAAGATGTTTTTATTGCGACAACTGGGTGGCTTGTGAAAGATAATTCTCTAAATGATTTAGTAAATCTAATAAATGAAAAATATGATGTCAAATTATTAGGTTTAGCCAGTCCTTTAAATTTCAAATCTTCAAAATACAAAGAATTGAAGGATTATGAATTAGGTCATGTAAAAGAAGGTGTAGGTGCTGGTGGAATATCATTGCTTGCTTTCTTAGATGGATTTAAAAATGAAGAAATAGTTTCATTGTGTCAACAAAATCTGGAAATGATGAAGGGCCTGGGTCAAATTTCTTTAGAGAAGGATTGCTGAATGTTTTCAAAATTTGCAACCAGAAGAGAATTTCTAAATTGTGGTAAGCTTTCGCTTTTATTTTTCTTAAGCTCTTGCAGTAATCTACCTAATGAAATAAAAATTGCATTACAAAATTCTTTTTATCCAGAATCTTTTAAAGATACGATTCCAAAAGATTGGAAGCAGGAAAAAATTAATTTTGAAAATATTCGGCTACAAAAAAATAGAAACACAATTTTCAATTCTGACTTTACTTTAATCAATGATGGATGGATTTCTAGTATAGATTTTTCAGAATTTGAAAAAATAAATGAATATTTACTGTTCCCAAATTTGGATAAGAGATCGATAGATTTTTTGGGAAGCTTTAATCAAAATCAGAGGAGTAAATTATTTCCTATTGGCGTAGTACCCTATACAATTATCATTAAAAATAATAAAGAATTAATAAATTCAGCAAAAACATCTTGGGAGTTTCTTCTTTCTAAAAAATTAACTGGGAAAATTATTTTTCCACAAAGTCCCAGAATAATATTGTCAATTGCTCAAAAAATCAATTCATCTAATTCTTTAAAAAAACTCAAAAGCCAAGCAATGTTATTTGATGATAAAAATATGCTCAATTGGTTGATTAATTCTGATGCTATTGTCGCAATAGTTCCTTATAGTCTTTGTTCAAAATATTTAAAAATAGATCCAAGGCTTTCTTTAGTTTTCCCAAGCCAAGGCGTACCTTTGATGTGGCATTTTCTACTTAGTCGATCAAATCTAAATAATGCAATATTAATTAAATGGATTAAATCTTTAGAAAATAAATCAATAGTAGATAAATTAGTAAGCCAGGGTTGGTATCTTCCATTCAATAGTGATTATTTGCAAAGTAAATATAAAACTGAAATGCTCCCCATCTCAGGACCTTCTGAGAAATGTTGGGAAAATAGTTGGTCTTTCCCTGTCTTAACAAATGAACAAAAAATTAATCTTAAAAATATCTGGAATGAGCCCTTATCCCCATAATCTTTTTGTAGGATTATCTATTAATAAGTTATGAGTTTCCTTTAATAAATTTGGTATATCTAATTTACTAGGACATTTAGGAACACATTCATTACATTCTTGACAAAATGAGGAATTTTTTTCTTCCCACCAGTGGCCAGCTTTTCCTATTAAATTATATCTTTCTTTTGAAAATTCTAATTGGCCATAACCAACTGATATATTTCTTAAACGAAGTATTTCTGGAATAGGCACTTCATTTGGACATGGAAGACAAGATCTACATTGTTCACATTTGGTTGAGTTTAATCTTTCATTAGAAACTTCCTCAATTTTATTAAGGGCGCTTTTTTCAAGTTTTGTAAGCTTCTCGAATGAGTTTCTAAGTTTATGCGCAAATTCAAAATCTTTTTTGTTTGTCGCCCCTAAGGATAAAGTTGTAATACCTTTTGCTAGAAGAAATCGATATGCTAATTCTAATGGATGAAAAGGCTTAGAGGCCTCTATCAAAATATCACTTGGAGAATACAATCTACCGCCTTTATCTGCAGGTGATATTGCTAAAACTCCCATACCTTTTTTTATAGCTTCCTCTGCTAAAGCAATCTTAGATTGATCTAAATAATGTAAATGAAGACTACAAAAAGTAAAAACTTCACAGTTAATTGCATCTTTAATTAGTGAATAACTTCCGTGAGAACTAAAACCGACTTGATCAACTAGTTCCTTCTCAAGTATCCAAGATATGAATTTCTTACCCTCTCCAGCAATAACCCAATCTAGATGTTGTTTTAAGTTGAGTCCGTGAATTGCAAGATTATTAATTTTCTCGCGATTTAAATTTTTAAGAGACTTTTTAAAATTATTTTTTAAAAAGTCAAAATCACCCTTTGGTAAAACTTTGGAAGTAATCACCCAATTTTTCTCTTTTATATTCTCTTCTATTGCTAATTTTTTTATTGAATTTCCAATAAGTGATTCAGCAGCACCATAAGAGGGAGCTGTTTCTATGTGGTTAATTCCTACATAATATGCATTTTTTATTACGTTATACATTTTTTCGAGACTTTCAGTTGCTCGCATTGTCCCTAAAGTGAATAAGCTCACTTTCGCCCCTCTACCAAACGATCTTTTTTGTGAATTAATAATCATCTAAATATGATCAATTTCTTTTTATTTACTCATTAATTTATTTATAGTTGAAAATCATTTAAAGTAAATTAAAGTACATATAAAATTTTGCAAAAATATTTTTTTTAAATCTATGTTTACAGGAATAATTCAATCAGTTGGAAAACTAAGACAAGTAAAAAATATTTTAGAAATTGAAATTCTAGATAATATATTTGATATGGCAATCGGTGACAGCATTGCTGTTGATGGAATTTGTTTGACAGTTAAAGAGATTTTTCAAAATAAATTTACTGTTGATGTAAGTGAGGAGACATTAAAAAAAACAACTTTAGGAGTAAAGTCGAACCTGAATCAGATTGTTAATTTGGAGCCCGCTCTTAGGGTATCTGACCGTCTAGGAGGGCATATAGTAAGCGGACATGTTGATGGCCTTGGAACAGTTGAGAATATAGAAAAATTAGAGAAATCTTGGCTCTTATCAATAAAGTGGAAAAATAATAATTTTTCAAAATATGTAGTTAATAAAGGGAGTATTTGTGTAAATGGTATAAGTCTTACGATTGCAAAATATGAGCGGGAAGGAGAAATATTTACTATTGCGATAATTCCTCATACTTGGCATAACACAAATCTGAATAAATTAAATATCGGTGACAGCGTAAACCTTGAGGCAGATGCACTAATTAAATATGTAGAGAAATTACTTTTATTTAATAAAAGTAGTAATCAAGATTTATCTTCTAATAATATTTCTTCCGAGTGGCTTAAAGAAAATGGTTGGTAAAATATATTTTTTAATTTAATGGAATCAGATAAATTGTTTTTGACTCTTTTTTAAGATCGATTTTAAATTCCTGACCAGGTTCTAGACCTAATTTTTTGGTGTAGGCATGACCAATTAATAGGTTCCCATTGCCATGAACTTTAGTTTTGAATTCTGTCTGTCTACCTCTTGAAGCTTTATTACCATTTTTTCTCAAACGACCCTTTCCTATTTTGTAACCCTTAGCTTCGATAAGCGCCCTATAAAAACTTTTTCTTAAGATTCTTCCACTTGGACCTATGTACCCACAACCTTTTGCTATCTCATCTTCAGATTTTTTACTTAATAACTTTGCTTTTTCAAGAAGTTCTTTTCCTTCTAGCATTATCTGACAAAATCATAATTATATATTCTTACTAAAAAGAAGAACTGTGGCAATATAAATTAATAAAAAATATATTTAGTTTTTTATAAAAGATACAAAATAATAAATAAAACAACCCATATTCCATCTACAAAATGCCAGTACAATTCAACAGCTTCTAATGGAAACATATTTTGACTGGTTAATCTTCCCCCATTGATTCTCGATTGCCAAGCAATAATTAAAATCATTAAAGTGCCTAAAGTCACATGTAATCCATGAAAACCAGTAAGAGCATAAAAAGTACTTGCAAATAAATTATCGGTTAATCCAAAAGGTAAATGAAAATATTCAAATAATTGACATATTAAAAATATAATTCCAAGAAAAGCAGTAAAAAATAACCATTTTTGGGAATCTGAGTTTTTATCTTTTAAAAGTGCTTTGCCTGCTTTATGGAAAGTTGCACTACTAACAAGTAACAAAATTGTATTGAGAGTAGGTATTGGCAGTTCTAATTCATAAATAGCACCATCTGGTAATGGATTTACTGCTTTATAAGTTAAATAAGCAGCGAAGAATCCAGCAAAAGTCATTCCGTCCGCAATTAGGAAAGTTATAAGACCAAACATTCTGAAGTCTTCATGTGTTTCATTAACTTCAGAATTATTTTTTTGAATTTCTTTTGAGCTATCTAGTGTTGTCATATGTTTTTATTTCTGTTCAGAAATTTCTTTACCATAACCATATGGTTCTTTAACTAATGGAGCTTCTCCTTCCCAATTTTCAACTGGAGGTGGAGAAGATGTTAACCATTCAGGTGTAAGAGCATTCCAAGGGTTATCTCCAGCATTTTTTCCATTCCTCACACTAAGGAATACGTTAATTAAAAAAGGAATTGTACTTATAGCCATCAAAAGAGCCCCAAGGCTACTAATTTGATTAACGAACTGGAATTGAGGATCATATTCTGCAACTCTTCTTGGCATTCCATTTAAACCAAGCCAATGTTGAGGAGCAAAGCACAAGTTAAATCCAATAAAAGTAATGATAAAGTGTAAAATTCCTAATTTTTCATTGAGCATTTTCCCAGTTACTTTGGGGAACCAATGATAAATGGAAGAGAAAATAATAAAAACCGTCCCTCCATAAACTATGTAATGAAAATGGGCTACAACGAAATAGGTATCATGTACGTGAATATCGAAAGGTACCTGTGCCAAAGCAACTCCTGTAATACCTCCAAAAACAAAATTTATAATAAATCCGCAAGAGAATAACATTGCACTATTAATGGAAATTTTACCTCCCCATAATGTTGCAACCCAATTGAAAAATTTTATACCTGTCGGAACAGCAATAAATGCTGTGGCGATAGTAAAAAATAATCTCATCCAAGGAGGCGTTCCACTCGTAAACATGTGATGAGCCCAAACAACTAAACCTAAAACAACTATTCCCATTATTGAAAAAACCATTGTTGTGTATCCAAAAAGTGGTTTTCTAGCATGTACAGGAAGTATTTCACTAACTAAACCAAAGGCAGGAAGGACCATAATGTATACAGCTGGATGAGAATAAAACCAAAATAAATGCTGATAAACTACGACATTGCCACCTAAAACAGGATTGAAAAAACCTGTATTAGCGATGATATCGAAGCTAAGTAGAATTAAAGTACCTGCTAAAACAGGAGTTGACAAAACAACTAATAGACTTGTTCCAAGCATTGCCCAACAGTACATTGGCAATTGCATAAGTTTTAATCCTGGCCTTCTTAGTTTGATAATTGTCGCGATAAAGTTTATTCCACCAAATATAGAACTGCCTCCAAGTAATAGAACGCTCAGAATCCAAATAATTTGTCCAGATTGAGGAGTAGTTATGCTCAAAGGAGGATAAGCCGTCCATCCAGCCTGAGCAGCACCCTCAACAAAATAGCTTGTTACCAGCATCAAACCTGAAGGAGGAATTAACCAAAAAGCAACGGCATTTAATCTTGGGAATGCCATATCTCTTGCACCTACATAAAATGGAATTAAATAATTTCCAAAAGCACCATTTACTACAGGCACTATCCAAAGGAATATCATTATTGTTCCGTGTAGAGTTAAAACTTGGTTATAAACATCTCTCGGCATAAAGTCAGACATTGGACTAGCTAGTTCAATTCTTATAGCGCTCGCTAAGGTTCCTCCAATTAAATAGAAAAGAAAACCGCAAACTAAGTATTGTATCCCAATTACTTTATGATCAAGGCTAAAACTAAAGTATCTAAGCCAGCCTTTGGGTTGAAGGCTTTCATTATTAGTTTTTTGTGGATCAATTGATATTGTCATAAATTTACCTCTGGTTTTTTATTTTTGTTAAACCATTCGTTGTAATCAGCTTCTTCTTCAACAATTATGGAGGCTCTCATCCCTCCATGATATGGGCCACATAATTCTGCGCAAATTATCGGATATTTTCCTACTTTTGTAGGAGTGAAATTTAGAATAGTAGGTTGCCCAGGAATAATATCCTGTTTAATTCTGAACTCTGGCACCCAAAAAGCATGAATAACGTCTTTCGATTCCATTTTCATTGATACTTTTTGATCAACAGGAACGTGTAGTTCTCCTGATATGAAATTGCCCTTGGGATAATTGAATAGAAATGCAAATTGCATAGCTGAAACTTCAATTGATAAATTATTTATTGCTATTTCATTATCAGAAGTCTGACTTATTCCAGCCCATATTTTTTCAGAATTAGAACTCATCATTTCGTGGTTATGATTTAGTTCTTTCATCCCTCCCATTCGATCGTAGATGTTGTAGCTATATAAACCTATTAACAAAACAATTATTGAAGGAATAATTGTCCATACAATTTCTAAGCTTAAATTTCCCTCTAAAGCTATACCATCTCCTATCTGATCATTTCTTTTCCTGAACTTAAATAAGCTATAAATAACAGCTATTGTCATTCCTATAAAAATAATTAATCCAGTGATGAAAAGAATTTTAAAAAGTTCATCGTAAATTGGTGCATTAATACTTGCTTCTGCTGGGAGCAGATCTACATTAAAACCAATCCAAAAAGATATAGCAAAAACCAGTGAAATAATTAGTATTAAATAAATGTTTTTATTTAACAATTGATTTCTAAAAATTTGTATTTATATTTTCAAGATATTCAATTTTTTTAATCCTGCATCCTTTGTTAAAAGAAAAACATTTAAATTCACAACTTCTTAAGATTTATGAAATAAAAGGCGTATTATTAATAACTTTTTAGAGTTAATTGTCAGGGAAAAAAGATTAAATTAGTAAATTATTTTTTAAATTAAACATATTAATTTTTAATTAATGTTTGGTTTTTGAATCTAATTTATTATGCAAAATAATAGGTTTTATCCATTTGATTAATAACCAATTATATAAATCAAAATATCTGACAATTTTTAAAAGGTTGGGAAGTCATAGTGTATTTGCACTTATCGCACTAATCGTAATTGGAGGTGCTACTAGAGTCATGGAGGCGGGACTTGCCTGTCCAGATTGGCCATTATGTTATGGATCTTTTTTGCCTTTTAAACATATGAACCTAAGGGTATTTCTGGAGTGGTTTCATCGTCTAGATGCTTTTCTGGTTGGAATATTAATTCTTTTTAAATTTGCGCTTTCAATTATTTGGAAAAACGAAATTCCAAATTGGTTACCTAAAACTTACTCATTATTACTTTTTCTCGTTATTGTTCAAGGATCCTTTGGAGCTTTAACGGTAATAAACCTGCTTGATTCATATACTGTAACTGGCCATCTTTTAATAGCTTTTCTACTTCTCATTACAACAATTTCAATAAATCAAAATTTAGAAAATGACGACATTGAAGAACCATTAATTTGGTGGAGATTATTATTTTTTGTTCCTCTTTTACTTACTCTGATTCAATCTTTTATTGGAGTAAGGCTTTCATCAACCTGGTCAGCACATATTTGCTTATTTTTGAATAAACAATGTCTAATTTTAGATGCTCATAAATTATTTGCTTATCCAATTGCTTTCTCAATTTTATTGATTATTGCTATTTCAATTTATAAGAGAAGTTTGCTTAATGAAAATTGGAAATATCTCACAACACTTTTTCTTCTCTCGTTTTCCCAAATTACTTTGGGTGTTTTAAGTCTTAAAACAAATTTGAATGAACCTATTTTTATCATCGGTCATCAACTTAACGCCTCCTTATTTATTGCGATATTAACAACATTAATTTTTAGAAATCCTTTTACCAAAAAAGGTCTAAACCACTCACTTAATCCCCAAACGGTCGGTATTAACTCATGAACAGTAGTAACTTAGAAAACTTGAACTATAAATCTTCAATTAGGGATGAAGTTGTACCTTCAAGAAAAAGATTAACTTTGCCGCCTTGGCTTGAAGTAGCAAAACCTAGATTAATCCCACTTTTACTGGCCACAACTTTGGGAGGAATGGCTTTAACAGAAGAATGGCCTCTGTCTTCCCCGAAACTTATCTGCACTTTAGGAGGAGGCGCTTTGGCAGCAGCAGCAGCAGGAGCTCTTAATTGCTTGTGGGAAATGGAATTAGATAAAAGGATGACAAGAACTAGCAAAAGAGCCTTACCAGCAGGAAAATTGTCATCTGAGACTGTATTTTTAGCCGCCGTATCATGTACTTTGGCAGCTGCGATGCTTTTAGTAAGTGGTGTAAATTATTTGGCTGCGGGTTTAACTCTTCTTGGTTTATTTAGCTACGTAATTTTATATACAGTTATTTTGAAACCTCGTACAACAAAAAATATTGTTTTCGGAGGAGTTGCTGGTGCGATACCACCCTTAGTTGGAGCGTCTGCTGCCACAGGCCATGTAGGTCTTAGTGGTTGGTGGTTGTTTGGTTTAGTAATGTTATGGACCCCAGCTCATTTTTGGGCACTTGCAATTTTGTTGAAGGATGATTACGCATCTGTTGGTATTCCTATGCTCCCTTCTGTTAAAGGATCTGTTTTTACTGCTAAAGCGATTTCCCGTTATGGATGGGCAACAGTTTTAATGAGTATTATGGGAGTCTTTGCTCTACCTGAAGGGGGTCTCTTATACGGAATTATGTTATTGCCATTTAATGGAAGACTTTTGCAATTAATAAATGAATTAAAGAAATCTCCTGATGATCTTTCTAGAGCAAAGTCTCTTTTTAGGTGGTCTATCCTCTATATGTTTGGCATTTGTCTTTTGTTATTAATTTCCAGAAGCCAACTGTCCGTGGAATTTGAGCAGCAAACTATGCAAATATTTTTATCTATTGTATCCCTGCTTAGTAATTAAATTAGATGTAAAATGTTTTTTAAGTAAATAGTAAGTTTGATGAATTATATAAAAGTTAAAGGGCTCTCAAAATCTTATACAGATATCAATGCATTAAAAAATTTATCGATGGAAATTGAAGCTGGCACATTATTCGGAATACTAGGCCCAAATGGTGCTGGAAAATCAACACTAATAAAAATACTTGCTACTTTAATAGAGCCTGATAGTGGAGAAGTTTTTATAAATAATATTAATCTGATAAAAAATTCAAGGAAAATTAGAGAATTAATTGGTTATGTTGCCCAAGACATTGCACTTGATAAAATATTAACTGGACGAGAGCTTTTGGATTTTCAATCAGATTTATATCACATCAACAAAAATAAAAAATTTGAAAGAATAAATAAATTAATAGATCAATTAGAAATGAATGATTGGATTGATCGCAAATGCGGAACTTATTCAGGGGGAATGAAAAGAAGAATAGATCTGGCAGCTGGACTTTTACATTTGCCCCAAGTATTAATTTTGGATGAACCTACAGTTGGTTTAGATATTGAAAGTAGAAACATTATATGGCAACTTTTGAAAGATTTGAGAAATAATGGAATGACAATTATTTTAAGTAGTCACTATCTTGATGAAATAGATAAATTGGCAGACAGATTAGTGATAATTGATGATGGAAGAGTTATAGCAAAAGGGACTCCTGCAGAGCTCAAAAGTAAATTAGGAGGAGATAGAGTAACTTTGAAAGTAAGAGAATTTAGTAATCAGGAAGAAGCAAAAAATATATGTAAAATTTTATCTTCAATAGATGGAATTAGTCAGATTATCATAAATGAAGCTCAAGGCTTCTCGATAAATTTTGTAACAGATAAGCAAAAAGATTTACTTACGAAACTAAAAGTCGAATTGGCCTTTTCAAAGTTTGAAATTTTTTCTCTTACCCAAAGTCAGCCAAGCTTGGATGATGTATATCTTCAGGCAACTGGGAAAACATTATTGGATGCTGAAATTTCTATGGCAGGGAAAAGAGACCTAAAAAAAGAATCAAAGCAATCCATGCGATAAAAAAATTTTTTGGTTAACTAATTATAATGAATACTAATTACTGCTAATTATGGAATTACAACAGTATAATTTATTTTTTTTATATCAAGAAACATTCGCCTTAACAAAGAGATTATTTATTCAATTAAAAAGAAGACCATCAACTCTTTTAGCAGGAATATTACAACCAATAATTTGGCTTTTTTTATTTGGGGCATTATTCTCTAAAGCTCCAGAAGGTTTTTTACCAGGAGTTGATTCTTATGGGAATTTTTTAGGAGCAGGACTTATTGTTTTTACTGCTTTTAGCGGAGCCCTAAACTCTGGCCTTCCTTTAATGTTTGATAGAGAGTTTGGATTTCTTAATAGATTACTTGTGGCTCCTTTAACCAGCAGATTATCCATAGTTTTATCTTCTTTTTTTTACATTACAATCTTGAGCTTTGTTCAGAGTATTGTAATAATGATTGTTTCATATATTTTGGGTTATGGATGGCCCAACTTATATGGTTTAGGAATTGTATTTACAACACTAATTTTACTAGTTCTTTTTGTGACATCAATAAGTTTATGTTTAGCGTTTGTTTTGCCGGGACATATTGAATTAATCGCTCTTATATTCGTAATAAATTTACCTCTTCTTTTTGCGAGTACTGCTTTAGCTCCAATCTCTTTTATGCCAAATTGGCTGGGATGGTTAGCTTCCTTAAATCCATTAACTTTTGCTATTGAACCTATTAGGACTGCCTATACAAAAACTATGGATTTAGAATTAGTGGCTTTACATGCCCCATATGGTGATTTAACTTGTAAGAGTTGTATCTCAATTTTATTTTCTTTAACAGTTTTTTCCTTGATTATTATAAGGCCTCTGTTAAATAGAAAGTTAAATTAGAAATTTTATGCTTTTAAAAAATCATTTAATAGAAGTTTTTAAACAAGCCTCTTTAGAAAATAATTTTTTGCTTAAAGAAAATGTTGTTCTTAAGTGGGTCCATAGATTTGGGATTGATTCATTAAAT
>QCCO01000028.1 GCA_003278895.1 Prochlorococcus sp. AG-347-L19
TTGGTTAATTAATAGTTTTAGAGACTTAGGTCTAAATTTACAATATGGAAATTTACGAAAATCAAGCATTAAAACAAATTGTTTTGGGACTTCATTAATTTCTGATTTAGTTGATCAGGATGGGTTTAAGAGAATAGGTAGTGCTCAATTTCGTAAAAAAGGTGCATTTCTTCAACATGGAGAAATTCAAACAAATCCTTCAAGAGATTTATGGTTAAAATTATTCAAAGAAGAAGCTCCACCAAAAGTAAATTTAAAACTAACAAATGATGAAATAGTTGAACATTTGAGAAATTCATTCCTGAAAAATAAATCAAATATAAATTTCAAAAATATTGCCCTAGATAATAAAACATAGAAAATTTTAATAACAAGAATTATTAAAGATCTCCTTTCTGCTTCATTGAATTAATTATTCTCGGCAATTCAATTCCTAAGGGATAATGATTTTTAAAGTTTAATTTGTTAACAATATCTGAAGGCAAATTAAAACCCAACTTATTCAATACAAAGTTTCCAATTTTTGACCTATCAATTATCCCCAAAGGGATATCTGCAGAATTGAGAACCAATAAAAAACCTTCATTTGTTTCTTCAAGTCTTTCTATAGTTTTCCATAATTTATCGTTATAAGATACGCTTTCAAAAGTATCGATTGGTTTCTTAAAATCTCCAACAAAGTTCTGTTCCCATTTTTTTAAGGAAACAGTTTTTAAAATATTCTCATCAACAAAACCGGTCCATCTACCATTATTCGTAACAAAAAAATATTTATCCGATACATCCTTCTTATTTTTTATTAATTTATTGAATTCTGAGAAATTTGAGTCGTATTCAATTTTCCTCAAAGGCTTTAATTTGATCTCAGAAACTTTACTAAATTTAAGTATGTTTTCAATTTTAAAAAATTGACTTTCAGATTTTGAAGAATTAACTCCAAACAAGCCCAAAAAAGAAAGAATAAAACCAAAGTAAAAGTTAAATCTAAATAAACAAATTATCCCAAAGAATAAAACAAAAAAAGATAGTAATAAATTTACTTTATTGAGGAAATTTCTTCCTTTATTTTTACTACCTGAGAAATGCCAAATAATACTTTTTAATAAATTCCCTCCATCTAAAGAACCAATTGGAATCAAATATAAGAAGCCTAAAAATAAATTAAATATACCTACTCTTGAAATTACATTAACTGCTATTTGTTCTTGAGATGGACTGATATTACTAATTAAAAGTAGGATTGACCCTGTAGCGAAACATAAAACAGGTCTAACAATTGCAATTTTTATATTACCTAAAGCAGTTTGACAGTACTTATCTATTTGTAAAATTGCCCCTAAAAAATAAAAAGTAATTTTTTTTATTTTTACACCCTGATTAAGCGAAACAAAAGTATGAAAAATCTCATGCAAAATTATTGAAGATAATAAGAAAAAAGAAGTTAAAAACCCTATAATCCAAGCTTCTTTATTATTGTAGATATTGCCAGAAGATAAATTGACCTGATTACTTATACTCCATGAGAATAAAAAGAGAATAACAAACCAATAGGGATGAACTTTAAAGGGAATTCCCCATATTTTAAAAATTTGCCAACTTCTCAAAAATAATCTCCGCTATATTTAGCAATAATATTAATCTTACATGCAGGATAATGATATGCCCAAGACTATCCCTTTAATTAAAATTTGTGGACTAACTTCTGAAGAACAAGCTCTTCAAGTCGCTAAATTAGGAGCGAATGCTATCGGCATTATTTCGGTAGAAGAATCTCCAAGGTATGTATCAGCTGAAATTAAGAAAAAAATATTTAAAACACTCGAAAATTTTTATCCAAAAATCGATAGAGTGACTGTTGTGCAAAATTGTCCTATAGATTTAATTATCAAAAACTTCTTAGGCAATCCAAGTGAAACTATCATCCAATTACATGGAGATGAAGATATTGATTATTGCAAAAATATAAGAGAAAAAATTCCCAATATTGGCCTTTGGAAAGCTTTCAGAATAAAAACGGAAAAGGACATAGATAAAATTAAACCTTTTGAGGATTTTGTAGATGCGATACTACTTGATTCTTGGAATAAAGAAACTTATGGAGGTTCAGGGAAAAAAATAAATCCTATTTATTTAAATAATTTACAATTTAGCAAACCATGGTTGTTGGCAGGTGGGATATCAATTGAATGGATTGATGAAATCCTCACTGACCTCAAACCAGATGGATTAGATATTTCAAGTAGTATTGAAATATCTCCAGGTTTAAAAGATATTAAAAAAACAGAAGATCTTTTTAAGTTTTTAAAAAGAAATTAGTAATTATTAGTAGCGGACTGCTGTTTTACAAGCTCAAAAAATTCTTGTTTTAAACTTAAATCGTGTCTAAAATCACCCCTAACCACTGAATTTATCATACTTGTGTTTGGTTCTTTGACTCCCCTCCACTTCATACAATAATGTTGGGCTTTTACAATAATGCCTAAACCTTTAGGTTCACATAGTTTTTCGATTTCATCTGCAAGGATCATTACAGCTTCTTCCTGAATATGAGGTCTTGAAAAAACCCAATCTGCAACTCTCGCAAATTTTGAAAGTCCTATGACTTTATTTCCAGGTTTAATACCAATCCAACACTCCCCTAGAATTGGAACTAAGTGATGTGAACATGCAGATCTGACCGAGATTGGACCAACTGTATAAATTTCATCAAGATTCTTGTCATTTGGGAAACTTGTAACTTTAGGTTGTTCATGATACCTGCCTTTAAAAACTTCATTTAGATACATTTTTGAAACTCTTTCAGCAGTTTCTTGAGTATTATGATCATTTTCAACATCTATTACTAGGGACTTTAGTAAGTCTTTAACTCTCGAGGCTACTTCTTTTTCTAAAATTTCTAATTCACCAGGATTTATAAAATCAGAAATATTATCGTTAGCACTAAATCTTGTTCCAGAATTCTTAATTCTGTCTCTTATAATTTCAGAAATAAGCTTATTAGTAATCTGGTCGTCAAAGTTTCTAATATTATCGTTGGGTAATGTAGAGGTCATAAAATTCTTAACAGAAAATTGTATGCAACTTAATTAACTGTATCTTCCAAAAGCTTAATTGCTTATTTACTATATCACATTCTCTTGTTTAATCGGGTTCAAATAGCACTAAAAAAAATCACTGTTTTTAGGTTAAGCAGATAAACAGAATGTTTAAAATGCTCCGCCAGAGGGCATCAAAGTCAAGTCTTCAATCAATTGTGATTCAGGTTTTTGAGCCATATAGAGAATAGCTTCTGATACTTCGCGCGAGGAGAGCATTGAAGTTCTATCAAAATCAGAATTGATTGATTCGGAGTCCCAAAGAGGAGTATTTACTGAACCAAGAGTTATTGTGCATGCTCTTATTGAATTAGATCTCTCCTCTTCCCTCAAACATTTAGTAAACATAGCTAATGCAGATTTTGAAACACAATATGCTCCCCATTGAGGGAATGCATTATAAGAGGCATGACTACTAACATTAATTACTAATCCACCATTTTTTCTCATTTGAGGAATTATTGAGCTGCAAATTTGAAAAACACTTGTGAGGTTTATTTGAATAGTTTGTTCCCATTGATCTAAATCCATTTCAACTAAAGCGCCATTAAAAGCACAGCCGGCATTATTTATCAAGACTGAAGGACACCCATATTTATCAATTGCTTCTTTAACACAATGGTCTATTTCTAGAGGATTAGACAAATCACATTTAACTAGGCTAATTTTTGACTTAGTAGTCGACAGTTCGCTCTTTAATTTCTCCATTAAATCCATATTTCTGGAGAGCAAAATCAAATCCCAGCCAGCATTAGCAAAAGTAATTGCGGTTGATCTACCAATACCTTTCGTAGCACCTGTTATAAAAGCTAGTTTCAATTTATTCAGTTTTTTGGGGGATTTCACTATAAATTTCTTCAATATTATTTGCTTCAATAAATTTACCTAAAACTCTAAACTTTTTGTATCTTTCGTCAATTAATGCATCTTCAGGCATTTGAAGTAAAGCATTAAGATGTTTCTCAATAGCCTCTTTTAGTGTATTACCAGCATCTAAAGGGGCCCAATTATTACCACCAGAAGGTTCAGGTAATACCTCATCTATTATCCCCAATTTAAGTAAATCTTTACCTGTAATCTTAAGTGCTGATGCAGCTTCTGGTGCCTTCGCAGCATCTCTCCACAAAATTGATGCACATGCTTCAGGACTAGCAACTGTGTAAACACTGTGTTCAAACATTAGTAACCTATCCGCAACACCTATTCCAAGTGCACCTCCTGAACCTCCTTCTCCAATGACAGTAGCCACAATTGGGACTTTTAAACCGAACATCTCTCGAAGGTTTCTTGCAATCGCTTCACCTTGACCTTGTTCTTCAGCTTTTAAACCAGCATAAGCTCCGGGAGTATCAATAAATGTAAGAATTGGCAGAGCGAATCTATTTGCATGCTGCATTAATCTAAGAGCTTTTCTGTAACCTCCTGGTTTTGCCATCCCAAAGTTTCTTACTACATTTTCTTTTGTATCCCTTCCTTTTTGATGCCCTAACATCAACACTGGTCTATTATTTATCGAACCTATCCCCCCAATTAATGCCATATCATCGCTACCATTTCTATCTCCATGTAATTCGATCCAGTCATCACAAAACATTTGGACAAAGTCCAAAGTACTTGGTCTTTGAGGATGTCTAGCTACCTGAATCTTTTGAGCAGGGGTGAGAGATTTAAATATTTCTTCTCTTCTTCTAGCAGCTAAGGTTTCAAGCTGTAGAAGCTGTTGACTAACATCTACCTCTGAATCTCGAGCTAATTCTTTAATTTGCTCTATCTGCTTCTCAAGTTCAACAAGAGGCTTTTCAAAATCAAGAAGGTAACGTTTAGCCATGATTTAGACAGTTAATACTTTAGGCTGCTTATCAAGTCCAATGGCGGAAAAACCATGCTTTAAAGAAGCTGCTCCAATAAATTCCATCTTTTCAAGGGAAATGTTATTTCTTCCCCAACTAAAGTTTGTATGACACTTTTCAAATTCTAAAATCATAGCTTCTGCAAAGCAAGCGAACATCTCTCTTTGAGGGTTTTGCATTTCCGCAAGTTCCATCATATTCCAACCAATATCATTGAAAAACTCTACTATACCTCCTTTTAAAACATAAATATTTTCACCCTGAAATTTCTCATCAAGATTTTTAGGGTATCCACCATCAATCATTAAACATGGTTTTTTTAAGTTGTCAGTATCAATTTCAATAGTTTTAGGCATACTTGCAACCCACACAACAATGTCCGCCTGAGGCAATGCATCATCTAAACTTGTTATAGTGCCACCATCAAGTTCTTTTTGTAACAGAGCTAGTGGTTCTTGTTGTCTTGCTACCATAAGAAGTTCTGAAATACCAGTTTTATTGATAAGCCACCTACAAACAGCGCTCCCAATATCACCTGTAGCACCAATAACAGCGACAGTTGCTTTTTTAAGGTCTATTCCAATGCGAGGAGCATTTATTTCTAGTTGCTTACAAATAACCCAGGCGGTATGAGTATTTCCAGTAGTAAACCTTTCCCACTCTAATGAAGTATTTCTAATTTGTTTATGCTGTAGAAGATTAAAATTCTCAAAAATAATAGAAGTAAATCCTCCTAAAGCGGTAATATTAATCCCTTTTTTCTGAGCTAGTTCCATAGCATTCAGTACTTTTCTTCTAGCGGTTTTAAACCTAGAAAGCATTTCAGGAACAAAGCACGAATCTATATAAGAACCTTCAATAGATATTCCAGTTGCACTCTTAACTTCTACATTTTCAACAAGCTGAGGAGGAGCAGTACACCAAACATCCAAGTCTCCATCAGCAATATGATCAAAGCCTAGCATCGAAGCTTTTCTTTTTGCATCTTCAAAACTGGTTGAGTGACCTATTAACCCAAACATTTAAAAATTTATAAATGGTTTCTGTACGATGTTATGAACAATAGCACAGAGGTAACTACTTAAATAGGTTTGATTAATTATTAAAAGCCTTAATTAATTAGAAATGTAATTAGACGATAGCTGCCATAGCCATTCTTGCAATTTCTCTATTATCTAGACCTATTTCCATCAATGTATCTTGATAAGCAATCATAAATTCTTCCATTAATTCTTCTCTGTCCATAGCTAAAACTGATGCGTCATCTGCTACTTCATCTAACATCTTTTTAATTAACGGAAGATTAACCTTATTAGCTTCCATTAATTCATCTTTACAAGTTGATAGATTCTCTTTAAGCCACTCTTGACCGTAATTTAAGTGAAGATACTCGTCTTTAACCACTCCCTCTGTTATTTTTTTTGCGAAAGGATCCGCAACTCTTATGTAGACGTTATAAGCAGAAATTGCAAATGCTTCAATTAAGATGGCTTGTATTAAAAGACATGTTGTTAAATTTCCCTTTTCAAGAGCAACTTGAAAATTACCATGTAATTTAGAAAAGAATTTTTTAGCAAAATCCATATCAGCTACTACACCTAAATTTCTACCACATGCAGTAAAACCTTTTTTATGCTTCATTTCCATTCTCGCCAATTTAGTTAATTCCTCTAACTCATTTGGAATTAAAGTTGCTATTGAAATGTAATTATCATGAGCCTCTTGCTCTCCCTCTATAACAATTGCATTAATTCTGCTGTATGCATCCTTATAAGAATCTGTAGTGAAGTCGGGTAAATCTAAAGAAATCGGATTAATTGATTCTTCAATAGTTTTTTTATTTGATTCTAGAGTTTGCATGTCAGTAATCTTTAGCTCATTATGCATGAATATTACATGATTATAGAGAGTTTATTTAAATATCATGAAAATAGTTTCAATTGTTAAGTCACATTTTTTACTTAAACTTATTTAAGAATTGTTTGGCCAATCTGATTGCATCAGATTCATAATCAATTTGAACCAATGATTAATCAATATTTCCTTTAAATTTTTTCCTAAAGACTCATTTGCTCCTCTACTATCTCCAATAACACCTGATTTACTGAAGTCGTCAGTAAGCCAAGCAGTAGGCGCATTCCCCTCTAGACTCCAGCCTTCTGGAATTTGTCCTTTAATACCCTCATTTGGGCGTTCATCTCCTACTAATTCTGGTTTCAAAGCTAGCATCAAACTTGTTTCAGCTAAAGAGGCATGAAGCCCATCCTCGATCTCAGTTTTTGTTAACAATTCACTTAATCCATTAACACCACTCCATAGAAAGCAAGGGAAAACTGCCATCCCTGGTGAGAAACTTCTTAGCTCTCTTGCCGCAGTATTTAGTAGTGAAATTTGACCTCCATGTCCATTTATTAATATCAATCTTTTAAAACCCATTTCAGATAATTGACCTCCGACCTCCTTAATCATTGAGGTAATTAAATTTGAGGAAAGTGAAATTGTCCCAGAAAAACCTTTATGTTCTGGCGAAAACCCAATATATTGGGTTGGAAGTTTTTTTAATGGGATATCGGCAGGTAATAATTTAAAAACTTCGCTAATGATGTCATCAACAAAAATACTATCTGTAGCAAGAGGCAAATGCGGTCCATGTTGCTCAACAGCACCAAATGGCCAAATCACTGTTGATCTTTTTTCTTTAGCAATAATTTCAACTTCTTGCCAATTTAAATATTCAAATTTATTAGATATTGGTTTAAAGTTCATTAATTTTAATTTTGAGTACTAACATTTAGAGTATGTTAATAATTAATTATTCTTATTTTACCTACGATGGGAGCAAGTAATAAAAATGCCCAAGATAATATCCAACCAAAGGGCAATAAAAAACCTCTTCAGGTACTTCACATAAGCAAGAAAGATTCTCAAAAAATAAACAATGAGCAAAACAATTCGCAAGAAGATATAAATAAAAAAAATATTGCAATCAAACCTCAAATCATTAAAGATAATTCAGTAAAAGAAATTGAGGACAGTAATGAAAAGACTAAGGATTTTGATATTTCTCAACAAGATTTAACTCAACAAGACTTAAATAGACCGCTTAATTTTTCTGAGCAAAATATAGATTTTCAATTAGAAAGAACAGTTGATGAATTCGATTTTGATGAAAGTGCTTTTTTGGAGGCTTTAAATGCAAATGAGCCAATTGGGGCTACTGGAGAAACAATTTCAGGTAAGGTTATAGCAATCGAAAGTGATGGATTATATGTTGACATTGGTGGAAAGGCGCCTGGTTATATGCCCAAAAAAGAATGTGGTTTGGGTGTCATAACTAACTTTAAAGAAAAGTTTTCTATAGGCCTTGAAATGGAAGTTTTGGTTATCAAAGAACAAAATGCTGATGGGATGGTAACAGTGAGCGCTCGGGCATTAATTCTTAGGCAAAGTTGGGAGAAAGTATCAAGTTCCGCAAAAAATGGAGAATTAATTAACGTTTTAATTAATGGATTTAACAGAGGTGGGCTTACTTGTGATGTAGACGGATTAAGAGGATTTATCCCCAGATCCCAACTTGAAGATGGTCAAGATTATCAATCTTTTGTCGGCAAAAATATAAAAGTGGCGTTTCTTGAGGTTAATCCAGAATCCAGAAAATTAGTTCTCTCTGAGAAAAAAGCATCATTAGTCTCAAAACTTTCAAGTCTAGAATTAGGTCAATTAATTGAAGGAGAAGTTTTAGCTGTAAAACCATATGGCTTTTTTATTGATTTAGGGGGAGCTAGTGGACTTCTTCATCAATCCTCCCTAACAAATGGATCGATTCGTTCTTTACGAGAAGTTTTTAGAGAAGGGGAAATTATAAAAGCTTTGATATCTGAAATTGACCTCGAAAAAGGGCGCATTGGTCTCAATACAGCACTTCTGGAAAACTCTGCGGGAGAATTAATTATTGATAAGCAAAAAGTTATGCAAGAAGCCACAGAGAGAGCATTAAAAACTAAAGCACTCTTCGATAAAAAAGAACAAGATAGATGAACATCAATAAAAAAATGGAGTCAAGTCTTAAATTAAAAATTTCAGATTGGGAATTGGACTTTTACTCAAGACCAATTATTGAATCAAATGGGAAAAAAAGGTGGGAGTTAATTATTTGCTCTACAAGAAGTTATAAGACAAAAGATATTTTTCTTTGGAATAAAAAATGCCCTGCCAATGAAGTTAACTCAGTATGGCTTACAAAAGCACTAAATGAAGCAATAAGTGAAGCAAAAAAACAAGGGTGGGAGAAACCTTCAATAGTTCGATTCTGGAGGTCATCAATGAAATCGATCATTAAAAAATCTCTGGAAGCCCTAAGTATTGAGGCTATTATAAGTAGGAGAACTTACGATTTATTAGATAGAATCGAATTTCTCGAGAAAGAGATTTACCCAAAGGAAAAAGGTTATGTAAGAGGTATATTAGCTCCTACTTTTTCTTCTAAAATGGAAAACGCTCCTCAACCTCTGCCAGAGGCAGTAAGGGGCGATGCTTTAACTATCTCTGAAATATCAATTGGAGAATTAAAATCAGCAGAAAATTGGCCTATAGAATTTGGAGATATTTTCCCAATTCAGCAAGATTTGGATGATACTTACTTAGTTCCAGGATTAAGGCTTTTTAGCAAAGATAGATCTTTAGCACTTTCTGCATGGTTCAGTTGTTTAGAACCTATTAAATTAGTCATCAATAAGAACCAACTTATACTTGAAGCTTCAGAAGACGATAAGTGGCTAGTAACTGATTTACCAGAAAAAGATGCAAACATTTTGAGTACAAAGTTTTTAAAGAATAAAAAAAATTCTTTTGGTTATCAATTTATTTCCATACAGTCGACGCCCTACATCGAAAAATTTGCAGGATTCTGGATCTTGAGAGATATTGAATTAATTTCATAAATTCAGTTTAGGAGCAGGAACAATCCCTTACAAAGAAATATATTTCTCAAAAGCTGAAATTTCTATTCAAAACAAAAAATTTGAATATTATAAATCACCTATCCTTAGTCAAAATAATTTCAAACATGCATACTTTACGAAGTCAAGCTCTGAGAAATTTCTTCAATTATTAGGAAATTACTTTAATGAAAATTACATAAATTGTGTTTCCAATCAAATTCACAGTAATGTGATAGTGTTTGGATCTCGTTCAGAAGAAGGGATTAAGACTGATGCAGATGGTCTTGTTAGTAATAAATGCAATCAAAACTTATGGGTTTACACAGCTGATTGTATGCCAATATTTTTTGCAGATAAAAGGACAAGAAATGTAGCAACCTTGCATTGTGGAAGAAAAGGTTTAGAAAAAAAAATTATAAAAAATCTAATTAAAATTTTCGATAATTTTGGGACATCTAGAGATAACATACTTGTTGCAATAGGACCAGCGATTTCGAAGGAATATTATCTCGTTGATGAAATGACACTCAAAGAATTTTATAGAAAGGCCGAAAACAAAAACATAATGGTGAATTTGACTAAAGTTGAAAAAGATCTTTGTTTTAGTAATTCAATTCACTTAAAGGGGCAAAACTTAAATCAACTTGATCTTAAAAGATCTGCCTATAGACAACTTTTAAATGAGAATATTCCTAATACAAATATAGATATCTCAAATTTATGCACATACAAATTAAAAAATGAATTTAATTCCTGGAGAAGAAGCAAAACACTCTCGAGACAATGGAATTTTATTTGCTCATAAAGATAATTAACTTGGACAAATTTCACCAGTAAGGTGTTTAGCGACTAATAATTCGGTCATCTCCTTAGTACCTTTAATATTAAATACTTTGGCTAACAAAATATTCTCTTTGAAACCAAAAGGTTTTATTTTCACTTTGCTTCCCCTTGGGAATTCTCTCTTAAGTAAATTAGTTGCTTCAAGCTCATCATTTTCATTTACATCTACACAAAATAATCCAACCGTTAAATTTCTATTTTGATCCCCTACCAAAATAGTATTTGAACTTTTAATTTGAAGAATTTCAGCCGACTTAACTGACATGGGATTAAGAGAAATCAAGCAGATTATAATTAAAATTTTTGATAATTTTTTCAATTAAGAAATATTTAAGTTGATAAATTATATTAAAGTTAATTTTTTAAAAATGACGAATTTAAAAAAAATTAGTCTTCACAATTAACATATCCAACCATTTGAGCATTACTTTTACCGGGAGGAACCATTGGATAACAATTTTCACCTCTTCTGACAAGGATATTAATCAAGGCAGGTCCATCATGATCAAGCGCATTTTTCAATTCGTTCTGTAATTGATTTCTATCAGAAATTAAGTATCCTTTAACTCCAAAAGACTCAGCAAGTTTTACAAAATCAGGTTCACCACAACTCATATCAGATGATGAATATCTTTCATCGTAAAAACTTTCCTGCCATTGTCTTACCATCCCTTGCCAGCGATTATTTATAATGATCAATTTAACATTTAGACCATATTGAGATAAAGTTCCTAATTCTTGAATATTCATTAAGACACTTGCATCTCCTGCAATACAAATAACATCTGCATTAGGTAAGGCTGCTTTTACTCCAATTGCAGCTGGCAATCCAAAACCCATAGTCCCTAAGCCTGCACTACTAATCCATTTTCTTGGAGAATTCCTAAGGTATTGAGCAGCCCACATCTGATGTTGTCCTACATCTGTAGTTACATAAGCTTCTGGTGAAAGTTCCCTCACTTTTAAAAGAACTTCCTGAGGATAAATTTCTCCTTCTTTGGGAGGGTCATATAAAGGGTGTTTATTTTTCCAAAAATCAATTTTTTCTAACCAGTTTTTCGTCTTATAAGTAAATTTGTTATTTGGAGATAGCTCATTAATTTTGAGAACAGCT
>QCCO01000029.1 GCA_003278895.1 Prochlorococcus sp. AG-347-L19
TTCAACTTGGAAGTGTTCTAGCCATAGCATGGTACTTTAGGAACGATATTTTTAATTTCAGAAGTCAATCTTCCAAAAAATTTTTTGAATATCTCTTACATGAAAGATTATTAAAATCTATCATGATTGGTACAATACCAATTGTTTTACTTGGTGGGATTATAAAAATATTTATCCCTTCTTTTTTTGAAAACGTTTTTCGTTCAAATTTATCAATAGCAGTAGTCTCATTTCTAATGGCTTTTTTTATGTACTTGGCAGATAGTTCGAAAAGCGGTTCTATTAATATTAAAAACCATAATTATTTAAATAGTTTTTTAATAGGTTTCTTTCAAGCATTTGCAATTTTTCCAGGTGTTTCAAGATCTGGAGTTACTATTTCTAGCGCTTTAATATCAGGATGGGAAAGAAATGATGCTGCGAAATTTTCTTTTCTTTTAGGAATGCCAGCTATTTCTCTTGCTGCGATTGTTGAGTTTATTTCATCTTTTAATGATTTTTTTTTATTGGGTTTTTTCCCTCTATTTGTTGGTTTTATTACGACATTTTTGTCATCTTTATTTGCAATAGATTTCTTATTAAAGTATTTTTCTTCAAATGGGTTAAAAATATTTGTAATCTATCGAGTAATTTTTGGTGTTGTAATTCTTTTGAATTTATAAGTTTATGAAAAAAAATTTTTTTGCAATTGTGTTAAGGTTTTAAAAAAATCTTTATAATGAACATTTTTGTATCCTTCCAATTAGGTGAAGTCGAAGTTTCAAATATTACTATATTAGTTTTAGCTTTTTTTTCTTCTTTTACATTTATAGCAGTAGGCATAAGTTCATATAAACTATACAAATCACTTATAAATGAAGACGATAAGTAATCGGAACGGCGGGATTTGAACCCACGACCCCCACTACCCCAAAGTGGTGCGCTACCAAACTGCGCTACGCCCCGTGTCTCTACTATAAAGATTAGATTGATTTAAATGTTATTCTTTATAGGATTGTTATCAGATCTCAATACACATTTGTCAACTTCCCAATTAAAGTTTTCCCATATATGGTCTTCTAATTTATAGTTGCTTCCATTAAAAAATCCTAACTTAACTTTTGTAGGTGAAGCGGAGCAATATTGCCTGCTTCCAACTGATGCAAGATATTGTTGATGGTATTGTTCCGCTAAAAAATATGAATCAATCATTTTTATTTCCGTTTCAATTAAACCAAGATTTTTTTTGCTTAGCTCAGTTTGATATTGTTCCTTACTTGCTATTATGGTTTTAATATTAGCCTCATTTTTGTAATATATTGCAGATCTATATTGTGTTCCCATATCATTACCTTGCCTGTTTTTTTGAGTAGGGTCATGACATTCCCAAAACATTTTTAATAGATCACTTACATCTATTTCTCTTTTATCCCATAAAACTCTAACAACTTCTGAATGACCAGTTAAACCTGAACATACTTCATAATAAGTTGGGTTGTTTTTTTCTCCTCCTGCATAACCTACAGAAGTTGTGACAACTCCAGGAAGTTTCCAAAAACATTTTTCAGCTCCCCAGAAACAACCGCATCCAAAAAATATTTCATCTTCCTCTGGATTAGGATCTTTTTTGATATCTGTTTTTAATATTCTATGTAATGAATAAGCATCATTAGTTAAATTTACCTCCTCATTATTCATAATGTTTTTCAAGAATTTAAACATAATTTAAATCAATACAGTATAAGTAAAAAAAATACTTTTAGCTCTTAACAATTCTGGTTGCTAGTTCTCTTTCCCAAAGTTGTTTATATAGCCCATTCACTTTTACTAAATCTTGATGAGTCCCTTCTTGTACTATTTCACCTTTATCCATCACAAATACCCTATCACAGGTTGCTGCAACAGAAAGTTGGTGACTAATCATTATGATTGTTTTATTACTTATATCGCTCATTTCTTCTATTATTATTGAAGCTGTTTTATTATCTACACTTGCTAATGCATCATCAAGAACAACAATAGGAGAATTAACAAGTAGTGCTCTTCCTAGTGCAGTTCTTTGCCTTTGTCCACCACTTAATGTAATACCTCTTTCACCAACAATAGTTTTAAACTTTTGTGGAAAACTATTGATATCATCTATTAATCCAGCTTTCGTAGCGCTTTCTTTAACTAAATATTTAGAAGCTTTGGGTTCTCCAAAACTTAGGTTTTCTGAGATTGTAGAAGTAAATAAGAATGCTTCTTGAGGAACGATTGAAATATTTTTTCTAAGATCGCTTAACTTTAAAGTTTTTACATCAATTTCATCTAAAAATAATTGATTGTCTGGAATTTCAATAGTTCGTCCTAGAGACTTTGCTAGTGTTGTCTTGCCACAACCTACAGGGCCTACTATTGCGATAAGTTCTCCAGGATAAATTTTAAAATTGAGATTATTTAGTGAATTGAATTTGGATCCTGGATACTTTATTGTTAGATTTTTTGCTTCTAAGAATCCCTTAACCTTTCTTTTTAAAAATTTAGTTTCTGCTCTATCTACAATATTTGGGTTGTTCTGAAAGATTTCTTCCACACGATCTAGACTCACCTGGCCAAGTTGAAAAGTATTTAAGGTAAAACCTAATAAAGCTGTTGGGAATACAAGTCTTTCTACGTACAGAATTAAAGCTACTAAACCACCTATCGAAATAAATCCACTCTCTAATTGAAAAGTTCCTAATGATAATAAAATTAATAATGAAATTGATGAAACTCCTTGTAACAAAGGGAATAGGGTACTCGCTGTTCTTGCAAGTTTTATCGCTGAATTTCGATAGTCATTATTATGTATGTTAAATTCTTTTTTCTCAGCATTCTCTTGGGCATAAATTTTAATGGCGCTTATACCAGATAGATCTTCTTGTATTAAATCACTAAGTTTTGATAATGATTCTTGTTGAGCTTTTCTTTGCTTAACCATTCTGCCGCCAAATAGACTTACAATTCCAAGGATTAGTGGAAATAACAATAAAGCTGATATTGTTAATATTTTATTTATAGAAAACATTGAAGGAATAGTGAATGAATAAGCTAAGACAATGTTGCACAAGCTTAAAACTGTAAAACCTAAAAGTCTTCTTATGTTTTCAACATCGCTTGTAGCTCTACTAATAATGTCTCCACTACCTTTTTTTTGAATCCATTCTGGATCTTGAATAAGTAAATGGTCAAATAGTTTTTGACGAAGATTTACCTCTACTTTTCTACCAATTCCGAAGACGATTTGTCTTGAAAATAATCTTATTAAACCCATACAAGTTGCTAAGAATATTAACCATAACGATTTAGAAATAACAAAATCCGAAGAAAAACCATTTTGTAATTGGTCAATTATATTTTTTACCTCTAAAGGTATTACTACACTTAGTATATTGACTAATAAGAGAGCAAACGCACCATATAAGAATTCTTTTTTGTAAGGTCTTAGGTATTTAGATATAACTTTTATCTTTAAATTTTTCATTTAATTTTGCCGATATGATTAAGATAATGTTTCATTTTTGAATATGTGAGCTAATTTTATAAATGATTTAGTATTTATTTATGGATAACGAGCAAACTCATCCATTACATGAAACGGACAAAAATATTATAGATTCCCTTATCGCTAAAAAAACACCAGAAGATCTTGACTATATAAATTTAGCTAGATTAATAAATCGTTATACCAATTTTCCAGGAGAAATTGAAATTAAAAACGATATTGAAAAAATTTTAAATTTTTGGAAGATCACTAAAAATGAACTTTTTTCAAAAACAAAAAATATTTGGTCAAAAAGCTTCAGGCCTTCTAATACAAGTAAAGATTTAGTTGGCTCAGGTTTTGATACCTCAAATTGAATTTTATCTGCATAATTTTTCTTCCATAAATAAATGTCTTCTAATCTATCAAACGCTGAAATCCTAAATAATTTATTGGAGGGAAGAGACCTTGATCAATCAACTTCTAGATCTTTAATGCAAAGATGGCTTAATGATGAAATTTCAGATGTTGAAACAGGGGCTTTTTTGAGTGCCTTGAGAGCTAAGAGTTCTACAGGTGTCGAACTAAGTTCTATGGCTGAGGAACTCTTAAATGTTTGCGAATTGCCAGTTGCAAGACCGAATTTGTATTTGGTAGATACTTGTGGAACAGGGGGTGATGGAGCTAATACATTCAATATTTCAACTGCAGTTGCATTTGTAGCTGCATCTTGTGGGGTAAAAATTGCAAAACACGGAAATAAAAGTGCTAGTGGAAAAGTTGGCTCTGCTGATGTTTTGTTGAATCTTGGTTTGGATTTAAATTGTTCATTAGAAAGAGTAATCAAAGCCGTAAGTGAAATTGGGATTACTTTTTTGTTCGCACCTGTTTGGCATAAATCATTAATAAAACTTGCTCCACTAAGAAAGACCCTTGGAATAAGAACAGTATTTAATCAGCTTGGACCATTGGTAAATCCTTTAAGACCCAATGCACAAGTTTTGGGTGTTGCTTCTAAGGATCTTTTAAAACCTATGGGAAGCGCGCTTTTAAATATGGGTATGAATAGAGCAATAGTCGTTCATGGGGCTGGGGGTATTGATGAAGCTTCTCTTCAAGGGGATAATAAATTAGTATTTGTTGATAATGGTGAATTACGGTTTTCAGAAATAAATATTTCAGACTTTAACTATGAAAATATATCTAACGAAAAGCTTGTGGTTTCTGATCATGAGTCTAACGAGGAAATATTAAAGTCTGTCTTAAATGGTTCTGGACAAAAATCTCATATTAATGTAGTTGCTTTGAACTCTGCTTTAGTGCTTTGGGCTGCAGGCATTGAGGATGATTTAAATGAAGGATTTAAGAAAGCTTTATTTTCGATAAATCAAGGAGATCCTTGGAAAAAGTTTTTACTTTTAAAAAATTATTTACATACAAATTAATTAATTTCAAAGAAAATGATTAATCCATATAAGAAAAACGCGAAATTGGTTTTAAGTAATGGAATTGTATTCCCCGGATTCTTTTTTGGTGCTTCTGGAACAGCCATTGGTGAAATAGTTTTTAATACTGGAATGACCGGATATCAGGAAGTTATTACTGATCCAAGTTATTATGGACAAATATTAACATTCACTTATCCCGAGATTGGAAATACTGGTATTAATTTTGAAGATTCAGAATCTAATATTAATGTTAAAGGTATAATTGTTAGAAATTTTTCATCTAATAGCAGCAACTGGAGATCTAAAAAGAATTTTAATCAATGGTTAGTTGAGAAAAATATTGTAGGTCTATATGGAATTGATACAAGGGCTCTTGTTAAAATTTTAAGATCTAGTGGCGCGATGAATGGAGTTATTACCTCTTTGGACAAAACTGATGAAAGTTGTTTAAAAATAATTTGTGATACGCCAAAGATGGAAGGATTAAATTTATCAAAAGTTGTTTCAACAAAGCAACACTACTTATGGAAAAGTCATACGCAAACAATTTTTGATTTAAGAAAAAGATATGATGAATCTTCAAAAAAGTTAAAAATAGTAGCAATTGATTTTGGAATTAAAAATTCAATTCTAAATAGACTCGTATCCCATGGTTGTGAAGTTTTGGTTTTACCTTCTAGGTCTTCTCTTAATGATGTTCTGTCTAAAAAGCCGGATGGTATATTTTTCTCAAATGGTCCAGGCGATCCTTCTTCTGTTTCTGAAGGTATAGACTTAGCAAAATCACTCATTGAATATGGTGAAATTCCTATGTTTGGTATTTGCCTTGGCCACCAAATATTTGGATTGGCATTAGGAGGTTCTACTTATAAATTACCTTTTGGACATCGTGGTTTAAATCATCCTTGTGGTGAAAATAATAAAATTGAGATAACTAGTCAGAATCATGGTTTTGCTATTGATCCCAATTCTCTATCAAAGGACATAGTTAGAATTACTCACTATAACCTAAACGATAATACTGTTGCTGGACTGGAGGTTCATAATAAGCCTATATTTAGCGTACAATATCATCCAGAAGCAGGACCTGGCCCACATGATTCAGATTATTTATTTGAAAAATTTGTTTCTCTAATGTTAGAAAGATGTTGACATATTGTTTTCTTTTGATTTGATAATTACATTTGATATATTAATTTTTTGGAGGTATTAGATCATAGAAGATTTCCAGAAGTTAACCGTTTCTTTAAGAGGAAACCTTGAGGTTAAAACAAACATTATGGTTTTTACTTTTAAAGGCCAACTTGATGCTTTCTCAGAAAAACAATTTAAGACTTTTGTTACTAATAATTTAAAAAATGACCTTCCATTCGTTATTGATCTTACAAAAATAGATTTTTTAGATTCCTCGGGTCTTGGAGCACTTGTTCAAACTGCTAAAGAATGCAAAAAGTCGAAACTTGGTTTTTCTGTCGTTGGCAATTCGAGAGTGGCCCAAACAATTAAACTTGTTCGTTTAGGTGATTTTCTTAACTTGAAGTCAAGCCTTGAAGATGCATTAAATTATTTAAAGAATTGAATTATTGGATTCAAAATTTGGTTCCATATGGATCTCCCGAGGATATAGGTGTTATTCAACTTGCTTGGCTTGGAGATTCGGTATGGGAACTCCACCAAAGACTAAGGCATGTTCATTTTCCTTTAAAATCTAAAGACCTCCATTTATCTGTAGTAAACGAAGTTAAAGCAAAATCCCAGTCAAATGCATTAAGTCAAATTGAACATTTATTAAATTCAAATGAAATTGATCTAATTAGGCGTGCTAGAAATAAAACAAAGAGATATCCAAAATCTTCAGACCCCGCCATATACTCAAGAGCAACTGGTTTTGAAACTCTTATTGGCTGGCTATTTTTAAAAGATCCTCAAAGATTATCAACACTTTTTGAATATTTAGAATTAAAAATGAATTAAATCTATGAAAAACTCCTCAAATAAATTTAACGGAAAAAATAAAAAAGATGGCAAAAAAAATTCAGAATTTGGTTATTACTCAAAAAATACAAATCGTTCTGAAAATAATAATAGATTTTTGCACAATTCAGCAAAAAATAAGAAAGCTGAAAATTTAAAAAAAAATGATGAAAATTATACATTCTCGTCTTTAAAAAGAAGAAATCCAAGATTTAAATCTAATCCAGAATTTCCTAATAAAAATTCTGATTTGCATCAAGAGTTTACTAATAAGAGAAATTTTGATGATTGGATATGGGGTAAACATTCGGTTTATGAGGCCCTTAGTAGTGAAAGAGCGATTAATAGGATTTGGTGTACTTCGGAAATTTTTTCTTCAGACAAATTCTATATTTTGCTTAAGGATCTTAAATTAAAAGGAGTTCTTATTGAAGAAGTCTCTTGGAACAGGCTTTCGCAATTGACATATGGGGCTTCACATCAAGGGGTCGCATTGCAGTTGGCATGCTCCAAAACAATATCTCTAGAACAATTAATCGAATTTTCTAAACACAATTGTCAAAATCCTATAATAGTTGCATTGGACGGTATAACTGATCCTCATAATGTTGGTGCGATCATAAGATCAGCGGAAGCATTTGATTGCAAGGGTGTAATCATTCCTCAGAGAAGGTCTGCAGGATTGACTGGAACAGTCGCCAAGGTAGCTGCAGGAGCCTTAGAACACGTTCAAGTAAGTAGAGTTGTCAACCTAAATAGAGCACTCGAGGAACTTAAGAAAAATGGTTTTCTTGTTGTTGGCTTATCTGGAGATGGTCAAATATCTATCTCAAATTTTCAAGAAAAATCACCTTTGGTAGTTGTCGTTGGCTCTGAAGATAAAGGTATTTCTTTGCTTACTCAAAAGAAATGCGATTTTACTTTAAGTATTTCTCTTAAAGGTAAGACTTCAAGTTTAAATGCTTCTGTGGCGGCGGCGATATCACTATTTCACTTGACAGGTAAATAATTTTATTATTAATAATCACTTTTTTTTAAGACTACTAAATTGTTGTTGTTTCAATACATTTATATGATTAATAAAAATTTATTGAATTTTCACTTTGAAATTGTATAGAATTTAACAAGAATTAAAGGTCTAACAGACCAAAAAAATTGATTAGAAATTTTGGAAACAAACTTGGTTTAGCCTGGTGGGCTAAAATTGAGACAGATCAACCTAGTATTACCTACTGGTTCGGCCCATTTATTACTAAACGTAGTTTAAAAGAAAATATGCCTTCTTTTATTAAAGATCTTTCAAATGAAGGGTCTAGAAATATTAAACATAGTTTAGTACGTTGCAAAAAAGAAGAACCATTAACTATTTGATAACTTTGATTCTAAGAAATAAATTAAGAAATGAATTTTAATTCTTTAAGAAAAGAAATTACCAGCAATAATGCTTCTGTTAAGGAATTAGTTAATGATATATTTTCAAAAATAGATCATAAAGACCCTGAAATTAACTCATATATTTGTACTACAAAGGATAATGCTATCGCACAAGCGGAGAACATTGATAAATTAATTCAAAATAAAGAAGAACTGCCTCCTCTTGCGGGGATGCCCATAGCAATAAAGGATAATATTTGTACCAAAGGAGTTGCAACAACTTGTGCAAGTAAAATGCTCAAAAACTTTGTTGCACCTTATGAATCTACCGCTTCGAGTAAATTATGGTCTTCAGGGGGAATTTGTTTAGGAAAAACAAATTTAGACGAATTTGCAATGGGTAGTTCAACGGAAACATCTGTATTTGGTGTTACTTCAAATCCATGGGATATTAATAGAGTGCCAGGAGGCAGTTCAGGCGGAAGTGCTGCTTCAGTTGCTGCTGGTTTTTGTGCAGCAGCTATAGGTTCTGATACAGGAGGATCAATAAGGCAACCAGCTTCTTTTTGTGGCGTCGTAGGCCTTAAACCTACTTATGGCAGAGTAAGCAGATGGGGACTTGTAGCATTTGCTAGCTCTCTTGATCAAATTGGGCCAATTACAAATACTGTCTCTGATGCGGCTGAAATTCTATATTCAATATCTGGTAAAGACCCCTTTGACTCAACATGTCTTGATAAGCCAGTACCAAATTATTTGACTGACTTAAATAAATCTATAAAGGGTTTAAAAATTGGAATTATTAAAGAATGTTTTGAACACCCAGGGCTTAATCCAGAAGTTAAGGAATCTGTTCTTTCTGGAGTTGATAGATTCCAAGCTTTAGGGGCTGAAATTATCGAAGTTGAATGTCCTAGATTTAACGATGGAATTGCGACCTATTATGTCATTGCACCATCTGAAGCCTCTGCAAATTTAGCTAGATATGATGGAGTTAAATATGGTTTCAGATCTAATGAAGGTACAAATCTTATAGATATGACTTCAAAAAGTAGAGCTGAAGGTTTTGGAGATGAGGTACAAAGACGAATTTTGATAGGAACTTATGCTTTGTCAGCTGGATACAGTGATGCCTATTACAAGAAGGCACAAAAAGTTAGGACACTTATAAGAAAAGATTTTGATAATGCTTTTAAAAAAGTAGATGTTTTATTAACTCCAACTTGCCCAACCACTGCTTTTATGAAGGGAGATTTTGTCAATGATCCACTTTCAATGTATTTGTCTGATCTGTTAACTGTTCCAGCTAATTTAGCAGGCCTCCCAGCAATAAGTATTCCTTGTGGTTTTGATACTAAAGGATTACCTATTGGAATGCAATTAATAGGCAATGTTTTAGAAGAAGATAGAATATTGAATTCCGCAAATATTTTTGAAATTGATGCTCAGGTAATTAAGAACAGACCTTTATTTTAAATTTGTATTAATAATTAATTTGTAATCACAAAGTATAGATCTTTTAGAAATTTTCTCTATCTTATATATATAAATTATTTGAGTATGGGTTTCGTTCCACTTCATAATCATAGTGACTACAGCTTACTAGATGGTGCCAGTCAAATTTCAAAAATTGTAGAAAGAGCTTGCGATCTTGGAATGGAATCGATAGCTCTTACTGATCATGGAGTTATGTATGGTGTTCTTGATTTGGTCAAGAAGTGTAAAGAGAAAGGTATAAAACCAATTATTGGTAATGAAATGTACGTGATTAATGGTTCTATTGACGATCCTCAACCTAAAAAAGAAAAAAGATATCATTTGGTTGTTTTAGCCAAGAACTATACCGGTTATAAGAATCTAGTGAAGTTGACAACTATCAGTCATCTGAATGGGATGAGAGGTCGTGGTATTTTTTCTAGACCATGTATTGATAAATCTCTTTTAAGCAAATATAGTGATGGTCTGATAGTTTCTACAGCTTGTCTTGGTGGAGAGATACCTCAGGCTATATTAAAAGGTAGATTAGAT
>QCCO01000030.1 GCA_003278895.1 Prochlorococcus sp. AG-347-L19
ATGTAAAAAGTTAATAATTTTTATATCATCCAGTAATAAAATTAACATTATTTCGCTGATAAATACTAAAGTGTTTAAAGATGTTTAAAGAACTATGCCATCTGATTTACCAAGCCTTTTACCCTCAATTTTTGTTCCATTAATTGGTATTGCAATGCCTGCTGTTTTTATCGTATTGATTGGAAGATTAATTACAGCAACTGAATAAATTATCAAATACTAAACTATTAAAAAAATGAGCGACTTTCAAAAATCATTCTCTGAATCAACAAGTTCTATTAAGTTTGATGAGAAATACATAGATACTTCTGTACAACCAAATGATATTGGCGTAGCAGAACAATGGGCAGTAAAAACAGTTGCTGATCCTTGTGTTGGTAATTTAGCTACTCCAGTTAATAGTGGTTATTTTACAAAAGCCTTTATAAATAATTTACCTTTTTACAGAGAAGGTATTTCCCCTAATTTTAGAGGTTTAGAAACTGGCGCAGCTTTTGGATATCTTCTATACGGACCTTTTACCATGACTGGCCCATTAAGAAATTCTGAATTTGCTCTTACAGCTGGACTTCTCGCTACTATTGGAGCTGTTCATATTTTGACAGCACTTTTTGTGCTATACAATGCACCTGGTAAAGCACCTAATGTTCAACCTCCAGATGCGACTGTTAATAATCCGCCTAAGGACTTATTTACAAGAGCTGGTTGGGCTGATTTTACTAGTGGATTTTGGTTAGGAGGATGCGGAGGAGCTGTTTTTGCCTGGTTACTTGTTGGGACATTACACTTAGATACCATAATGCCAATCATTAAAAATATTTGGACTGCTGGTTAATTTCTAAATAAAAGAATAAGTAATATTTTAATTTAAAGTTGAGCTATATTAATTAACGTATAGTACGGTCCCATCTATAATTTCTAACTACTCTTCCTGCCGAAATAAATTTAGATTTATAATGCAATGAGATTTTATCACTAGACTTTTTTAGGGTATCTAATCCTATTCCATTTCTGCCAAAATCCATTCCAGAGCTATGGTAATAGAATCCATCTCCTTTGTAGATTCCAATATGATCACATTTTTCTTCATTTCCAAAAAATAAAAGATCGCCAGGTCGTAGAGCCGCATACGATTCTTTGTAATAAAAAAGATGCTTACAAAAACTTTTTATTTGAAAAGAGTCTCGAGGTATAAAAATTTGATGCTTTAAAAAAGCAGTCTGAATTAATCCAGAACAATCAAAATTGGGTCCTAATGTACCTCCCCAAAGATATTCATTATTTAACTCAGATTGATCCTTGATCCATTTTAAAATTGAGTTAACTTTATCTTTTATAAAGAAGTGTTCATTTTCTAAACTGTTATTTTTTTCTAATTCGTATTTCTCAATAATTAATCCATCTAAATTTATCCAACAGACGTAACCATCTTCATATAGTTGAACTAGTATTCTTGATAATTTATGGTTGTTATGAGAAATATTTGGATAAATAAGCCTAAAAATTCTATTTTTAAATATTTCAGTAACTAATTTATCTTCTGTTTCATTCTGATATCCAGAAATATTAACTTTTAATTGCCACCAAATAGTTTTTGAAAAATTAGTTTGTTTAAATAGTGAGATAGGATTTTTATAACTTTCCATACAATGTCCTTTTACTATTTACATAAAGAGATGGATCTAGCCTTAAATGATATTTTAGGGAGAGCATGCTCTCATAATAAAGATTTTTCAAGAGAAGATATTTCGATAACTTGGATTAATTATAAAAGTGAAAATAAAAACGTATTTAAAGGTTTTGGAACTGGTATTAATAATAAAAAAATGGTTTACCCTGCAAGCATAGTCAAGTTAATTTATGGCCTTGCTGCATTTTATTGGATTAAAAAAGGAAGTTTATTATTATCAGATGAAATTAATGATGCTGTAAGGAAAATGTTGTCTTTCTCTAGTAATAATGCAACAAGCTTTTTAATTGATTTACTTACTGGAACAACAAGTGGACCTTGTATTGAAGGCGAATTATGGGAAAATTGGAAATATCAAAGAACTTTAATAAACGATTGGTTACATGATTTACAATGGGAGGAATTGATTGGTATAAATTGCTGTCAGAAGACCTGGGATGATGGACCATTTGGTCGTGAAAAAGAATTTTATGGACATAATAATAAAAATAGAAATGCTATGAATTCTGATTCGGCTGCACGGGTTTTGGAGGAAATTATGATTCATATTGATTATCAAAAAAATGATTTAAATTTACGAAGTTTTTTAAAAAGAAATTTAGATAAAGTTGTTCTTAAAAACGATTCTCTTAATCAGATAGATGGTTTTTTGGGTGCAGGCTTACCTGAAAGCATTAATCTTTGGAGTAAAGCAGGCTTAATGTCAGAAGTGAGGCATGATTCTGCTTGGTGGACTAATAGTCAATCTCTACATACTTTATTAGTTGTTTTTTGTGATGGTGAAAAATATTCTAAAGATTCTTCTTTCTTACCATTAATATCAAAAGAAGTATATGAATTTAATAAAAAATATACTATTAAGAACTAAATTGAATCTTCTAAGAAATTAGAATCTAATTTGTCAGTATATGCTTCATAAGGCAACATCATTACTTCTTCAAAATCTAAATCATTCATAATCCATTCTCTATATTCAGCTAACAAACTTTTTCTATCTTCATTATCTAATTCATAAATACGCAACGCTGTATCTTTAAAATTTTCTTTAATTAAATTTTCAATTTCTTTCCTCTTCATTTTATGTTAGTTCTCCATCCAAAATTACTCTTCTTATTGTTGACAACGCAATTCCTGTTTGTGATCTGATTGATCGATAAGAATATCCTTCATTACGCAATCTGATAACTAAAGATTCTTTAAGAGGACTTATTTTGGGCCTTCCTCCTAAATTATTTCCAGATAATTTTCTGCGTAATAGTTGTTCTTTTTTTCTTTCACCTAAACTTTTGTCTTCTAAATTATCTAATTCATATAAAATCTTAAAAATTGAAGAATTTGCATTAGAGGATTCATTAGCGGCAAAAAAACCAGTCAAAGTTCGCAATTTAATATCATTATTAATCAGTTTATTTATTGTTATCAAACATTGTTTTTTATCTTTAAATGCTCGATCAAGCTGAGTTATTATTAACTGATCGCCTTTTGATAAGGAATTTATAGCTTTATTGAGTTGGGGTTTGATTTCTTCATCTAAACTTATAAATTCAGAGAACACTAAACTGCAACCCTCTTCCTTTAAAATTTTTATTTGCTCTTCTAAATATTCATATTCGTTATGAGTAGCTCTAGCATAACCTATTGCTTTAGAGTTTTTACTTTTCCCCGATAATAAAATACGTTTTCTTTTGAATTTAAAAGTCAATGTTTTATTACATATATTTTTTACTGTATCAAAAAATAATCAAAAAAACACTTTTTAGTACACAATAATGCTCTCTTTATTAAATATTTAGCCATATTTTAAAAGTTATTATGTTCTGATATCTGTATTAAAAATAACGTTATGAAATCTGATTTTATTTTAGTTAATGAAACAAAAAAGTGGTGTTAACTAGTAAATTTAATTAAGATTTTTTAAATTGCAGAAGGATTAGTTGAATTCATTTATTTATTTACTTCTGTTGAATGAGCTTCGTCTTTGAAATTATAAATAGTTAATTCATCTTGTTTTTAGTAAAATGTAATTACAGGTCAAGAAAATTTAATGTGACTAATAATCCTAATAGTTTAATTTCAAAACCTGAATGGTTAAGGGTCAAAGCTCCACAAGTTGAGCGTATTGGTAATACTGCAAATTTATTAAATGATTTAAATCTCAATACCGTATGTCAAGAAGCAAGCTGTCCAAATATCGGCGAATGTTTTGCTAGTGGAACTGCAACTTTCCTCATAATGGGTCCTGGTTGCACTAGGGCATGTCCTTATTGCGATATTGATTTTGATAGATCTAAGAGAGACTTAGACCCAACTGAACCATTTCGTTTAGCAGAAGCTGTTTTTAGAATGAAGCTTAAGCATGTTGTAATCACATCAGTTAATAGAGACGATCTTGAGGATGGTGGCGCATCTCAATTTTTTCAATGTGTTCATCAAATAAGAGAAAAATCTCCTGAAACTACTATTGAGCTTCTCATACCTGATCTTTGTGGCAACTGGAAAGCGCTTGAAAAAGTTCTTGATTCAAATCCAAATGTTTTAAACCACAATATTGAGACTGTGTCTTCGCTATATAAAAAAGTAAGACCTCAAGGCAAATATGAAAGAACTCTTGAGTTGCTTAAAAGAACCAGAGACTATTCTCCCAAAATTTATATAAAGTCAGGCTTCATGCTTGGTTTAGGGGAAAAAGACGAGGAGGTCTTAAGTCTGCTTAAGGATTTAAAAAGTAATTTCGTTGATATTGTTACTATTGGTCAATATTTATCTCCTGGCCCTAATCATTTACCTGTTAAAAGATTTGTAAGTCCTTCAAAATTTAACTACTTTAAAGCGTTCGGGGAAAAAGATTTAAACTTCATGCAAGTAGTTAGTTCTCCTTTAACTCGAAGTAGCTACCATGCTGAGGAGATTCAAAAACTTATGAAAAAGTATCCAAGATAGTTATATTCATTTATTTGGATCTACCCACTCATTTAATTTCCATTCAACTAGATCATTTTTAATCATTGGATCACTCTGAATTATTTTTAGTGCATTTCTATAATTATTCATCTCAAGAATAAGTAATCCGCCATCCCCTGGCCTATTTAACTCATCTACCAAAAAGCCACTTTTTATATTAATTCCCTCTTTTTTTAATTTTTTTACCCAATCAATATGTTCGTTAATTATTTTTCGTTTTAAATAATTATTAATTAAGTATTCTTTTTTTATAATTTCAGTTTTTACAAAGAAAGGCATTTACATTTTTTTTATACCAAGCATCTCTTCTTCGCTTGGGGGAACAATCAATTTGAAAGTACTCTTAAAATGAGACCAATTTTCAATTATTTTGGCAGCCTTTAAGCTATTTGTTTTTGCTTGATATTCTCTAATAATTTCTAATAAGATATTTTCCTGCTTTGATGAAGTTATTTGATGAATGCTTACTATTTCTTTATTTACTTTATTATTTAAATCATTTTTTTCATCGATTATAAAAGCTATTCCACCAGTCATGCCCGCACCAATATTCCTTCCCGTGGAGCCTAGAATAACAACTTTCCCACCAGTCATGTATTCACAACAATGATCACCTGCTCCCTCTGTTACCGCTGTAGCACCACTATTTCTAACCGCAAATCTTTCTCCCGATTTTCCTAATGCAAATAATTTTCCACCTGTTGCTCCATAAAGACAAGTATTTCCTAGGATAACTTGTTCGGAGGAGATTTCATTTATTTTTGGTGGAATTATTGTGAGTATTCCTCCATTCATTCCTTTACAAACATAATCATTAGCTTCTCCGATTAATTGAACATTCATTCCCTTCAATAAAAAGGCACCAAAGCTTTGTCCTGCATATCCTTTGAAATTTAAGTTGAGTTCGCCATTGAAGCCAGTGTTTCCGTGAAGTTCTGCGATTTCGCCTGATATCTTCGCACAAACACTTCTATCAGTATTTTTTATCTCGATTTCTTTGGTTAATATTTCATGATTTTTAATTGAATCTATAAATTTAGTATCAGACAAAAACTCGTCTTCTAATACAGAACCATTACTATGGGCAGTTTTTAAGTGATTTAACCATGATCTATCAGGGGTTGAGTGTTCATTTACTAAAGAAGAAAGATCAATATTAGAAGTTTTTGGCAGATCGATATTTCTTGCAGAAAGAAATTCTTGATTACCAATCAGTTCTTCCATATTAGAGACACCTATACTACTCATTATCTGTCTTACTTCTTCAGCAATATAAAAGAAAAAATTGACGACATTTTCTGGAATACCTTTAAATCTTTTTCTTAATTCTTCTTTTTGAGTGGCAACTCCAACAGGACACTTGTTTGTATGACAAACCCGAGCCATTATGCATCCTTCAGCAATCATCGCTACAGAACCAAAACCGTATTCTTCAGCACCTAGTAAAGCTGCAATAACTACGTCCCAGCCTGTTTTAAGACCTCCATCAGTTCTCAAAATTACTCTTTCGCGTAAGTTATTCTCTAAGAGAGATTTATGCACCTCAGCAACACCAAGTTCCCATGGTAAACCTGCATGTTTAATAGAACTTAGGGGTGAAGCACCTGTACCTCCGTCATGTCCTGATATTTGAATTACATCTGCATTAGCTTTGCTTACTCCAGCAGCAATAGTGCCTATACCAATTTCAGAAACAAGTTTAACGCTTACTTTCGCTTTTGGATGAACTTGGTGTAAGTCGTGGATAAGTTGAGCTAAATCTTCAATTGAATAAATATCATGATGCGGGGGAGGAGATATTAAAGCTACTCCAGGTTTACTATTTCTTAGTTTTGCAATGTAAGAATCAACTTTTGGACCAGGTAATTGTCCACCCTCTCCGGGTTTTGCTCCTTGAGCCATTTTAATTTCGAGTTGTTTACCACTTCTTAGATATTCAGGTGTAACTCCAAATCTTCCTGATGCTATTTGTTTAATAGCGGAGCATGCTGTGTCTCCATTCTTTAAGCCTTTAATAAATGGCAACGTCGCTGACTGAGTATTTTCATCGATATCATTTAAAACATTAAAACGAGCTGGATCTTCTCCCCCTTCTCCACTATTACTTTTTCCACCAATTCTATTCATCGCAACTGCTAAAACTTCATGAGCTTCTCTGGATAAAGCACCTAAACTCATTCCTCCAGTACAGAACCTTTTGCAAATTGATTCAACACTTTCAACTTCCTCTAATGGAATACTTTTTCTTTTTGAGTTAATTGTTAGTAAATCTCTAAGAGATGTTGTCGGTCTATTACTGATAAGTTTTTTGTAAGTTTCAAAATGATCGTATCCTGGCCCTTGTTTTACCGCTGAATGTAAAACTTTGGACATCTCTGGGTTATTAGAATGATATTCTCCATTATTTCTAAATTGTACAAATCCTAAAAATTCTAATTTCTTTAAATCGATCTCTGGATAGGCTTTGGTATGTATTGAAAGTGTTTCATTAGTTAATTCTTTTAATGTTATGCCAGCGATACGACTTGTTGTACCATCAAAAGCAATTTTTATTAAGTCAGATCCAAGGCCTACAGCTTCAAAAATTTGTGCACCATGGTAACTAGATAAAAGTGAGATGCCTATTTTTGAGAGAATTTTTCTTAGACCGTCTTCTAGAGCTTTTTTAATATTTTCTTGAACATCAACTATTGATAATGGATTTATTTTTTTGCTATCAATGAGTTTTTGTGTCTTAGGATGTTTTAACCAGTGTCTACCTGCTTCGAAGGTCAACCAAGGGCAAACTGCACTTGCTCCATATCCAATTAAACAAGCTAAGTGATGTGTGCTCCAACATTGACCGGTCTCAATTATTAGAGAAGCTTTTAGCCTGATTTCTTTTTTTAAAAGATAATGATGGATTGCTCCAATAGCAAGTAAAGGGGGTATGAAAGTCTTTTTAGGATTAATTCCCTTATCAGAAATGATAATTAAAGAGCAACCTTCTTTTATAGACAGCTCACTCTGTTTACAGATTAGTTTTAATTGGTTCTCTAAGCCTTGAATACCTTCCTCTAAATCAAACAAACTTGAAATTGTCTGAGATTTAATTTTTGATTTTTTGATGGAAATGAGTTCCTCCTCATTTAGAATCGGAGTTTGTAAATGAATAAAAGGTTTAGCATCTTTAATTTCAAATGGTGTACATCTTTCTCCTAGATGCATCTCTAAACTCATTACAAGTTTTTCTCTCAGAGGGTCAATAGGAGGATTAGTAACTTGCGCAAATCTTTGCTTAAAGTAGTCGTATAAAATATGTGGCTTAGATGAGAGAACTGCTAATGGGATGTCGTCGCCCATGCAATAAGTAGGCTCTTTTGCTAATGAAGCCATTGAATCTAAGATAAGGTCATTATCTTCTGCTGAAAACCCGTATGCAGTTTGTTGTTGCAACAACTCAAGGTCTTTTAGTTTGCAGTCTTTAACCCATTCATTATTTTCAATTTTTATAGTTCTATTACTGAGAAGATTTTTATAATCATGCCTTTGAGCGGCTTCAGATTTTACTTCCCAATTTCTTAGGATTCTATTCTGATGAAAATCAACTGCCAACATTTGTCCCGGTCCTAATCGACCTTTTTCTATTACTCTTTCTTCTTCAAGATCTACTACTCCTGTTTCAGAACCCATAATTACAAAACCATCATTTGTGATTGAATATCTTGCTGGTCTTAGGCCATTTCTATCAAGCGTTGCTCCGACAAAATTTCCATCAGCAAATACAAGGAGTGCTGGACCATCCCAAGCTTCTTGTAGGCTTGCAGAATATTCATAAAAAGCTTTTATATACTCTCTCTCCTCAAGTTCTGGTTGATCTCTAAATGCTTCAGGAACAAGTTTTAATAATGAGTCAGTAATTGGCTGACCTGAACGAATATTGATTTCAAGGGTTGCATCAAGATTTGATGAATCACTTTTGTTTACATCTACAATTGGCTTAATTTCATTAGATAACGCTCCCCAAAAATCATCTATATGTGTTTCTGAAGCTTTAGCCCAATTAATATTG
>QCCO01000031.1 GCA_003278895.1 Prochlorococcus sp. AG-347-L19
CTAAATCATTAAAACTACTTTCAAGAAAATTTCCAATCCTCCCTCCAGAGCATGATTGCAAGAAAATTAAAAAAATTAATAAAAAAAATTCTTTTTTTTTAAAAATCATATTTTTTCTAACTTTTCTTTTTCCTCATGGTTTTTTTATTACTAATCTTTGTTTTTTTTAAAATTGAGCCTTTTTTATCTTTTAGTTTTTCTTCCAAAAGAGATACTGCGTCTTCAATGGTAATTTTTTCTATATCAATATCTTTGGCAATCGAGACATTAGTTTTACCACACTTTAAATAGACGCCATATCTTCCATTTAATATTTGAATTTTTTCTTTAAATTCTTTCGGTTTTCCAAAGTCTTTAAGTACCTCTTGACCACCTCTACCCATTTTTGGCATCGCAAGAATTTCTAATGCTCGTTCTATATCAACTGTAAAAACATCATCCTCTTTCTTTAAGGATCTGTTTTCAGATTCATTTTCATTTTTAATCCATTTAATATAAGGGCCAAATCTTCCTCTATCAGCCTCAACAACTCCTCCTTCAGGATGAACTCCTAACAATCTAGGAAGACTTAAAAGGACAAGAGCTTCATCTAGAGTTAGATCATCAGTTTTCAACTCTTTGGGTAATGAAGCTCTTCTTGGTTTAGCTTTATCTTGATCATTATTTCCCAATTGTACGTAAGGTCCATAAGGGCCAAATCTTAAAAATACTTTTTCCCCAGTTTTTGGATCAGTTCCAAGATCAGATGGACCACTTAAGATTTGATCAACTTGCTTTATGTCTAAATCTCCTGGAGTAATATCCATTGGAAGATTACCTTTAGCCTGAATTTCATTACCAGATTCATCAATTTTTGTCCCCTCTAGCCAAGGTCCGTTAGAGCCTATTCTGACTACGCAAGGAAGGTCTTCGAAATCAACTTGTCTATAAGCTTTACCATCAATATCACCCTCTGTTTTCTGAACCTTTACTTCCAAACCATTTTTACCTTTATAGAAAGTTTCGAGGTATGGTAGCCACTCAAGATTGCCGGAAGATATTTCATCCAATGAATATTCCATTTTTGCAGTAAAAGTAGTATCAACCAGATCAGGAAAATGTTCTTCTAGTAGAGCAGTAACAGCAAAAGCTGTAAACGTTGGAGCCAAAGTATTGGAAGATATATTCGCATAACCTCTATCAACTATGGTCCCAATAATGCTGGCATAGGTAGAAGGTCTTCCAATCCCTTCTTTTTCAAGAACTTTAACTAATGCAGCCTCTGTATATCTTGCAGGAGGTTTAGTTTCATGGAAAGTAGATTCCTTATTAGTTACTTCAAGACATGTTCCAGTTGTTAAGTTTGGGAGAATAATTTCTTGTTGTTCAAGGGATGAACTTGGGTCATCACTTCCCTCGACATAAGCTCTGAAGAATCCTGCAAAATCAATACTTTTCCCGCTCGATTTAAATAATCCATCCCCCACACAAATTTCAGCATTAATCATTGTTAGCCTAGCTTCCGCCATTTGACTAGCTACAGTTCTTTTCCAAATTAAATCGTAAAGTGATAAGTCTCTACCAGTTAGATTAGTTTCCTTTGGTGTTTTAAATACCTCACCTGCCGGCCTAATAGCTTCGTGGGCTTCTTGAGCATTTCTTGCAGTTGCATTAAATTGTCTTGGTGAGTTAGATAAATATTCTTTTCCATACATAGAGCTGACACATTCTCTAGCAGCTGTTGTGGCTTGATCGGAGAGATGAACTGAATCAGTTCTCATATATGTTATGAAACCTCTCTCATACAGCCCTTGTGCACATCTCATAGTTTCTCTTGCAGACAAACGAAGCTTCCTATTTGCTTCTTGTTGTAATGTGCTAGTTGTAAATGGAGGAACTGGCTTACGAGTGGAGGGCTTTTTTTCAATTTTTGAGACTAACCAATCCTCTGAGGAAAAAGTCTTCAATAAATCATTTACTTGTGCTTCTCCAATTATTAAAGATTTATTTCCTTTTTTTAATTTGCCCGTCTGTTCGTCAAAATCAGAACCATTAGAAATTCTTTGACCGTTTAAACTGAATAATTTAGTTTCAAAAGTAATATTATCTTTTATTAAGGAAGCTTTAATCCCCCAATAACTAGCTTTTTTAAAGGATCTTCTTTCTCTCTCTCTCCTAACAAGAAGTCTTACAGAAACTGATTGAACACGACCAGCAGATAGTCGGGGGGCTACCTTCTTCCAAAGTAAAGGAGATAATTCATATCCAAAAAGCCTGTCCAAGATTCTTCTTGTTTCTTGAGCCTGAACAAGTTCCATATCAATTTCTCTTGTTTGGTCTAAAGCTTTATTAATTGCCTTTTTTGTGATTTCATGAAAAACCATTCTCTTAGTTGGTATTTTAGGCTTCAGTATTTGCATGAGATGCCAGCTAATACTCTCTCCCTCTCTATCTTCATCAGTTGCCAGTAATAACTGGGTCGCACCTTTCAATGCATCTTTCAACTCTTTAACAACCTTTTTCTTATCTTTTGGAACTATATAAAGTGGTTCAAAATCTTCTGTTGTATTAACTCCTATCCTTGACCATTTTTCCTTTTTAACCGCAGCAGGTATTTCAGCAGCTCCTTTTGGAAGATCTCTTACGTGTCCCATTGAAGCGAGAACTTTATAGTTTGAAGGCAAAAACTTTCTTATAGTTTTTGCTTTGGTGGGACTTTCAACAATAACAAGTGTGTGATCCAAGGTTTATTTCAAAAATTGGTGTTTTTGTTCAGTTAAGGCATATTATGATTATTTGAAGCTTTTTCAAGTAATTTCTTCTGAAAATTTCAAAAATCATACTCACAAATTATAATCAAGTTAAGATTAACTCTTAGACCCTTACAATCAAACATCTAATTTAATCCAATTTAATAAAGTGCCCAACGAAATCTTTACAATTAATTTAAATGCTCAAGCCATTTTTCCAGAAGCTTTTATTTTACTGGGTATTGTTGGAACACTTCTTGTCGATTTAGCTGGAGAAAAAACTGCATCAAAATGGGCACCAATAATTTGCTATTTATCAATTGGGGGCTCTCTTCTTAGTTTGGCCTTTCAATGGAGTAATCCAGTAGAAACCTCATTCCTTGGATCCTTTAATTCAGATAATTTAGCAATAGCATTTAGAGCAATAATAGCTTTATCAACTTTAGTTTCTTTACTCATAAGTTGGCGTTATACAGAGCAAAGTGGAAGCCCTATTGGGGAGTTTGCAGCGATAGTTCTTTCGGCAACTCTTGGGGCAATGCTTCTGTGTGGATCTACTGACCTTATTAGTGTATTTATATCTCTTGAGACTCTATCGGTAGCAAGCTATTTACTTTCTGGTTATCTCAAAAGAGATCCAAGAAGTTCAGAAGCAGCTTTAAAATACTTACTTGTTGGTTCAGCTGCTGCTGCAGTCTATTTGTATGGCTCCTCCTTTCTTTATGGATTAAGTGGTTCAACAAACTTAGCAACAATCGGTTTAGAGATCATCAATAAGCCTTCATTCATCACCTCTTTAGCTCTTGTATTTGTTTTATCAACTGTTGCATTTAAAATAGCTGCTGTTCCTTTTCATCAATGGACTCCTGATGTATATGAGGGATCACCCACACCTGTAGTTGCTTTTTTATCTGTTGGTTCGAAAACAGCAGGGTTTGCATTCGCAATAAGAATATTAAGCACTACTTTCTCTTCTTTCGATGAGGAATGGAAACTTTTATTTACTATTTTGGCCATCTTGAGCATGGCTCTAGGAAATGTTGTAGCTCTAGCTCAAACCTCAATGAAAAGGATGCTAGCTTACAGTTCTATTGGCCAAGCTGGATTTGTAATGATTGGAATAGTATCTGGTACTCAAGATGGATTATCAGCTGCTGTTTTATATTTAGCAGCATATTTGTTTATGAATTTGGGTGCATTTTCATGTGTAATACTTTTCTCATTAAGAACTGGTTCTGACAGGATTCTTGATTACTCAGGACTTTACCAAAAAGATCCTCTCATTACATTAGGCTTAAGCCTTTGTCTTCTATCACTTGGAGGTTTACCTCCAATGTTAGGATTTTTTGGCAAAATATATTTATTCTTTGCAGGTTGGGCAAACCATCAATATCTATTAGTCATCGTTGGATTAGTAACTTCAGTTATATCTATTTATTACTACATTTCAGTAATAAAAATGATGGTGGTTAAAGAACCACAGGAGGCTTCTGAAATAGTCAAAACATATCCTGAAATTAATTGGGGAATTGTAGGATTGCCTCCCTTGAGAATTGCACTTTATACTTGCGTTGCGGTAACTGCTCTTGGAGGAATCCTCTCTAATCCTCTTTTTAAATTAGCTAATACAGCAGTTTCAGAAACTCCTTTCTTACAAGATGCTATTGCTGCAGCAAACAATATTTCCTAGAAGAATTTTTCAATAAATGTCTAAGAAAGTCGCAAGTCTAGAAAAAATATCTAAAACATATGGGAAAGATGATCTAACTGTTAAAGCCTTAGACAGCATAAATTTAGAAATTTATAAAGGTGATTATTTAGCTGTAATGGGAGCTAGTGGCTCAGGTAAAAGTACAGCCATGAATATTATTGGTTGTCTAGATAGACCATCTGAAGGTGTTTACAAGTTAAATGGCATCCCTGTTGAGAATTTATCTGATGATGAGCTAGCCGAAATACGTAACCAAAAATTAGGCTTCGTTTTTCAACAATTTCATCTTCTTTCAGACGCAACTGCACTTGAAAACGTAATTTTGCCAATGATTTATGCTGGTATTGAGCCTGAGCAAAGATTAGTGCGAGGTAAGAATGCCCTAAAAAAAGTTGGCCTTTCAGAAAGAATGAATAATCGCCCAAACCAATTATCCGGAGGTCAACAACAACGAGTTGCTATTGCGAGGGCTATTATCAATAACCCCGCAATTTTGTTAGCAGACGAACCTACTGGAGCATTAGATTCAAAAACCACTGAAGATGTATTAGATCTTTTTGACAAACTGCATAAATCTGGAATAACTATAGTTTTAGTTACGCATGAAGATGAAGTTGCAAATCGCGCAAAAAAAATAGCCAAATTTAAGGATGGAAGAATAGTTGAATTAAAAGTTAACTAAATTCAAAACCTTCTAATTACCTTCAGTTGAGTTTCATTTTCAATTCTTAAATTCCCATTCGAATCAATATCTTTAATTTCCCATGAATCAGGACAATAACCACTAGGTAAAAAACTTTTAGTAAGAAACTTATTTGCAGATTTAATCACATATTCTTTTTTCTTGTTACATTCGATTGAATCATAAAAAGCTTTAAGAACTTTGGCTGTCCAATAATGTTGATTAATATTCTTTGTTTGAAGTACTTTTGATAATGAAATACCTTCTGATGGGGTGTAATTGAAAACATTCATGCCAAGTCCTATTCTTACATAGATAATTTTTTTGCCTCTTGTTATCACCCTTGGTAAAAATCCAATCAACTTTTTTGAACCAAAAAAAATATCATTTGGCCATTTCAAACAAACATTTATATTCTCTTGTCTAAACATTTCACATAACTTAATACCTAAAGACAAATTAAATATTTGAGATTCAAATTCCTTTGAAAATATTGGATAAGCTGCACTTAACCAAATCCCGCCTTTTGGAGAAACCCAAGTTTTTGAATTTTGGCCAACTCCTGAGAACTGTTCTCTTGCGATTATCGCTACTGGCAGATTTTTCTTTATTTCAGAATATTCAAGCAAGTTTGTTAGCTCATTTTCGGTACTTTTACATTTTATTTTGTAATGAAGTGTCCAGGCTGGATATAGACCCTGAATTTTTTTTAAATAAAAAACTGTCTTAGCTGCAGGTCCAATAACTTTCACAAATTCTTTATTAAAACAACGAGCATCTTTTAAAAGATTAGATTAACTTTAGTCTTAATAAGTAAATTTTACAAATTGGACAAAAAGTATTTGCCAATAGTGAATAGAAGGAATCCACATCCATTAAAAAATTGTCTTGATAATTTCAAAAAATCCTGCGGAGACCTAGATAAACTCTCTAAAATCAACGAAAATTGGAAGAACTTAATCGGCTTGGAACTATTTCAAGAATGCAAACCATTAAATATTGAAAAAAAAATACTTACTATCGCAGTAAATCATCCACAGTGGCGCCAAGCTTTAATCTATAACAAGCATAAATTAAAAGAGAGAATCGAGAAAATTGGAATAACTTTGAATGAAATAAAAATAATACAAAATTATGAAATTAAAAATAAAAATATCAAAGCTACTAATGCAAAGATAGTTTGGGCAAAGCATCCAAGTAGAATCAATCAAAATAATATGTGCATTTGTACTCTTTGTAATTCCCCTACTCCTGAGGGCGAAATCAAAAGATGGGGAAAGTGTTCTTTTTGTTGGAGAAAAATAAAAAACTAAATTCTTTATTTAGTTAAAATTAGTATTCCCATTTGCCCCCCAAAAATTGTCCTATATTCAGCTTTTTTAAATCCAACTTCCTTAGCAATATTTATAAGCTCATTTTTCTTAGGAAAATTACTAATACTTTTTTCAATATAAGCGTACTCTGTACCTAAATTAAAAAGCCGCGAAATGGTTACTACAATTAATCTCAAATAAATTCTCTGAAAAATATTGGATAAAGAATTTCTTCTTGAGTGATTAAAATCCAAAAATCCTGCCCTTCCCTTATCCTTCAAAAGATCAAAAACTTTTTTTATGCCTTCTTCAATATTATTCAAGTTTCTGAGTCCATATGACATGCAAATCCCATCAAAATTTTTTGAATAATCATTAATTTCTAATACATCTTTAATTTCCCACTTAATAAATTTATTTTTTTTAAGCTCTGATTTTTTTTTTGCAA
>QCCO01000032.1 GCA_003278895.1 Prochlorococcus sp. AG-347-L19
TAATGAAAGGTAGTGGTAAACCTGTAGTAGGCATTGAACCTGTTGCTACAGCAATATGCATTATTGATTGACCTGTCAACAAAACACCACATCCGATAGCAACTAATTTTGTATAGTTGTTCCTGCACTTAAGACTAATTCTTAGGCTTATATAAGAGAATACTGTTAAAAACCCTAAGAATAAAGTACATCCCAAAAAACCAAATTCTTCCGCAAATATGGCAAAAATAAAATCAGTGTACATGAACGGTAGATACTGTAATTTTTGTACAGACAGTCCAAAACCTTGGCCAAATAGACCACCTGAACCTATAGCTAATAAACTCTGAACCAATTGAAATCCGCTTTCCTGTTGATCTTTCCATGGATTAATAAATGAAGTAATTCTAAGTTTTTGATATTCGTTATTAAGAATGCTAATACATCCAGTAATTAATCCTATTGAAGCAAATGAGCCAAGAGAGCTAAGTTTTACACCTCCACATAAACCCATTACCCAAAGAAAAATCCCAGTTAAAGATGCAGTACTTAAATTAGGTTGTTTTAGTATTAATAAAATTAATAAACTAAAGGATAGTATTGAAATTAATTTTTTATTATTCTTTACTAGATTCCAATGTGCGAAAAGGTTAGAGGCTTCTAGAATCATAAAAGGTTTAATTAATTCAGATGGCTGCAGACGCAAATTGCCCACTACTAGCCATCTTGAAGAACCATTAACTGTAATTCCAGTAAAATTGGTAAGGAAAATCAAAAACAATAAAAAATAAAAAATAATTCTTGAAAACTTTAAAAGATTTTTAATGTTTGTATTAAGAACGAAATAAAATAGACCAATTCCTGGAATTGTCCAAATAATTTGTTTTTTTAAAAAGTAAGTCCAATTTCCCATTTCTCTACTAGCCACCCACCAACTTGATGATCCTAGTATGCATATTCCTAATATTGACCAAATTCCAATGAGGACAACGAGTATTTTGGCCTCATAAGGCCAAATTGTCCAAGGTAAGGGAAATATAGACTTTGTTAAATTGCTTAGATTTTTTTTGTAATTAGAACTAAAGGTTTTTTTTCTTTTAGAAATTCTTTTATATTTTATTTTTTCTTGACCTAACTCCAATTTTATTAGATGTATATGTACTATTGAGACGTTTAATTGAGATTTTGCCAAGTCTTTTATTAACGTTTTAAAGTGTTAAAGAAATTAAAAAGATCACTTTTCATAAATTTTATTTTTGAAGAATAAAGTAAAAATCGTCTAAAGACTCATCATAAATCTTAAGAATTAATTTTTTATAGAAAAAAACTAGCTAAAAGGTACCTCTCCGTGATAGATTCCGTGAGTTTATATACTTACTTCAAACCATTCAGAGGGGTTTTTAAACTATGTTCACATCAGTGGACTCAAATAGAAAAAAACTTGAGCATCCTTCTAATGAGAATGTTCAATTTCCTCAATCCCTGAATTATTCGATCAATAAAGAAAGTAAAACTGGCATTGCCAATCAAATAGATAATTTGCTTTCTCAAAATGATGAATACACAAAATTGCAACTAACAATTTTTGGAATTACTTTTATTGTTTCTATTTTATTAGCGTCAATAACTGGAATTTTTCTTGGATTTACTTTTGGTTTTAGTATTTTTATAGGTGCAGTTGCCGGCATTTTTTACCTACGTTTGCTTGCCAAAAGTATAGGGAAACTTGGTAGAGAATCATCAGGTGTATCAAAATTGCAACTATTAGTTCCAGTTTGCCTCTTTATTTTTGCGAGCAAGCTAGGATCTTTGGATATTTTTCCTGCAATGATAGGTTTTTTCATTTATAAGCCTTCACTAATTCTTTATTTTTCACGTTCTTAAGTAAATTTTTATTCAAAACAAATGTTTTTTAATTCCTTGCTAACAAATTTTGCAGCATTAGAAGTTGGTCAACATCTTTATTGGCAAATTGGAAATATCAGACTTCATGGGCAGGTATTTTTAACATCTTGGATTTTATTAGGAGCTTTATTAGTTTTTATTTCCTTAGGAACTAAAAAAATGGAAAATGATCCTAAAGGCCTTCAAAACTTGCTTGAGTTCCTTTGGGATTACATAAGAGATCTTGCTAGGACGCAAATAGGTGAAAAAGTTTATAGAGATTGGATGCCATTCATAGGTACTTTATTTTTATTCGTCTTTGTTAGTAATTGGGGCGGAGCTTTAATTCCTTGGAGATTGATTAAGTTACCAAGTGGAGAATTAGGAGCACCTACTGCAGATATTAATACAACTATAGCCTTGGCTTTATTGGTTTCACTTTCTTATTTCTATGCAGGTTTAAGTAATAAGGGTTGGAGATACTTCGAATATTATGTTCACCCAACTCCAATTATGCTTCCTTTCAAAATTCTAGAGGACTTTACGAAACCTTTATCACTATCTTTCAGGTTATTTGGAAATATTTTAGCTGATGAACTTGTAGTAGGTGTTTTAGTTTTTTTAGTTCCGCTAATTCTCCCAATACCAGTTATGTTCCTAGGATTATTTACTAGTGCAATTCAGGCATTGATTTTCGCAACTTTAGCGGCCTACTACATTGGAGAAGCTGTTGAAGAACATCATTAGCTGTCTTCTAATACATTCGGACGCTTTTACAAAGGGTCTGTAATCTGGCAAAATATCTAATCGCGTAGGTCTGAAAATATCAGACCCATTCTTAAAAAAAGGATGTCCAAGCGTGTATGACAACAAAGATTATCACAAGTATTAAGCTCTTTATTTCAAAATTATGGATTCGATTACTTCCGCTGCATCAGTTGTAGCTGCTGGTTTAGCAGTTGGTCTAGGTGCTATTGGCCCAGGTCTTGGACAAGGTAACGCAGCTCAAGGTGCTGTTGAGGGTATTGCCCGTCAACCAGAAGCTGAAGGTAAAATCAGAGGAACTCTTCTTTTATCTTTCGCTTTCATGGAGTCATTAACAATTTACGGATTAGTTGTGGCTTTGGTACTACTTTTTGCGAATCCTTTTTCCTAAAAGTTAATATTGCTTCTAATCCTTATTAGCAATATTTAAATTTAATTTTTTAACTTCAACTGAATCATATGTTGGCCTTTAATTTTTTTGGTGCTACAGAAGGTGGATTATTTGACATAAATGCCACTTTGCCACTAATGGCGATACAAGTAGTTGCGCTTACTTACATATTAAATTCTCTTTTTTTTAAGCCTGTTGGCAATATCGTAGAAAAAAGAGAAAAGTTTGTAAGTAATAATATTATTGAAGCCAAAAATAAACTTTCTGAGGTTAAAAAATTAGAAGCTGATTTACTAACCCAGCTTCAAAGTGCTCGTACAGAAGCCCAAAGAATTGTGAGCGAAGCTGAGAATGAGTCTGACAAGCTTTATAAAGAAGCACTAGAACTTGCCAACAATGAAGCAAATGCTTCAAAAGAAAAAGCAAGACTAGAAATTGAAAGTCAGACGTCTGCTGCTCGTGATCAACTTTCTAAACAGGCTGATGATCTAAGCGAACTTATTGTTAATAGATTGATTCTAGAAAAATGAATTTAACTCTTTTAGCTACAGAAGGTTTTGGATTGAACTTCAATTTATTCGAAACTAATATCCTTAATTGGGCTGTAGTAGTTTTCGGTCTTTATAAATTTTTGCCTGGTTTCCTAGGTAAAATGCTTCAAAAAAGGAGAGAAGGAATCCTTCTTGAATTAAAAGATGCTGAAGATCGACTCCTAAATGCAACTCAAGCTTTAGAAAAGGCAAAGAAAGATTTATCTTCAGCAGAAGAAAAAGCTTCTCAAATAAAAGCAGATTCCCTTAAAAGATCTGAATCAATCAGAATGGAAAGTGAGAAAAAAGCGATAGAGGAGATGGCACGAATTAAACAAAGTGCAATCTCTGATGAGAGCTCTGAAGCATCCAGAGCAATTTCTCAACTTCGAAAAGAGGCTGTAGAACTTGCAATTAAGAAAGCTTTAGATTCTCTCCCAAATCGACTTGACAAAACAACTCAAGAAAATTTGGTAACTCAATCAATTAACAATATTGAGGTGAACTAATGCCACTTTTAAATTCAGTTACTACACCATACGCAGAGGCATTACTTCAAGTTGTGAATGAAAATTCGCAAACTGAAGAGATGGTTTCTGAAGTTAAACAACTCTTGGAATTAATAAATGATTCCCCTGAACTGGAGAAGGCACTATCCTCTCCCATTTTAGAGACAGATGCTAAGAAGAAAATCATTAATGAAATTTTTTCAAAAAAGGTTAATTCTTCTTTATTGAATTTCTTAAAATTATTGGCCGATAGGCAAAGAATTGGAATCCTTACTTCAATTCTTGATAGGTTTTTAGAGATTTACCGAGAAAATAGTAATATTGCTTTGGCAACTGTTACTTCTGCAGTCGAGCTTACTGATGAACAGAAAGGTTTAATTACCAAAAAGATCATCAATATTGCTGGAACTGAAAAATTAGAACTTGTAACTAAAATCGATCCATCTCTTATTGGTGGTTTCGTCGCCAGTGTAGGATCAAAAGTAATTGATGCTTCTCTTGCTTCACAAATAAGAAAACTTGGCTTATCCCTTTCCAAGTAACTTTTAAATCAACCTTAAATTCTTAAATCCATGGTATCTATACGCCCTGATGAAATCAGTTCAATCTTAAAACAACAAATAACTGATTACGACCAATCTGTAAGTGTTAGCAATGTAGGAACTGTTCTGCAAATCGGTGATGGCATTGCAAGAATATATGGCTTAGATCAGGTCATGGCAGGTGAGTTATTGGAATTTGAAGATGGTACAGAAGGTATAGCTTTAAATCTTGAAGATGATAATGTTGGGGCCGTTTTAATGGGAGAGGCACTTGGTGTCCAAGAAGGAAGTAATGTTAAGTCCACAGGAAAAATTGCATCTGTTCCAGTTGGTGAAGCAATGCAGGGGAGAGTTGTTAACCCTCTTGGACAACCAATAGATGGAAAAGGGGAAATTCCAACAAGTGACACTAGATTGATTGAAGAAATGGCGCCTGGAATAATCAAAAGAAGATCAGTGCATGAACCAATGCAAACAGGTATCACATCTATTGATGCAATGATTCCTGTTGGAAGAGGTCAAAGAGAATTAATTATTGGTGATAGACAAACTGGAAAATCTGCAATTGCTATCGATACGATTATTAACCAAAAAGGTCAAGACGTAGTTTGTGTTTACGTGGCTATTGGTCAGAAGTCAGCATCAGTAGCAAACATTGTAGAGGTCTTAAGAGAGAGAGGAGCCTTAGATTATACAGTCGTAGTTAGTGCAGGAGCTTCAGAACCAGCTGCCTTACAGTACTTAGCACCTTATACCGGTGCAGCAATTGCTGAGCATTTTATGTATCAGGGTAAAGCAACACTTGTTATTTATGATGATCTAACAAAACAAGCTCAGGCTTATAGACAAATGTCTCTTCTTTTAAAAAGACCGCCAGGAAGAGAGGCTTATCCAGGAGATGTTTTCTACTTACACAGTAGATTGTTAGAAAGAGCAGCAAAACTTTCTGATGCTATGGGAGGGGGTTCTATGACAGCTCTTCCAATTATTGAAACGCAGGCAGGGGACGTTTCTGCTTACATCCCAACTAATGTTATTTCAATTACAGATGGACAAATATTCTTGAGTGCAGATTTATTTAACTCAGGATTAAGACCAGCTATTAATGTTGGTATTTCTGTTAGCCGTGTTGGAGGAGCAGCTCAGACAAAAGCAATTAAAAAAATTGCAGGAACTTTAAAATTAGAGCTCGCACAGTTTGATGAACTAGCTGCTTTTTCTCAATTTGCATCTGATCTTGATGAGGCAACTCAGCAACAACTTGAACGAGGCAAAAGACTTAGAGAGTTATTAAAGCAACCTCAATTCTCTCCGCTAAACCTTGCAGAACAAGTTGCAGTTGTTTATGCAGGAGTTAAAGGTCTTATTGATGAGGTTCCTGTTGAAGATGTTACTAAATTTGCAACTGAACTTAGGGAATACCTAAAGTTAAATAAAGCGGAATTTATAGAAGAGATTCTTAAAGAAAAGAAATTAAATGATGGATTAGAAGCAACGCTAAAAGAGGTGATAAATGAAGTTAAATCATCAATGCTTGCCACAGTTTAAATTTATTTAGGAGATACCATGGCAAATCTTAAAGAGATTAGAGATCGAATCGTTTCCGTTAAAAATACAAGAAAAATAACGGAGGCCATGAGACTTGTTGCAGCTGCAAAAGTTAGGAGAGCTCAAGATCAAGTTCTTAAGAGTAGGCCTTTTGCAGATAAACTTGCACGAGTCTTAGAAAATATTCAATCTAGAGTACAATTTGAGGCTGTCGACTCTCCTCTATTATCCAAGAGAGAAGTAAAGAGTATATCCTTGGTTTGTATAACTGCGGATAGAGGTTTATGCGGTGGTTACAATACAAATATTATAAAAAAGGTAGAGATAAGATACGCAGAATTAGTCAAACAAGGGTATCAGCCAAATTTAATTTTGGTAGGGAAGAAAGCTATTGGATATTTTCAAAATAGAAAGGATAGATATGTAATTAAAAGTACTTTCAAAGAACTAGAACAGGTACCCACAGTCAAGGATTCTGAAGGAGTTACAAATGAGATTTTAGCCGAATTTCTTTCAGAAAATTCTGATAGGGTGGAAATTATTTACACCAAATT
>QCCO01000033.1 GCA_003278895.1 Prochlorococcus sp. AG-347-L19
CATTTTGTAAGAGAACTTATTAATTACTTTCTTAAATTAAAAAGTTTATGCAAGCTTGAAATATAAGCTCTTGAAAATTTTTAATGAGTAAAGTTGAATTTAATAAGGAAAGTGGACCGAGGGAAGTTTTTTGCGGTTTAACTTCAATAGTTTGGCTCCACAGAAGAATGCCTGATGCGTTTTTTCTGGTAGTAGGTTCAAGGACATGTGCTCATTTAATTCAAAGCGCTGCTGGAGTTATGATTTTTGCTGAGCCAAGATTTGGGACGGCTATTCTTGAAGAAAAAGATCTAGCTGGTCTTGCTGACGCTCATGAAGAATTAGATCGAGTGGTTAATGATCTTATTGCAAGAAGACCAGAAATAAAAACTCTTTTTCTAGTTGGATCTTGTCCAAGTGAAGTAATTAAACTAGATCTTGCAACTGTCGCAGAGAAATTAAATAAAAGATTTTTAGGTCAAGTAAGATTCGTTAATTACTCTGGCAGTGGGATAGAAACAACTTTTACCCAAGGAGAGGATGGCGCCTTAAAAGCTTTAATTCCATTAATGGAGTCATCAAATGAGGAAAAATTATTATTAGTTGGGACTCTCGCAAATAATGTAGAGGATAGGTTTAAAAAGATTTTTAGAAATTTAGGAATTTCAAATATTGAGAGCTTTCCACCACGGCAATCAACAGAATTACCAAAGATTGGCAAAAATACAAAAGTATTATTAACTCAGCCTTATTTAAGTGATACGGTACGAGACCTCAAACATCGGGGTTGCGAAATAATTTCAGCTCCATTTCCTCTAGGTATCGAAGGAAGTACAAAATGGTTTTTAGCTGCTGCCAAAGCTTTCAAAATTAGTGAACTCAAAGTTCATGAAATTATTTCGCCTTTAATCAATAGAGCAAAACTTGCTCTTGATTCACACAAAGAAATACTTAAGGGGAAAAGATTATTTCTTCTTCCTGAATCGCAACTAGAGATATCTTTGGCAAGATTCTTGCATAATGAATGCGAAATGGATCTTATAGAGGTAGGCACTCCTTACCTCAATAAGGATTTAATGAAAGAGGAGATTAATTTATTACCTGACAATACAAAAATTGTTGAAGGGCAACATGTAGAAAAACAATTAGATCGAGTGAGAGAATCTAATCCTGACTTAGTAGTTTGTGGCATGGGTTTAGCTAACCCACTTGAGGCGGAGGGGATTAGTACTAAGTGGTCAATAGAAATGGTATTCAGTCCAATTCATGGAATTGATCAAGCCGCAGATTTGGCTGGTCTCTTCTCCAAACCTTTAAAAAGAAATCAAATACTAACTTCAAAAACTTTAGTAACGCATTAAAAAACTATGGAATTAACTCTTTGGACGTATGAAGGACCACCACATGTTGGTGCCATGAGAATTGCTTCGTCAATGAAAGACATTCATTATGTGCTTCATGCCCCCCAAGGAGATACATATGCAGATCTTCTCTTTACCATGATTGAGAGGAGGGGGCAAAGGCCTCCAGTAACTTATACAACTTTTCAGGCTAGAGACCTTGGAGGCGATACAGCAGAATTAGTGAAGAAAAATATTAAGGAAGCGGTTGAACGATTCAAACCCAAAACTCTTTTAGTCGGAGAAAGTTGTACAGCAGAACTTATCCAAGACCAACCTGGAGCACTTGCGAAAGGAATGGGGTTTGATATGCCGATTGTTAATCTTGAATTACCTGCTTATAGCAAGAAAGAAAATTGGGGGGCCTCAGAAACCTTTTATCAACTAACAAGAACCCTTTTAAAAGAAAAAGTAAGTTCTTCAGACAAAATAAATCCTCTTAGGTGGAGAGAATTAGGTAGGAGACCAAAAGTTAATATACTTGGCCCTTCATTATTAGGATTTAGATGCAGAGATGATGTAATCGAAATCCAACGCATACTTTCGGAACAAGGTATAGATACAAACGTAGTTGCTCCATTAGGTGCTAGTCCTGATGATATTGAAAGACTAATTGATGCTGAAATAAATATCTGTCTTTATCAAGAAATTGCTGAAGCTTCATGTGAGTGGCTTAAACGGAACTTTGGAATGGAATATACGAATACTATTCCTATTGGAATAAAAAATACAATTGAATTTATAAATGAAGTTCATGAGAAATTAGATCTTCCTTTAACGAATAAAGAAGAATTAGAAAATAAATCAAAACTTCCTTGGTACTCAAAATCAGTTGACTCGAATTATCTAACTGGTAAAAGAGTTTTTATTTTTGGTGATGGAACTCATGCAATTGCAGCAGCCAAAATTGCTAAGGAAGAATTGGGTTTTGAAGTAGTGGGTCTTGGAACATATAGCAGGGAGATGGCCAGGCAAGTAAGAGCTACTGCAAAAGATCTTAATGTAGAAGCTCTGATAACTAACAATTATCTAGAAGTTGAAGATGCCATGAAAAAGGCCGCCCCTGAACTAGTTTTAGGGACCCAAATGGAAAGGCATAGTGCAAAAAGACTAGGCATTCCATGTTCAGTAATTAGTACTCCAATGCATGTTCAAGATGTTCCTGCAAGATATAGCCCTCAAATGGGATGGGAAGGAGCAAATGTGATTTTTGATGACTGGGTACATCCCCTAATGATGGGTTTAGAAGAGCATCTTATTGATATGTTCAAACATGACTTTGAGTTTGTTGATGGTCATCAAAGCCATTTAGGACATACAGCGACAAATAAAAATAACATTTTAAATTCTGATGAGAAAAAAGAAAAAAATAGTAAAGAAGGAATTATCTGGACTGAATCTGGTAGAGCTGAATTAACAAAAGTTCCATTTTTTGTAAGAGGTAAAGTTAAAACAAATACTGAAAAATACGCAATCTTGAGAGGAATTCCAGAGATAAGCGATGAAACTCTTTACGACGCTAAAGCATATTTCAGTTAATTTCTACTAATAGAATATAATTAAGTCATGAGTATTTTCACTCATAATCCTATAGATTTAATCCCAAAAATTCAGTAATAAGAACATATTTCACACTTTTAATACAATTAAATACATATTTGTTTAGAAACATATTTCATGTGTATTTACGCTGCAAGAATATAAATAATAATGTGTTTTAAGCTTTAAATGACAAGTACTATTAATAGACCTCTTGATGGAGAAGGAAGTGTTCAAGTAAAGCAAGATCCAAAAATAAATATTGAGGAAGGGGCTTTAGTTATTGCCGTCTATGGGAAGGGTGGTATCGGAAAATCAACTACATCATCAAACCTTTCTGCAGCATTCTCAAAATTAGGTAAAAAGGTTCTACAAATTGGATGTGATCCGAAACACGATAGCACTTTCACTTTGACGCACAAAATGGTTCCTACAGTTATAGATATTCTCGAAGAGGTGGATTTTCATAGCGAAGAATTGAGGCCAACCGATTTCATGTTTGAAGGTTTTAATGGCGTAATGTGCGTTGAAAGTGGAGGTCCTCCTGCTGGGACAGGCTGCGGGGGTTATGTAACCGGTCAGACAGTTAAACTATTAAAAGAACATCATTTATTAGAAGATACTGACGTTGTTATTTTTGATGTCCTAGGAGACGTAGTTTGCGGAGGATTTGCTGCTCCATTGCAGCATGCAAATTATTGTCTAATTGTTACTGCTAATGACTTCGATTCAATATTCGCTATGAATAGAATTGTCTCTGCAATTAAAGCAAAAGCAAAAAATTATAAAGTCAGATTAGGTGGGGTAGTTGCAAATAGATCAAAAGAAACAGATCAAATTGATAAATTCAATGAAAGAACAGGTTTAAAAACTATGGCCCACTTTAAAGATGTCGACGCCATTAGAAGATCAAGACTAAAAAAATGCACCATTTTTGAAATGGAACCTACTGAAGATGTTATTGAAGTTCAAAATGAATATTTATCTCTTGCTAAAAATATGCTTGAAAACGTAGAACCTTTAGAAGGTAATCCACTTAAAGATAGAGAAATTTTTGATTTATTAGGATTTGATTAGTCTAAATTAATCTAATCCAACCAATTGGCTTGTTAAATCATATGTTTGTTGAGAGGTCTTAGTATCAATTATTCTTTTTGACAACTTTTGAGAAAAAGCTTTTCTACCAGTTTTCTGACGATTTCCCCAGCTCCAATGGACTGATGGTTTAGCAAATTCTTTATAAGTTGCCACTTGAGCGACTCTCTCTCCTGCCAGTCTTTGTGAAACATAGCCTTTTGTTATGAATTTTTGAAATATCGGGAAGAGGAATCTAAATAACCAGGGTGTATCTCTAAAAAGTTTTGTATCAGCAACACATCCAGGATATAGAGAATTTACAATAATCTTCTCTGCGGGATATCTTTTTGATAATTCCTGAACGGTCACCATATTGCAAAGTTTACTATCCTTGTAAGCCTTACCAGGTTTAAATTTCTTTCCATTCGCCATACTTATTGGAGATAAAAAACCATTTTTGAATCCAGATAAATCTCCCAAATCTGCTGGAGCAGGAATGGGTATCCTTCCTCCTAGTTCCGAATAATTAGCCGTAACAGTCCCTAATACTGTAATTCTTGGCTTGAATTTAGTTGATTTGCCATTTAAAACAATTTCTCTTTCAGAAGATAAAATATTTTCAATAAGTAGGTTTATCATAAGAAAATGCCCAAAATGATTTACTGCCATAGAGTTTTCAAACCCCTGAGCAGACCTTTCAGGTCTCTTTAGTCTCGGTTTATAAACTGCTGCATTACAAATAAGAGAATTTATTGGCTTCTTAAATCTTTCTAATATTTCATCGCAACCTTTTCTCACATCATCCAAGTTAGAAAGATCTATTTCTATAAAGTGAACATTTTTAAATTCCTCTTTTGTCAAGGATTCCTCAGCTATTTTTATAGCTCTTTTATTTGATCGATTAACTGCTATAACCTCCCATCCAAATCTTAATAACGGTTTTAGAGTATTTAATCCAACTCCTGAAGTTGTTCCTGTTATAAGGACTAAACCCTTAATGTTCTTACTCACTAGCAAAAAAGTAAATTGAAAAATGAAAATTAGAATGATTCAAGATCATCCTTATCAACGCCATATTACTCTGATAATGTCCCTAGAAATTATTTGATCCTGATCTTTCATAAATCTTTGCTCACCTTCAGAAGAGAATAAATCATCAAACTTATCTTTTAAAACATTAAATCTATATTTTTCGTATAAAAATGAGTCCTCAATTTCCCTTAATCTAGTCAACCTTACTTTAGAACTATGGCCAAGTTTAATCAGGCTTATTATTGCTAAAAGGGAAAAGCTAATTTTTATAATTAAAAAAATCAATGATACAAAATTATCCTGTCTCTGTTGTTTTTTTATAAATAAAGGCCCTAAATATTTTTTGTGGAAAATACTATTTTTATAAAAAGATTTTGGCAAATTAAGTAACTGATATTTTTACTGAATAAATCAATTCAGCCTTACTTTATTATTACCGTATAAATTTTAAATTTTCTAATAGACTTTAGTTCCTTCCTAAACTAATTCCTAGTCTTAATGCTAAAACTCCTGCATGCATAACAACTATGAGGCTTAATGCAATAAGGTTTATTGTTTGAGTTGGCTCCATGGAAAAAAAATATTTTCTATATTCTCCACCGAAAAGCGAAGATTTGAAACACTATTACAAAATGATGTTACGTAATTAACAAATTGAAAGAAAAAATTTATTGAAATTATCATAAATAAACCTACAAAGTTAATTTTAGAAATTGAAAAATCAGGCTTTAATTTTTTCAACAAATAATTTACCTGGATTTGATCAAATGGCTTTAGATTTAAAGTCTCTAGATCAGACAATTTCGAATCCTGAAATAATTCTCACATTGAGGTTCTACTATTGGACTGGGGATTGGCTTTC
>QCCO01000034.1 GCA_003278895.1 Prochlorococcus sp. AG-347-L19
CGCATAAAAATTTTTTATTTAATTAAAAGTTAACCGCTATGCAACTAGATTTAAATACTTTTAAAAGTTAATTGATGAAATAGAAACTTTAGTTATTTTGAAGTTTTTCTACTACAGATTCTTTTTCAATCTTAGCTACATCCTGTAATCCATTAGCATCAAACCAAGGAGCGTTTTCCCAATTAAATCCTTCCCCAAACGTATTGTCAGGGGCAGCTACGTACCAGTGACATGATGAATCGGGAACATCTACAGCACATTTTGACCAGTCAGCTTCCCACTGTGGAACTTGTACCCACATTACAGATGCTAATAAGAAAGAAAATATAAAATTCATAATTATCGGTTAGCAAAATTTTGAAAGATTTTTTTCACATTCTTTCTTTCTTTTCTTCCAGTAATTATCAAGTATTTGATATTTATGCTTATTTTTAAATTGACTTAAATGAATATTATTCTGATTAAGAACTGAAGTATTTTTGAATTGCATTACTCAAGCTGTCTTTGTAGAACATATTTAAGATACTTTATAGATTTTTTGAAGTGAATTTATACTTAATTTTTGACTTACTTTTGTGTAGGTAAGTATTTTTCGGGATTATTTTCAATATAAGTTAGCGAATATTTGACAACACCTACTATTACTGAAAAAAGAGCAATTGCCGAAATAATAAAAATAATTTTTTTGTAAATGCTTTTCATGAATTTTTTATGTTTTTAGATTTATTTTTTTTCATCAACGCCCAATTTTTCTGAAAGATTTAAATAATTAGTAATTTATACTGTAGCCTTTTAAATTACCTACAGAGTAAATTTAAAACATCAGAAACTCCTCACACACTTTTTTCTGATAACTTTAAAAGTACTCCGACCTCGATGTTTGAGTACTTTTTGTATTTTTTGCCATGTGACAGTTAAGATAGAGGTATATTAAGCATTACATTTTTTGAAATTAGGTGTGATATTAGGTTTGTGTGTAGGAGGAATTGCTTTATTTCAGTGGAAACAAGGAAACACTTGAATTAAATCAATTTTTTAAAAGATCTCTCTTTGAGAGATCTTTTTTTTGGGATTTTTTGAAATAAACATTTAGTTCTGAATATAAAAACATATATGCTTTCTTCCAAAGAACTAGGTCGTCATTACAAATTAGTAATTTAATTCGTTAGATTATTAGTCATTAAATCTTTCTATTAATGCAAGTACTTTTTTTAGCAATTTTAATTTGTTCAAGCTTTATATTCCCTTCTTCATCATTTGCCTCACATATAGAACTAAAACCTTGTTTAGAGATTGCTCATTGTGTACGAGAAGAATGGGAGGTAAACAATATTGAGAAACCTTTTGAAGAGATTAAAACATTTATCGAATACACTCCAAGAACTGAGATTGTAGAAATTGATGGCGATTATCTTCATGCTGAGGCAACCAGTAAATGGATGAAGTACGTAGACGACTTAGAAGTATCCTTTCTACCTGAATCAAACATCTTATCAATAAGATCAGAATCAAGAGTTGGAGAAAGTGATTTGGGCGTGAATCAAAAAAGAGTTGATTTACTAAAATCGAAAATGTTCTAAGATAAAAAAAAATAATTTGTTTTTATTGTTTTTTGTATAACTTTTTCATTTTAAAAAAAAATTAGCAGATAAAAAAGTGATAATTATCATCATGCCTTGATAATGGCAAATTTATTAGATTTTCTCTAAAAAGATGATCATAAATCTTATATGTTTATTGTTATTTAGTTTTGTTTTTTTCTGGTTTTATATAAACATTAAAAAAATTGGACTTAAATGGATAATCAAAGGTCTTTTTCAAATTGGAATATTGGTATTATTCATTGGAGGGTTTTTCAAAATATTTTTCACCTTACCCCCTAATTTATTTATAAAAATATTTTTTCTTATTATTTATACATGGTGCACTGTTGGAATAAATGTAAATTTCATGATCCCTTTGATTAGTTTGATTGACCAAAAAATAGTGAAAAAATAAAACTAAAATATACCTTAATTGTCAGTACAAAAATAAATCTATTTCCTCAATCTGCAATATTTAAATTTATAAGATTTATTTTTTCCTTTTGAAAGTCTTTTTCTAGTATACCTAGTCTTTAATGCCAAGTCTGTCATTACATATATTCCAAATAAAAGAATGACTATTCCAATAAAGTATTTCATTATTTTTTATGTAATTTCTATGTTTGAGATTTATTCATTATGCCAACTAATTTTAATATCTATTTCTTGAGATAAATTTCTTGTAACTGGACATTCTTTGGAAGCTTTTTTCAAAAAATTAATAGTTTCATTAGAAGTGCTCTCTGGTATAAAAATATCTATTATTAGTTCCTTTATTTTTCTCTCGCTATTTTGTGTCATTAGTTTTTCAATATTTAAATATATACCTTTCAAATCAAATCCTTTCGATTTAGCTTTGATTGCCATAATGGTTAGCAGGCAAGTGCCTAGAGATGTTGCTAATAAATCAGTTGGGGAAAAACTTTCTCCTCTACCACAGTGATCTAAAGGTGCATCCGTTCTAATAAGACTTCCAGATTGTAGATGAATAGCCTCACAGTTTAAATTTCCTAAATAGGAACATTTTACTTTAGTCATTTTAAAAAAGTTAAATTAGGAAAATGTTATGAAAAAAAAATTATGGAACATTACAAGATTATTGATTAGAAATTTTTATATGCATATTAGTTGAGTATTAAGGAAATTCATCATTCAAGTTTTGAAATCAGTTTTTATATCCATATTCCTCTAAGCAAAACTCAATTAATTCAATTGATTTATTAATGGTTCTTTTATTTTTATTTTCTAGATCGAAGCATTCATTTAAAACACGTATAGATTCATTTAAAAATGATTCTTCTTTGTTTTTTAAATCTTTAACTTGATTTATATAAATTAATTTTTTAATCCCAATAATGGAAATGATTATTGATATTGTAAAAAATGCTATTTTGACTTTATTCATATGATTGGTTAATACAAATATTTTAATTTATTTAATATCTAAAAAATTTACATAGCAGATAGAACTAAGTAATTACATATGTAGCTGCTGTTATTGCAATAGCAGTAATTGAAATGAAGATGTATGGAACAACCTTTAAAGGTATATATAGATTATTTTTAGACATAACTATAAACTTTATAAAAATAATTACATTCCATTTAAACTTTATAAGTCTTCAAATATACAAATAAATTTTCTTTGCAAAAATTCAAGCCTTTTTATAAATTAAAAAATTTATATTCATTGAATTTTCATTAAATAAAGTATTTCTAAATCTTGTCTCGAGTCCGATATTTTTCTTTTTAAGAAGATTAATTCTTCTTGGCTCATTTTTGATTCTTTTATCATCAATTCTGCTTGTTCAATAGCATGTTCTATATTTCTAATTTTAATTTCTCTTATTGAAGGATCATCTTTACATGCTTTTTTAGTATTCGCATCTAACATGTTTACGAAAAAATCAACTTTAATATAATCTAAATTAAAACTTCATTATGTTATGACCGCAAATTCAATTAAAATAAATTATTATATAGTAAAGAACTTTAACCTTAGCTAACCCTCTCTTCAATTGATCGAGTGGGTTTTTTTTATGGTGTAATATACTCCTAGCATTTACTACTAATTTGGAAGATTCAAAACTTAATCCTGAGGAAAATAATTCAATCGAATCATCCCCCAATTTGAATGAAGACAATGAAGATCTTAATGAGGGGAATAAAAAAGAAGAAAATGTTAAGGCATTTACAGAATTTCTAGAGAAAGCAAGTAATCAAGATTATTCAGAAGAAAAAGTAAACCTTGATTCTGAGCAACAAAAACTAAAAATTGACAAATCACTTTTTAAAAGATTTCTCAATAATGGATTTGATGGCATTTCAACTAATCCAAACTATAAAATGTTGGCATTATTAATAGTCCTTTTAATTAATCTGTCTCTATTTTTTGTAATTGGCAATATGGGTAAAGCGTTTTTAAGAAATGCAGGAATTATGGGTTAAAAATTATTTATTTCTTTTTGAATATTCATCTTTACAATTTTGATTGTTCAAATGAAACTGTGATATTTTTTTGTCAAATTAATATTTAAATAAAATTTGGATAATAAAGAGCCAGAAAATCCAGTAGTTTATCTTTCTAATTTAGTCAAGAAATTAGATGTAAAAAACAGAAATGGTTTAGTAGCCTTAGCAATAGTAAACCTTTTAGTGATTCTTTTATTTAAATTTTATTTGAAAGGCTCTGGATTATTATCTTGAATTTAACTGCTGGTAGTATTATTCAGTGTTTTAATTAATCGTAAGAGATTGAATTTGAATTCAACAAGGAAATTGAAGGCCTTATATAAATAAAAATAGACCCATACATATCCTGCATAATTCTCATTTCATTGTCTAAATATAAAATTGAAACCTGGCAATTTGGCGATTCTTTATTCCAAGGTAACTTATTCCATATCTCTTTAACTGGATACCATCTATCCATAAGTAATTCACTAAATACTGGAATCTTATTAAGTCCAACAACTTTGGAAACTTTTGTCTTTTGTAAGTTCATATCAAGTAAATTATTTCTTAAAACTAAATCACTTGCTAGGGTTATTACTCTTCCTCCAAAAGTAGGCAATAGTTTGAACCAACCTAAGATAGGGATAGTTGTGAGCCCAAATATTGTAGTGTCAAAAGTAGATATAAATTCTTTTTTTTCAAAATCAATCTTTTGAGCAATTCTCCCAATAGTTGATATGCCAAAGGATCCTACTTGCAATTGATGTAATTTAAAAAAGAGATTACTTTTAAATTCATCATTTAATGCCTTTTCAATAGCAAGGAAGAAAGGAGAACTTCGAAATAATTCAACATTAGAAAAAATCAATTCCCACTCTCCAGACAATAATTTTTCTGATATTTCAAAACTAAAGTCTTTAAGAGCATCAATCAATTCATCCATTTCATTAGCTTTTTCCTCATACATAGGAGAAATTAATTTATTTAATCTTTGCCCTCTATCTGTAACAGCAGCTATTTTATATATATTTGACTTTATTTCTCCAATTTCTTTCATAACTCAAATACAAGCAATACTAATTTATCTTAGGAATTTAATTTGATGTTGATGGCAATTTTAATAACGCTGGTAATAAAATCAATTAATATTCTCCCCACCTTTTACCAATATCAAAACCCCATTCATTGGTCAATTTAATTACTTCATCATGATTTTTGCATTTTGAAAGGGATAACTTTTTACTAGGACTATTTTTTATTAGCTCAGCAATTTGATTAAGTTGCACTATTTTTTTTAGAAAATTACTTAGATCTTTATCTGACATTTATCTAGGAAGTAAATTTTTGATCATAAGTAAATATGTAATAAAGAACCCAGGCAACACCAATAATAAGAATTGCAATCATTATATTTACTGACCAAACTACTTCAATCATGATATTTTTTTATATATTTTTAATATATCCAAAATTTAAATTAAATTAACCGTTAATAATTTAAATCTAGAAAAATACACTACTACTACTAGGTATATAGAATAGTTATAAATAGTTTAAAAAATTATGGGAGAAGCTAAGAGAAGGGAAGAGTTAGGCTTACCACCTAGAGAAAAGAAAAAGGAAAAACAAGCATCGAAAAATCAATTAAACAAAATTTTAAATAAATATCCTTATTTACCTTTCATTTTAGGTTTTTCATTACTAGCAATATTAATTATCGATTTAGTTAAT
>QCCO01000035.1 GCA_003278895.1 Prochlorococcus sp. AG-347-L19
AAAGTGGGAATCAAATGGCCAGGAAACTTATAGCAGCAATGAAATATCTAGCAAAAATCAAAATTCTAATAAAATAAATCAATACACTGAAACCCCAAAATTACCCCTACCTAATATTAAAGATTTAAGAAAGTGGATTAACAACGATAAAAAAGCTAGTTAGCTTTTACATCATACCCGGCATTCCCATGCCATCCATTCCCGGCATTCCCATGCCACCCATACCCGGCATTCCCATGCCACCCATACCCGGCATTCCCATGCCACCCATTCCTCCCATTGGATCTCCACCTGGTCCTCCAGGGGCCGCGGCTTCAGGCTCTGGAATGTCTGCCATAGCAACTTCTGTTGTGAGGAGCATTGCTGCAATAGATACTGAATCTTGAAGAGCTAATCTTATTACTTTGGTTGGATCTAATATTCCTGAATCTTTTAAATCCTCATATTTTCCTGAATTAGCATTAAAGCCTTTGTTAAGTCTTTTAATTTCAGCGACAATTACATCTCCATTAAAACCAGCATTTTTTGCTATTTGTTTGGTAGGTTCCAAAAGGGCTTCTTTGACAATATTTATCCCTGTTCTTAAATCATCTGAAAATGTTCCACTTAAATTTAAAAGGTCATCTGATATTTCAATTAAAGTTTGTCCTCCACCAGAAACAACACCCTCTTCAATAGCAGCTTTCGTAGCATTAAGGGAATCTTCGATTCTCAACTTTTTATACTTCATCTCTGTTTCTGTAGCAGCTCCTACTTTGATAAGAGCTACTCCTCCAGCTAGTTTGGCTATCCTTTCATTGATTTTATCCTGATCATACTCAGATTCAGTTATATTAACTTCCCTCTTTAATGTCTCTACTCGCGCTTTAACTAAATCTTTAGTGTCTTCGAAGGCAACAATTGTAGTTTTATCCTTTGTGATAGTTATTTTTTTTGCTTTGCCTAAATCATTAATCGATACTTTATCAAGTGTCATCGATTTATCTTCACTAATTAGCTTAGCCCCTGTAAGAATTGCAATATCTTCAAGGGCAGCTTTTCTTCTCTCGCCAAATAATGGGGCTCTTACAGAAGCTACATTTAAAACCCCACTATTCTTATTTAAAACCAAGGTGGTTAAAGCCTCTCCTTCGATATCTTCAGCAAGAATTAAAAAAGGTGAGCCTGACTTCTGAATCTCTTCAAGTATTGGAACCAGATCAACTAAAGTTGAGATTTTTTGATCAGTAATTAATATTTTAGGATTTTCAAGTTCACAAACTTGTCTTTCTTGGTCTGTTACGAAATATGGAGAACTATAACCTCTATCAAAAGACATTCCTTCAGTTATATCTAATTCTGTTTCTAGTGATTGAGATTCTTCAACAGTTATTACTCCATCAGAAGTAACAATATCCATTGCTTTCGAAATTATAGATCCAATTTCTTCATCACCTCCAGCACTAACTGTTGCAACTTTTTGGATATCAGAACCACTTAATGAAATACTTTTAGAACTTAATTTTTCTAGAACAAAAGCTAGGCCTATCTCCATACCCTTTTTTAACTCCATAGGACTGGCACCAGAAGCAATATTTTTTAATCCCTCCTGAACCATCTTCTGAGTCAAAATAGTTGCTGTTGTTGTACCATCACCAGCACTCTCTTTTGTCTTGGATGCTACTTGTTCTATTAATTTCGCACCTAAATTAGAAATAGGGTTTTCAATCTCAATCTCTTTAGCAACAGTGGCTCCGTCTCTTACTATATCTGGCGAACCAAATTTTCTTTCTATTACTACGTTTTTCGCCTTGGGACCAATAGTAACTTTTACTGCATTAGCTACGAAATTTACACCTTTTTCTAGCGCTTCTCTTGATTCATTAGAAAAATTTAACTGTTTTGGCATGTTTACTCAAGATTTTATCTTATTCTAATTTCCCATAGAATCATTTTTAAGGGATGTTTAATTAAGTGGGGAAAGCCGAATTTCTTTTGATGAGACATACAAATCAAATCAAATAAGAGTATCTTTAAGATATGGAAGAAACAAATAATCTCATTTTTACTCTTACCGCAATCCTCGCGATTGCTATGACATTAATATATTTTCCTCTTAGGTTTTTCTTGACTTTGACTGCTAGAAGTCGAAGACTAAAACTCTTACAAAAAATTCGAAGGTTGAGGGATGAATTGGGCCAACCTTACGAAAGTACATAATTAAATACTCATGCCACCGTCAATACTAATTGTTTGCCCTGTAATGTAACTTCCAGCATTACTTGCAACTATGAATGATACTAAGTTTGCAATTTGAGAACAACTTCCTAATTTCCCTAAAGGAATAACTTTAAGAATATCTTCAGTATTAAGTTTTTCAGTCATCTCTGTTTCGATAAAGCCTGGAGCTATTGCGTTTACATTTATACCTCTTGAAGCAAATTCTTTAGCGCAAGTTTTGGTGAATCCAATAACTCCAGCTTTGGCTGCAGAATAATTTGCTTGACCGGGATTACCAATTAACCCTACAACAGATGAAATATTTACGATACTACCACTTCTTTTTTTCATCATAAATTTTGAAGCATATTTTGTACAAAGAAAAACTCCTTTTAAGTTTGTATTTAGTACGTCATCCCATTGTTCCGATTTCATCCTCATCAATAGTCCATCTCTAGTAATGCCAGCATTGTTAATCAGGATATCTATGGTGCCATTAATTTTGATGATTTCTTCAAAAGCTGAACTTACAGAATCCTCTTTTGAAACATCAAACTTTAATTTATGAGCTTTCCCCCCCGAATTTTTAATTGAATTAACAACTTCTTCAGCTTTTTCATCAGAAGAAGAGTAATTAATAAAAACTTCTGCTCCTAAGCGGCTTAGTTCTAAAGCAATTTCTTTACCAATTCCTCTGCTAGCTCCAGTGATTAAAGCAACTTTGCCTGATAATGAATCTGTATTGGACATTATGAAATTTTATAATTTTCAATCGTAGTACTATTTGTGTAAAGATATTGCTTTTATTTATAATTATCTAGAAAATATTAAGACCTTCTATTGTGCACTTTTTAATACCAGCTGCAGGGAGCGGTAGCAGAATGAAAGCTGGAAAAAATAAATTACTTATTGATTTAGAGGGAGAGTCTTTGATTTATTGGACACTTAAATCTGTATTTTCTGCATCCTCAACAAATTGGGTTGGAATAATTGGACAACCGAAAGATAAAAATTTATTATTAAATTCAGCAAAGGATTTTGCCCATAAAGTTCATTGGATTAATGGAGGTGACACGAGACAACAGTCAGTTTTTAATGGTTTAAAAGCGTTACCAAAAGATGCTGAAAAAGTTTTAATACATGATGGTGCTAGATGCCTTATTAATCCTGAATTGATAGACCAATGTGCTAGCCAACTAGATGAAAATGAAGCTGTTATTTTGGCTACTAAGGTAACTGACACAATAAAGATTGTTGATAATGAAGGTTTTATTAAAGAAACACCAGATAGAAATTATTTATGGGCAGCGCAAACTCCTCAGGGCTTTTTAGTAGATAGATTAAAAAAAGCTCATATGCTGGCAATTGATAAAAACTGGAAAGTTACAGATGATGCCTCACTATTCGAAATGCTTAATTGGAAAGTGAAGATTATTGAAGGAACTTATTCAAATATAAAAATTACATCCCCTATAGATTTGAAAATAGCAAAACTTTTTGTGAAGAACCCCTAGTTAAAAAGGTTTATCGATACTAAGAATGCCATTATCACCATTTAAGGTGGCTTGGTATCCTAAGGGAATGCAAGCATTTCCCGATATGTGGCCTATTGGGAGGTCAAAAAGAATAGGAAAATCAAACTTCTGGAGTCTTTCAATAATGCAGTTTTTTAGTAAATCTTTCCATTCAATATCGCAGGAATCATTAGAAAAACTTCCGAATCCAATACCAGCAATTTCAGTAAGTGTTTTAGTCATTCTGAGGTAAGTCAACATGCGGTCAATTTTATAAATATCTTCATTAATATCTTCAAAAATTATTATTTTCCCTTTGCAATCGGGAAAGTGATTAGTACCAATTAAAAAAGTAGCAATAGTTAAGTTAGAGACGATAATTTCTCCTTTAGCTTTTCCAGCTCTCAAAGGAATTCCTCTTATCTCCTCAACATATCCCTCAAATAGTAAATTTCTTAATCTCTCAAGACTCCACTCTGGCTCTTTGAAAAGGCTAGTAACCATTGGGCCATGAATAGAACCTATAAATCCTTGAGAATATTTAGATAGTAACAAAGAACATGTATCTGAGAATCCAAGCATTAAACCATGCTGCCAAGAAGGTTCTTTTTCTAAAAGTCTTGCTGAACCCCAGCCACCTTTTGCAAAAATGATTAGCTTACTATTTTGTGCTTTTTCCAGTTCTTCGAATCTAGTTAAATCATCACCTGCAAAATAACCAAATTTTTTTGATAGAGAATTATTTTCATTAATTTCCAAGCCCCAGTTTTTTAAGATTTCTATACCTTTTTGAAAATTTTCGTCTTCATCAATAAAGGAGCCCGGAGCTAAAATATCTATTTGATCCCCTTTTTTTAATCTAAAAACCATATTTAGAATTTATGAGGCAATAATAATTCCTAATAATAGGACTCCTCCATAAATTGATTGATTTTTGAAGTGATTCCCAATATTTTTTATTGATTGCTTTTCCTCAGGAAATACTTTTAGTATATCTCTCTGCATTAAGATTGACGTTGTAAGCCAAATTGGCCAAAAAATAAAATCCATTTGATTAATAAATCCGCATAATGCGAGAAAACAAGAAGTTAAAAAATAGCAAATTTGAATAGTTATTCTTGTATTGTTCTGGAGGTTAACAGCGGAACTATTTATTCCAATTTTGATATCATATTTTTTATCTGCTAAAGCATAAATCGTGTCAAAGCCAAAAGTCCAAAAAATGGTAGCTAGCCAGCAAAATAATAAAACAATACTATTTAAATTGCCTTCATTTGCAGCCCAGGGAATTAAGACAGCAAAACCCCAGCATATGGATAAGATTAATTGAGGATATTTAAACCATCTTTTGGCAGAAGGATAAATTAAAATAATAGGTAAAGCTAAAAAAGCAAGTGAAATGGAAAGAATTCTTCCAGGCTGAGGTAGTGACAAAGTTAAAAAGAAACTACTTAAAATTAAAAAGAAAAGAATTGAATAAGCCGTTTTTAGACTGATTTTATTTGCAGCTAGAGGTCTATTTTTTGTCCTAACAACTCTTTGATCAATTTTTTTGTCCCAAATATCATTAACCACGCAGCCTAATCCACTTACTAGTAGTCCTCCCAGTATTATTCTTAGCAACATTAAAAATGTTGGATTAGCATCTGGGGTTAAATATAAACTCCATCCAGCAGGAATAAGTAAGATC
>QCCO01000036.1 GCA_003278895.1 Prochlorococcus sp. AG-347-L19
ATGAAATAACTTTCATCTCTGTCTTATTGAATATTTTGAAATTATTTATATTAATAATTATCATAAAAGCTCTCAACAAAGTTTTAATAAGATCTTTAACAGAATCGACCTCGAAAATTAACGATTCCTCAATTAGTTCGATGGTATCTTCACTAACTCCATTGATAAAAGCATTAACATGGACTATTGGCTCAATTTTTTTCTTACAAAATATAGGTGTTCAAATGACTGCTATTTGGGCTTTACTAAGTGCAGGAGGTATTGGGGCAGGATTAGCTTTGAAAGATCCAGTTCAGGAGTTTTTTGAATATATAACAATTTTGCTTGATAAACCTTTTCAAAAAGGTGAGTTTATAAAATCTAATGGAGTCCTCGGAATGGTTGAGAGAGTGGGAGTAAGATCCTCAAGGATAAGAAGTATTAATGGAGAAGTAATAGTAATGAGCAATAGTGCCCTAACAAATGGAATTATTTCAAATTACGCACAAATGGAAAAAAGGAGGTTAGTGCATAAATTAGGAGTTGTTTATGAAACCTCTCCAAAACTTATTAAATTGATTCCAATAATAATTAAAAAAATAGTGGAAGAGACAAAAGATGCGTCTTTTGATAGATGTCATTTCACAGATTTCGGCGACTTCAGTCTTAATTTCGAACTTGTTTATTACATCCCAACAAATAATTATCTCGCTGCAATGGAAGCTCAACAATCTATAAATTTAAGAATTATCGAGGAATTTGCGGTTAATAATATAGAGTTTGCATTCCCAACACAAACCTTAAATATTGAAAGTAACAAAGCCAAATGATCTACAAATCTCTTCACTTAAAATCCAGAGTTTTGAAGCCAACTCAGAATTGTTTGCCTCATCGCTAACCTTACTTTCAACTAATTTATGTTTTTTAAAAGATATAAGTTTATTACTTAAATGAACGTAACCAATATTATTTAAATTTGCGTCAAGGACAATCTGAGAAAGAATCTTACCAGCATTTTCTATACTTTCAGAAATTCCTAAAATATTTTTTGCAACTTTAGAAAAAATTAAATATCCAACGAGATTAAAACATTTACTATATCTAAAAAAACCTGAATCATCATTTGGTATTACTAGACCTGGAGCCCAAGTAATTACAGAAATTTTACTAGAGGATATTTTTAATTTTTTTGCAAGTTCTTTAGCAAACAAAATATTACATAACTTACTATTTTTATAAGATTCATCAGCATTAAAATTTAAAAATTGACCAGTAACCTTTTTTCTAAAATCAACTAGATTATTAAGCCCTGCTTTCTGTCCTATATTTCCACCTGAGCTATTGGGATCATGTACATCTGATGATGTAATAATGATTCTAGATTCTTCTTTATCTCTAACTAAATCTTTTAGGATATTTACTAAGTAAAAATGTGCAAGATGATTAACTGCAAAAGTTAGTTCTATTCCTTGTTTTGATACTTTAGGGTAAAAAGAACCAGTATATTGCAATCCTGCATTTAAAACAAAAACATCTAAGAAAATCTCTTTACTAATAAAGTAATCCTTAATTTTTTTTATATTTTCTAAATTTGAAAGATCACAATTTTCAATAATATTTAAATATTTACTGAGGTAATTTTTATCAAAATATTTCTGAATTGTTTTGAGAAATTCATTCTTTCTTAATTCAGATTTTATTACAACGTATAAATTATTTTTCGTCTTTAGTAAATTTATGATGGCAAAAAGCCCTATACCTGAATTACCTCCAGTAATTAAAATATTTTTATTTTTAATCATTTAGCTTGCTCTATATATTTTTATAATAAAAAATTTTTTAAGTATTTTTTATTTTGTAATCTTATAAATTATTGTTAAAACACTGAAAACTTAGTCACTTGTAATTGAGTAATTTGATTATTATTAATCTACTCTCATTACAAGTATTGGATGAAATATATAATCCTAAGAGCACAAGTAATAATTTGTTCCATAAATTTCTTTAATCATAAGATTTATATTTAATGTCAAAAGAAAATATGCCAGATATTCTTGTTTTGGGTGCAGGGCCCGCAGGTATGGCAATAGCTTCAGCTTTAGGGAAGGAAAAACTAGATGTTGAAGTGCTTTCTCCAAATGGACCAGATGAACCTTGGCCAAACACATATGGCATTTGGGGGAAAGAAGTTGATCAACTTGGGCTTCAAGATTTACTTGAATATAGATGGAAGAATACTGTAAGTTTTTTTGGGCATGGCGCTTTAGAAGAACAAGACGACGAGAATAAAGCCACGGAACATTCACTAGATTATGGACTATTTGATAAGCAGAAACTCCACAATTATTGGTTTAATGAATGCAATAAGTCTCTTATTAAATGGCATCAAGGCTTTGCAAACAAAATACATTTTGAAAAATACAAAAGTACAGTAACTACAAAAGATGGCAAGTCTTACTCTGCAAGATTAGTTATAGATGCAACAGGATATGATCCTGTTTTTCTTAAATTAAAATCGTGTGGTCCCTTAGCAGTCCAAACTTGTTATGGGATAGTAGGTAATTTTAGTAAACCTCCACTTAAGAAAGGGCAGTTTGTATTAATGGACTATAGGAATGACCATCTTAACGATGAGCAAAAAAAAGAACCGCCCACTTTTCTTTATGCCATGGATATGGGGGATGGGAAATATTTTCTTGAAGAGACATCTCTTGGTTTAGTAAATCCTTTAACAATGGAAAATTTGAAAGAGAGACTAGAGAAAAGGCTTTCTTATCGAAATATATCAATCACAAGCATGCAACATGAAGAGCTTGGCTTATTTCTCCCTATGAATATGCCAATCCCAGATTTCAAACAACAAATACTTGGATATGGTGGTGCTGCTTCAATGGTACATCCTGCATCTGGATATTTAATTGGTAATGTTTTAAGAAGAGCTCCACTTGTCGCTAAGGCAGTCTCAGAAGCAATTAAAAATAAAAATCTAAGTACTTATCATATTGCTAGAAAAGGTTGGGAAACTTTATGGTCAAAAGAATTAATTAGGAAAAAATCACTTTACCAATTTGGATTAGAAAAACTCATGAGGTTTGACGAGAAACTATTGAGAGAATTTTTTGGTAGTTTTTTCCAACTACCTAAAAATCAATGGTATGGTTTTCTAACTGATACTCTTTCCTTAAAAGAGATTGTATATGCGATGTGCGTAATGTTTATAAAGGCTCCATGGAGTGTAAAGAAGGGTCTTATGATTATGCATGGTAGAGAATTTAAAATGTTACTTAGGATAATATTCCCAAATTTATAGTTTAAAAATGAGAACCATACTAATAAGTGGAGCCAGCAGAGGTATTGGACTAAATATTGCACATAAAGAATTAAAAGAAGGCAATAGAATTAGCGTTGGTTTACGGGATTTAGAATCAATAAAAGGAAGCGCTATTGATCCAAATAAATGGCCAGAAGGACAAATTATAATCAACCACTATGATGCATTAAAAAAAATTACTGCCGAAAATTGGATAAAGAATACCGTAGATGATTTTGGAGGATTTGATTCAGTAATAAATTGTTCTGGAGTATTGTCGAAAGTTCCTTTCTTATACAAAGATGGTGATGAAGAAGATATTTTAAATACTTTAAATATCAATTTTTTAGCAATTTGGAATTTATGCAGGCTTTCTTGGGATCATTTATGTGCCTCAGGCAGAGGAAGAATAATTGTTTTAGTTTCAATGAGTGGGAAAAGATCTAAAGGCGATTTAGCCGCTTATTCTTCTTCAAAGTTTGCTTTGATGGGATTATGCCAAACAATGAAAAATAAAGGATGGGATAAAAATATAAGGGTTTCAGCAATTTGCCCAAGCTGGGTTAATACAAAAATGGCTCAAAATATCTCTTCCTTAGACAAATCAAGCATGACACAACCTGAAGATATTGCTGAAATATGCTCAACTATTCTGAAGTTACCTTCCCAATCAGTTCCATTTGAAATCGCCTTAAATTGTAATTATGAAATTTAACCTAAATTGAAAATTAAGTAAGCCATTGAAAGCATTGCAATTGCAATAAATAAGCCTTTTATTCGATTAGTTAACAATGAAAAAAGAGAGATATCTTCAGAAAAGTATCCGCCAAAACTACCTGTAATAAATAATATAACCATTGGTAGAGATGCCATTCCGAAAGAATATGATATGGATTTTAAAAATCCAAAATTTAAATAATTAAAAATAAAGGAACTTAATGAAAACAACAAAAAAGATGCAAATAGAGTTATGGAAACTTCAGCATCTAAAGTGTGAGGTAAGCTACCCTTTAATTCAAATTGCTTTTTACATTCTCTAATTTGTCTTTTAGAAAGCTTTAAATATCCAGTTTCAGGAATTCTTTGCGACTTATATTTTCTTAGTAATCTTGCTTCAAGAGTTTCTGGCTCCTTTGTCATAATTGATGTTAATAATTCATCTGGCTTTAATTTCCTTATTTTCTTTTCAAGATTATCCGTTTTCCCAATCCTATAAAGGTCACCTACTCTAATAAGGTAAACATATCCCGACATTTGCGTTGTAAAATTAATACTGTTCCTATTTAGATAATACTAAAAGAATTAGGGAAATTAAAAGTTTTTACAATATGAAAGACGATATTTTATATTCATTTCGAAGATGTCCATATGCAATTCGTGCTAGATGGGCTTTGTTAATTTGTGAAATAAAAGTGGAGATAAGAGAAATTGATTTAAAAAATAAACCTTTAGATTTTTTAAATAATTCAAAGACGAAAACGGTTCCAATACT
>QCCO01000037.1 GCA_003278895.1 Prochlorococcus sp. AG-347-L19
TGTTGGCCCTAATGTAATTAGAATATCTCTATCTTTTAAGTTTTTAAGTCTATTAAGATGTTGTTTACGAAAAGGTTCCCTTTTAATAATTGCATCTTCACAGTACTTTCCAAAAACTATAAACTTTTCCATTTTGAAAGATAAATAATAGAATAAATACATAATAAATAATTGCATATATTACTCACAAATTGCTATGTTATTTAATACAACTTTCTTTTAATTAATTATGCTAACTGGAAGCGATCTCCTTGCAAAAGTTAAAGAACTTGGTGAAGTTAGCAAATCCGACCTAGTTCGCGCCTGTGGATATGTTTCTACTAAGAAAAATGGAGGTGAACGCTTAAACTTTACCGCATTTTATGAAGCACTTTTAGAAGCAAAAGGGGTTAATCTTGGTGACTCTGGAGTTGCAGGTATTGGGAAAGGTGGAAGAAAACTTAGTTATATAGCGACAGTTCAAGGTAACGGAAATCTTCTGATTGGGAAGGCTTATACAGCACTTCTTGATTTAAAAGCAGGTGATGAATTCGAAATTAAGCTAGGAAGAAAACAAATCAGATTGTTACCTACAGAAGAATCTTAAGGACAACAAAAAAAGATTCGGTACATCATTTTAAATTAATTTTTTATAGTTTATTTTTTTAATTAATAAATTATCTTTGCATTTATTTTTTTTGATCAGCTGCTAAACGCATTTCCTTACAAAATTCACCAACTTGATAAACGACATCTTTTTCACTTGAACTAGAAATTCGTTTTACAAATGCACTCCCAATAATTACTCCATCTGCACCCCACTCACGAACTTTATTAACATGTTCAGGGGTGGATATCCCAAAACCAACAGCAATTGGATTGCTATTTACATCTTTTAATTTAGAGATAAGACTTTCTACTCTATTTTCCATTTTGTTTCTCTCACCAGTGACACCTGTAACACTCACTAAATAAGTAAAGCCTTTTGTATAATTCGAAATTTGTTTCATTCTTTCAAAAGGAGTAGTTGGAGCTACCAATAAAATTAAGTCCATAGAATGGCTACTTACTATTTTAGAAAATTTATAAGCTTCCTCTAAAGGGAGATCAGGAACTATTAGGCCAGAAACTCCAGCATTAGATGCCATCTGACAAAACTCTTCAAAGCCGAAACATATTAATGGATTTAAGTAAGAAAAAAGGATGATGGGAATATTTAATTTACCTTTTAAAGACTCCAAAAGTTTAATTACTTTTCTTAGGCTAGTGCCTGACTTTAAGGCGCGAGAGGCCGCCACTTGAATAACTGGTCCATCTGCAAGTGGGTCGCTGTAAGGGATACCTAATTCAATAAGGTCAGCTCCATTTTCTTGTAACTTTAATAAGATCTCAGACGTTATTTCAATATTGGGATCCCCGGCCATTATGAAAGGCATCAAAGCTAATTTTTTTTTATTTTTTAAATCACAAAACATCTCATCTACCTTAGATAAAGATTCATTTTTAGTAATTTGCATTTTGTTATCTTTCATGATTTTTAGATATATTTCTATGAAAAATTTATGTATTTTTTTCTAAATCTTCCATTAGTTTTTGCTGCTCTTCCTTTGTCAATGAGTTGAATTTGGTTTCTAGTTTATCATTAACAACTTTTTCATACTCTTTTCTATAACGCTTCCTTTGTTCCATAAATGTCATTTTTCCATTTATAACTCTAACAACATAAGATGTGACCCAAGTAATAACAATCAAAATCAAGATACAACTTGAGAGAGTAGTGGCTGTAAAATTGTCTATCCCAATTTGTGGTGCAAAGTTATAACTAATTAATCCTATTAATGAAATAAATAAACCTATTTGTACAACTTTCCCTTTAGTCAATTATTTACCCTTTACCACTTCCTTTTAGTCTGAGATTTAAAAATGGAGAAAATAAAATCAAACCTGGAAAGAAGAGAAAAACAAGGCCATAAATTCCTAATCTTTCAAATTTGCCCATAATATTCCATCTATTATTCATCCAGTAAAAAAGTAACAATGGGATAACCAATAAATAGGAAGATATAATTCCGATATAAGCAATTAAAGTAGCGAACGAATTATTGAAAAAACTTTCCATTTTAAATTTATGGTAGCTTAGTTAAAACATAACAACTATTGGAAGTTATCGTCAAAACTAAAAATAAATAATTAAATTAATGGGAGTGGGGGGACTTGAACCCCCACGAGCTAAATCGCTCGACGGATTTTAAGTCCGGCGCGTCTACCAATTCCGCCACACTCCCAAAGGAATTAGTGCTTTATAATCGTAGCTGAAAGTAACCCATTTAACCAAGAAAAATTGGAATATTTACACTTTTAATTGTCAGATTAAATCTAATTTTTTAATTTACTATTCCTTCTACTTGCCATTGTAAAGTTTCACCTGCATGAAATGGTTTTATTTTTCCGACAATATTTTTTTCTTCAATAACATCAATATATTCTTTAATTTTGTTAGGTCTAGAAACTAATTTTAATTTTTCTTTATTTGGTGGGACATTATAAAAATTAGGGCCATTCAAACTTGCAAACTTTTCAAAATTATCTAGAGCATCCTCCTCTTCGAAAACTGTTAAGTAGCTTTCTATTGCTACTGGCGAATTAAAAATGCCTGCACATCCACAAAAAGCCTTCCACTTTCTGAGGTGTGGAGCAGAGTCAGTCCCCAAGAAAAACCATTTTCCCCCACTTGTTGCCGCTCTCCTTAAAGCGAGTCTATTATTTTCCCTCTTAGCAACTGGTAAGCAGTAAAAATCACTATTTAAGCCTCCAAAAAACATTGCATTTCTATTTATATGCAAATGATGCGGAGTAATAGTAGCCCCAATATTATTTTCTTGCACAAAATCCACTGCGTAAGAGGTAGTTATATGTTCTAGAACAATCTTTAATTTTGGAAATCTTTTGGTTATTTGATAAAGTTCTTTATCTATAAAAACTTCTTCTCTATCGAATACATCTACTTCAGAATCAGTCACTTCCCCATGAATTAAAAGAGGCATTCCAGAATCTTGCATTAATTCAAAGATCTTATATAGATTTTCTATTTTCCTAACTCCATGACTGGAATTTGTTGTGGCATTAGCAGGATATAATTTTGCTGCAAAAAAAACATTATTTTTAAAACCATTAATTAGTTCCCCTTTATCAGTGTCATCTGTAAGATAAATTGTCATTAATGGTTCAAACTTAGAACTTTCTGGTAGCGCTTCAACAATAGATTTCCTATAAGAAATAGCGCTATTGATTGATGTTATGGGACTTTTAGTATTTGGCATAACAATTGCTCTTCCAAAATATTCCGAAGTGTACTGAATTATATTTTTTAATACAAGACCTTCTCTTAAATGTAAATGCCAATCATCAGGTTTTATTATGTTTAAAGTCTTCAAAATTTTTTTAATTTAGTTAATTTTAACAGCAAATTAAAATTGACAATGAATTGTAGATATTCGAGGATAGTTATTAACCAATTATGAAAATTTTTGTTATTTAAATTAAATCCTAAATATGAGTGATTATTTATTTCCAATAATAGAAATAGTTTTAGGCGTAGTTCTGCTTTTTGCTGGAGGAGAGTTCTTTATTCAAGGAGCCATATTTTTATCTTTAATTTTAGGAATTCCTCAAATAGTAATTGGTTTAACAGTCGTTTCTCTTGGAACAAGCTCTCCTGAGTTGTTGGTAAGTTTGAGTTCAATTTTAAAAGGCAGTGATTCGCTTGCGGCAAGCAACGTAATTGGAAGCAATATTTTTAATGTTCTCGTTGTTTTGGGCATAAGCTCATTGATAACACCTCTTAAGGTAAAAAGCAGAATAGTCAGAAGAGATGTGCCTCTTTTAATGGCAATTTCTTGCGCAGTTTGGGCTATGTCATCAACAGGCTTATTAACATTGCAAGCAGGGGTATTTCTAATATTTTGTTTAATCTTAAATACAATATGGGAAATCAATACCATCAATGAGAAAGGAGAGGAGACAAGAGATGCTGAACCAGAGATAGAAGAATTAATAGATAACCATAAAGGGAAAATGAATATTTTACTAAAGTTAATACTGGGAATATTTCTTTTAAGCTTTGGTTCAAATATTTTAGTAAATGGTTCTCAAACGCTCGCTACTCTTTTGGGTGTAAATGAAATTGTTATTGGTTTAACTATCGTCGCAACTGGGACATCTTTACCAGAATTAGTAACTTCAATAATTGCTGCATTTAAAGGCAAAACAGATCTTGCGATCGGGAATGTGATAGGAAGTAATTTACTTAATCAACTTTTAATCCTTGGAAGTTGCAGTATTTTCTCAGGATTTAAAGGTTTAGTAATTGAACAGAGTCTAATAAAAGTTGACTTACCTTTTATGGTTTTAACTACTTTTGCATGCTTACCAATTTTCTGGAGCAAAGGGAAAATCACAAGAATTGAAGGATTTATTTTGCTTAATCTTTATATTTTCTACATTCTCGATAAGATACTTTTCCTGAATGGATTT
>QCCO01000038.1 GCA_003278895.1 Prochlorococcus sp. AG-347-L19
CCACCGATTATTACAACATCAAATTCTATCAAACTTTTAGAATTTCCTTCTCTTTTTCAGACAATTTAGTTTCTATTAAAGCAATGTATTTGTCGGTAATTTTCTGAATTTCAGATTGATTATCTCTCGATTCGTCAATAGAAATAAGGCCATCTTTTTCGTCTTTTTTTTCTTTATCAACAGCATCTCTTCTAATATTTCTCAAAGCTACTTTTCCTTCCTCTGCATATTTAGAGGCTAATTTACAAAATTCTTTTCTTCTTTCTTCTGTTAAAGGAGGAACATTTATTCTTATTACTTTCCCATCATTATTTGGAGTAATACCTAAATCACTCATAGAAATAGATTTCTCTATCGCTTGCAAACATGAAATATCAAAAGGTTGTATTGAAATTGTTTGCGAATCAACAGTGCTTATAGTGGCAAGCGATTTGATTGGTGTTTCCGCTCCATAGTACTCAACACTTACTCTGTCTAATAAGGAAGCATTAGCTCTGCCTGTCCTAATTGTATTAAAGTTTCTTTGTGTGGCTTCAATACTTTTATTCATATTTTCTTGAATTTCTTTTTCTTTCATAATAAAAAATTAAATGATCTTTAACTAATTAAAGAGCCTATTGGCTCACCAGCAACAGCTTTGGAAATGTTTCCTTTTTTGAATATATCAAAAACCATAATAGGGATATTATTATCTTTGCAGAGTGCAATCGCAGTACTGTCCATTACTGCAATTTCATCACTAAGAACTTGTTGATAACTGAGAGAGGAATATTTTTTTGCATCTTTAAATTGATTAGGATCACGATCGTATACTCCATCAACTTTAGTAGCTTTCATAACAACTTCAGCGTTTATCTCTGCTGCCCTCAGTGCTGCCGTAGTATCAGTTGTAAAAAATGGATTTCCGCATCCACCTCCGAACACTACAACTCTGCCTTTTTCTAGGTGCCTCATGGCTCTTCTTCTGATATAGGGTTCGGCAATTTCCTGCATTTCGATTGCTGTTTGCACTCTGGTTGCAACTCCTACTCTCTCAAGACCATCTTGAAGTGAAATTGCGTTCATTACTGTTGCTAGCATCCCTACATAATCAGCAGTCGCGCGATCCATTCCGTCTGCAGATCCTTTAAGCCCTCTAAAAATGTTTCCACCACCAACAACTATTGCAAGTTGTACATTATTTTCGACTACTTTTGAAACATCCTCTGCAATTGACTGGACTATAGCAGGATCAATACCATAAGGTTTTTCACCCATTAGGGCTTCACCACTAAGTTTTAAGAGAACTCTTTTGTAAGTCATTCAATAATTGTACTTTTATGACCTTAGCAAGTAAATGCACCAATTTTATTTTTTGTTCAGATATTGCTTGCGTCTTTAAACATTTCTAAACTTGCCTAAAGAAAATTTTAAATAATAATTTACTTCAACTAAAATTCAACACACTTTTGCGCTTTTATTCCTTGTTCTTTAAATGGATGTCTTATTAGTTTCATCTCAGTAACTAAATCTGCATAATTGATAATTGAATCAGATGCTCCCCTTCCAGTTAAAACAATATGATTTTTTCTATTATTAAAGCTTTTTAAAAAGGTAATTATTTCTTCGGGTGCAAGATAACCAAGTTTTGTGGCAATATTAATTTCATCAAGAATGATAAGTTTATAAGATTCGTTTTGGATGTATTTTTTGGCTAATTGCCACGCCTCTTGAACTAATTTTTCATCTCTTATTCTGTCTTGAGTTTCCCAAGTAAATCCTTCTCCTAATGAATGCCAAGATAGGTTTGAAGAAAAGTTTTTAAGTGCTTTTTCTTCTCCAGTAGTCCAGCCGCCCTTGATAAATTGAATTATTGCCACTTTATAACCATGCCCTAAAGTCCTTAAAGCCATACCTAAAGATGCAGTTGTCTTGCCCTTGCCATTTCCTGTAAAAACAATCAATAATCCTTTTTTTGTTTTCCTAATTTGTAGTCTTTCGGCTTGAATATCTTTTCTTTGCCGCATTCTTTTTTTATATGAGCTCTCATCGCTATCTGGTGATAATTTACCTCCCATTCCAAGTTTATTTGCTTGATTATCGAGGTTAAATATTTTCTCGGAAAATGAAGGTTTTTCTTGCATATGACCCTTAATTTTATTTAATTATTATAAATCTTTAAATATTTTTAACTCTTTTAACTTTTAAAAGTGCATTATTTACTGCCTGTTGTTGATCTCTTTTAGTAATCCAATGGTGATAAGTTTGAGTATGTAAACTAACCGAATGCCCCATCATTCTGGCAGCCACAGTATCAGGTAAATCATAAAAAATTGTTCTAACTGCCCAAGCATGCCTTAGATCATAAGGTTTTATTTGCAAAGAGTAACGCTTAAACTGATCTGTAATTTTTTTTCCAATATTCTGTAAGGTTGTAACTTTAAGGTCTCTATTAATGTTTGGCAAAAGTTCTGGATTTTCGCCAAGTTTTGATAATTCGAACTTTTCCACCCATTCAGGATGAAATGGCCAAACTTGATGTTCCCCAGTTTTAGTTGTAGGCAAAACTCTTATAATTTTGTCCCCAAAATTAGTAAGAGAACTTAAATCACAAAAAAATACTTCATGATTCCTTAATCCATATGTAGCCATCAGACCAAAAACAAATTTCCAAGACTTATTTGGTATCGTCTCCCACAGTTTCTCTATTAATTCGTCTTTAGGAAGATCCCTAAATCCTGCTTTGTTCAGACCATATCCTCTAGAATTTAATTTCCAATCTTCTGGCAGTTTAATGTCCAAAAACTTAGCCAAAACACTCAAAGAAGTAGCGCATTGTTTCCTACTTCTGGTACCTTCCTTATAACTTTCAAGTGTTTTTTGAAATATTTTTTCTAAAGTTGCATTCTCATATTCATTGTAAATATTTAAGATTCTTTTCATATATGGTTTGTAAGAACTTCTCCAAGTAGTTTTTCTAGTGCTGGTTCGAAAATCACTTTTATTTTCTTTAAAAAAAAATTCCTCAAATTGATTTAATCTTTTTGGGAATTCAAAACCATCTTTTATTTCATTTTTATAAGGTTTGCCTATCCAATTAATCCAATCAAATTGATTTAATTCCAATTGCAAATTGATTAATTGCAATTTTTTTTTGGCTTCCTCTAATCCAGAAATATCAGCCTTTAAGCCAAGAGATATTCTTTGAATTTTAAAGTCATTGTTATCTTCTTTGGAGGGTAGTGAACCACGAATATTTAATTTCTCTCCTCTTTTCTCAATTTTCAGCTTGCTGCCTTTAGTAGCAAATCTTTCATTGACATTATTAATTTCCTGAATTACGTTCATTTGCTTATATAATTGACCATATAATGACGTTTTTAATGTTGATTTTCAATCTCCATAAATTTTAAATGGATAAAATTGGCGTCTTACTAATGAATTTAGGGGGGCCTGAACGCATTACTGATGTCGGCCCATTCTTATATAATCTTTTTTCTGATCCAGAAATTATCAGGACACCATTCCCTGTTTTTCAAAAGCCTCTAGCTTGGTTAATTAGCACTCTTAGGAGTACTACTTCACAACAGGCCTACCTTTCCATAGGTGGGGGTTCACCTATCAGAAGGATAACTGAACAACAAGCAAGAGAATTACAATCTAAATTAAGGGACAAGGGGTTTAATGCCACAACCTACATCGCTATGAGGTATTGGCATCCTTTCACAGAATCTGCAATTGCTGATATGAAAGCAGATGGCATTGATCAAGTTGTTGTGATACCCTTGTACCCGCATTTTTCTATAAGTACTAGTGGTTCGAGCTTTAGAGAATTAAAAAAATTGCGAGATTCTGATGATGAATTTAAGAAGGTTCCAATGAGATGTGTAAGGAGTTGGTTCAGTCAATCAGGTTATTTAAAGTCTATGGTCGAATTAATTTCTGAACAGATTTCACTTTGTGAATCACCTTCAAAAGCCCATATATTTTTCACTGCACATGGAGTTCCTAAGAGTTACGTAGAGGAAGCTGGAGACCCTTACAAACAACAAATTGAAGATTGTTCTTTATTAATTATAAATGAGTTGGAAAAATGTTTAGGTCATAGTAACCCTCATACCCTTTCTTATCAAAGTAGAGTTGGTCCTGTTGAATGGTTGAAGCCTTATACAGAAGAAGTGTTAGCTGATCTTGGAAGGTCAAATGTTAATGATCTGATTGTGGTCCCTATAAGTTTCGTTGGAGAGCATATCGAAACATTGCAAGAAATTGATATTGAATATAAAGAAATTGCTGAAAAGGCTGGTATTAAAAACTTTCGGAGAGTTAAGGCTCTAAATACTCATCCTACTTTTATTGAAGGTCTTAGT
>QCCO01000039.1 GCA_003278895.1 Prochlorococcus sp. AG-347-L19
TCCTCAACTGTTCATACTTTTTCTGCAAATGAGACTGTTAACTGGTCTTTAAATGGTGGTGCTGATGCTTCTAAATTTAATATAAATTCTTCTAATGGTACCCTTTCTTTTAAATCTGCTCCTGATTTTGAAAATCCTACAGATAACGGTACCAACAACTCCTATGAAGTAAAAGTTAGAGCCACAGATTCTACTGGAAATGTTTCTCATCAAAACTTAATTGTTAATGTAAATGATATTTTTAAATCCACTGATGTAAATCAAGAATCCAAAAAGTTTAAGACCGATTATGTAGTTGATAGTAATAAAGAATTTTCTTCCTTATATGATGTAAAAGTTATCAGCGATGGTTCTTACTACGCTTTAGAAAATTCATCTGGTGATGGAAAACTTCATAAATTTAACTCAAATAATCAAAAAATATGGACTTACTACTTTACAGGATTAGCTGATCCTCAAAAAAGAGAGTCTGTTTGGGGTAAACAAATAAATATTTCTGAAAATGGGAATTTATATATAACTTTGCAACATAACAAATCTAATGGAGGTTATGGATACAATGACAGCTGGTTATACGCCTTAGATGATACAGGACAACTTTTATGGAGAAAAGAAGTTAAACCAGATAAGGCGTTTGGAACAGATGGTATTCACCATCAATCTAGTATAAGTTCCATTACCTCTGATGATAATAGTAATGTTTATATTACAGGAACTTTTGTTGGAAGTTTCGACAATAAACTATCGAATGGATTGAGAGATGGTTTTATACAAAAATTTGATAAAGGCGGTAATAAATTAAAAACAAAGATTATAGGAGGGAGCGATTGGGATTCAATTAATCAAATAGCAATAGACAATAATAATAAGATTGTAATTTCTGGACAAACAAAAAATGTATTAGATACTCAAAAGAGTTATGGCGATTTTGATAGTTTTTTACAGAAATATGATCTAAATCTTAACAAAGAATGGACCAAAACTTACGGTACAAATCAATACGATGGTTCCTACAGTTTTGCTTTTGATAAGCACAATAACATTCATCATATATCAACTAGTGCAGGTGATAATTCAGCAAAATCCTCTACTGGAACATATATAAATGTTTTCCAAAGTAATGGTAATTTCTTAGCAAAAAAACTTTATGAAGATGAATTTAATGGATTAAGACAAATAATTTTTAATGATGATGGAACATCATATTTAGCAGGTCAAAATTCAAAATCAAAAATCTATATAAGCAAGGCTGATATGGAAGGGACCATCCAAGAATATAAAACATATTCAACCTTAGCTAATGATTGGTTTGTTGGAATCACTAAAAATTCAAATGATTTGTATACATTTGGATGGACATTAGGAAAAATAAGCAACCCAAACAGTACAAATACTGGGGTAATGACTGGTTATATAATTAAAAATTCATTAGATCTCACCCCTCCTAAAATTCAAGGACCCACCGGTGATGCCGGGGCCGATTCTAGTTCAAAATCTATAAATGAACATTCAACAACTGTTCATACTTTTTCTGCAAACGAAACTGTTAACTGGTCTTTAAATGGTGGTGCTGATGCTTCCACATTCAATATAAATTCCTCTACCGGAGCACTTACATTTAAATCGTCTCCTGATTTTGGTAATCCAACTGATAATAATAAAGATAATGAATATATAGTTAAAGTCAGATCAAAAGATAATCAGGGAAATTATTCAGATCAGACAGTAACAGTAACGGTTAATAATATTTTACCAAAAATCACCGGTCCTACTGGTGGGGCGGGGGCCGATTCTAGTTCAAAATCTATAAATGAACATTCAACAACTGTTCATACTTTTTCTGCAAACGAAACTGTTAACTGGTCTTTAAATGGTGGTGCTGATGCTTCCACATTCAATATAAATTCCTCTACCGGAGCACTTACATTTAAATCGTCTCCTGATTTTGGTAATCCAACTGATAATAATAAAGATAATGAATATATAGTTAAAGTCAGATCAAAAGATAATCAGGGAAATTATTCAGATCAGACAGTAACAGTAACGGTTAATAATATTTTACCAAAAATCACCGGTCCTACTGGTGGGGCGGGGGCCGATTCTAGTTCAAAATCTATAAATGAACATTCAACAACTGTTCATACTTTTTCTGCTAATGAAACAGTAACTTGGTCATTAAATGGGGGAGCTGATGCTTCCAAATTCAATATAAATTCATCTACTGGAGCGCTTACATTTAAGTCAGCTCCCGACTTTGAAAATCCAACAGATAATGGGAAGGACAATTTATATGAAGTAAAAGTTAGAGCTACTGATTCTGCCAATAAATTTCTCGAACAAACATTAACTGTAAAAGTAGAAAATCAGGCTCCTCAAATCATAGGACCAAGCAATTCAGCTGGTAGTTCCTTAAGCTCAAAATCGATAGAAGAGGGTACCACTTCAGTTCATACTTTTAAAGCGGATGAATCTGTAACTTGGTCATTAAATGGAGGAGCAGATGCTTCTAAATTTGATATAAATTCTTCTACAGGAGCTCTTACATTCAAATCCACTCCTGATTTTGAAAATCCTACAGATAGTGGGAAAGATAATTCTTATGAAGTAATAGTTGAAGCTAAAGATTCTTCAAATGAAAAATCTCAACAGAATGTAACCGTTAATGTATTAGATGATGGTTATGATATTGCACTTTCTAAATCTAGTAATTCTTATAATGCTAGTGATCTATCTAATTTATACGAAGGAGATCAAGTATTTTTTAAACTTTCAGTAAAAGATTCAAAATATATTTCAAGTAATGGTAATTATTATCTAGAGATTAAGGGAAATAATTTTGATTTTAATGATATATCAGAAAGTTATTCAAATGTAAGTTTTATTGATAATGAAACTCTTAGAATTAACTATTCTTATCTACCTAAGCAAAATAATGGTTATTACCAATATACGATTGGCTCTATAAAATTCTTAGAGGATTTTGCATATGAAGGGCAAGAAGATATAACAATTAATTTAAAACATTCAAGTGACAATAAATCGGTTTATTCAAAAAATATATCCATTAAGGATACCTCTTGGCCAGTTTTAGAATTTGGAACCATTCCAATAAAAGATAAATGGGGAATTACTGAATATAAAGGGTCAAGCAAAACTATAAATGCTGGGGAGGGTTGGATTGATAACAGAGAGAGAATAAATAATTTTTATTTAACTGGAAGTAAAACAATTACATATGATGGAAAACTGTGGTCATTACCTGCAATCGCAGCTGGTGGTGATGGATTTGATCATTATCGCGTCAGTAGAGGAACTTTCGCTGTAATTTATGATGGTTTTTCAAATGATACTGACACATTAACTATTAGTGATTATGCAAGCTACATAAATAATTTATTTTCTATAGAAAATAGACATATTTATCTTACTACTGCATATGGAACTGGACTTCTCATAGTCGATGGCATGAATGCTAATGGGAATATTAGCAATATTAATTTTAGCGATTTAAGACTTAGCAACTCAAACTTATCTGCATTAGTGAATTCATATAAGACTTCTAATGATAGATCAATGCAGAGTCTGATAGATGATGGATTACTAAATCCTAATGCTATCGGTATTTCTGGAGCGAAAGAAGTAATCTCTATTCTTGATAATAAAGCACATAAAATTTTACATGGTGAACCAGTTATTCTTGGACCATCCAATGGTCCAAATGCTCTCTCAAGCTCAAAATATATAGATGAAAATATAATCGATGTCCATACTTTTCAAGCCAATGAAAATGTCAAATGGTCGATATCAGGTGGAGCTGATGCATCAAAATTTATTATTAATCCCTCAACAGGAAAGCTCATATTTAAATCAGCTCCCGACTATGAAAATCCTCTTGATACCGGTAAAGATAATGAATATAACATTGTTATTAACGCAATTGATAATAGCAATAATTCTATTTCCCAGAATTTATCTATAAAAGTAAATAACGATACCTCTGAGAAAGAGATAATTGAATCTCAAGGTGATATTACTCTTCTAAAAGATTCGGATGGTTTTGTTTATGCTCAAGCTTCTAATGGATCTCGATCAAAAATTACCTTTGGTAATAATAGACATCTTGGCAATAACACTTTTAAAGGTTGGAGCGTAATAGCAGCAGATACTATTTCTGGTGACAATAAAATTCTATTGCAGCATTCCTCTGGCTCTCTCACAGAATGGACTTTTGACTCCAGTTGGCATTATAAATCTGGTAGAGGAATTGAAGGTAATGATATTTTCAGCGC
>QCCO01000040.1 GCA_003278895.1 Prochlorococcus sp. AG-347-L19
CAAAATCTATTGGTGAATATCTTAAATACCAAATAAAATCTGGAGCGCAAGTAGTTCAAATTTTTGATTCATGGGCAGGTCAACTAAGCCCACAAGATTATGATATCTTTGCTGGGCCGTATCAAAAAAAAGTTGTTGAAATTGTAAAAGCGGAATACCCTGAAACACCAATAATTCTTTACATTTCAGGAAGTGCTGGTGTTTTAGAAAGAATGGCAAAAACTGGAGTAGATATAATCTCATTAGACTGGACAGTAGATATTGAAGAGGCTTGTGAAAGAATCCCAAGGGGGATTGGAATTCAAGGTAATGTTGACCCTGGCATTTTATTCGGAAACAAAGAATCAATAAAGGAAAGGATAGATAATACTTTCAATAAAATTAAAGAAAGGAAATATATTCTAAATTTGGGTCATGGAATCCTACCTGGGACTCCAGAAGAAAATGCTCAAACATTTTTTGAATATGGAAAAAAACTCACTTACTAGTCAAAGTCTTGGCATATAAAAACTTATTAATAACAGGCGCTAATGGATGTGTTGGCCAATATTTAGTTGATTGGTTTTTGAAAAACACAAAATTCAGGCTTTATCTTATGGTAAGAGACAAAAGTAAGTTACCAATTTCTGTTCAAGAAAATAAAAAAGTCAAGTTAATGGTGTGCGATATCAGAGAATCAAATAAGTATAAAAAAGAAATTAGCCAAATTAATTACCTAATACATACTGCTACAGCTTGGGGAGATCCAAAAAGAGCCTATGAAGTAAATATTAAAGCTTTTGAAGAATTACTAGAAATGCTTGATATTGAAAAGTTAGAAAAGATTATTTATTTTTCAACAGCTAGTATTCTTGATACCCAAACAGAATTAATGAGAGAATCATTAATTTATGGAACAGAGTACATTCAAACAAAATATGAATGTTTCCAGAGACTTAGAGAAAGCTCATTTGCAGAAAAAACATTCGCTGTTTTCCCTACCTTGGTTTTTGGAGGGGATCTTGGAAAAAAAAGTAAATATCCTGTGAGTTATTTAACTAGTGGATTGAAAGAAATTGGGAAATGGCTTTGGTTAGCAAGATTTTTAAAACTCGATTCTAAATTTCACTTTATACATGCAAATGATATTGCCCAGATTTGCGGATTTCTAATTAAAAATCATAAGAAAGAGCAATACAAAGGCTTTAGAAAATTTGTTCTAGGTCAAAAATTCATTTCAATTGATGATGCCATAATTACACTGTTAGAAAAATATAATATGAGGAGATTTTTTGCGATACCGCTTACAAAAAAAATTCTAAAAATATTATTAAGAATTCTCCCCATCCAAACTACTCCTTGGGATAGCTTCAGCATCAAAAAATATGACTTTAATCATGTCCCCATCACTAATCCTGAGACTTTTAAACTTAAAAGTTATGCCAAGTCACTGAATGATATTTTGAGGTTATCAAAGTTACCAAGCTGTAATAACAATTAAAATTCTCGCAGTTAGGTTACCAAAGCCTTGTAATATGTATAGATAAGTAAAATTTTATTATGTTACGTTCAATCTTTGCAGGTTTATTTGCAATAGTTTTAACTCTAGGACTAGGTATTTCATCAGTTTCAGCTAAGACTGTTGAAGTAAAACTTGGAACAGATGCTGGAATGCTTGCATTTGAACCAAGTACAGTAACCATTAGTGCTGGTGATACAGTTAAATTCGTCAATAATAAACTTGCCCCTCACAATGCAGTTTTTGATGGGCATGAGGAATTAAGTCATGCGGACCTTGCTTTTGCTCCAGGAGAGTCTTGGGAAGAAACATTTGATACTGCTGGAACTTATGATTACTATTGTGAGCCACACAGAGGCGCTGGAATGGTAGGTAAAGTTATTGTTGAATAAATCTTCTAAATAGTTAAACAACCTTTTGACTTAATATTAATTACGGTCATACCCAATTTTTGATTGATGAAAATAGTTCCAAGCGAATTCTCAAATTCTGCTTGGAACTGTTTTATTTTTGCCAAAGAATTTGCTTATAAAAATTATCAACAAAACGTAGACTCTGAGAATTTATTATTAGCTCTTATAACAGAAGACAATATTTCAAAAAAGATTTTAAAAAAAAATAATGTAAATCTAAAAGATCTTGAGAGGGAGATAATTTCTTCATTAAATGCGAAGGCAAAAATGAAAAATAAACAAAATAATTTATATATTGGTGAAAGTCTTCACAAAATATTTATGAAGGCGAATGATATTAAAAATACTTTAAATGATGTAGTGATATCAACAGAACACTTAGTTTACGGTTTCACTTATGATGATAAATATAAATTTCAAATTTTAAATCAAAAAGGTATTCCAGAATTTCTTGAAATTATAAAGAAAATGAAATCAGATCCGGCGGTAAAAAATGAATTTAATAGTTCGCATGAGTTTTTGGAAAAATATGGTATTGATCTAACTCAATCTGCACGAGATGGGATTTTAGACCCAGTTATTGGTAGGGATGAAGAGATTAGAAGAACTATTCAAATATTGAGTAGAAGAACAAAAAATAATCCAGTTCTTATTGGAGAACCTGGGGTTGGTAAAACAGCCATTGTAGAAGGATTAGCTCAAAGAATTATTAATGGCGATGTACCTTCTGCGCTGCAAGATAGGAAACTAATTTCATTAGATATGGGTTCACTTTTAGCTGGAGCAAAATATCGTGGAGAATTTGAAGAAAGAATTAAAAATATTCTAAAGAAAGTGAAAGAATCAGACGGTAAGATTATTCTTTTTATTGATGAAATTCATACGGTAGTTGGTGCAGGCGCTAGTGGAGGTTCTTTAGATGCAAGCAATCTATTAAAACCAATGCTTGCTAGAGGAGAACTTAGATGTATTGGTGCTACAACTATAAATGAACATAAACAAAATATAGAAAAAGATCCTGCTTTAGAAAGAAGATTTCAAAAGATAAAAGTTGATGCTCCTTCAATAGATGATACTGTATCAATTTTAAGAGGATTGAGAGAAAGATACGAAGTCCATCATAGTGTGAGAATTTCTGATAATGCTTTAGTTGCTGCTGCAACTCTTAGCGAAAGATATATTAACGATAGATTTCTTCCTGACAAAGCAATAGATCTAATCGATGAAGCAGCCTCAAGATTAAATATGGTCATAACTTCAAAACCTGAAGAAATTGATGAAATTGATCGAAAAGTTCTACAATTTGAAATGGAAAAATTATCTTTAAAAAGAGAAACGGATGATTTTTCTATAGAAAGATTAAAAAAAATCAATAATGAACTTATTTCACTTAAAGATAGACAGCAAGAATTAGGAGCTCAATGGAAAAAAGAAAAAGATGAAATTGATGAGATTAGCACCATAAAAGAAGAAATTGAATCTGTTCAATTGCAGATAGATCAAGCCAAAAGGAGTTTCGACCTAAACAAAGCAGCAGAATTAGAATTTGGAACTTTAAATTCTTTACAAAAAAAATTGGAAGAAAAAAGTGAGTCCCTAGTAAATTCACAAAAAAATGGAGATACAAGTCTTTTAAGACAACAGGTAACTTTTGATGATATTGCAGAAGTTGTCTCAAAGTGGACCTCTATTCCAGTACAGAACTTAAACCAGCCAGAAAAAGATAAACTCTTGAGTCTCGAGTCAATCCTTAAAGAAAAAATTATTGGTCAAGATAGTGCAATTAGGGCTGTTGCAGATTCCATTAAGAGATCAAGGACCGGTCTAAATGATCCAAACAAGCCATTAGCCAGTTTTCTCTTTTTAGGTCCAACTGGTGTTGGAAAAACAGAGCTAAGTAAAGTAACCGCCAAAATAATATTCGATTCAAATTCTTCAATTACAAGACTGGATATGTCTGAATATATGGAAAAGCATTCAGTGAGCAAAATTATAGGTGCGCCTCCTGGATATTTAGGTTTCGAATCAGGGGGTCAACTAACTGAAGCTGTACGCAAAAATCCTTATTCATTAATACTCCTAGATGAAATAGAGAAAGCTCACAAAGATATTTTAGATATTCTCTTACAGGTTCTTGATGATGGAATCATTACTGATGGTCAAGGTCGTACAATCAATTTCAAAAATTCAATCATTGTTCTCACAAGTAATTTAGGAAGTCAATCAATAAATGATTTATCAGTTAGAGAAGAAGATGCAAATGAAATTAAAAAAGTTGTAGATAATGAAATTAAAAAATTTTTCAAGCCTGAGTTTTTAAATCGACTTGATGAAATAGTTATTTTTAATA
>QCCO01000041.1 GCA_003278895.1 Prochlorococcus sp. AG-347-L19
TTTACACAAGCTTCTAAAGCAACTCTGTTAGCTGCAGCTCCAGCAGCAGAACCCCATGGATGACCATGTGTTCCTCCACCGAACTGAAGGCAGGAGTCATCACCAAAGATCGCTAGAAGTGCAGGCATATGCCAAACATGGATACCACCTGATGCGACTGCAAATACTCCAGGCATTGAACCCCAATCTTGATCAAAGAAGTTACCTCTTGATCTATCTTCAGGAACAAATGACTCTCTTAAGTTGTCAATATAACCAAGAGTTGTTTGACGATCACCTTCTAGTTTTCCAACAACGGTTCCAGTATGTAATTGGTCTCCTCCAGATAGTCTCAAACATTTTGCAAGAACTCTGAAGTGAATACCATGCTTTGGATGTCTATCAATAACAGCATGCATAGCTCTATGAATATGCAAAAGCATGCCATTTTTACGACACCAATTAGCTAATCCAGTATTTGCAGTAAAACCACCAGTTATATAATCATGCATGATGATTGGCATATCTAGCTCTTTTGCAAATTCAGCTCTTTCATAGAGTTCTTCAGGAGTGTTAGCAGTACAATTTAGATAGTGACCTTTAACTTCTCCAGTTTCTCGCTGAGCAAGCTTAACTGCTTCTGCAACAAACTCAAATCTTTCTCTCCAACGTTGGAATGGTTGAGAATTAATATTCTCATCATCCTTCGTTAAATCAAGACCTCCTCTAAGACATTCATATACAACTCGACCATAGTTTTTACCAGATAATCCTAATTTAGGTTTGATGGTACAACCAAGTAGAGGTCTTCCGTATTTGTTAAGTCGATCTCTTTCAACTACGATTCCATTTGGTGGACCACCGCAAGTTTTAATAAAAGCAATTGGGAATCTAATATCTTCTAGACGTAGATGTCTAAGAGCTTTAAATCCAAAAACGTTTCCTACAAGAGATGTTAATACGTTTGTAATTGAGCCTTCTTCAAAAAGATCTAAAGGATATGCAATAAAAGCATAGAAAGCTTCAGGATCTCCAGGAACGTCTTCGATTCGATAACAACGTCCTTTATAAAATTCTAAGTCTGTAAGTAACTCGGACCAAACTGTTGACCAAGTACCTGTTGAAGATTCAGCGGCAACAGCTGCTGCAACTTCTTCTCTTGGAACACCTTCCTGACCTGTACATTTGAAACAGGCTAGTAAATCGGTGTCTAGGGGGACATATTCTGGAGTCCAGTAGGTATCTCTGTACTCCTTTACCCCTGCGTCATACTTCTTACTCATAAGGATAAATTTAGGTCTGTGTAGGGAAAATAATTATTTTGCAAAATTTATAAATCTTGCTTTACTTAATTAGTCCTTTTGACCAAGAAATTCACCGTTACCTAGAGCAGGTTCAACTTCTCTATGAGGACGAGCAATAATGTGAGCTGCAACTAAACCGTCACCAACTCTTTCACAAGCATCAGCACCAGCTCTTACAGCTGCGTTAACTGCGCCTGTTTCGCCTCTAACTAATACTGTGACATAACCGCCACCAACGAATTCACGACCAATAAGGCGAACTTCTGCTGCCTTTGTCATTGCGTCTGCTGCTTCGATTGCAGGTACAAGTCCGCGTGTCTCGATCATGCCGAGAGCGATACCCATTGTTTCTGTAGCCATTGTCTACTAAATACTAAATGTGGAATGTTCAATTCGAAGAATGCTTCATTAAGTACTTATAAGTCAAGCGTTTTCGACAAAATCTCCATTAATGTTTTTTCTATGATTCATAAGTTAAACTTATCACCCTTGGTACTATTGATATGTCAATACTTATAGAAATTAGTTAGTGCATCAAAACATACTGTTGTGTTAAGAAAAAATTTACATTATGTTATTTCCGTACGAGACAGGCCCTGTCTATACAGGTGTGGAATGTTCAACCTTTCCTGTCTCCGTATCAAGCTTTGAAGTAAGATAATATTCACAGTAAATTTATTTGTTATTTTGAACCTTCCAGTTCTAACTATTGCTAGTGGCAATCAAAGAAAAGTATCTGAAATTTCAGAGATGCTGGATGTTTTGTCTTTAAAGGTTCAGAAGCAACCAGAATATTTAAATGTCGAAGAGACTGGAAACACATATTTTGAGAATGCACTTCTAAAAGCAAAAGCAGCTGCTTTAGAGACTAAAACTTGGGCATTAGCTGATGACTCGGGTCTTGAAGTAGATGTTTTAGATGGTCGGCCAGGAATTTATTCTGCTCGATATGCCAAAACTAATGATGAGAAAATTAAAAAATTAATTAATGAACTTTCTGATAGTCCTTATAGGAGTGCAAGATTTATAAGTTGTATGGTTTTGTGCGATCCCTCAGGAAACTTAGTTAAAGATACAACAGGAATATGCTGGGGAGAAATTCTTAAGAACCCCAAATATCCAAACGGGGAATTCGAATCTATTTTTTGGGTAAAAGAGTCTAACTGTGTTTACGGTGAGCTCTCACAATCACAACTAAATAAATTAGGTAGTAGAGGTAAAGCTGCAAAAATTATGTCACCTTTTTTAAAAAAAGAGATAGGTTTAAGTTAAAAAAAAGTTTAAATTAAAAAATTCTCAATAATTTGAAATTTCTTCAATTGCTCTAATAGCAGCAGCTGCTGCTTCTTCTACATCTCCTTCTTTCCCGGCGAGAGTTAATCTACCAAAAGCTCCAACTGCCTTAACATCAACAACCGTTATATTAGATGCCTTTTCAGCTTCATTTGCTGCTTTTAAAACATAACCAGCTGGTTCAGTTTCTAATATAAACATGCTCATTCCAGATTGAATCATCGATCCACTTCTGTTTTGTCTATTTATTAAAACTGCATGATCTGGAGTAATTGCTCGAATAACTTCAGTCCAACTGGTAGCAGGTTTTGTTCTTTTTCTAACTTCGCTCCCAATAGCATCTAGAACAACATCACCAGAATGTAAAACCGTGCTTTGATCTTTATGGTAAAGAGCAAGAGATCCAAATGCTCTTTCAACAATCATCTGACCAAGTCTTACATTACTAGCTTTTAGGGCAATATCAGTGACTCTATGAACAGCCATCCCGGGTGAAACTTCCATCCAAAGACATGAATCACCAGGAATAGGTAAAAAACCTCTACTAACAGTTCCCATATATGCAGCCAATTGAGGCTGAAGAGAATCTAAAAAAACATATGTTCTTAACTCAATTTGCTCAACTTGACTTGCTTGTCTGGATACCAGAGACTTTTCTGAATCGGTAGTAATAAAACAGCTAGCACCACTGGCCTGAGATTGCACCTCAGATCCTGTGACTAGAGAACTCCCTTTTTTTCGTTTCCCTCTGTTTAAGCTAGAAGTTGGTTCCATTGAGGCGACTATAACGGATAATGGTTCATTTTTTCTATTAAATTTACTTGCATGCTTACCACAAAACGATAACTTCAAGTAAAAGATATGCATTTTTATGGGAACTTCTCAAAAAAAAGAACCAAATGTTTCTGGTACTGAAAAAGAATTAACTCCTGATCAAACTCTTGGATTAGTTAGCCTAAGTTTGATGCAAAAACTATCTCAGAAAGACCCATCTTTTAGCTGGTTAGAAGAAGATAAAATTGAGAAAGTAAATCTTAAGAACCTTAGAGATAGATTGGAGTTAACCCAATTAGCTATAAATACTGGAGCACCTTTAACCACTTCAGAAGTGACA
>QCCO01000042.1 GCA_003278895.1 Prochlorococcus sp. AG-347-L19
AAAGAAAGATCGAGGTATTCAAAAAAAATTGTATATGGATAATCTAGAAGTAGAGACTATTAAGATATTTTCTAAATTAGCCTCTACACGATCTAAAACATTATTTCCAAATACAAAAAATACGACAATCTCTTTTACCTTTGGTAATTGGGCCTTGCCTTACCTGAAATTGCTTAAGAAAATAGGAATAGCTAAGTAAGAAAATTGAGATCGGCTAGAACTAGATTTATCGCGCAAATAAAAATAAATAAAGATTAAAAAGTCTCTGAAAGTTCTTTTTGAAATTTAAGGAGAAATACTTACTTTACATAAAAAATACAATTGCTAGCTTTAAGATAAGCGATCTATTCATTAATGTTTCTAAATTATCTGCCTAGTGAAATGGTTGAAGTTGTTGGTTTGACAATGATTTTTTCATTTCTAGTTGGAACCATCTTAATTTTGTTATTTACATCAGATCAGGCAAATACAAAGAATCTATATTTAAAGAAGGCTAAATAAATTCTAAAAAATTTGTTTATCTACAAAGGTCCTCTGTTTTTAATAAAGTTAACTCGCAGGTGTAGAACATAATTTTTAATATTGATACATAAACAAATTTAAGATTATGGGCGAAGCCAAAAGAAGAGAAGAATTAGGATTGCCACCTAGACAAAAAAATGAATTAAATAAATCTGATAGATACTTTTCATGGCTTCCAATTACTAAATCAAGAATTAAGAAATACCCTTATATGGGTGTAGCAACAATGGCACTAGGAGCGATAATTTTCTTAGTAAGTGGCGGCGCAAATAGTATTAATTAGTAAGATTTTGGCTTGGCTTAGAATATATCTAAGATTTTTTTTGTAATAGTTTAACGCCAGATATTATTGAGATTATTGAAGCTATACCAAGAAATATCGAGTAAAAAGGTTGCAAATTAAATATGCCGAAATTACCTGTATGCCATTTTATTAACCAAAAAGCATCTATTCCTAGTGGCTGAAGAATACTATAAAGAGTCCCAGATACAATAGTAATAAGTAAAGGGATTGCTGAAATCGCGGTTATTTTTCTGTGAATTATTCTTTGATTTGTTTTTAATTTTTTCATCTATTTCCTCAAATAGATATGTAATTCTTTTTCGTTTTTGCATGGCATCCATTTACCTTGATTCATATGTATTCCTTCGCAACCAAGTTCTAAAGATCTATTTTCGGCGTCCTCTTTAGAAAGAAATGTACCCCTCATATGTGCATGCGAAAAACTATTGAAATTTAGAGATAAGGTTAATAAAAAAATAATAAATTTAAAATTTCTTAGATAAGTATGCATTATTTCAAATTAAGTATTTGTATTAAGGAGAGATTCTATCAAATATTTTTGTTTTGCCAGTTTTACTAAATGAAACCACTTTGTAATTTTCATAATCATGAGAGTGCGACTCGTGAGAATGAATTTCCATCCCTGGAGAGCCAAGTGGCATGCCAGGAACTGCTATCCCATTTATATTTGGCTTTTCTCTAAAAAGTTTGTTGATTGATTCAATCGGAACATGTCCTTCAATCTTATAGTTAGCTATTTGAGCAGAGTGACATGATCTCAGATTATTGGGAATTTGATATTGGTTTTTAATTACTGAAATATCCTCAACTATATTATCAACAACTTCTAATCCATTATCTCTTAAATGAATTATCCATTTTTTGCAACAACCACAGGATGCTGATCTGTACGAAACAACTTTTGGGATATCTATATTTTCTTGTGTTAAAGCAATACTCTTATTTGGAATAATTATATTTGTAAAAAGAATTCCAGAAAAAATTAGATAATGCAAAAATCCTCTTTTCATGAATATTTTATTAAGTGCCATACTAATTACGACGATTAAATTTAATATTTAAATAAACCATAAATGAAAATTTATTAAATGGCTACTTAATCAAAATTAAGACACTCATAATTGCCATTAAAAGATTTTCGATAAAACTAATAATTCCTAAAGGAGTTTTTGCATATCCACCAATACATGCACAATTTAATTTTAATTTATCCAAATAAACAGCCTTAAATACTGAAATCATTCCAGAAATTCCTAAAATTAGGGCAATAAAAATAATTAAAGAGGGTGGAGAAGAATTAAGAAAACTTATTCCAATTAATAATTCGCAAAAAGGATAAATATATATCCAGCCATCAAATTTAAAAGATATCAAATCATATTTCTTATAACTTGTTCCAAAAGCTTCAATATCCATAAGCTTGAGCATCGCTAAAAGACAAATTGATATCCCCATAAAAATTTGGAAACTTTTAAGCAATGTAATGGTTATCAGAAATGAAGTACCAAAGACTGCAATTAAGGGTGTAAATGACTTAATCTTCATTTTTAACTTTTAAGGATAGAGTCACATATGCTAGATGGATTTGCTTGTTTAACTATTTTTAGTCTTTTGATAAGTTCGTCTCGATCTATTTGATGTTTTAAATATTTAATACATAAATTTTTTTCCTGATATACCACTGCTATTGGAGCAATCTTTAAAGCAATAGCAAAAGTACCAATAACTAAAATAATGTTTGTAGCTAGTCGAATATTTGGTCGAAAATTTGATCTCATTCGTATTCTTTATTTCTGTCAATAACTTCTCTTAAATATATATCTTTTAGCTCGTCATTGTATCCATTTTCTTTTGCAAATTTCTCTAATTCCTCCAACTCTTTTTCTGTCATTAAGCAGATTTGGATATATTGTTTTTCATATCTTCAATTTGGTTGATTAATTCATCTAACCATTCTGTATTGTTTTCGGATCTTTTCTGAAAATATGTAATTTTAGGTTGATTGATTTCTAGTGTCTCATAATCTCCACTCATAAATTACCTTTAATTTATACTCTGCATAATTTATCTAGAGAGATTATGCACATCAATAGGTTCTATTACTTATTAGACATTTACCATGAGTAACAAGTCTTTTTTTAATAGTATAAATATCAAGTGATTTATCTCTAAAAAATATGGCAACTAACGAAGAACTAGAAAAAAGAATTGAAACTTTAGAAAAAGAAGTTCAACATCTAAAGGCTGTTCTGCAATATCAAATGAGAAATAAGAAAAAGTGATTCTTATTTTATAACAATTAATTTTGGTCAGATAAGCATTTTCTCTTGACGGTATTGGACACCTTATGAAAAAGCTAGATACTAAAAATTAGTACATAATTAATCACTTTTTGAAAAAATAAATTTAGTCATTGATATTTAGAACATATTTGTTTTTATATGTATAAAACAACTTTATATGATTAACTCAATAGCTATTACATTGTTGTTGTTAGGCTCTTTAATCACTTACAAAAGACTCAAAAGAAAGAAAAGGCAATTTCATGCACCGCCTACAAATCAGCTTCCTAGTTGAAAATTAAATCCCGTCTTCGTCTTCTCCAAAAGGATTGTATCTAATATCCCAGATTAGAACTACTGCTGTAGATAAAAGCAATAATCCAAAAATAACTTGAGGAGGTGGAAATACCATAAAGTAAATATAGCAATTATCAATAAGCTTTGCTTATGAAAACTTTAAAGGGTAATCGATATTGTTTGGTTCTAAGTGTTTTACATAACGTGCTGTTGTGCAATCTTCTCCCTCACTATTGATGCTATAAGAAGTTATAGATTCAA
>QCCO01000043.1 GCA_003278895.1 Prochlorococcus sp. AG-347-L19
AATAATAATCAACTGAACTTAATTTCATTTTTGATATTTACCAAATTGATCATTATACAAATTATCTTCGACTTCTTTACCAATAACAATATTCAAATCTGACTTGGGGTATGCTACACACAAAAGTGCAAAGCCCTTTTCCCGTAAATCATCATTTAATCCCATAGCATCTTCTTGATCTACGGATCCTTCCAAAATCATGGATGCACAATCTGTACAAACCCCTGAACAACAACTACTTGGTAAATCTATTCCATTCATTTTTGCCGCTGAAATAATATCTTGATCCTCAGAACATAAAAAACTAAAAGTCTTTTGCTCAAATTGAACTTTGATATTGTATTCAGGCATATCCTAAATCTTCTTGCTAAACTGCAGAACCTCCTACAACTTCTAGTATTTCTTGCGTAATAGCTGCTTGTCTGGCTTTGTTATAGGTTAGATTCAAAGTACTTGCTAAAGGAGAAATCGCTTTAAAGAGGGTAAAGCAACAGAAAATTGGGATAATTTTTGATTCAGCCATTGAAAAAGAAATATTAGTAAGACATTTACAAGTTGCTGATGCATGTGTTTCTACTTTAGGGATTAATGTTCATTCTTTTGTGATTACAAAAAAGCCATTAAACATAGTTATTGATTCTGATTCTTCAAAAATCAGTGGTGGCACAATTGAAAATCCTGATACTCTAATTGATGCTGGAAAATGTTTAATAGAAAAAGGAGTTACGGCAATAGCAATTGTGGCAAAATTTCCAGATGATCCAGATTCTTTAGAAACAAATATCTATCGCGAGGGAAAAGGGGTTGATCCTATTGCTGGAGTCGAAGCAGTTATAAGTCATTTAATAAGCAAATTTTTAAAAGTTCCCTGTGCTCACGCACCTGCTTTGAATCCTATTGAATTGAATGAAAATTTAGATCCTCGTGCAGCTGCAGAAGAAATAGGATACACTTTTTTACCATCTGTACTGATTGGTTTAAGCAATGCACCTGATATTGTTGAATTGCCTGCTAAAAATGAATCAATCTCACTACACCCTGATCAGATTGAATCGATTGTTGTTCCTAATGGTGCATTAGGAGGAGAAGCAGTACTAGCAGGGATTGAAAAAGGTTTAAATATTATTTCTGTAAAAAATCAAAATACATTAAAAGTGACAAATGAGTTTTATAATTATCCCAATCTTTTTGAAGTTGATAATTACTTAGAAGCAGCAGGCATAATTCTTGCTATCAAAAAAGGTATCAACCTTGATTCAGTTAAACGGCCTTTAAAAAAAATCCAACAGTGTTCTTATAGTGATTAATAAGATATTGCTATGGGAATTCTCCAGTCACTTCCTAATGATTGACTGCTTAGTTTTAGGATTGGAGGAGCCTGCTTTCTTTTAAATTCCGCTTTTTTTATGAGTGAGATAATTTGTAAAATTAAATCTTTTTTATAACCATCTTCTTCTAGTTGTTGTAAATCTTTTTTCTCTTCAATAATTTCTTTAAGAATTTTATCTAAAGTAGAGTAAGGAGGGAGAGAATCAGTATCTAATTGATCAGGACCTAATTCGGCACTTGGAGCTTTCGTTCGTATATTTTCTCCAATTATATCTACACTAGTATCTAACATATATAACTTTCTACGATTAATTGAATCTTCACTATCGAGCCAGTTGCATAATTTAAAAACATTAGTTTTATATAAATCCCCAATTACAGATAATCCCCCATTCATATCACCATAAAGTGTGCAATATCCTACGGCTAGTTCTGATTTATTGCCTGTTGAGAGTAACAAATGCTTTTCTTGATTTGCTAAAGCCATAAGAAGTGTGCCTCTTATCCTTGACTGAATATTTTGATTTGTTATTTCAGCCATCTCGAAAGATATGGTTTTTATAAATGATTCTTCAAAAGAGGTCATCAAGTTTTCAATTGGAATACTCTTGAAACTTATCTTTAATCTTCTTGCTAAATCTTTTGCATCACTCTTTGAATGAGATGAGCTCCACTTAGAGGGCATTGAAACGCAATAAACATTATCACTTCCTAGAGCCGCTGTAGCAATTGCTGAGACAAGTGCTGAATCAATACCACCACTTAATCCAACTAAAGCTGTTTTAAATCCACATTTTTTTGCATAATCTTTAACACCAAGGACTAACGCATCAAAAATTGATGACATTTCGGAGTTTTTAAATTCATTTTTTTCAGGTTTTGTTTGCTCAATTTCCCAGCTGGAGAGATCTTCCGAAAAAGATTTTAATTGCTTAATTTTAGATCCATTCTTATCAAGAATAAAACTATTTCCATCAAAAATTAAATTATCATTTGCTCCAATCTGGTTTACATAAATCAGCGGTACTTGAAGATATTGTGCAGCAAAACTGGAAACCTTGGATCTTAGCTCTAACTTTTTCAGAGTATATGGGGAGGCTGATAAATTTACTAAAATATCAACTTTTTTTTTCTTTAAATCAAAAATGGGATTTTTTCTATGGATTCCTCTACCTTCTATATCTTTGTTGACCCATAAATCCTCACATATAGTAAAGCCAAGTCGCCAAGTTTTATTTTTAATTTGTTTAATCAATACGGAAACTTTTTCTTCTGATCTAAAGTATCTTTTCTCATCAAATACTTCATAAGTGGGAAGAATCATTTTCCGAGCAATTATTTTCCATTCACCGCCCTCAACCAACGCAATAGAATTATAAAGATTAGGAAAAAAAGAATCATTTATCTTCTCAGCTATTCCGATTGAGATGCTTAAGTTTCCATATTTTTTATTAATATCTAAAGCTAATTGATCAAGAATTTGGTATTGTTTTTTGATTAAACTTTTTTTAAAAAGTAAGTCATTTGCGGGATATCCCCATAATGATAATTCTGGAGTAAGAACAAAATCAGCAGAAATTGAGCTAGCTTTCGAAGCAATGGTAAGTATTTTTTTTGCATTGCCCTCTAAATCTCCAACAACTGGATTTATTTGGGCAAGTAAAAATTTCATTCAACTAATTTGATGGATTCATATAAATTATTCTTCTTAACTATATCTACTAACGACGACGGTAAATTAGAACAATTAAAATTTAATCTAAACTTAGAACTTGAAATGTTTGGGGTTTTGATGGTTGAAATCTTAAATTTCACATTATAATTTTCTAACATTTTAAGTGTATTTGATTCAATAGGATATCCCTCTCTTAAAATTATAAAAAAACTTACCTCCAAAATAATTTTGTCGAAATTTTTCCAGTGGAAAATATCTTTGATTAAATCACTCCCAATTACAAAATCTAAATTATTAAATTTATAAA
>QCCO01000044.1 GCA_003278895.1 Prochlorococcus sp. AG-347-L19
TATTTTTTAAGGTCCTTTAAGCCTGCCTTGGCGAGGGATTATGATGTTTTCTTCGCAGCAATTGGACTTTTGTGCGGAGGAATATTATTTTTTCAAGGCTGGAGGTTAGATCCTATCCTTCAGTTTGGTCAGTTTTTATTAGCAGGAACTACAGTTTTTTTCGCATATGAAAGTGTGCGATTGAGGGGAGTTGCTACTGATCAAGCTAGAAGGTCATCTTATTTTGATGATGATCCTATTTCTGATGTTCCAAGAAATTCTAGAGGTCGATTTAATGACGATTATGATAGGTTTGAAGAATCTGAAAGACCATCTAGAAGATTTAAACCTCAAGAAGATGAATTTGAAGAAGACTATACGGAGGGGAGATCTCGTAGGAGGAATGTTTCAAGAGCTATACCCTCTGCTGCGGCAAGTAGAAGTAGGCCATCTACAAGGGAAATAAGTCAGTTTGAAAATGACGAGCCTATAAGAAGGAGAAGACAGACTTCTGAAGATAGAAATAGGAAACAACCAGAAACAAATAACTTTGGTGAAAGAAGAAATTTATCTCGCGATGAAGTTAAAACAGGGTCAAGACCCAGAATGAATCGTACAGTTTCTAGGCAAGATAATATCTCTACTCCTGCTGATTCTTCTCCATTAAGAAAGAAACCTACTAGATCCCCTATTAGGCAGCAAAGTTCAACAGCTCAAGTAGAGGATGCTTCTTTTCAAGATGCTAATCAAGCTAAAAAACCACGTGAGGCTCGTAGAGTAAGCTCTTCAGCTAGATCAAGTTCAAAAAATCAAAATAGTAGATATAACGTTGGAACAAACAAGAAAAAACCTAGAGACAACAGTTCTAGATTTGATGATTAATTATAGGATTCCTGCCCATTTTAAAAACGATTGTTTACTAAATAGTTCAATCAATATTATTGAAAGAAAGCCAATCATTGCAAATCTTCCATTAGTTTTTTCAGAATAACTACTCCATCCAAATTTATATTCATCTTTAATTTCTATCGATTTTTCATCTAATTGATTATCTCCAATTTGTTCATTGATATAATTTGGATCTTTCTGCTGTTCTATAAAACTCTCATTCTCTAGATTAGTGACTTCTGAGTTAGTTTGTTCTTCTTTCGAATTCATTTTTTTTGTTAATCCTTAAAATTATACTTATCAGACGTCAATAATTTCCAGTCTCCCTGTCCATTTAATTCTAAAATATTCTCGTGAAAATCTTTCAAGCTAGGTCTATGTCCAACACTAATAAGAGAAAGTTCTCTTTCCTTAAGTAAACTGTATAGTTTTTTTTCAGTGTTAATATCTAAAGCACTTGTTGCTTCATCAAGTACTGCAAATCTTGGAGAATTTAGTAAGAGTCTTGCAAAAGCCAATCTTTGTTGCTCTCCTAAGGAAAGAATTCGTGGCCAATCTTGTTTGATATCAAGATTAGGATACCGATCCACTAAAGTTTTTAAATTTACTTCATGAAGTACAGAAGTAAGATGTTCATCACTAAATTTTTTGACTTCTGTGGGGTAACATAATTGTTCCCTTAAAGAACCAAGTAGCATATATGGTTTTTGAGGTATGAATAATAATTCCCCAATTTTTGGTTTTTTAATTACTCCCTGATCGGGTTCCCATAAACCACTAATCATTCTTAGTAAAGATGTTTTTCCGCACCCAGATGGTCCTACTACCAAAAGTGATTGATTATTGTCGATGCTCAAATTTAAATTTTTAATTATTGTTTTATTTGATCCTGGTGGGCGAAGGTCAGCATTATTAATCAGAATTGAGGGGTAATCTGAAATAACGTTTTGATTGCTTGTTGGGTTGGTTTGACTAATGGATTCAACTTTTGATTGGAATCCTTCTAATCTGCCAATACCAGCAGTAAATTTTGCAAGTTCTTCGATTTGATTAACAATGAAAAATAACGAACCTTCAACCATTCCAAATGCAAAGCTTGCCTGAATAAAGCGTCCATAATCAATATCACCTTTGAAGTAAGGGATTGCCATTATTAAATATGGAAAGAAATTTCCAGCATAATTAATGGATCTTCTCATGACGTCTATTATTACTCTCCATATAATCAGTAAATTAAAATTTCTCACTACTTCTCCTAAGCGTCTCTCAGTTTCACTTTGCTCAGGATTCTCCCCAGAGTAAAAGGCTATTGATTCAGCATTATCTCGAATATGTACTAAGCCATATCGAAAATCTGCTTCATATCTGAGTTGATCAAAGTCAATCTTTACGAGATTTTTTCCCGCAATTAAGAGGATAGAAGTTGCAAATGCGGCGTAACCAAATAAAGAAAAAGTAAGTGTTGTACTAATACTCCATAAAATAAGAATATTAAGTGAAAATGTTAGTAGGGCATCGAAAATACCTAATGTGAAAGAGAGGCTTTGCCCGGTAAAAGCTCGGGTATCATCTGTGATTCTTTGATCAGGATTATCTACATCGGTTTGTTCTTCATCATTGGGATTTAACTGGTAATAAGCTTTATTAGTCATATAATCTTTGACTAGACTTTTTGAAAGCCATTCTCTCCAAATTATTCCTAACTTATATGTAAAAAATATTTGGGAAACCCGTATTGGTAGAGCCACAGCGAAACAACAAGCGTAAATCCCCAATATCCGATAAAATCCATCTTCTTGTTTTTCTACTAAAGCATTTGTTAAATCTCTTGCAATGAATCCAATACCTGCGTTTATTCCGTTTACAGCTAAAAGCATTAATACAATAATCGCAAGGAATAACCAATGTAACCATCTACGGTTTTTTAATTGACGTCTTAAGCTAAAAAAGCTTCCTGATCCAATTAGAAATAATGCAGAGAAAAGTAATCCCCAACTCCCAGCCCAAATTGAATTGACAGTACTTACTACACCTCCGAAATACTTTTCAAGAAAAATTGGTTGAAAGCTTTCAAAAAAACTTATTATTCCTGTAAGACCAACAAGTACTACTCCACCAACACAAAATAAAAGAGAAATTAAAAGCCATATGAATTGGAATCCATTACATTGATCTATGGGAAGAAAAAACGGCTGAGATAGCTTCCTTAATT
>QCCO01000045.1 GCA_003278895.1 Prochlorococcus sp. AG-347-L19
TAAAGGCATTAAAAATTGCGGAAGAATTGGCTGATAAATCAACATTACCAATTTTACGAAAAGGCTTAAGAGATATCTCTCCTGAAGTCGTTAAACTTTCAGCTTTATTAATAAGAAAATTCAAGTAAAAATTTAATTTTGATTTGCATTACTTATTGACCTTATTCTATAAATTGGACGACTTTGACTTTCATGATATGTTCTAATTAAAAGTTCGCTCAATAATCCAAAGCTAAATAATTGAACACCAGCAATTCCCAATATTAATGCAAACATTAATAACGGTCGATTTCCGATATCCTCACCCATTATTTTTAAAACTATCAAGTAGGAACTCATTGCAAGGCTAATCAAAATACTAATGATTCCAACAAAACCAAATCCATACATCGGTCTTGTTAAAAATTTAGTCATAAACCAAACAGTTAGTAAATCCATTAAAACTCTAAAAGTTCTATCTATTCCATATTTGCTAGATCCATACTGCCTGCTTCTATGATTGACTTTTATTTCTTTGATTCTTGCACCTTCAATATTTGCTAATACGGGCAAAAACCTGTGCAGTTCTCCATACAATTTAATATCATCAATTATTTCTTTCTTAAAAGCTTTTAATGAACATCCATAGTCATGCAACTTCAAACCTGTTACGCGAGCTATTAATTTATTCGCTATTTTTGATGGTATCTTTCTATTAATTAATTTATCTTTTCTATCAAACCTCCAGCCACAAACCAAATCAAAACCATTATTAATCTCTGAAATTAATAAAGGAATATCATTTGGATCATTCTGTAAATCACCATCCAAAGTAATAACAATATCGCCCTTAGAATTATCAAAGCCAGCTGACATTGCTGCAGTTTGACCATAATTTTTGCGAAGGGAAATTACTGACAATTCTTTAATTTTGAGAGTTAGTTCCTTTAATACTTGATGAGTATTATCTTTAGAACCATCATTTACAACAATCAATTCAAAATTATATTTATGAAATGACATTACATTTATAACTTCATCCAATAAAAAACCAATACTCTCACTTTCATTGAAAACAGGGACGATAATAGAAATTAATTGTTTAATATCTGACATTTATATTTAATAATAATTATATAATTTTAACTTAATTTAGAACACTAAAATTAAACAAAAAAAATCACCACAAACGTGGTGATTTAAATTATTTATGGAAAATTTAACCAAACGTACCTGAAGTTGATGCGATAACAAATGCCCCAAATGTAAGTATGTTTCCAATCGTGAAATGTGCAAGTCCAACTAATCTCGCTTGAACAATTGAAAGTGCAACTGGCTTATCTCTCCAGCCAACAAGGTTAGCTATTGGAGTACGCTGATGTGCCCAAACTAATGTTTCAATTAATTCTTGCCAGTAACCACGCCATGATATTAAGAACATAAAACCAGTAGCCCAAACTAAGTGACCGAATAGGAACATCCAGGCCCAAGGAGATAAAGAGTTAACTCCGAATGGATTATATCCGTTAATAAGTTGAGCAGAATTTAACCAGAGATAATCTCTGAACCAACCCATTAGATAAGTTCCTGATTCATTAAATTGCGCAACATTACCCTGCCATATTGCTAGGTGTTTCCAATGCCAGTAGAAAGTTACCCATGCTATTAAATTTAATGCCCAGAACATAGCTAAGTACATGGCGTCCCAAGATGAACTATCACAAGTACCTCCACGTCCGGGACCATCGCAAGGGAATGCATATCCTAAATCTTTCTTATCAGGAATTAATTTAGTTCCTCTAGCATCTAGTGCACCTTTAATAAGGATTAAAGCAGTTGTATGAAGACCTAAAGCAATAGCATGGTGGACTAGGAAATCTGCAGGACCGATAGGTAAGAAAGCACTTAATGCATCTTGTCTATTAATAAGATCCATCCAGTAATGATTACCTGGTAATGAATTAGCAGCGAGACTTGCTGAACTTGTAGGATCAGATAATAAAGCGTTAAAGCCGTACATCATCTTACCTTGAGCGGCTTGAACGAATTGAGCAAATACTGGCTCAATTAGAATTTGCTTTTCAGGGTTACCAAAAGCTACAACAACGTCGTTATGAACATAAATTCCAAGAGTGTGGAATCCTAGCAACATTGTTACCCAGCTAAGGTGACTTATCAAAGCTTCCTTTGTTCCAAGAACTCTTGCTAATACATTATCTTTATTTAATTCAGGATCATAATCTCTTACAAAGAAAATAGCTCCGTGTGCAAATGCACCAACCATCAAGAACATTGCTATGTACTGATGATGACTATATAAAGCAGATTGTGTAGTGTAGTCTCTGGCAATAAAAGCGTAAGAAGGAAGTGCACCCATATGTTGCGCTACAAGAGAAGTTGCTACACCAAGTGATGCTAATGCTAGTCCAAGTTGGAAATGTAGTGAATTATTTACAGTTTCGTAAATTCCATCATGATTAATTCCGAAACTACCTTTATGAGGATCATTAGGGTGTCTTGTATTATGAGCTTCTGTAATTTCTTTGAGGCTATGACCAATACCAAAAGTATTTCTATACATATGACCAGCAATTACAAAAACTGTTCCAATCGCAATATGATGATGCGCAATATCAGTAAGCCATAATGCTTCACTTTGAGGATGTAGACCACCTAAGAAAGTAAAGATTGCTGTGCCAGCTCCCTCAGCTGTTCCAAATACTTGGT
>QCCO01000046.1 GCA_003278895.1 Prochlorococcus sp. AG-347-L19
AATTGTTTTTGGTCAAAAAAAACCCTATGACCTTAAAACTCTCAAAGAGGGTGTTCCTATCATGTGTACAAAAAATAATAATGAACTTGGATTGTCAAATGGGGATATGGGCGTACTTATAGGTTTAAAAAATAAAAGAAAATATCTTTTTAGAAAATTCAATGATAATAATGAAGAAATTGTAGCATTAATTGATCCATCTAATTTAGAAAATGTTATACCAGCAATAGCCATTACTATTCATAAATCTCAAGGAAGTGAATCAGAAAAAGTAAACATTTTGTGGTCCAAAAATTATAGAAGAAATCAATATGCTGTAAAAGAAAAAAAAGATAATCAAAATATCTTTTGCAGAGATAATTTTGAAAGAAGGTTATTTTATACTGCTGTTACAAGAGCGAAAAAATTTTTAAATATATATTATTTAAATTAAATTTTATTTTTGAGAAATTAGTAATATCTTAACCCTCAGATGTTAGATTAATAACTCGGCTCTGTAAGGCTAATCAACAATTTAAGTCAATTTAGATATTTGTTGAATGCCTAATCAGAAGATTATTAGGCATTTAAAATGGCTTTAAAAAAAGATAGTAACTCTCTTGGTAGTGAGCAGGAAAAGTCTCAGAATGAAGATTCTTCCCTATTAGAGTTCAAGAACTTAGAGAACAAAAAAGAAATTGAATCTCAACTATTGGAAGTATCAAAAGGAGATGATAATGAGAATGGATTTCTCGATTTTGGATTTAATCAATCGATCTTAAACTCGTTAATAAATAAAGGATATAAAAATCCAACTCCCATACAAAAAGCTGCAATTCCCGAACTAATGTTAGGCAGGGATTTACTAGGCCAAGCACAAACAGGAACAGGAAAGACTGCAGCTTTCGCATTACCATTAATAGAAAAACTTACAGATAATAAAGAATTAAATGCCAAGGTTTTAGTTATGACTCCTACAAGAGAATTAGCAACTCAAGTAGCAGAATCTTTTAAAAGTTATAGTTCTGAATCTAGTAATTTTAAGACTGTTGCAATATATGGAGGTACCGACTATCGAAATCAAATTTCTGCATTAAAAAGAAAAGTTGACGTAGTAGTTGGGACCCCAGGCCGAATAATGGATCATATAAGGCAGGGGACTTTTAAAATTAAAGATATAAACTGTCTTGTTTTAGATGAGGCAGATGAAATGTTAAATATGGGTTTTCTTGAAGATATTGAATGGATAATAGATCAACTTCCGGAAAATAAACAGATGGTATTGTTTTCTGCAACAATGCCTAGTGAGATAAGAAATATAGCAAAAAAATATCTAAATGATCCCGCTGAAATATTAATAAAAAGTGTCAAAAAAGAAACTCAATTAATTTCGCAAAAATTTTTATATGTACAAAGGCATCATAAGTTAGATGCTTTAAAAAGAATTCTAGAACTTAATAACGAGGGAGTAATTATTTTTGTTAGGACAAAACTACTTACCACTTCAATAGCTGAAGCTTTAGAGAATTCAGGTCATACTGTGGCAGTACTTAATGGAGATATACCTCAAAATCAAAGAGAAAATACTGTAGATAGATTGAAAAAAGGATTTATTAATATCCTTGTTGCAACTGATGTCGCAGCTAGAGGATTAGATGTTGAGAGGATAAAACTTGTTGTTAATTACGATTTTCCTTTTGACAAGGAAACATATACTCATAGAATTGGAAGAACTGGAAGGGCAGGCAGATCAGGAGAAGCAATTTTATTTGTTAATCAAAGAGAAAAACATTTTCTAAGAAACTTAGAAAACTCAACAAGAACAAAGATTGAAGAAATTAATATACCAAGTAATAAAATAATAAATGAAAAAAGGATGGAGAAACTTATAGATAATGTTAATGAGAGTTCTTTAACTAAAGATGAAAATGAAGAAAATAAAGCTTTGATTATTGATGTACTAGATAATTTAAAAGAAAAATACTCTATGGATGACTCAAATATTGCAATGGCGGCGATTAATTTAGTAATAGGTAATAAATCATTTTTTGTTAATGAAGATGATTCTTGGATTAATAAACAAAATAATACTGATCGAAATAGATCAAATAGAAATAGTAATAATCGTATGAGAAATTCAAATAGAAGAAATAATTATCAAAATGATTCTTTTGAAACCTACAAATTTAACTTTGGTAAATTTGATGGGGTTAGAGTTGCAAATATTATATCCTCAATCTGTAATTCAACTAATATAAATGGTAGATCCATAGGTAAGATACAGATTTTTAATGATTACAGTTTGGTAGATTTACCTAGAGATCTGCATAGAGAGACTAAAAATAAATTAAAAAAAATTAAGGTCAGAAACTAGTGATAGAGAATGAAAGCTAGCAAATATAATTTCTTTATTTTTGTGAATCTGATAATACTATTCAACTCAATTAATAGTTATTATCTAGCTCAAACGAAACAAAATTCAATCATAAAATTATTTTGTCTTCAGAGTGTCAAAGAGGAGATGATGAAAGCAGAAATGGTATATAGTGAAGAAATTGCGAATGAAACTTGTGATTGTTACTACGAAGAATTTATTCAAAATTCAAG
>QCCO01000047.1 GCA_003278895.1 Prochlorococcus sp. AG-347-L19
GCAAGATCACTCTCACCAGTTTTTATGATTTGTCCGTCTGACATAACATGGACATAATTTGGCTTAATTTCATCTAATAATCTTTGATAGTGGGTAATAAGTATAATTCCAGTTTGTGAATTAGATATTTTTTTTATGCCTGATGCCACTATTCTTAGAGCATCGATATCTAGACCAGAATCGGTTTCATCTAATATTGCTATCTTGGGCTCAAGTAAAGCCATTTGCAGAATCTCATTTCTTTTTTTTTCACCTCCTGAAAAGCCTTGATTTACACTCCTTGATAGGAATGCGTGATCCATTTTCACAATTTCTAACTTTTCTTTAACTAATTCTTCAAAATCAAAAGTATCTAATTCTTCTTTGTTGAGGAATTTCCTTCTAGCATTAGTTGAAACTCTAAGAAACTCAAGATTACTTACACCTGGAATCTCAATTGGATATTGGAAACCAAGAAAAATTCCTGATTGAGATCTCTCTTCAGGTTCAAGGGAGTTGATGTTTTCACCTAAAAATTTTATTTCTCCATTTGTAATATTATACGAGGGATGTCCTGCAATGATTTTCGAAAGAGTACTTTTGCCACATCCATTTCTTCCCATAATGGCATGGATTTCTCCAGGATAGACAGTAAGTGAAACCCCTTTTAAAATTGGAAGATTATCAGTAGATGCAGAGAGATTTTCAACTTCTAAAATTGGATCTGATTCTTTCATTTTACTTTGCATTTCAGTTTAGAAATTGATTAATTAACCTACTGATCCCTCTAGTTTAAGTGCCAGTAACTTATCTGCTTCAGCAGCAAATTCCATAGGTAATTGATTAAATACATCTCTGCAAAAACCGCTGACCATCATAGATACGGCCTCCTCAAATTCTATACCTCTGCTTTGGAGATAAAAAAGTTGGTCTTCTGAGATTCTACATGTGCTTGCTTCATGCTCAATTTCAGAATTGGGTTGTTGAGATTTGATGTAAGGGAATGTATTTGCAGAAGCTTGATCCCCTATTAACATTGAATCACATTGACTGTAATTTCTTGATCCTGTAGCTTTTGTCCCCATTTTGACAAGACCTCTATAGCTATTTTTTGAGTTACCTGCACTAATACCCTTGCTAACAATAGTTGATTTAGTCTTAGGTCCAATATGGATCATTTTTGTGCCTGTATCTGCTTGTTGAAGATTATTGGTGAGAGCCACTGAATAAAATTCTCCTACAGATTCTTCCCCTAAAAGAAGACAGCTAGGATATTTCCATGTAATTGCAGAACCTGTTTCAACTTGAGACCAGCTAATTTTACTTCTCTTACCTAAACATTTTCCTCTCTTGGTGACAAAATTAAAAATTCCGCCAATACCTTCTTCATCACCAGCATACCAATTTTGCACTGTTGAATATTTTATTGAGGCGTCGTCTAATGCTATAAGCTCTACAACTGCTGCATGTAGGGTATTTGTATCAAACATTGGAGCTGTACAACCTTCGAGATAACTCACAGAACTTGATTCTTCAGCAATGATTAGTGTTCTTTCGAATTGTCCTGAATCTCCACTATTAATTCTGAAGTAAGAAGATAGATCCATAGGGCAGGTAACACCTTTTGGGATATAAACAAAAGAACCATCACTAAAAACTGCAGAATTTAGTGCTGCAAAATAATTATCACTAGCTGGAACTACTGTACCTAAATATTTTTCAATCAAATCCGCGTGATTTTTTACTGCTTCACTAATTGAGCAGAATATAACTCCATGTTCAGCAAGTTCTTCTCTAAAAGTTGTGGCTATAGAAACGCTATCAAAGACAGCATCTACTGCTACATTTGTGAGTTTTTTTTGCTCCGTAAGGGGTATTCCTAATTTGTCAAAAGTCTCAAGAAGTTTGGGATCAACTTCATCTAAGCTAGAAATTTTCTCTTTTTGCTTAGGAGCAGAGTAATAAATAATATCTTGATAATCAATTTTTTTATATCCTAATGCTGCCCAATCAGGCTCTTTCATTTTTTGCCATTTTTTAAAGGCTTTTAATCTAAAATCAAGAAGAAATTTTGGCTCTTCTTTTTTCTGTGAAATTATTTTTATGATATCCTCATTTAATCCCTTTTCTATTTTTTCAGTTTCAATATCAGTAACGAAACCATATTTGTAAGGCTCTTTTACTACATCTTGAACTAAATTTTCGTTGACCATGTTATCAAAAATAACTTATTACAATTAGCTTTATATACTCTAACGAAAGATACCCCCAATATTGAGTTTTTTTCCTTTATTAAAACTAAAAATTAATGTCTAATCATCTTGATCCCTTGTCTAACCCATTAAACATAGAAACTATTCAAGAAATTGATAATCTTGATCTACCTATGATGCAGAAACATCATTTAAGAATACTTGCGCATTGTCTTCAAATTTTAAAAATTATCAACG
>QCCO01000048.1 GCA_003278895.1 Prochlorococcus sp. AG-347-L19
TTAAATATATTGAAAAAGATTGATTAATTAAAAAAAATTGAAGAAGCGAAAATAAAACAAAGAGCGGGAAATTCTTTAGGGGCAAATCAGATCTTTCAAGAGTTATTAAAATCAAACAATGATTCTTTTGATTTACTCTATGCTTACGGTTTGTTTTGTATAGATTTAAAAAATTTTAATTTAGCAAAAAGAGTCTTTCTCAATTTAATTAATAAATTCCCATCATCAATTAATCCATATATTTTATTGGCCGAAATTTTAAAAATTGAGAATAAATTTATAGATGCAGAAAAAGTACTTTTTAAGGCAATAAAAATTGACCCTAATCATGGTGATTTACTTTATAACTTTTCCCTTTTGTACTTTGCTTCGAGAAACTTTGATTATGCATTAAATTTTATAGATAAAGCTATTAGAACATCGAATAATAATGATATTTATAAACTTTTAAAGTCTGAGATTTATATTAATAAATTCAAAATTGATGAAGCTTTATTCATTTTAGAGGATCTAAAAAATAACAATAGAATTAAAAAGGATAATAACAAAGATATAAGAGTTAACATTCTCCTAGCCGATGCATTCCTAAAAAAAAGGAACTACGAAGAAGCAGAAATTATTCTTTTGAAATTAATCAAAAAATATCAAAAATTGGAATTGGCGTATTTAAATCTAAGTGTTCTTTATAACCATAAGAATCAATTAAGTAAAAGCATAAAAATACTAAAAAAGGGAATTAATTTATCTCCTAATTTCATTCCTTTTTACAGGAATTTAGCAAGTTTCTATAGAAATTCAGGACAGCTTGAACTTGCTACTGAGACTAATTTATTTATTATTTCGAAAAATAAATTTGACTTTAATAGTTTTTATGAATTGTCTGGGATTTATGATTTTAAAAATCATAAAAATGAATTAAATTTTTTATTAAATACAAAACTAGAAAGCCTCAATCCAAACTCAAAGATCTACGCAGCTTTCGCAATCTCAAATTTGCTTCACAAACAAGGAAAATTTAAAGAAAGTGCAAATTATCTTAAAATCGCCAACGACGAAAGCCTTAAGTATAAAAAATCTGACTTAAGTCTGAAGATAAAACATACTGAATTTTATAGATCACTAAAAATCAAAAATTCAAAAAATGAACATCTCAAGAATTCTTCAAATTATCTCTTTATTGTTGGGATGCCAAGGTCCGGGAGCACTTTACTGGAAAACATATTGAGTTTAAATCCTGAAGTAACTGATATGGGTGAGGTTAACTTTTTAGAGGAATCCATCAAGGAAGCTAAAGATATTGAGGATATTTATGACTTATACGAAAAAAAAGTTATTAATCAATTTAAATCTTCCATCATATACACCGACAAAAGTTTATTTAATTATATGTACTGTGCCATTATTTCTAATCTTTTCCCTAAAGCAAAAATAATAAATTGCATAAGAAACCCTCTTGATAACATTTTATCGATATACAGAGCAAACTTTTTAAATCAGTCTTTCTCTTTCTCTTTGCCTGATATCGCTAGTTTATATATACACTATTTTGAAACTATGGAGGAATATAAGACCAAATATGGTGAAAATATCTATGATTATTACTATGAGAACTTAATTCAAAATCCTAATGTTGTTATTCCTAAGATAATAAGTTGGCTTGATTGGGATTGGGACGAAAAATATCTCTCGCCACATCAAAATAAAAGAAATGTATACACTGCAAGTAGCGCTCAAATAAGAAAGAAAATTTATTCTTCTTCTATAGGAATTTGGAAAAAATATAAGGAACTTTTGGAACCTGCAATTGAAATTATTAAAACAAATAAAATTCTTGGAGAAAAGATTTGAAAGTGAAGAGAGTGTTTTAAATAATAGCCGGCTCGAATTTTGTCTACTGGAGGTTGTCAATTCTAGGCAAATAGTTTACCTTTAAAATACCTTAAAATGTGTGAGGAATTTTTATGAAGCTTTTTAAAAGCTTGTTAGTAGCGCCAGCAGCAATTGGTCTGCTAGCACCACTTTCAACGTTTGCTGGCGAGGCAGACTTAAATGATATCTCAAAATATTCTAATTTAGAGCAGATTGACCTCGCTAATGCTTTTGTAAATGATGAACCAAATCATAACTCTTTACTCGCTGGTGGAGAAGGTTTAGTTGATAGTGATAGCTTTGATGGTGGTTTTTCAGAAACAACTGCTGCATCATTTAGCGTTGACTCAGTTATAGGTTCTATTGACGGTGATTCAACTAGCGAATCAACAACTTTTGACTTTCAATTCAACATTGGTTTATCAACAAGTTTCACAGGTGAAGATTCACTTGATATAGCTATTGATAGTGGTTCTGGAA
>QCCO01000049.1 GCA_003278895.1 Prochlorococcus sp. AG-347-L19
TTACAAAGAAAACTCCTATTGTTTCGCTGAATGAAGGAAATACACCATTGATTTTAAGCGAATCAATTAGCAACTTAATTGGAAATGGAACAAAAGTTTTTTTAAAATATGATGGCCTTAATCCAACAGGATCTTTTAAAGATCGTGGTATGACTATGGCAATTAGCAAAGCAAAAGAAGAAGGACGTGAAGCAGTTATTTGTGCTAGTACTGGAAATACCTCTGCTGCAGCTGCAGCATATGCATCGAGAGGAGGATTAAAACCTTATGTTTTAATACCAGAAGGATTCGTTGCACAAGGAAAGCTTGCGCAAGCATTAATGTATGGCGCTGAGATAATATCTATTAATGGAAACTTTGATAAGGCTCTTGAAATTGTTAGAGATTTATCCTCAGAACATCCTATAGAGCTTGTTAATTCTATTAATCCATATCGAATACAAGGACAAAAAACGGCAGCTTTTGAAATTGTTGATGATTTAGGTCATGCTCCTGATTGGCTTTGTATTCCAATGGGCAATGCAGGAAATATCACTGCATATTGGATGGGATTTAAAGAATATTCAAAAATAAAAAGAAATTTGAAATTACCAATAATGATGGGTTTTCAATCCGAAGGCTCTGCTCCATTAGTAAAAAATATAATAGTTAAGGATCCAGAAACTATTGCAACTGCAATAAGAATTGGAAATCCTGTAAATAGAGAAAAAGCAAAAAAAGTAAGAAAAGAGAGTAAAGGAAATTTTCAGTCAGTTACAGATGAAGAAATAATCGATGCTTATAAAATTCTCGCCAAAGAGGGGGTTTTTTGTGAACCTGCTAGTGCAGCATCAGTTGCTGGACTGATTAAAAATAAAAATAGAATTCAGAAAGAATCGACTATTGTTTGTGTTCTGACTGGAAATGGCTTAAAAGATCCTGATTGCGCTATAAAAAACAACGATGCTATTTTTAGTAAAAATATTGAACCTTCATTAAAAAATATAACTAAAATCTTAGGATATTAAAGTCCAAAAAAAAAAGTGTCTGTGGAAATCAATTAAAAAACAAACCTCATTTGTTGAAAAATACATAATAAGAAATTCTATTTGTTGAATAAATTTAAAATTATCAAAAAAAGAAAAAAAAATTCAACAAATGAAAATTTTTTTACACATATTCTTTTCTCTATAAGCTATGTAGCAAAGCTATTTAATGTAAGAATTCCACAGTTCCCACAAGAACTACTACTACTAAATTTTTATTTTATTTTATTTTTTTAATTAGAAAAAAGTAAAAAATAAATTTATTGAATTTAATTTACGAAAAAAGTATATTGTATTTGTAAAAAGTTCCAAATTCTGATGGAAATTATTTGTAATCAAAATGAATTAAATAATGCTATACAACTAGTAAGCAAGGCAGTTGCTTCAAGGCCAACGCATCCAATTCTTGCAAACATACTTTTAACAGCTGACGAAGGGACTAATAAAATTAGCGTCACAGGATTTGATTTAAATTTAGGAATTCAAACTTCTTTTGATGGAACTGTTATAAATAGTGGAGCTATTACTATACCTTCAAAACTTTTATCCGAAATAGTAAATAAACTACCTAATGAAACTCCTGTGTCTCTAGAAGTAGACGAGAATTCAGATAATATCCTAATAAAAAGTGACAGAGGTTCTTTTAATCTAAAAGGGATCCCCTCTGATGAATATCCTAATTTACCATTTGTTGAAAGCGGTACTTCTTTGAATATTGATCCTAGTTCTTTTTTAAAGGCTTTAAAATTTACCATTTTTGCCAGTAGTAATGATGATTCAAAGCAATTACTCACAGGTGTCAATTTTACCTTCAAACCTAACTATTTAGAGTCTGCTTCTACAGATGGCCATAGATTAGCTGTTGCTTTAATTGGTAATGAAGAACATATTGAAAATAAAGAAATTTTATCTTCAAATGTTGATGATTTATCGGTAACTATCCCAACTAGATCATTAAGAGAAATTGAAAAACTAGTATCTTTGAAAAGCTCAGAAAATTCAATTAAGCTTTTCTATGAC